>JBLHSG010000022.1:0-69033 GCA_047626725.1 Ascidiaceihabitans sp.
GACCAACACCGGCCAATACCGAATTGCACCACCCAAAACGCCATCAATATCACGAGCAGCGAGGGACAAATCAGGCACGGGGGGGACATTGTCGCGCAAACGATACGACGATAACGCCTCGCGACCGGGCGCAAAACACAAGTCGTAGAGGGCTTCGACCTCCCACCAATCGTCGTTTTGTTCAGAGGTCAAGGTGTACATTTGGCGCGTATCGGATGTTGGTTCTGCTGGAACTTCGCCTACCACGGCGCTACGTCTTTGCCAAACACATCGATCCAAAAAGGCGCATCCACATGTTTTACGAACCAAAAGACGGGCACTCGTTGCCGCACAACCCATTTAACGCATTGATCACACCGCGCCCGATTGGCTGGATTTCGACACGTGACGCCGCCGGTCGCAACAACCTTGCGCCCTATTCGTTTTTCAACGGGGTCGCCTATGCGCCGCCGCAGGTTATGTTCGCATCAACCGGTGCCAAGGATGATCAGGACAACACCAAAGACAGCGTTGCAAACATTCGCGAGACTGGCGTGTTCTGCGTTAACTTGGTGCAGACGGATATGAAGGACGCGATGAACGTGTCCTCTGCATTATTGGCCAAAGACGTCGATGAATTTGTGCAGGCAGGGCTAACGCCAGCAGAATGCAAAACGATCAATTGCGCCCGAATTGACGGAGTGCCCGCCGCGATGGAATGCAAAGTGACGCAGATCGTGCAGATCGAAGGGGCATCCAACTATGTTGTGTTTGGCGAAGTCGTCGGCATCCACATGCGCGATGATACAATTGTGGATGGGCGATTTGACGTGACCACTTTCAACCCGCTCGCGCGGATGGGGTATCGCGATTACACAACGGTCAAAGAGGTGTTCGAACTGGTTCGCCCGGACGACTGATGTGATCGAAATCTGCGTTAACCCAGATCAATTTTGAATGTATGGAACGCCGCACAGGTGGCCAGTTTGGTCCTGTGCGGCGGGTATTTTCCAAATATTAAACTAGTGACTGCCCAGAATTCCGGTACGCACAGAATAATCAACAGCCAGCGCATATTCAGGATCATCGTCGCTATCCACCATCAGGTGGCCTGCTTTGGTCAGCAATTGGTGGCAGTCGCGGCTAAGGTGGCGCAGCATCAGGGTCTTGCCCGCATCCTCGTATTTACCGGCCATTGCCTCGATTGCTTGCAACGCAGATTGATCGACGACGCGGCTGTCCGCAAAATCAACGATAACCGTACTTGGGTCGCCATCGACGTCGAACAGCTCCGCAAATCCATCAGATGATCCAAAGAACAATGGGCCGCTGATTTCGTAAACTTTGGCCCCTTCTTCGGTGGATGAAAGACGGGTTTTGGCATGAATGCGGCGCGCGTTGTTCCACGCATAGGCCAGCGCGCTGACGATAACACCGACAACAACTGCGACGGCCAAGTCTTCCATGACCGTGACAACCGTGACCAACAAAATCACAAAGGCATCCATCAAGGGAACCTTGCGCAGGATCGTCAAAGAGTTCCATGCGAACGTGCCGATTACGACCATGAACATCACGCCAACCAACGCGGCCAGCGGGATCAATTCAATAACGCTGGACCCGACCAAGATGAACAACAGCAGGCAGACCGCCGCCGCAATGCCGGCAACGCGTGTGCGACCGCCAGATTTCACGTTGATCATCGACTGACCAATCATCGCGCAACCGCCCATACCACCAAAGAAACCGGTGACAGTATTCGCCACACCTTGGGCGATACATTCCTGGCTTGCGCCGCCACGTGTGTTTGTCATGTCGCCAACAAGGTTCAGCGTCAGCAGGCTTTCGATTAGCCCGATGGCCGCCAAAATAACCGCGTAAGGCAGAATGATGTAAAGGGTTTCAAGCGTGAACGGCGCGAGTGCTGTACCATACAGCCCCAGCCCCTCGCCAAACGGGTTATGCGGCATCGGAAAACCGCCACTGATCGACGCCAAATCACCGACGCGCGGGACATCCAGCCCAAACCCAATAACCACCGCAGCCACAATGCCGATACCAGCCAAAGGTGCGGGAATAAGTTTCGTAATACGCGGCATCACCCAAATGATCGCCATCGTGCAAACCACCAGCGCCAGCATCAAATACAGCGGGCCACCACTTAGCCACGTGCCGCCGCCCATGCCATGACCTGTATCAACCATGGTCCCGGGCACTTTAAACTGGCTCATTTGCGCAAGGAAAATCACAATCGCCAAACCATTCACAAAGCCCAACATCACAGGATGCGGCACCAGACGAATGAATTTGCCCCATTGCATGACGCCTGCAAAAATCTGCAGCGCGCCCATCAAAACCACCGTCGCAAACAAGTATTCAACGCCGTGCTGCGCCACCAAGGCGACCATCACAACAGCCAACGCGCCGGTCGCACCAGAAATCATCCCCGGACGACCCCCGATCAGCGCGGTAATCAAACCGACAAGGAACGCAGCGTACAGCCCAACCAGCGGATTAACACCCGCGACAAAGGCAAATGCCACCGCTTCGGGCACCAAGGCCAAGGCAACTGTCAGCCCGGAAAGCAGTTCAATCCGTAAGCGGGAAACACTGAACCCGTCTTCGGGCATCCAACGCAAATCGGTCACGTTCAAATTCTTTGTAAATGCAGCAAAAGTGGCGCGCATGGTACGTGTCCTGTCAGGGGAAAAGAAAGTCTTGGCGCGTCCTAGACGGTTTCGGGCGCGATGTGAACCCTGCAACATAATCGGCGTTTAGAACCGAATTGTGAATATTCGACTAAACCCACAATTCACAGAGCAAAATTGCCGCGTTCGCACCCGTTGAAGTCCACCTTGAATTACCCCACATTCGCATCAAACAATTGATTGGAATTGCGCCATGACCAACACCAAAATTGCCGTCATCGGGGGATCCGGTATTTACGATATCGAAGGTCTCGAAAACCCTGAATGGATCACTGTCGAAACACCTTGGGGCGCACCATCGGACCAGATTCTAACGGGTGTTTTAGAAGGGGTCGAGATGGCGTTTTTGCCCCGTCACGGGCGCGGTCACGTTCACACACCAACGTCGGTACCGTACCGCGCAAACATCGACGCGCTAAAACGGATCGGGGTCACGGACGTGATATCAGTGTCGGCATGTGGATCATTTCGCGAGCACATGGCACCGGGCGATTTTGTCATCGTAGATCAATTTATCGACCGAACATTTGCGCGCGAAAAATCGTTCTTTGGCACCGGCTGCGTCGCCCATGTCAGCGTTGCACACCCAACCTGCCCACGCCTGTCCGATGCCTGTGAAACCGCCGCATTGGCCGCCGGCGTCACCGTCCACAAGGGTGGCACATATTTGGCAATGGAAGGCCCGCAATTTTCGACGTTGGCGGAATCCAAAATGTACCGGACCAGTTGGGGCGCGGATGTCATCGGAATGACCAATATGCCCGAGGCAAAATTAGCGCGCGAGGCTGAATTATGCTACGCATCTGTGGCGATGATCACCGATTATGACAGCTGGCATCCTGATCACGGTGAGGTTGATGTCACTGAAATCATTAAAACTTTGCTTGGTAATGCTGACAAAGGTCGTGACATGATCAAACGCCTGCCCGCACTGTTGGGCCCGACCCGCACTGATTGTCCGCATGGCTGTGACAAAGCCCTAGAATACGCGATTTTAACGGCACCTGATGCGCGCGATCCTGCAATGCTGGCAAAGCTAGACGCGGTTGCGGGGCGTGTATTGTAGGGGTCGTTTCGGTCTGCGCCGTCTTGGGCTAGCCTGCGTTTCGCACGCTCGCTATGGTATGCGAATTGATGTTCAAATAACCCAGACTTCGGAGCACTCTCCCCATGCCTTTTGACCTATGGCTCACCTTTGTTGCCGCCTCTTTTGCCCTGTTGATGATCCCCGGCCCCACGGTCCTTTTGGTTCTGAGCTATGCACTGTCCAAAGGGCGGTCCGTGGCCGTTGCATCAGCGGCCGGCGTAGCGTTGGGCGATTTTGTTGCGATGACCGCGTCCTTGTTGGGCCTTGGCGCGTTGGTCATGGCATCTGCGACTTTGTTCACGGTCTTGAAATGGGTTGGCGCAGCCTATTTGATCTGGCTCGGGGTCAAGCTGATCCGCTCTGCTCCATCCACGGGTCTAGACGTGCAAGCCACTGATATCACAGCAAATGGTGTGTTCAAACACGCCGCTGCGGTCACGGCCCTAAACCCCAAATCGATCGCATTCTTTATCGCTTTTGTGCCGCAGTTCATTCGCCCCGATGCGCCTTTGTTGCCGCAATTCGTGATCCTGATCGCCACCTTTGTCGGGCTTGCCGCCGCCAATGCGCTGGCCTATGCGCTACTGGCCGACAAGATGCGGGCACCATTGGCAAACCCCATGTTATCACTTGGCTGACCCGCGCAGGCGGTGCAACTTTGATCCTCATGGGTCTTTTGACCGCAACCCTTCGCAAAGCGAGCTGACATGAAAACCGTCCAAGATTACATCCGCACCATTCCCGATTTCCCCCACGAAGGGATCATGTTTCGCGATGTGACAACCTTGTTTTCTGACCCACGCGGATTTCGCCTCGCGATTGATCAATTGTTGCACCCTTATGTGGGCCTGCAAATCGACAAGGTCGTGGGCCTTGAGGCGCGTGGTTTCATCCTTGGCGGTGCCATCGCGCACCAGCTGTCTGTCGGGTTTGTACCCATCCGCAAAGCTGGCAAATTGCCCGGTAAAACCATCAGCGAATCCTACACGCTTGAATACGGCGAGGCCGTTGTTGAACTGCATGATGATGCTATTCAAGCGGGCGAAAAGATCTTGGTTGTGGATGATTTGCTGGCCACTGGCGGCACCGCCGAGGCGGGGATCAAACTGATCGAACGGTTGGGCGGCGAAATCGTTTCCTGCGCGTTTATCATCGATTTGCCAGCTTTGGGCGGGCGCAAAAAGCTTGAGGCGATGGGCATGGATGTCACCGTGCTATGCGAGTTCGAAGGGGAATAAACCATGCATATTCTGAGGCTTGCACTGATTTGGCTGATGTTGGCATTGCCCGCGTCAGCCGATATTCCAGTCCCTCAGAACATTGAAGAAACGCTTGAGTTGATGCGCGATGCCTATCAGGCCGATCCGCGTGTCAGCGATGTCACTGTAAACATCGAAGAACGGTATCTAAGTTTTCATGTCGATGGGTCACAAACGCTCATCAGTTTTCCCGACAACCTGCATCTTTTATTGACCCAAGCCGGAACCGAAGCAGAGCGCGCCGAAATTTTGCACAAGGCAGCACAAGCCATGATCGAAAGCGGCGTGGCTGTCATCAATGACGGGCCTGTTAACGTCGCCCGCGTCATTCCAGTTATTCGTCACCAAAACTACGGCACCGGACTTCCGGGCGAGGACGGCGGCCAAAATACACACCAAAGTCTGAGTAACAGACCGGAAAAAACCCAAACGTCCTTGATCAGTTTTCCGTTCATTGGTGACATGCGAATTTTCTTGGTCGAAGACGCGCCGCAATTTGTAAAATTCCTGACCCTAGCCGATCTACAGCCCCTCGATATGACAGCCAGCGCCTTGATGTTAGAGGCCACCAAAAACACCCGCGACAACGTCAAAACTGTGCAAATCGACACTGAAAACGGGCTAAACATCCTGGTCTTTGACGGGCACTACGAAACCAGTTTTCTGACTGTACCAACGCTTTGGGACACCATCGACGCGCAACTGGGAACCATCGTGGCCGTTGTCATTGCGCGCGACCTCGTGGTGTTTGTTGACGGCGATGACGCAACCGCGATGGCAGATCTGCGCGATTTGATTAAGCCGAACGTCAACCAATTCACCTATCCGGTTTCTACAACTTTGATCACATGGAACGACGGGCGCTGGTCGCTATACGATTAAGCCCGCAGGACTGCGCCGGGGTTCATAATACCAACCGGATCAAGGGCCGTTTTGATCGTGCGCATCGCCGCCAGTTTCGACGGATCGCTGTAGCGTTCCAGATCATCGACCTTTAGGCGACCAACCCCATGTTCGGCACTGACGGACCCATCAAGGGTATTCACCAGATCGTGGATCACCCGCTTGATTTCGTCACGTTGATGCTGGTGATCCGCGCGATTACGCCCGTTTGCTGCAAAAACATTGTAGTGCAAATTGCCGTCGCCCACGTGCCCAAAGCAATTGATCCGGAAATCACCAAGTGCGGCGACCTTGGCGTTGGCCTGTTCGATAAAGGACGCAAGCGCGCCCAACGGCACCGAAATATCATGCGAGGACACCGACCCGATCAAACGGTTGGCTTCGGGAATATGTTCGCGCACCGACCAGAATTCTTGCGATTGAGAGTGCGATTGCGCGATCAAACCATCACTGACCAACCCGCGATCGACAGCCGTTTCAAACAGCGTCATCAAACACTCGGCAGGGTCCATGACTTGGGCCACGCCAACCTCGATCAACACCGACCACTCCGGTGCGTTCGCGAATGGTTGGCGCACTGCTGGTAAAACTTCGCTCAAGAAATCATAGCCTTGGCGGTGGATCAGTTCAAACGCGCTGACCATGTCACCCAATTGATCGCGCGCCAATGACAGCAACGAAAGGGCGGCGGCAGGGTCCGACACGACCAACATCGCGGTGCCCGTATGCGCAGGGCGCGGCGACAATTTCAGCGATGCGGCCGTGATCACGCCAAGCGTCCCCTCGGACCCGATCAACAGGTGGCGCAGGTCATATCCGGTGTTGTCTTTGCGCAATCGACTTAGCCCGCTGAGGACATCACCGTTGGGCATGACGGCCTCGAGGCCCAGGCACAAATCGCGCGAATTGCCGTAGCGCAGCACGCCCGTCCCGCCTGCATTTGTCGCAAGGTTACCGCCAATACGCGCGGACCCTTCGGCGGCCAAAGACAGCGGGAACAGCCGGTTCACATCTGCCGCAGCAGCCTGAACATCAGCCAAAATTGCACCCGCTTCGGCGATCAAGACGTTTTCATCCGGATAGACGGCGCGGATCGCGGTCATCTTTTCGAGGCTTAGGATCAACGGCGTCGGGCCACCTGCAGAAACCTGCCCACCAACCAAACCAGTGCCGCCGCCATACGGGATAATCCCGACGCGTGCTGCGTTGCACATTTGGACAATCGCACTCACCTCAAGAGTGCTACGCGGCAACGCCACAAGCCCATCTTGACCGGCGTATCGCCCACGCGGTTCTTCGAGGTATCGCGCCGACGCCGCCTGAAATCTGTCCGCAGGCAACGCCGCGCGAAGAGTGTTTTCCAATTCAGTCGACAGTGAATTCAGCATCTATCCTACCTCGGTTTTGCCGCGCCTATCACTGCGCAAAGCAGCGTATAAAACATGACTGCGCCAGCGCCCGTCAATTTGTAAATACGATTGCGCGACACCTTCATACTTGAACGTACATCGTTCCAAAACACCGCGCGATGCGGCATTTTCGGGAAGGCATGCAGCCTCTAACCGGCTTAAATCCAGCTGCACAAACGCATGATGCACAACAGCCAAAATTGCCTCGCGCATATACCCTTGGCGCGTGAACGGCTCGCCCGTCCAATACCCCAACGTGCCCGATTGCGACGGACCACGGCGGATGTTGTCCAGCGTGATGGCCCCCAACAACATGTCGTCGCTGCGGCGCACCAAAAACAGCGGCATCGCGGTACCGGCATTGATCGACCTTTGCGCCCAGTAGACACGGTTGGTGAACGCCTTGCGTGACAGGTGGTCTTTGGCCCAGCTTGGCTCCCAACCTGTTAGAAACGATTTGCTTTGTGTGCGCAGCGCGACCCATGGGCGAAAGTCAGAATGGATCGGTGGGCGCAATGTCATACGCTCCGTTTCGATCCTGACTTTGCGTTTTGACAATAACATCAGGCGGCGCGCCGTGCCTGCAATTGGGCCAGCGTTGGTGCATTTTCAATCGGACCATACAGCGCCAATGCAGCCGGTGCTTGACCTGCCATTTTTTCTGCAAAATCACGCACGTCACCGGTGGTCACAGCATCAATCAGCGACACGGTTTCATCCAGCGACGGAATGCGATCCCAAATCTGGATCAAGCGCGCCAAACGTTCGGCACGGTTCGACGAACTCTCGAGGCCCATCAGTAATCCGGCCTTCATTTGTGCACGTGCCCGCGCGACTTCGGCAGGCGTCATGTCGGTCGCCGCGCGTTTCATTTCATCAATCGTGATTTCAGCCAGATCACCTAACTGTTCAGCACTGGTGCCAGCATAAATCGTGGTCATGCCGGTGTCGCCATGTGCGCCTGCTTGGGCAAAAATTGTGTAACACAGGCCGCGTTTTTCACGCACCTCCTGGAACAATCGCGAGGACATTCCGCCCCCCAAAGCGCTTGCGTAAATTTGCGCAATATAGATGTCATCATCGCGGTAGCCCGGGCTTTCGAAACCCAGCGCAAAATGAGCCTGTTCCAGCGTTTTGGTCTGACGGAATTCACCACCTGCAAAGCGCGCAGGGATCAATTCAAAGGCAGGCGTTGGCTGCATGTGGCCAAACAGTTTTTCGGCAAGCTGCACCAGCGCGTCGTGATCGATTGCACCAGCGGCTGACAGGATCATTTGTTCGGGGCCGTAATGTTGGCCGACAAACTTTGACAAATCACCGCGCGTAAATGACGACACCCGTTCGGTCGGGCCCAAAATCGTGCGCCCCATGGATTGATCCGGATAGGCCTGTTCCTGAAGCCAGTCGAAAATCACATCATCCGGCGTATCCAACGCTTGGCCGATTTCTTGCAAAATCACACCGCGTTCGACTTCGATTTCGGCCTCGTCAAAGACGGGATTAAGCAAAATATCAGCCAGCACATCAAGCGCCAGCGGCACGTCATTTTCCAAAACGCGCGCGTAATATGCCGTCACTTCGCGACTGGTATACGCGTTAATGTAGCCGCCCACGTCTTCGATGGATTCCGCGATTTGCAAGGCACTACGACGCTCAGTCCCTTTGAATGCCATGTGTTCCAGAAAATGCGCGATGCCATTTTGGTCGGACGTTTCATGGCGCGCGCCGGCCCCAACCCAGATCCCGATCGTGGCAGACGCCAACCCCGGCATGTGTTCAGTCACGATGCGAAACCCATTGGACAGGCGGTGCTGCTGCAACGTCGCTGAGGAATTATTTGCGCTTTTGGTCACGGGCGAATGTGTCCTTTGATATGGGCTTTCAACACGTCGAGGTCGTTTGCGATGCGCGTGACCCGTTCGTCACGGTCGTACAGATCGCTCATGCGTGCGGGCAATGGCGGTCGGATACCGCTGGCCGCCTCAACTGCGTCGGGGAACTTGGCGGGGTGTGCGGTGGCGAGCGTAATCATCGGCGTGGCGGACGCGTCCTGATCCATCGCAACTTTGACCCCGATTGCTGAATGCGGGCACAACAATTCGCCAGTGTTCGCCAACGTCGATGTGATGGTGGCCGAGGTTTCAGGTTCTGACGCGCGCCCGGAATCGTAGTGATCCTGAAGCACCTGCATCGCCCCTTGGCTGACATCAAAACCGCCGGTTTTCAGCTCGTCCATCAATTGGGCCACGGCACGCCCATCACGCCCATAAGCATCAAACAGCGCGCGTTCAAAATTGGAACTGACCTGAATATCCATCGACGGGCTGATCGATGGCACGGTGGTACCTTTGTGATAGCCCTGCCCGTTCAGGCAGCGATGCAGAATATCGTTTTGGTTGGTCGCTACGATCAAACGGTCAATCGGCAGACCCATTTGTTTGGCGATATACCCTGCAAAAACGTCGCCAAAATTGCCGGTTGGAACGGTAAAGCTGACCTTGCGGTGCGGCGCACCCACAGACACGGCGGAACTGAAATAGTATACGACCTGCGCCAAAACCCGCGCCCAGTTGATCGAATTGACGCCCGCCAAACGAACCCCATCGCGGAATTCAAAGTCGTTGAACATGTCCTTTAGGCGGGCTTGGCAATCGTCGAAATCGCCGTCCATTGCCAGCGCGTGCACGTTGGATTCTGTTGGTGTTGTCATCTGGCGGCGCTGTACTTCGGAAATGCGGCCATGCGGATACAGGATGAACACGTCGACATTATCTAGGCCGCGGAACGCCTCGATGGCGGCGGACCCAGTGTCACCGGATGTTGCGCCGACAATCGTGACCCGTTCGCCCCGGCGACCCAATGCGGTTTGAAACAACTGGCCAATCAACTGCATCGCGAAATCTTTGAATGCCAATGTCGGGCCATGGAACAATTCCAGCAGGAAATGCCCTTGATCCAATTGCACCAATGGTGCGCGGGCGGAATGGCCGAACCCTGCATAGGCGCGCGCGATTATTGCTTTGAAATCCGCGTCTGAAAACACGTCACCCACAAACGGGCGCATGACGGTAAACGCGATATCCTCGTAAGATTGACCAGCCATGTCGGCGATCTGGGTTTGCGTCAATGTCGGGATGGTTTCGGGAACATACAGACCGCCATCGCGGGCAAGGCCGGTCAGCATTGCGTCTTCGAATGTCAGTGCGGGGGCGGTGCCACGGGTGGAGATGTATTTCACGTCAGATATCTCTGCTTTGTTTGGCTGACCGATTGGTCGGTCGTAAGAAAAAGAGGCTCATCAATAGCCAAATCGCGGCCAGTGAAAACCATGTGATGGCGTATTGTAAGTGATCGTTTGGAATGCCCACCGTGTCTACGGGAAACGGCGTCACGGGCTGGTCGGGAAACGATTTTGTGCGGGCAACCAGCATGATCGGGGCGGTGTTCAGGGTCTGCGACATCAAATCGACATCACGCGCGAACCAGATGTTTTTGGCGATGTCAGGTGCAGGCGTATAGCTGTCAGTTTCCTGCGGCCAGTGCAGGTTGCCGGTGATGCTAACGGTCCCTTCGGGCGCATTTGGAATGGGGCTAGAAGTGCGGATGAAACCGCGATCCAACAACACCGTCCGGTTAGCCATCTGAAACGTGCTGATAATCCGGTATCCTGCGCCGACGTCTTTTTTAGACACCAGAACCCGCAGATAGTTTTCGCCGATCACACCGTCAGCGGTGACTGCCAGATAGGTGTGTTCGGCTGGGTTGGCGTTTGGTGGTAAATCAACGGGAGCCTGTTCGATTTCGATGGCGATCTCGTCCAGAATGCTTTGCTTCCACGCCAGACGCTGCATTTGCCAAACGCCAAGGCTGATTAGAATAGCAGCCCCGCCAAGACCGATGCCCAAAAAGAAAACCAAACGTTTCATCGTGCCCTATCGTTGCAAAAGACAAAGGCGCACGATGATACGTGCGCCTTGTCAGGTTTTAGGGATTTTACGCCGATGTGCAACCAATGTGCATACCTAAGCATCGTGTTCTTAGATGCCCCAGATGTAGACGGCAAAGAACAAGAACAACCAAACCACGTCCACAAAGTGCCAGTACCATGCGGCCGCTTCAAAACCGATGTGGCGCTCTGGTGTGAAGTGACCCTTCATGGCGCGCACAAGGCAGACACCCAAAAAGATTGTCCCGATGATCACGTGGAACCCGTGGAAACCCGTGGCCATAAAGAAGTTGGAATAGAATTCATCGACGCCAAATTCCCAGCCTTCGTGCAGCAGGTGCACATATTCGTAGGCTTGCAATGCGGTGAACGCGATGCCCAGAACGATGGACAATGCGAGGCCCGTAATCAGGTCTTTGCGGTTGTTTTCGTGGACCAAGGCATGGTGTGCCCATGTAACGGCACATCCCGACAGCAACAAAACCAACGTGTTCATCAACGGCAAGTGCATCGCATCTACCGGATAGATGTCCGGCGCGACATATTCGGTGCCAAAGTAGTCTTCCATCGGGTAAATCGCGTGTTTGAAGAACGACCAGAACCATGCGGAAAAGAACATCACTTCGGATGTGATAAACAGGATAACGCCGTAACGCAGGCCAATTTGCACAACCGTCGTGTGATCGCCGACTTCGGATTCGGCCACACATTCAGACCACCAGCCAAACATCACATAGAGTGTTGCGACCAGGCCGATCAGGAACATCCAAGGACCGGTCAGCGTGATTGATTCGAAGAACATCGTGACGCCGCCGTCATCTGCGCGCATCCATACAACGCCGCCAAACAGCATGATGAAACCCGCCAGCGCGCCGTATAATGGCCACGTGGATGGGGTGAGAATGTGGTAATCGTGGTCTTTTGCGTGGGCCATTGAAGCGTCCCTCAGTTCAGGTTGGTGTCACTGTCTGTCGCGAGGGCTGCGTAGCCTTCGGGCAGATCGATTTGGTAAAATGTATAGCTAAGCGTGATCGTGTGCACGTATTTTCCATCGCGGTCTGCAACGATTTCGGGATCGACATAAAAGGTCACTGGCATCATCACCCGTTCACCGGGCGCAAGTACCTGTTCTTCAAAGCAAAAACAGTCGATTTTGTTAAAGAATGCGCCCGCTTGATACGGTGCAACATTGTAGCTGGCAGAACCCGCAATCGGTTTGTTGGTCGGGTTATACGCCTCGTAAAACGCCAAACCGGTTTCACCAATCCGCAATTCCATCTGGCGGACTTCGGGTTTGAATTCCCACGGCATGTCCGTGTGCAGCGACGCATCAAACCTCACGGTCACGGTTTGATCCAAAATATCTTCGGACCCAACTGTGGCCACCTGCGTGACCCCGCCAAACCCTGTGACCCGGCAGAACCAGTCGTAAAACGGTACAGACGCCCAGGCCAGCCCACCCATCACAACGACCAAACCAGCGGTTTGTGCGACGGTGCGCCCCTTAGGGCTTAGGCGGGACAAAGGGTTTTTCACTGTGATACCTCGATATTCGGCAGCTCAAATGCGCCCGAGGTGATCTTCACATATGTCAGCGCCATAATCAGGATGACAAAACCGCCCAACATCAGGCCGACGCCGATGTTGCGG
This sequence comes from Ascidiaceihabitans sp., assembly GCA_047626725.1. Taxonomy (GTDB): domain Bacteria; phylum Pseudomonadota; class Alphaproteobacteria; order Rhodobacterales; family Rhodobacteraceae; genus Ascidiaceihabitans. Next base: position 12,942 of record JBLHSG010000022.1, read on the forward strand.
CCTTTGCGACGTGTGTGCAGTTCGTGTTCTTTTTTCATCGTCATGACCAGCCACCCAATCCATAGGGGCGCAGGACTGCTTCGATCAGCAGCGCGCCAAAGTGCAGAAACAAATACCACAGCGACAGTTTGAAGAATTTGCGTTCAACCAAATAGTCGTCGGCGTCTGCAATAACTTCGTCACGGTTCCAGATCGCATAGGCGCCTTTAAGGAACAGCACGTTCAAGATAACCGCCGCTGCCAGATAAACCGGCCCGCCAATCGATGTGAACGCCGTGCCAATCGCGAGGACAAACAGCAAAACTGTGTAGATCAGAATATGGCGGCGCGTGCTGGGACGACCATGTGTGACCGTCAGCATTGGCACCTGTGCGTCGTCGTAATCATTGCGCATAAACAGGGCCAGCGCCCAGAAATGCGGCGGTGTCCACATAAAGATCAGCGCAAACATCAGCCATGGTTCAATCGCCATAGACCCTGTCGCCACAACCCAACCAATGACCGGTGGAAACGCCCCTGCCGCACCACCAATAACGATGTTTTGCGGGGTAGAGCGTTTCAGCCACATGGAATAAACCACGACATAAAAGAAGATGGTAAAGGCCAGCATCGCGCCAGCCAGCAGATTGCCCGCCAAACACAGCATCATCACTGACAGGCCAGACAGCGCCACGCCTAGGTTCAGCGCCTCGCTTGGCATGACTTTACCCGCAGGAATTGGACGTTTGGCTGTGCGTTTCATCACAGAATCGATGTCCGCATCCCACCACATGTTCAGCGCGCCAGAGGCACCAGCCCCAATTGCGATAAACAAGATCGACGCGAATCCGACAATCGGGTGCACTGAAACAGGGGCCGCGATCAGGCCAACCACAGCCGTGAATACAACCAATTGCATCACGCGCGGTTTCATCAACTCGTAGTAATCCCGTAGGGACGCCTCCGGTTCTTCGGTCTGTGCGGTATAGCTGACGTCTGTCATGCGATCACTCATGTGTTGCGGGCTTTACGGGCTTGCGAACGTGTAAAAGGGCAAGGGCAAAGCGCGTTTCCCTCGCCCTTGTAAGAGCAGGTTTGGCAGTTCAGTTCGAGGCGACGCGCGCAGGCAATGGAATGCCTGCATATTCTTCGATCGCGCCGGCCAACCAAGCGTCATAAGCCTCTTGAGAGACAACTTTGACTGTGATTGGCATGTAAGCGTGGTCTTTGCCGCACAGTTCTGAACACTGGCCAAAATAGATGCCTTCGCGTTCAGCTGTGAACCATAGTTCCGCCAAACGACCTGGTACCGCGTCTTGTTTCACGCCGAATGCAGGAATGGTCCACGCGTGGATCACGTCTGCGCCAGTCACCTGAACAACAACGATTTTGTTCACCGGTATAACCACTGCAGTGTCCGTCGCCAGTAGCCATTCGTTGCGGCTATAGCCTGCGTCAACCAGTTTGGCTTCCATTGCGGCGTCCAGAACTTGTGGGATCACGTCTGCGTCTGCAGGGCGTGCATCTGTGTCCAACGTCGCGGCGGAGCCCAACAAGTAGCTGTCGAATTCGAACCCGTGGTCCACATATTCATGTGTCCAGTACCATTGGTTGCCTGTCGCTTTGATCGTCAGGTCAGCCTTTGGGATTTCTTGTTGGTTAAACAGAACCGGCAAGGAATAGGCCCCCAAGAACACCAAAACCACGATTGGGACGATCGTCCATGCAATCTCGATTGGGGTGTGGTGCGTAAAGGAGGCTGCCACCGGGTTACGTTTTTTGTTAAAGCGCACGATGCAGTAGATCATCAGGCCCGTTACAAAGACGCTGATGACTGTGATGATGATCAACAAGAGCCAATCAAGGTTTTGCAAGTCACTTGCGACGGATGTCACGGCTGGCTGAAAACCCATTTTACCATCGATAGGCGCGCCTACGATTTCTAGGCCCTCGATTGCGAGGCTGTCTTGGGCCATCGCTGGAAATGCTACGAATGTGGCCATCAAGGCGGCCAATGACGCGGATTTGGAAACTAGCTTTTTCATGTATAGTCCTGATCTGGTGATCACTGTTGATGCCGGAGTTGACCTTTTGCACATCGCCGTGCCGGTCGACCGTTGTATTCTTGCAGCTTACAATCATATTCTGACTACAAGATAAAGACATTCAGGCGCGGCAAACGGACGCTTTTTGATCTAAATCATTCCAAGCCACCCAAACCGGCCCTTAAATTCAGGAAAACCCGTCATGTCAGATGCCCCCTTCGCCCCGTTCGAAACCGATTTGGACCGCGATGCAGCCTTAAAAACACTGCGCGAGGCGACAGATGGGGCAGATGACGGTGAATTGTTCCTCGAAAGACGCCGCGCAGAGGCGATGATGTTCGATGATGGTCGTTTAAAAACGGCAAGCTACAACGCATCCGAGGGATTCGGCCTGCGGGCTGTGCGCGGTGATGTCGCCGGATACGCCCATTCGACCGAACTGTCAGAAGCGGCGCTGAAACGTGCTACAGAGACAGCCCGCCTTGCCGTTGGCGCAGGTGGTGGCACATGGGCAGACGCCCCTCAGGCCACAAATACCAAGCTGTACACAGACGAAGACCCGATTGCGGGCGCAACTTTTCCTGTAAAATTAGAAACGTTGCGCGCGATGGATGATTTCGCCCGTTCCTTGGACAAACGCGTGGTGCAATGCACCGCCAGCATCGCCGCGTCCTTGCAAGAAGTCGTGATTTTGCGCCCCGAAGGTGGATCAGTCAGTGACATTCGCCCGATGACCCGCGTGAACGTGTCGGTCATCGTCGAACACAACGGCCGGCGCGAATCGGGATCAGCGGGCGGCGGCGGGCGCGTGGGCCTTGACGGTTTGATGGATCCGGCGGACTGGCAGGCCAAAACCCGCGAGGCCCTGCGCATCGCCTTGGTTAACCTTAGTGCCGTTCCTGCCCCTGCGGGCGTTATGGATGTTGTGCTTGGCCCTGGATGGCCCGGAATTTTGCTGCACGAAGCCATCGGGCACGGGCTTGAGGGCGATTTTAACCGCAAAGGATCAAGCGCGTTTGCAGGTCTGATGGGCCAGCAAATCGCGGCGCGCGGTGTGACCGTTTTGGATGATGGCACAATCCCGGATCGGCGCGGGTCGATCTCTGTTGATGACGAAGGCACGCCATCGGCCAAAAATACCCTGATCGAAGACGGCGTGCTGGTCGGCTACATGCAAGACCGCCAAAACGCGCGTCTGATGGGCGTTGAACCCACAGGCAACGGACGACGCGAAAGCTATGCGCATACCCCAATGCCGCGCATGACCAACACCTACATGCTGGGCGGCGACACCAACCCCGGCGATATCGTGGCAGATTTGAAAGACGGCATTTATGCAGTCGGATTCGGCGGCGGACAGGTCGACATCACCAACGGCAAATTTGTGTTCAGCTGCACCGAAGCCTACCGCGTGCGCAACGGCGTTGTCGGCGAAGCAGTCAATGGCGCAACCCTGATCGGCGATGGCGCAACTGCGCTGAAACAAATCCGCGCGATCGGAAACGACATGGCGCTGGACCCCGGCATGGGCAATTGCGGCAAATCCGGTCAGTGGGTGCCAGTGGGCGTCGGACAGCCAACGTTAATGATTGGTGGCCTCACAATTGGCGGGTCAGCAACGTAAACATCGGCATTTCGTACAAATGCGTTCTAAATTCCCCATAAATAGCGAGGAATTGATTCACGCGTCGTTAACTACTTTGAATTTATATAAGGTATAGCAACGGACGGAGCCACGGATGACTGTCAAAGGAACTACTCCTTCTTCCACTCACCCCCCACTCCTACCCACCTCGGAAGACGATATATTTCACCGTCTCCGTCTGTTGCGTTCCCGCCGGGTTGGCATTTCGACGTACAAACGTCTGCTAATTGAACACGGCACGGCGCAAAACGCGTTGGCCGCGCTACCTGAGGTAGCGCGTGCCGCCGGCGTAAAGCGGTATGACATTTGCCCCGTCGCTGACGTTGAAAAAGAAATCGCCGCTGGCTACGCGCTGGGTGCACGTCTGATTTCACACGGCGATCCCAAATTTCCCGGCACGCTGCTGGATCTGTCAGATTCGCCACCCTTTTTGTGGGCTTTGGGTGATATCAGTTTGCTACAACGCCCGATGATCGCACTGGTCGGGGCGCGCAATGCATCCTCGCTTGGGACCCGCATGGCAAAATCGCTGGCCGCAAATCTAGGCGAAGCAGGATATGTCATCGTGTCCGGCCTTGCCCGCGGCGTTGATGCGGCGGCCCACCATGCAGCGCTTTCTACAGGCACAATCGCGGTGCAGGCTGGCGGCGTTGATGTGATGTACCCTGCGGAAAACACTGAATTGGCGATGTCCATTGCGTCAAAAGGCCTGCGCCTTAGCGAAATGCCAATCGGATTGCAGCCAATGGCGCGCCATTTCCCCAACCGCAATCGCATTATTTCCGGTCTGTCGATCGCCACTGTAGTTGTTGAAGCTGCGGCAAAATCGGGCAGTTTGATCACGGCGCGCGATGCTTTGGATCAAGGTCGTGATGTTTTGGCGGTTCCCGGTCACCCCTTTGATGCGCGGGCGTCGGGCTGCAATATGTTGATCCGTGACGGGGCAACGTTGGTGCGTGGTGCCCAAGATGTCATTGATGCGCTTGCCCCCTTGGCCGCACCTGAACAGACCCAAATGGCGCTTGAACCTGCCCCGAAATCACGTGATTTGCGCGATACGTCCCAGTTGCACATGCAAATTTTGTCGCGCCTTGGCCCCTCCCCCGTGGCCGAGGACCAATTGATCCGCGATCTCAAGACAACCTCCGCCGAAGTGACCCCGATCTTGCTTGATCTTGAGCTAGATGGACAGATCGTACGCCATGACGGTGGGCTGCTTGCACGGGTCAGTTAACGCCTGAAATCCAAACCAATTTCGCCATCACAAACCACGTGTGTTGACATTCCGCACTTGCACACCACATCTTGCGCGGCCATAGACGCCCAGAATTTCTTCGCAAAAGGTGCCCCAGTACATGCCAGTCGTTGTTGTTGAATCCCCGGCCAAAGCCAAAACCATCAACAAATATTTGGGCGATAATTATACTGTCCTCGCATCCTACGGCCACGTGCGGGATTTGCCGCCCAAAGACGGTTCAGTCGATACTGAAAACGGCTTTGAGATGCTGTGGGAAATTGGCAGCGACAGCAAAAAACACGTCAAAGCGATCACCGATGCGTTGAAAAACGACAACGAACTGATCCTCGCGACTGACCCGGACCGCGAAGGCGAAGCAATCAGCTGGCACTTGCAAGAAGCGCTGACAAAACGCAAAGCCATCAACAAAGACACCCCCGTCAGCCGCGTTGTTTTTAACGCGATTACGAAGACTGCCGTCACCGAAGCGATGAAAAACCCGCGCCAGGTCGACATGCCATTGGTCGAGGCCTATTTGGCCCGCCGCGCGCTAGATTACCTTGTTGGCTTTAACCTATCGCCGGTTTTGTGGCGCAAATTGCCAGGTGCAAAATCTGCGGGCCGCGTGCAATCGGTTTGCCTGCGCATCCTGACCGAACGCGAGATGGAAATCGAAGCGTTTAAAAACCGCGAATACTGGTCTGTCAAAGCGATCCTTTCGACCCCGCGCGGTCAAGAATTTGAAGCGCGCCTAACCGTTTTGGCCGGCAAAAAGCTTGAGCGGTTTGACATCGAGAATCAGACCCAAGCCGAATTGGCCGAAAGCGCGATCAACAGTCGCGACCTGAAAATTCAGTCGGTTGAGGCCAAACCCGGCTCGCGCAACCCGTCACCGCCCTTCATGACGTCGACCCTACAACAAGAAGCCAGCCGCAAATTCGGCATGGGCGCGCGCCAAGCCATGAGCACCGCGCAGCGTTTGTACGAAGCTGGCCACATCACATACATGCGGACCGATGGCATCGACATGGCCCCCGAGGCCGTCGTGATGGCGCGCGATGCGATCAAAGACCGGTACGGCGCTGATTACGTGCCATCCGCCCCGCGCGTTTACAAAAACAAAGCCAAGAACGCCCAAGAAGCGCACGAATGTATTCGTCCGACCGAAATGACCAAGGCCGTTGATGACCTAAAAATCATGGATGCCGATCAGCGCAAACTGTATGATCTGATCTGGAAGCGGACGCTGGCCTGTCAAATGGAATCAGCGCGTCTGGAACGTACAACAGTCGACATCGGGTCTGATGACGAACAGATCACATTGCGTGCCACCGGTCAGGTTATGTTGTTCGACGGCTTTATGAAAATCTACGAAGAAGGTCGCGATGATGTGGTCGTTGATGACGATGACAAACGTCTGCCGCAGATCACTCAGGGTGAAAAAGCTGACAAAAAATCTGTCACCCCAGAACAGCATTTCACCCAACCACCGCCGCGCTACACCGAGGCGACATTGGTGAAACGCATGGAAGAATTGGGCATTGGCCGCCCGTCGACCTATGCGTCGGTTGTGACCACGATCCAAGACCGCGAGTATGTGCGAAAGGAAAAGAACCGTTTGATTCCAGAGGACAAGGGCCGCTTGGTCATTGCGTTTTTGGAAAACTATTTCCGCAAATACGTCGGTTATAATTTCACGGCGTCTTTGGAAGAAGAACTGGACGATGTCAGCGCTGGTGATCGCAACTATAAAGATGTGCTGGCGTCATTCTGGAAAGACTTCTCGGCCTCGATTGCTGAAACATCCGAACTTCGGATCACCGAAGTGCTGGAAAAAATCAACGAAGTGTTGGAACCCCATTTGTTCCCCGCGCTTGAGGGCGGCGGCGATCCGCGTCTTTGCCCGAACTGTGAAATTGGCCGTTTGTCTATGCGCACGGCCCGGTCCGGCGGCGCGTTTATTGGCTGCTCGAACTACCCTGAATGCCGCTACACCCGCGCATTTGGTCCTCCCGGTGCCGAAGATAACGGTGGCATTCCACCCGAAGGCAAAGTGTTGGGCGAAGATGCAGGCGACAAGATTTCCGCATTCAAAGGACGTTTTGGCCCCTACGTGCAGCGCGGCGAAGTCACCGAAGAAAACAAAAAGCCACCACGCCAGTCGATCCCCAAGGATTGGCCACCTGCCGATGTGGACCTGAAACAAGCGTTAATGTTGTTGTCCCTGCCCCGCGAAATCGGACCACACCCCGAAGATGGCATTATGGTTTGGGCAAATATTGGCCGCTACGGACCGTACATCAAACACGCCGTGTCGACATCAGAGCGTGGCGGGACCAATGCCAACCTCGAAGGTATCGACGAAGTTTGGACCGTGGGCATGAACCGCGCCGCACAATTGCTGGCTGAAAAGATCGCCAGCCGTGGCACCCGTGGGCAACCCGCAGTGCCGATCCGCGAGATGGGCGAGCACCCAGATATGGGTGGGCCGGTCAACATCATGAAAGGCAAATACGGGCCTTATGTGAAGTGGGAAAAGGTAAACGCGACAGTTCCAAAAGAGATCGAGCCAGAAGACCTAACGATTGATCAAGCTGTGATCCTGATCGAGGAAAAGCTGGCGAAGTCACCGGCCAAGCGCAAAGCGGCAACCAAAAAGAAGCCTGCCGCTAAGAAACCAGCGGCCAAGAAAACCGCTGCGAAAAAAGCGCCCGCCAAAAAAGCTGCGACAGCGAAAAAGCCTGCTGCCAAGAAGCCAGCCGCTAAAAAGGCAGCACCAAAAGCCGAAGAATAGTTCGGGCGCAGATCGTCAATCAGATGATCTGCGGATTTGACGGCCCGATGTCTTGATATTTGGGTTAAGAAGACGACTTTGGCCTCACCGGTTAAAGCGTCTTCTTAATCCGCGACGCTACGGCATGTCAGTTCATTGACTCTGCCGCAGTGCAGCGTCAAAAACCTTGCAACACCATGTTGGAGGGAGTTTCCATGAAAAAAGTATTTGGATCAGCAGCCGAGGCCTTGGATGGCCTGTTGCATGATGGAATGTTCATCGCATCAGGCGGATTTGGCCTGTGTGGAATCCCCGAATTGCTGCTGGACGCAATCAAAGACGCCGGCACCAAAAACCTGACATTTGCTTCGAACAATGCAGGCGTTGATGATTTCGGGATCGGCATTTTGCTGCAAACCAAGCAGGTCAAAAAGATGATCAGCTCTTATGTTGGTGAAAACGCTGAATTTATGCGTCAGTATCTAAGCGGCGAATTGGAACTGGAATTCAACCCGCAAGGCACATTGGCCGAACGTATGCGCGCAGGCGGCTGTGGAATTCCCGGCTTTTATACAAAGACCGGCGTTGGCACCGTGATCGCAGATGGCAAAGAGCACAAAGATTTCACAGACTCTGATGGCAAAACCCAAACCTACATCATGGAAGAAGGCATCGTTGCCGACCTTGCCATCGTGAAGGCATGGAAAGCGGACGCGACAGGCAATCTGGTGTTCCGCAAAACTGCGCGCAATTTTAACCCGCCCGCTGCCATGTGCGGCAAAATCTGTGTGGTCGAGGTCGAAGAAATCGTGCCGACAGGGTCCCTAGACCCCGACAGCATCCACCTGCCCGGCATTTATGTGCACCGCATCATCACAGGCGCACACGAAAAACGCATCGAACAACGTACGGTAAGGAGCGCATAATATGTGGGATCGCAATCAAATGGCGGAACGCGCCGCGCAGGAACTTCAGGACGGCTGGTACGTGAACCTTGGCATCGGGATTCCGACGCTGGTGTCCAACTACATCCCCGAAGGCATCGAAGTAACGCTGCAATCTGAAAACGGCATGTTGGGCATGGGCCCCTTTCCGATCGAAGGCACCGAGGACGCGGACCTGATCAACGCTGGCAAACAGACCATCACCGAACTGCCGCAAACCGCCTATTTCGATAGCGCGCAATCCTTCGGCATGATCCGTGGTGGCAAAATCGCTATGGCGATCCTTGGCGCGATGGAAGTTGCTGAAAACGGTGACCTTGCCAACTGGATGATCCCCGGCAAGCTGGTCAAAGGCATGGGCGGTGCCATGGATTTGGTCGCAGGCGTCGGCCGTGTGGTTGTGGTTATGGATCACACCAACAAACACGGCGACAGTAAAGTATTGGCGGAATGCACCTTGCCACTGACCGGTCAAAAGGTCGTCGACCGCATCATCACCAACCTAGGTGTGCTGGATGTCGTGACTGGCGGTCTAAAGATCGTTGAATGCGCAGAAGGTGTAACAGAGGCCGAATTGCGCGCCGCGACCCAAGCGAAAATCGTCTAAAATAAAATGACGCGCCGGATCAAAACCCGATCTGGCGCGTCGACTACTTCATCATTGCGAACACACAGCCGTCGCTGATCAGTTCCGGTGGTGTCAGGCACAAGCCACGCGCCACTTGGAACGCGGCCAGTACTTTGGGCACGTAATCGCGGGTTTCTGCAAACGGCGGCACACCTTCGTATTTGCGCACTGATCCTTCGCCTGCATTATATCCAGCCAGCACCAAAATCGGGTCGTTGTCGAATTTCCCCATCAGCCAGTCCAGATATTTGACGCCACCCGCAATGTTTTGCGCAGCCACTAAGCTGTCCGTGACGCCAAATCGCGAGGCCGTGGCTGGCATCAACTGCATTAACCCTTGGGCACCCGCCCCACTGACCGCGTCTGCCTTGCCTGCGGATTCGATGGTCATGACCGCCAGAACCAACGCCGGCGACACTTCGGTCCCGATGGTTGATTTCAAAATATCGATGCCGCGCACACGGGCGATGTCTTGCATGACGGCCAATCGCGGGCTGGCGACTTTGTTGTTCGATCCGGCCAACGCCGACATCGCGACCTGCAATCGCCCGGCCCCTGCCTGATCCAGGTCAGGCGACACCTTATCCCAGAACCAGTCGTATTTCGCATCAGGGCGACGTGGGGCCGCGGCATTCGCGGTTGATGTCGGATTGGCGGGCTTTGGCGTTTTGGCCTGTGCCTCAGGATCGATCTGGATGGTGATGCGTTTTGATCCCGCAGCTTTTGGCGGCTTTATCCGTTTGGCAGAAAAGTCAGGAAACGGCTTTGGCCCCTCAGCATGCGCCGAAAAAGACAGACCCATCGATAAAATGAGGATCATCGTAAATAATTTTCGCATTTTTGCTGCCCGCTGGTGCGCCGATTGTTCGGCTTTGCCTGTTTTATGGGGTCACTATTGCAGATTTTCAGCGTTTCAACCAGCAAATCGGGCACAGAAGATGGCGATCCTGCCACATTTGGCGGATTTGCAGAACAGATTAACAACTTGTGAAGATTTATCAGACTTTAAGATCGTTTAAAATCAGCAAGTTAATCGTTAATTTTCTACAAACACCGCAAAAAGTGCAAAAGCCATATTTGCAGTCAAATTCATGCCTCAATCAAAGTGCAAAACATGTTCATACCAAGTCGGACAGGCTCAATTGAGAGAGTGAGCCGCTAACGCCGACAAGGTCGAAACTGAAAAAAAACTTACTGATCCTTTGGAGGGACATACCATGATGAAATTTATCAAAAACTTCCGTAAAGATGAAAACGGCGCCGTAACTGTTGACTGGGTTGTTTTGACCGCAGCCGTAGTTGGCCTGGCCGTTGCAGCGTACACATCCATCGAAACCGGTGCGACTGAGCTGACAACAGACACAGACACATTCTTGCAAGCACAAGACCCTAACGCATAAGCGTCGGTCTGACTTAAGCAGCAGAATTTAGGGTCGCGACCGCACTATGGACGCGGCCCTTTTTACAACGGGCTTTTGGTTTTGAACCCTGGCCGTGCCGCTAAAAATTGCCGGCTAATGAGTAGGAAACTGTTATGTTGAAAAAATTCAAATCCTTCGTGAATGACCAAAACGGCGCTGTAACTGTCGACTGGGTTGTTCTGTGCGCTGGCATTGTGGCCTTGGCCGCGTCGATCGTTGTTGCGATGCAAACTGGTACGTTGACCTTGTCGTCTTCGGTTACAGACATGCTGTCCAACTGGTCGTTCTAAATTATTAACGTCCGACACGGTGGCCGCGCATCATATTATGCGCCCCCTGTCCTTGCGAAAACGATGTTTGCCCGGGCCTGGCTTGTGCAAAACGTCGTGTAAAAACCACATCCGCTCCATCTGGTCGCCACAATTTGCGGTGTACAACAGGCTGAGCAATCATGGCCATACAGGTGGTCTAAAACATTAAAAGAGGTGACATCATGCGAATGGTATTTGGACTTGTGCTTATCGTGGGCGTCGCGCTTGCTGGTGGCGCGGTTTATCTCGCCAAAGAGCAATTTGGCGCATATCAAACCGAGCTGGCAAAAGAACGTGCCGCACGCGAAAGTATTGTCCCCACCGTCGACGTTTACGTGGCAGACCGCCAATTGAAATACGGCGAAGCCATCGCGGCAGAGGACGTTCGAATAGTCAGCTGGCCAGAAAACGCCATCCCCGAGGGCGCATTCATCGGCGAACACAGCCTATATTCCGAAACAGAAACCGAATTGCGCGTTGTTTTGCGGGCCATGGAAAAAGATGAGGCCATCTTGGCCATCAAAGTCTCTGAACCAGGCGAAGAAGCAGGCATTACATCACGTCTGGAGCGCGGCATGCGTGCCTTTGCGATCCGGGTTGATGTGGCCAGCGGCGTATCAGGATTTCTACGCCCCGATGACCGTGTCGACATCTATTGGACCGGACGTCTGGAACGTGGCAGCGGCAACGGATCTAGCTCTAGTGAAGTCACCAAATTGATCGAAGCCGGCGTTAAGTTGATCGCGATTGACCAATCCGCAGCCGGCGATCTAAGCGGTGCAGTGATTGCACGGACCGTGACCGTCTCTGTTAAACCGGAACAGGTCGGGGCCCTCGCCCAAGCCCAATCCACCGGCAGTCTATCACTGTCATTGGTTGGGGCCGACGATGATACAGTCGCTGGTGCAGTCAACGTCGACCAACGTTCATTGTTAGGTCTGGCAGCCCGCGAAGATACTGTAGAACTGGAAGCAAAGAAGGTTTGTACCATCCGCACACGCCGCGGTGCAGAGGTTCTGGAAATACCAATTCCTTGCACAAACTAAACTATTCCAAATCAACACAGGGATAAGTTTTCCGAAAGGATCTGATCCCAAATCAATCTGTTAACAGGTGTCGCCCGCAACGGCGGCACCTGTGCCATTTTCGCCGTGTTGCGATTTATCCACACGAACAATGGCCACGAAGTCATTGATTCTTGCATAAAAAAACAAACTGGTGCAGGGTCACTACAATCTGGGCGAAAAGACCCAATTCCGAGGCGTGATCAAAAAGGCAGGTCACATGAAAATTGATAAGCTATTCAAAGCGGCCCTTTTGGGGCTGTCTATATCCGTATCACCACTTGCAGTTTTCACTGCAAGCGAAGGGTGGGCGAATAATATCCGTGTGCTAAAACAGGGAACATCGCGCTCGCTTGACGTGCCGATGAACCGTGCCGTGGTTGTCGAAAGCGACGTTCCGTTTGCGGAACTTAGCATCGCAAATCCGGGCATCGCCGACATCTCGTCGCTGTCTGATCGCACCATTTATGTGTTGGGCAAATCGCCGGGCCTTACGACGCTGACATTGCTGGATGCGTCTGGTCAATTGATCACAAACGTCGATGTGCGTGTGTCTGCCGACATTTCAGAATTCAAAGAACGGCTGCGTCAGATCCTTCCTGGTGAAAAGATCGAAGTCCGCACCGCGAACGACGGCATTGTGATGTCTGGCATTGTGTCCAGTTCGTCGCGCCTGCAACGCGCGCTGGATTTGGCCGAACGCTACGCCCCTGAACGTGTGTCAAACTTGATGAGCGTCGGTGGCATTCAGCAAGTTATGTTGAAAGTTCGCTTTGCAGAAATGCAGCGTAACGTATCGAAATCATTAAGTTCTTCGCTTGCGATCAATAAATCTGTAGGTGGCCTTGGCGTCAACGCGGGTTCTGGATCAAACGTGACATCCGGTGGTATCGGGACGGCCCTTGGCGGCAACGTTCCTGCGACAAACACCAACAACGGCGCGATTTTGTTCGGCTTTAACGCAGGTTCGACCCAAGTCGGCATCCTGCTCGAAGCGCTCGAGACAAAAGGCGTTGTGCGCACCCTTGCGGAACCGAACCTTGTTGCCCTGTCAGGTCAAGAAGCGAAATTTCTGGCCGGCGGCGAATATCCAGTGCCTGTCAGCCAAGACAACGGCGCAATCACAGTTGAATACAAACCTTTCGGCGTCGAACTTAACTTTATCCCGCGCGTTGTGGATAAAGATTTGATCAACCTCGAACTTGAGGCCGCGGTGTCCGCAATTGACCCGACAAACAGCTTTACCACAAACGGTGGCCTGTCGATCGACGCATTCTCGCGACGTGAAACTTCCACAACGGTAGAACTGCGCGACGGCGAAAGCTTTGCGATCGCAGGTTTGTTGCAAGACGACTTTACCGACGATAATTCGCAACTGCCCTGGATCGGCGATGTCCCCGTTTTGGGCGCACTGTTCCGTTCGGCCAGTTATCAGCGCAGCCAGACCGAGTTGGTGATCATTATCACCGCACATTTGGTGACCCCTACCCGCGGTGATGTGTTGTCATTGCCGACGGACCGGATCAAACCGCCTAGTGAAAAAGACTTGTTCCTGTTTGGGCGTACATCCGCCGGCACACGCACACCTAAAAAGGGTGCTGCTGCCGAGGTTGCAAAACAGGACTTCAGTGGTTCATATGGTTATGTTCTGGACTAACAAAAAGCAGATCGTGAAAATGCAGCTGACCAAGCGTACAAAATTTCGCCTAAGCGCCCTCGCCGCCATTACGGTTGGCGTGGCCGCCTGTGCGCCCAGCAGTGATCCTGTTTACACGCAGTTTTATCGCGAGGCAGGTGCCCTAACGGACACTGGCCAGTTCGGCAATGCGACGCTGAACAACACGCTGATTCAAACCGGTGAACGCCAGTATACCTTTGATTTGGCTAACAGATTCTCCTCCGAGGTCCTGACGACAGTGAACTTTGCGTTTAACAGCGCGACACTGGATGCAGGTTCGCGCGATACGTTGCGTGAACAGGCGCGTTGGATCCGTCAGTTCCCGGAAATCCGCTTTCGGGTTTATGGGCATACGGACGCTGTGGGTGGATCCGGCTTTAACAAACGTCTGGGACAACAACGCGCAAATGCGGTTGTTAGCTATTTGACGACCCAAGGAATCAGCCGCAAACGCCTCGAGGCTGTGTCCTCGTTTGGCGAAACCCAGCCGTTGATCGTGACGCAGGGGCGTGAGCGCCGCAATCGTCGCACCGTGACTGAAGTGACCGGCTTTGTTAATTCGCACCAAAATGTGCTGGACGGTAAGTACGCCCAGATCATTTATCGCGACTATCTGAACAGTGCGACAGCACCTTCCCAGCTCGAGACCATTTCCGGGTCCGATCTGCGCACAGAACAGTAAAATTTTCTGAACAATTACGCTCTGCTGCCATTGCGGCAGAGCGAGACAATACAACCTAAAAAGGGTTGATCGTCCCAAGATACCAAACAATTGGTTTGTTTCGGCCCCAATCTCGCCCAAGTTCACCGACATATTCACTGCAATAGGACAAATGCGTCTGGCCAAAGTTGCCGGATGCGGGCGCCAAGCGAGTGATGACATCATGCCATTTCCCGCCGTGCCATTAGCAAAGGACGACTGGCAATGAGCAGTGTTATGCCGCAACCCGAATCCGCACCCATCGTGGCCTGCACCGTCAGCCGCGATGTGCAGAATTTTGACTTGCTTATCGAAGACATGGAAACAGCGCTTGGCGAAAGCTGGGGCGATCTTGGCTTTGCAGAAGCATTGGCGTTTTTCGGTCAGCCCGAAGCTGAGGCCATGGAATTTATCGCATTGGCGATGGATGACACCGATGAAGATAACCTTGTTTTAATGGGCGAAATCATCACTCAAGCCAAAAAGCGCGATATCAAGGTCATCTTGATTGCCGAAGATGTGACACCCGCATCGCTGCATTCATTGCTGCGCAAAGGCGCTGACGAATTTGTGCCCTATCCGTTGCCAGAAGGTGAATTGCAGCAGGCGATCGATCATGTGCGCGCTGCAAATGCTCCGGTTTTGGCCCCTGCCCCGACAACCCAACTCAAGGCTGGTGCCAACAAAGATGGCGCAGTAATTGTTAGCCACGGTTTGGCAGGCGGAACTGGTGCGACCACATTGGCCGTGAACCTTGCCTGGGAACTGGCGACAATTGATGGTGACAATTCGCCGTCAGTTTGCCTGATTGATCTGGATTTGCAATTTGGCGCTGTGTCGACGTTCCTTGACCTCGCGCGCCGTGAAATTGTCTATGATATGTTGTCAGATACTGAAAACCTGGACGCCGAAATTTTCGCGCAATCCTTGTTAAGCTATCAAGACAAGTTGCAGGTTTTGACCGCCCCATCAGATATGTTGCCGCTGGACCTGTTGGGCCCGGATGACATCAGCCGCGTAATCAAAATGGCCCGCGCGCACTTTGATTATGTCGTGATTGACATGCCATCGACGCTGGTTCAATGGAGCGAAACAGTGCTTCAGGCCGCACATGTTTACTTTGCCACCATCGAATTGGACATGCGGTCCGCACAAAACACGCTGCGCTTTAAACGCACCCTTCAATCCGAAGAACTACCGGTTGAAAAACTGCGTTACGTGATGAACCGCGCACCAAAATTTACAGACCTAAGCGGCAAAAGCCGGATTAAACGCATGGCAGAAAGCCTTGATATCGCGATCGAACTTCAACTGCCGGACGGCGGCAAACCGATCACACAAGGCAGCGATCACGGCCTCCCTTTGGCCACCTCTGCACCAAAAAATCCGTTGCGTCGCGAAATCGCCAAACTGGCGGCATCCATCCATGAACTTAAAGAAGAACAAGCCAAAGCGGCTTGATCTTAAACGGGGCATTTAAATGTTTTCCAAGTACAAAAAATCCGCAGGGCCAAAGCCAGTTGCAGTCGCCGCAGAACCCGTCGAAAAAGTGACGGAACTGCCGGTTGCCGTGGCCGATCCATCCAAAGTTGCGCGCAAAGCACCGCCACAAGCGGCCGCACAAGTGACGCCGATGGACAAAGAAAAGAAGCGCAAGGAGCGCATGGGCGAACTGAAGCTCGAATTGCACCGGGTTTTGTTGGACAACTTGAACCTTGCCGCGTTGGAGCATGCATCTGAGGCCGACTTGCGCCAGGAAATTCAGTCGATCACGTCTGAGTTCCTTGAGGAAAAGACGATCATCCTCAACCGCGAAGATCGCCAGACCTTGAACCAAGAGCTGTACGACGAAGTGACCGGCCTTGGCCCACTTGAAACTCTACTCAAAGACGACACCGTGAACGATATTCTGGTGAACGGTCCGAAACAGATTTTTGTCGAACGTGACGGCAAGCTGCAATTGACCGAAGTGACGTTTAAAGACGAGCGCCATCTGCTTCGCATCATTGATAAAATCGTTTCCGCTGTTGGCCGTCGTGTCGATGAATCAAACCCCTACGTGGATGCGCGCCTAAAAGATGGGTCGCGTTTTAACGCCATGGTGCCCCCGGTGGCCGTCGATGGCAGCCTGGTTTCCATTCGTAAGTTCAAAAAAGACAAGTTGGGTATTGATGACTTGGTCAATTTTGGGGCTTTCACCGAAGAGATGGCCGCATATCTACAAGCGGCTGTGGCTACTCGTCTGAACATTATCGTCTCTGGCGGTACCGGTTCTGGTAAAACGACCACGCTGAACGCGCTGTCATCGTTCATCGATAACGACGAACGTATCCTGACAATCGAAGACACGGCCGAACTTCAGCTGCAACAAACCCACGTTGGCCGGATGGAAAGCCGCCCGCCAAACGTTGAGGGCAAAGGCGAAGTATCCCCGCGCGATTGTTTGAAAAACGCACTGCGTATGCGCCCGGACCGGATCATCGTTGGGGAAACCCGCGGCGAAGAAGTTATCGATATGTTGCAGGCCATGAACACAGGTCACGACGGATCAATGACCACAATTCACGCCAACTCTGCGCGTGATGGTGTGTCGCGTCTGGAAAACATGATCGCAATGGCCGGTATCGAAATGCCCCTAAAGGCCGTGCGGTCGCAGGTTTCAAGCGCTGTGAACTTGATCGTTCAGGCCTCGCGTTTGCAAGACGGATCGCGTCGCATGACGTCGATCACTGAAATCACCGGCATGGAAGGCGATGTTATTTCGATGCAAGAAATCTTTCGTTATCAACGTGTTGGACTGACGCCAGACAACAAAATCATCGGTCATTTCACCGCAACAGGCGTGCGCAGTCACTATGCCGAACGCTTCCGTATGTGGGGATATGATTTGCCCGCAGCCATCTACGAACCCGTAGCAGCCCAATAAGGAGCAAAGATTATGAGCGCAGAACCAATCATTTATGGCCTGATCTTTATCGCTGTTTTGGCGCTGGTCGAAGGCATCTACCTTGTCGCATTTGGCAAATCCATCAGCCTGAACAGCCGCGTCAATCGACGCCTCGAGATGCTGAACAAAGGCGGTCGTCGCGAAGAAGTTTTGGACCAGTTGCGCAAAGAAATGCAGCAACACATGAATTCCAAATCAATTCCGCTGTATTCGCTGCTGTCCTCAAAGGCACAAAAAGCCGCGATCGCATTTACACCACAGCAATTGATTATGATCATGGGGGCCCTCAGCGTTGTGGCCTTTATCGGTCTTAGCATCGGGACGGAAACGCAACTGCCGCTGCGCATTGTCGTGTCATTTGGCATCGGTATTGGCGCGGTCTATTTCTGGGTCAACGCCAAGGCTGGCAAACGTCTCAGCATGATCGAAGAACAACTGCCTGACGCCGTTGAACTGATGGTTCGATCGCTTAAGGTCGGGCACCCGTTTGTGTCTGCCGTACAGATTGTAGCCAAAGAAGTTCAGGATCCTTTGGGGTCTGAATTCGGGGTCATCGCGGACGAAGCCGCCTATGGTCGCGACGTGGGTGAAGCCCTGAAAGACATGGCAGAACGCCTTGATATGCAAGATTTACGTTTCCTTGCGGTGGCCGTGACCATCCAGCAGCAATCCGGTGGTAACCTGGCTGAAATTCTGGCCGGCCTTGCGCTGGTTATTCGTGCCCGTTTTCGTCTGTTCCGTCGGGTAAAAGCGATCACGGCAGAGGCGAAATGGTCCGGCAAATTCTTGTCCGGCTTCCCCCTGATGGCGCTGGTCGTTATCAACCTTGGCGATCCGCATTACTACGACGAAGTCCGGGATCACCCCTACTTTATCCCTGCGTGCATAGCCGTCGGCATGTTCTTGTGCGTCAATCTTTTTGTCATGCGCATGCTGACAAATATCAAAGTTTAAGGAGCGCGCGTTATGGAATTTATTACCAATCTGCTTGGTCCATTCGGGCCGATCATCATCGCAGGCGTCTTGGGTCTGGTGATGATTGTTATGACCGTCATGATGATGATGCGTCAGCCCGAAGATCCACTGACCAAACTCAAACGCACTGCAAATGGTCAAGACATCGGCGAATCCCGCGAAAAATTGCGCCAAGGTGGGCACAACGAACAGCTGGATAAATTCGCCAGCTTCCTAGAACCAAAAGACGTCGCAGAGCTGAGTAAAAAGCAACTGGAACTGCGCCAAGCGGGCTATCAGTCAAAAGATGCTGTGCGGTTTTTCCACTTTGCCCAGTTCGCGCTTGGCATCATTGGTTTGATCCTGGGTGCCATCTACATCACCCAATTCCTTGGTGCTGACGGTGCTGAGGTATCGACCAAAAAGATGATCATGTACGGCGTTGGCCCCGGTGGTATCGGATATTATCTGCCACAATACTGGATCACACGCCGCGTCGAAGAACGCAAAGAACAGATTACCGCAGGCTTTCCAGACAGCCTCGATATGATGTTGGTCTGCGTCGAAGCTGGTCAATCGCTTGACCAATCTATCGTGCGTGTGGCCCGCGAATTGCGCGCCTCCTACCCCGCACTGGCCGAAGAATTCGAAGTCGTCGCTTACGAAATGAAAGCCGGTAAAGACAAAGTCACCGTGCTGAATGACATGGGCGAACGTTGCGGCGTGCAAGATGTGGCATCGTTTGTGACCGTTTTGGTCCAATCCGCCACCTTCGGGACGTCGATTGCCGATGCTTTGCGGGTTTATGCGAGCGAAATGCGTGACAAACGCGTCATGCGTGCAGAAGAAGCCGCAAACAAGTTGCCAACAAAGATGACCTTGGCCACAATGATGTTAACCGTGCCGCCCCTGCTGATTATTCTGGTTGGGCCGTCTGTGCATGGCATTACGCAGCTGGGCAATATGGGCAATTAATAAATGAAATCAAACCTTTGGCGCGCCTCTTGTGCCGCCCTATTGGTTATCGGAACTGCCGCCTGTTCACCGGGCGGCATTTCTGCGTCTGAGGATGGGTTGTTTGCGCCGGGCGTTGATCACAGCGCGCAGGCCGTGAACAGCCTTGATGTTGGGCATCGCCTGATTGCAGCGGGCGAACATGAACTTGCGCTCAAGGCATTCACGCGTGCAGCACTTGCGCAGGGCATGAACGGTGAAATCCTGTCCGGTATGGGCAGTGCAAATCTGGGCTTGGGGCGCTTGGGCCAAGCCGAGGCATTGCTGCGCCGTGCCACCACAGAATACGAACCGACACCCCAAGACTGGAATAATCTGGGCGTCATTCTGATGGAACGGGGCAAAACCGAAGAAGCGATCCTGATTTTTCGCAAAGCATTTGCACTGGATAGTGGCAAAACAACACAAATCAGGGACAATCTGCGCTTAGCGCTCGCAAAATCCGAAAACACAACGTATACTGGGCCTCAAAATAACAATTATAAATTGGTGCGGCGCGGTAGCAGTGACTACCTTATATCGCCGACATCATAACCGAGGCAGAGCAGTAAAAGGACGCACAACATGCGCCACCCTATTTTCGTGTCCGCTACATTAGCGGGGGCGCTTGTCCTATCGGCATGCGCTGAAAAGAACGCCAACGATACAGTTGCGCGGGCTTTCAAAGACGTAAATGTCGTTGATGAAACCAACCTGACCGACGTGATGTTGACCGTGGCAGACCCCAACGAGGCGGTCGCCTATTTCACCCGATCTGTTGGCGAAGACCCCAAACGTATTGATTTTCAACGTGGATTGGCCGTTAGCCTGGTCCGCGCAAAACGCTATACCGAAGCATCCGTAGCCTTTGGCAAACTGGTCAAAATGGACGGGGCCACCGCAAGTGACCGCGTCGATTACGCCGATGCTTTGATCCGTTCAGGCGATTGGGCCAAGGCGGAAAAGACCCTTGATACCGTGCAACCCACCCACGAGACGTTCAAACGCTACCGTCTCGAAGCGATGGTGGCCGACAGCAATCAAGAATGGAAAAAATCCGACAGTTTTTATGAAACCGCTGTGGGCCTTACCACCCGCCCTGCTGGCATCATGAACAACTGGGGTTATTCCAAGCTGACGCGCGGTGATTTCAAAGACGCAGAACGTTTGTTTGGCGATGCAATTCGTCAGGATCCGACGTTGTTTACCGCAAAAAACAACCTGATTTTGTCGCGCAGTGCGCAACGTGATTACACTTTGCCGGTCATCCCGATGGATCAAACCGAACGCGCGCAATTGCTGCACACGATGGCCTTGTCCGCGATCAAACAGGGTGATGTCGAAACCGGAAAAAGCCTGCTGCGCGATGCCATCGACACGCATCCTCAGCATTTTGAAGCCGCCGTGCGCTCTCTTGAGGCGCTCGACAACTCGAACGGCTAGGTCCGCGCATGTCTGCTACAGTTTATTCCGCCCTATGGTTCTTGCCGTTTGTTCTGCCGATTTGCTTTTACGTGGCATTTACCGACATGCGCGAGATGCGCATTACCAACCAGGCAGTGCTCGCGTTGGGGGCCGTGTTTTTGATCGTCGGATTGGTCGCTTTGCCGTTTGATGTGTACCTGTGGCGTTTGGTGCAATTGGTGATCGTTTTGATCGTGACGTTTATTCTAAACGCGGCCGGTGCCATGGGTGCGGGTGATTCAAAGTTCATCGCGGTCGCAGCACCGTTTGTGGCCCAAGGCGACGTGCGCCTGCTGATCCCAATGTTCTGCGTGATTTTATTGGCGGCAGTCGCGGCCCACAGGCTGGCCAAATACACTCCATTGCGTCGTATGGCCCCCGAGTGGAAAAGCTGGGAACAAGGTAAGAAATTCCCGATGGGTTTGGCGCTTGCCATGACTTTGGGATGCTACTTGTGCTTTGCCGCGGCGTTTGGCGCAGCCTAAACCGACAATCCGCGCGTTCAGGCCACATTGTTGACGAAAATGCCTGCTATCACCGGATTTAGATCACAGAGTCAAAGGCCGTTTAAAATGAACATGCAGACCTCAGCCGTCATGGCCCCCCCCGCGCCAAAGCGGATTCACGAGATGAAACTCCCCATCGTTATGATGCGGGATATCCTGTTGAAAACGATGTTCCGCAAGAACGTCGATATGGTCACGGAGCTGTCAAAAGCCATCTGTCTGCCGATCCCTGTGACCCAAGAATTAATCGACATGGGCCGTGATCAAAACCTGATCGAAGCCACCGGAACGCTGAATGCAAACAGCGGCAACGAGATGGGCTATCAGCTGACCGATGCAGGCAAGGCCCGCGCGCTTGATGCCCTGTCGCAGTCCGAATATTTTGGCGCGATGCCGGTGCCATTGGATGTTTACAGCGCCCAAGTCAAACGTCAGTCGATCCGAAATCTGATGGTAACGCGCGAACAATTAACCGGTGCGATGGGCCATCTGGTTCTTCCGGACGAATTGATCGGCAACCTTGGCCCCGCCGTTTCTGCAGGCCGTTCGATCCTGATGTACGGCCCGCCAGGCAACGGAAAATCAAGCATCTCCAACGGGATACGCGACGCTCTTGGCGATATGGTTTATGTGCCTCGTGCCATCGAATACGCCGGTCAGGTTATCACCATGTATGACCCGATTGTGCACACAGCCATCGAAGAAGCCGAGGACGACATTAACACGTTGCGCAAGACAACTGGCTGGTTTGACACCCGCTATGTGCGGTGCGAACGCCCAACTGTCATCACCGGCGGCGAGCTGTCGTTGAGCATGCTTGACCTTGTCTATAACCCGACCGCGCGCACGTATCAGGCCCCGCTTCAGTTGAAATCCACTGGCGGTATTTTCATCGTCGATGACCTTGGTCGCCAAGCAGAACCACCCCAATCGCTGGTCAACCGCTGGATCGTTCCACTGGAAGAAAGCAAAGATATCCTTGCGCTGCAATCTGGTGAAAAATTCGAAGTCCCCTTTGATACTTTGGTGATTTTCTCGACCAACTTCCACCCGAACGAGATTTTCGACACCGCTGCTTTGCGCCGTATTTTCTTTAAGATCAAAATCGATGGACCCAATCAGGCGAACTATCTCAAGATCTTTTCGATGGTTGCCAAGAAGCGCAAAATGCCCCTGAACGAGGCCGCGTTGATCCATTTGCTAAAGGTCAAGTACCCGACAATCGACAATGTTTATGCGAACTATCAGCCGATCTTTTTGATCGATCAGATGATCGCGATTTGTGAATTCGAAGGCATTCCATATCAAATGACCCCAGAATTGATTGACCGCGCGTGGGCCAACATGTTCGTCAAAGACGAGACAATCGTCAGATGATCGGGCTTGCGGGATGCGGTCGAATGGGCGCACCTATGTTGACCGCATTGCGCAAAAACGGGTTTGATGCCAAAGGGTTCGATGTTGTTGCTAAAGCATCGGATGACATCACTGATGATCCGATTGCGTTTGGCCAATCGCTCGAAACCTTGATCACCGTCGTGCGTGATATTGCGCAAACCAACGACGTTCTGTTCGGCGCGCAAAACTTTACCGCACGTCCATCACTAAAGCGCATCATCGTTTCATCCACCTTGTCGCCGCGCTATGTGCGTGATTTGCGCGCGCGCGTTCCACAGCACATCACCCTGATTGACGCGCCGATGTCCGGTGCGCAAATCGCCGCTGAAAATGGCGCGCTTAGCTTTATGCTGGGCGGCACATCTGACGATCTGGATGCGGCCCAACCGCTGTTTGATGCCATGGGCAAACACTTTCATCGCATGGGTGCGTTTGGCAGTGGCATGCAGGCCAAGGTCCTGAACAATCTGTTGGCCGCGTCCAATACTGCGATGACGCGATTGGTCTTGGATTGGGCGGATGACGCCGGCATTGATGAAACTGCGTTGCTGGATTTGATCCAAACGTCATCGGGGCAAAACTGGTTTGCCTCAGGGTTCGACAGCATCGAATTCGCACGCGACGGCTTTGATCCGTCAAACACCATCGCAATTCTGGTCAAAGACGTCGCCAGCGCGCTGGATGCGGCCCCGAATGGCGCCGATGTCACGCTGCCCGAAACCGTGCAGGCCGCGATCAGGTCATTAAAACCACGCGCCTAAGTCGGATCAAGGCTGGCCCCCGCCGATCCATCGGATACAATCGCGTTTATGGCGATGCTCCCCCCCTCTTTTCGATCGTGGTTCAAGACCAAAGGGTGGTCCATTCACCCGCACCAACAAGCGATGTTGGCGCGCAGTGATGACCCCGCTTTGCTGCTGATCGCCCAGACCGGAGGCGGCAAAACGCTGGCCGGTTTCCTGCCAACCTTAGTTGATTTGGCGACCAATGATCACGATGGGATGCACACGCTTTACGTCTCACCGCTCAAGGCGCTGGCGGCTGATATCAAACGCAATCTGCGCACGCCTGTTGACGAAATGTCGCTGAATATCCGGATCGAAGATCGCACCGGCGATACCTCTGCCACGCAAAAACGGCGACAACGCGCAGACCCGCCACATATTCTGTTAACCACTCCAGAATCGCTGGCCTTGCTGACCAGTTACGATGACGCGCACCGCATGTTCAAAGGATTGAAACGCATTGTCGTCGATGAAATCCACGCGCTGGCAGACTCAAAACGCGGCGATCAATTGTTCCTTGCGCTAGCCCGCTTGCAAACCCTGTGCCCCGATCTAAAACGCGTCGGCCTGTCCGCCACAGTTGAGGACCCGGACGCCATCGCACACCTACTGGCCCGCCATCCCGACCCTTGCGAAATCCTGCTGGCTGATCCCGGTCCTGCCCCTGATATTCAGATGCTTACCACCGACGAAGCACCCCCGTGGTCCGGCAATGGTGCCAAATATTCTATCCCCGCCGTGATCGACCAAATCAAGCAACACAAGACCACGTTGATCTTTCACAACACCCGCGCGCAGGCCGAGATTTTCTTTCACAATCTGTGGCTTGCCAATGACGACAGTCTGCCAATCGGCATCCATCACGGCAGCCTGGATCGTGTGCAACGTGAACGGGTCGAGGCCGCGATGGTACGTGGCGATCTGCGTGCGATTGTGTGCACAGGTTCGCTTGATTTGGGGATTGATTGGGGTGACGTTGATTTGGTGATCCAGATTGGTGCGCCCAAAAACGTCAAACGATTGGTGCAACGCATCGGCCGCGCCAATCACCGCTACAACGCCCCCTCAAAGGCGCTGCTGGTGCCTGCAAACCGGTTCGAAGTTGTCGAATGCATTGCCGCCCTTGAGGCCGCGAAAGAAGGCGAACTAGACGGTGATCCGCGTGGTCCCGGCCCGCGCGACGTGCTGTGCCAACACATCTTGATTGCCGCCTGCGCAGGTCCATTTGACGCTGATGCGCTGTTTGCCGAAATGACCAGTGCGGGGGCGTACAGCACGCTGACGCGCAGCGATTTTGACGCCTGTCTTGATTTTTGTGCGACCGGTGGCTACGCGCTGCGGGCCTATGACAAATGGAAACGCCTGCTGCAGCGCCCCGACGGCATGTGGCAGTTGCGTGATCCGCGCAGCACCCGCGCAATCCGCATGAACTTGGGCACGATCCAAGACCGCGATACACTAAAGGTGCGCCTGAAACGCAATCGCGGCGGCAAACCCTTGGGCGAGGTCGAAGAGGCCTTTGCCGCGACCCTAACCCCCGGTGATACGTTTTTGATTGGCGGACAAATCGTGCGCTACGAAGGCTTGCGTGAAATGACCGTCGAGGTGTCAAAACGCGCCGACAAAAAGCCAAAGATCGCGACGTTTTCAGGCACCAAATTTTCGACCTCGACCCAGTTGAGCCAGCGGGTTTTGCGGATGTTCCAACAAGACGCTTGGCCCGAACTGCCAAAGCATACCGCCGATTGGTTGGCGTTGCAGCGCCGCGTTTCGCGCCTGCCTGAACCGGGTCGTTTGTTGATCGAAAGCTTCCCCCACGAGGATCGCGCACACACTGTCATCTACGGTTTTGCCGGGCGTAATGCGATGCAAACGCTGGGGCTGTTGTTAACCAATCGGATGGAAGAATCCGGGCTAAACCCGTTAGGCTTTCTAGCCACTGATTACGCCACGATGATCTGGAGCTTGGACGCGGTGCGCGACCCTGCCCCGTTGTTTGATCTTGGCACGTTGCGCGATGGATTGGACACGTGGCTGGCTGGAAATGCGGTGATGAAACGCACCTTTCGCGCCTCTGCGACCATCGCGGGGCTGATCGAACGCAACAGTCCGAGCGCGCGCAAATCAGGGCGGCAGGCGACGTTTAGCTCGGACATTTTGTACGACACCCTGCACAAATATGATCCTGATCACGTGATGATGCAAATCACCCGCGAAGAAGCGATGAAAGGGTTGATCGACTTTGGCCGCATCGAAGACATGATCCGACGCATTGATGGGCGCATTGATTTGATCGAACACAGTCGCGTCACGCCCTTGGCAGCGCCGCTTTTCCTTGAGGTCGGGCGTGTTCCCGTCAAAGGACTGGCTGAGGAAAAACTGCTGGCCGCTGAGGCTGCGCGATTGATGGCGACTGCGGGTCTTGCGCCGTAACAAACCACTGGAAATCAGGAATGGTGAGGGGTACCAAACAGGCTATGACCGGATGCAACATCACATTGGCAGGCGCGCAATTGACGGCCCTTGGGTCCGGCGCGCTGTGGTGGGAGGCGCATAATTTGCTGTGTGTTTCGGACCTGCATTTGGGAAAATCCGAACGTATTTTACGGCGCGGCGGATCTGCATTACCTCCCTACGAGACCCGCGATACGCTGACGCGATTGGAACGCGATCTAGAGGCAACAGACGCGCGCATTGTGGTGTGTTTGGGCGATAGTTTTGATGATCTTATCGCCGCGCAAAGCCTGTCTGAAACCGAACGCCTATGGATCACCCGCCTACAAGCCGGGCGGCGTTGGATCTGGATCGAAGGCAACCACGATCCCGGCCCCATTGACCTTGGCGGCAGTCATCTGGGTGAATTGCCGCTGCCCCCATTGATTTTCCGCCACATAGCCGAAAAGGGAAAAAGTGGTGAAATTTCAGGTCACTATCACCCCAAGGCGCAAATTTCGATGCGCGGTCGCACAGTGTCACGTCCGGCATTTTTACTGGACAGTGATCGCCTGATCATGCCCGCCTACGGGACCTATACCGGCGGCTTGCGCAGTTCGGATGATGCACTAACAAAGATCATGCGACCGGAAGCAACAGCAATTTTGACAGGTCGAACACCCCACCAAATACCCATGCCGCGCTAACGTTACATCAGGCCGGCGTCTTCGACATTGCGCTGATATTTGCGACTGACCGGAACCACGTCGCGGTTCGTCATGACGATCACAGGACGCCCTTTATGAGAGGTAACTTCGCTGATCGCGGCTTGATTTACCCAGTGCGAACGATGCGTGCTAAATCCACGCAACGGGCTGGTTTCCACAACCGCATCTGCAAACCGCATCCGTACATCAAACGACCCGTCCGACGTGACAACCATGACCTTATGTCCGTTCACGGTAAGGCGTAAAATCTGCCCGTCAAACCCGTCTGGCAACCGCGTTGCAAGACGCGGAACGTCGACATTCATCGGCTTTGGTTCCACCGTTTCGATCAGTTTCGGAATCCAGTACATCATCGTGCAAACCACCGTACAGATCACCAAAACCTCGAGGGCCAGCAGCCAATATCCTGGTCGGATACCATCGATCCCCGGGAATGCAATCAGGGTCCAAATCTGCAGAAACGCGGTAAAGATGCACGTCATCGCAAGGATCACCAGACCTTCTTGGGTCACAAAACTAAGGTTCCCCAAGGAACGACGCACCATAAATTTGAGGCCCCAGGCCATCCCCATGGAAACCCCGATCAGCACCAACCAATACATCAGCCGTTCGCCAAAATTACCTGATTCGTAGGTGCCGAATGGTCCAGACACCGCAAAAAGCAATGAAATCGCGCACATCACAGTGGCCCGTATGCCCAATCCAACAAGTCGCGGATCTGATTTTGGTTTTACTTCGTTCAGGATTTCGTCTTTTGGAAACAATGGAGCGGTCTCTGTATGTAAAAATTGGTGACGCTATCTTGCGTCAGAATAATTAAAAATCAACTCGTTAACCGAGTAAAACTAACGTTCCCGAGGATTGGTGACATTTACTCAACGTCATTCCTGCATAGTTTGCATCAGCTGTTCGATCTGCGCCCGATTGTTGCGACTGACCGGGATTTCAGCGCCATCTTGTGTGGTCAAAAAATCACGCCCCGCGCGACGTTTATGTGTACTCACCGCGCCACGCGCGACCCAATGGGACCGATGCACCTGCAGGCCAAAACCGTCCTCCAGCTCTTTTGCAGCGTCGCCGATACGCATCAGGATCAGACTGTCACCGGCGTGGGTCACCACCTTTAGATAGTGGTCTTGCGCTTCCAAACGGATCAGTTTCGCGCGTTTTTCAAGGGGCAGTCGTTCCAGAAACTTTGCCATCCGCCCATCATCGCGGGATATTGGAATTTCGGGGCGCATCAACTGGATTGTCGAAAACACAACGCCCACGCTAACGCCGACAATAACCAGCAGGTAAAGGTATTCGCCCCACCCCGAACCAATGGAAAACAGCGTGATATTCACCGCGTAAATTCCGGCACTCAGGATCGCCGCAAAGCATAACCAGACCAGTAATTTGATCCAAACGGTTTGCCCGGTGTTCACCCGAACCGCGACCATACTTAGCCCCACAGACGCAGCACACACAGCGGACCAATACATCGTGCGCGGTAAAATTGTCATCGCTTCGTGCGTTCCAAAGGGACCGGACATCGACGTCAGAATGCTCGCCAGCGCCCAGATGCCAAGCGGGACCCAAAGCCAGCGCATTTCACGAAACGTCAACGGTTCGCCCCCATAAAACACGACATCTCGCGCAAGGATCGGACCGTTGGCGCATAGTCAGTTGCCAGCGGGATCGGGGTGCATCCAGATAGGTTCAGATTGCAAATTTTGGATGTTAACATGACCCTTGCCCCCCTTTTAAACGCACCGTTTGTTGTACAAGCACACGCCATTGTCGCGCTCGGTTTGGTCATTCTAACGGTGGTGTTGTTCACTTTCAAACGCGGATCAAGGGTGCATCGCATTTTAGGATGGACGTGGGTGATTTCGATGGGGTTTGTGGCGATGTCCAGTTTCTGGATCAGCACGATTGGTCAATTCGGACCCTTTAGTTTTATTCACCTGCTGTCGATTTTCACACTGGGATCGCTGGTTGTTAACGTGCGCGCCGCACGGATGCACAACGTAAAAGCGCACCAAAAAGGCATGAAATCCCTTGTTTTTGGTGCGCTTTTGATCGCCGGACTGTTCACGTTACTGCCCGGCCGCATAATGTTCGAGGTGCTGACTGGCGGTTAGGCCGTGAGCCCTTCGGGTTCGTCCAAACCGTTGGCGCGGCAGCAGGCCGTCACCGTGTTGGCCAACAGGCACGCGATGGTCATGGGGCCAACGCCGCCTGGAACTGGCGTGATTGCACCGGCGCGCGCGGCACAAGATTCGTAATGCACATCGCCCACCAATTTGGTTTTGACACTGCCATCTTCCTTGAGGCCCTTTTCAGGCGCATCCAAACGGTTGATGCCCACATCGATGACTGTCGCACCTTCTTTGATCCAATCGCCAGGGACCATTTCGGGGCGACCAACAGCCGCCACAACGATGTCCGCGCGACGCACAACATCGGCTAAATCTTTGGTCCGCGAATGCGCAATCGTGACGGTACAGCTGTCGTTCAACAACAATTGCGCCATCGGTTTGCCCACAATATTCGAGCGACCAATAACAACAGCGTCCATGCCGGAAATCGATCCGTGATGGTCACGCAGCATCATCAAACAGCCCAGCGGTGTGCACGGCACCATCGATTTTTGGCCAGTGCCCAACAGACCCACATTCGAGATGTGAAACCCGTCAACGTCTTTGGCAGGTGAGATCGAATTGATCACCAAATCTTCGTCCAGATGTTTCGGCAATGGCAGCTGCACCAAAATGCCGTGGATGCTTGGGTCGTTGTTCAACTGATCGATCAACGCCAGCAAATCCGCCTCGGCCGTGTCCACATCCAGCTTGTGTTCAACGCTGTGCATGCCGACTTCGACAGTCATTTTGCCTTTGGAACGCACGTAAACTTGGCTCGCCGGGTCTTCGCCTACCAGAACCACAGCCAGACCCGGTGTGATGCCGTGATCACTCACCAAGCGGCTCACATGTTTTGCCACTTTTCCACGCACGGTTGCCGCAAAGGCTTTTCCGTCAATCACTGTCGCTGCCATCTGAGACACCCCATCTTTTGTATTACAAATATCCCCGCCGATCTGGCGGTCTTGACGCCTAAAGGCGTTAAGGCGGGGCGGTCGTGGCTCAATGCCCCGATCGCCCCGCCCTGTGTTCTGACACAGATCGTAAGTCTTAGAACAAGCCTTCGACTTCGCCCTTGTCGTTCAAGCAGATTGCCTCGGCCGACGGCACACGTGGCAGACCCGGCATCGTCATGATCTCACCGCAGATCGCGACAACAAATCCGGCCCCCGCGCTCAGGCGAACTTCACGCACTGGCACAGAGTGGCCGGTTGGCGCGCCGCGCACTGTTGGATCCGTGGTGAACGAGTATTGGGTTTTCGCCATACAAACCGGCAGGTGACCGTAGCCTTGGTCTTCCCATGTTTTCAGTTGGTCGCGGATCTTTTGATCCATCAACGCTTCGTCCGCGCGGTAAATGCGCTTGGCGATTGTGTTGATTTTTTCGGCCAAAGGCATCTCGTCCGGGTAGATCGGCGCGAAATTGGCAATACCTGAATCCGCGATTTCGGCAACGCGTGTCGCCAATTCTGCGGACCCTTCGGACCCCAATTCCCAGTGACGTGACAGGATCGCTTCGGCGCCTTGCGATTCAACATAGTCTTTGATTGCTTGCACTTCGGCGTCTGTATCCGTGACAAAGTGGTTGATCGCGACAACAACCGGCACCCCAAAGGATTTCAGGTTTTCAACGTGGCGACCCAAGTTCGGGCAACCCGCCTTAACCGCGTCAACGTTTTCACCACCAAGGTCGGCCTTGGCCACGCCGCCGTTCATTTTCATCGCGCGCACAGTGGCCACGCAGACAACAACAGACGGGGACAAACCAGCTTTGCGGCATTTGATGTTCAGGAACTTTTCAGCGCCCAAATCTGCGCCAAATCCGGCTTCGGTAACAACATAATCCGCCAATTTCAGCGCCGTTGTTGTCGCGATAACAGAGTTACAGCCGTGCGCGATGTTCGCGAATGGACCACCGTGAACAAACGCAGGGTTGTTTTCCAGCGTCTGAACGATGTTTGGCTGCATCGCGTCCTTGAGCAGAACAGTCATGGCGCCATCAGCTTTGATGTCACGCGCATAAACCGCAGTACGATCACGACGATAGGCCACGATCATGTCGCCCAAACGGGTTTGCAAATCTTGCAAGTTGTTCGCAAGGCACAGGATCGCCATAACTTCGGACGCCACTGTGATGTCAAAACCCGCCTCGCGTGGGAAGCCGTTGGCGACCCCACCCAAAGACGCAGTGATCTGACGCAATGCTCGGTCGTTCATGTCGACGACGCGGCGCCACACAACACGGCGCACGTCGATGTCCAGCTCGTTGCCCCAGTAGATGTGGTTGTCGATCATTGCAGACAGCAGGCTGTGCGCGGATGTGATGGCGTGAAAGTCACCGGTAAAGTGCAGGTTCATTTCTTCCATTGGAACGATCTGGGCGTAACCGCCGCCTGCAGCGCCACCCTTCATACCAAAGTTCGGGCCCAGCGATGCTTCGCGAATACAAACACAAGCGTTTTTGCCGATGCGGTTCAGGCCATCGCCCAAACCAACGGTTGTTGTGGTTTTGCCTTCGCCCGCAGGTGTCGGGTTGATCGCCGTTACAAGGATCAGTTTGCCGTCTTCGCGATCTTGAACCGAGTTGATGAAATTCTGGCTTACTTTGGCTTTGTCGTGGCCGTAAGGCAGCAGGTCATCAGTCGAAATACCCAGCTTTGCACCAATCTCTTGGATTGGCAGCTTGTTGGCTTCACGTGCGATTTGGATGTCGGTTTTATAGCCCATGAGAATTCCTTTACTCGGTGGTCAGGCGGAAATGCTTGTCGCTTGCATACATCCGAGTACCGCCCCGATCAGGTCGCGTTTCCGACATTTCTAGCTGTTGATGCGGCGCGGTGTCGCAATCTGGTTTCTTTTCGGAAACGATTGTGGTGCGCGGCACGCACACCTTACCCTCAGTTACCCGGTCTTTTGACCCAAATACTATCCGCCAGATCGCGTAAGGTGCGCGTGTCGTGCACCACGGATCAGGTGAACAAATCACCCATCGGGGCCCATGCGCGTTGATCCGGCACATGCAATCGCAAGGTATCGCCAATCTGGAAAAGCCCCTCGCGTTCAACCCAAGCCGTCACACCGCGCCTGTTTTTAGCAGCCGGTTTAAACGCTTGGCCAAAACCCGAATGTTCCATTTCAATTTCCCGCCCCGGCAGCACACAGGGGCGGTTTTCCATGTCGATCACGATTGACGCCCCGCTGGCTTCGCACTGCAATCGGGCAGAGGGCGGCAGGTGGGTCAAATCCGGAATGCCTTCGATCACCATCGACGCGCCCATCCATGTTGGGTCCAAGTTATCAAGCTTCATCGTCGCGGCGATCCCTGCGATCTCCTCGGCGGACAAGACGCTTAACTGGCGCACGTTCCGGATTTCGGTGCCTTTGGGGTACTGTGTCGTCACGCGCACGCAAGATGGGCGCGTGGCACCGCCGTGTGCCTCACCTTTGAACCCGTCAAAGCTGGCGAATGCCTGTTGCAACGCTTCGGATCGCAATGTGCCACCGTCCTGCACCACACGGCCAAGCCACGTGATCCGTCCGGTGTAATTGGTGGGGGCAAGGGCTGGCATGTCAAATTCTCCTGAAATTCAGGTACAGGGTGCGTTAAAAACAAAGGCCCCGCAAGTTGCGAGGCCTCTGATGTCTATGACATTTTGCGTAACTTTCATCGCATCTGGTGATGCGTTCAAGGTTACGTTGGTTCTGGTTCCAGCCCACCATCCGCAGCCGGCGGCGTCTTTTTCGACTTGGCCTTTGGGATCGCGGTCAGGCTTGGCTTGTTGCCATCGTCAGACGCACTGTCATCGCCGTCATCCGGCGCATGCGGTGGTTCGCCCCGCATCACACGGCCGATTTCTTCGCCTGTTAGCGTTTCGTATTCCAACAGACCTTGGGCCAAACGTTCGAATTCTTCGTTCTTTTCTTCGATGATCTTGACCGCCCAGTCGTACCCGTCCTGAATAAACAACTGCACTTCTTCTTCGATCAATTCTTTGGTGCTGGCTGACACGGACAGACCTGTTGTCTTGCCGTTGTAGCCCTCTGCGGCCTCGGCGTAGTCGATGTTACCGACCTTGTCCGACATGCCCCAGCGCAGAACCATCGCACGCGCCAAAGCAGAGGCTTGCATGATGTCGCCCGCAGGACCATTCGAGACTGAATCCGCACCATATTTGTGGATTTCAGCCGCTTTGCCCGCCATTGTCATGGCCAAACGCTGGTGGCATTCGTCCTTGAACATGTTCAGGCGATCCATTTCAGGCAGGCTCATCACCATGCCCAAGGCACCGCCGCGTGGAATAATCGTGGCTTTATAGACCGGATCACATTTCGGCAGGGTCATCCCGACCAGCGCGTGACCTGCTTCGTGATAGGCAGTCATTTCCTTCTGCTCGGCTGTCAAAACCATTGAGCGACGTTCGGCCCCCATCATGATCTTGTCTTTGGCGGATTCGAAATCAGCCATCGCCACGAACCGCCGGCCAATGCGCGCCGCGGTCAAGGCCGCCTCGTTCACAAGGTTCGCAAGATCCGCACCGGAAAAGCCCGGGGTGCCGCGTGCAATGATGCGCAGATCGACGTCAGGACCAAGTGGTGTTTTACGTGCGTGCACAGCCAAAATCTTGTCACGACCTTTGATGTCCGGATTGCCAACAGTCACCTGACGGTCAAAACGACCAGGGCGCAGCAAGGCAGGGTCAAGCACGTCTTTACGGTTGGTGGCCGCGATGATGATGACACCTTCGTTGGCTTCAAAACCGTCCATTTCGACCAGCAACTGGTTCAATGTCTGTTCACGTTCGTCGTTGCCGCCACCGTAGCCTGCGCCACGAGACCGACCGACCGCATCGATTTCATCGATAAACACGATGCAGGGCGCGTTCTTTTTCGCCTGTTCGAACATGTCGCGCACACGGGATGCACCAACACCGACAAACATTTCGACAAAATCGGAACCTGAAATTGTAAAGAATGGCACACCCGCCTCGCCCGCAATTGCGCGCGCCAGCAGTGTTTTACCAGTACCGGGAGGGCCCTCAAGCAACGCCCCTTTGGGGATTTTGCCGCCAAGACGCGAGAATTTCTGCGGGTTGCGCAAGAATTCGACGATCTCTTCCAGCTCTTCTTTGGCTTCATCGATGCCTGCAACGTCGTCAAATGTGACGCGCCCGTGCTTTTCGGTCAGCATCTTGGCCTTGGATTTGCCAAAGCCCATCGCACCGCCTTTGCCGCCGCCCTGCATCCGGTTCATAAAGAAGATCCAGACACCGATCAGCAACAACACAGGCAGGATCGCAAACAAGAAGGAGCTAAATCCGCTTTGCGCCTGCTTTTTCGCTTCGAAGTTGACGTTGTTGTCGATCAGCAATTCAGTGACCGAAGCATCGCCCGGAATGATCGCGACTTTGCGTTCGCCATTGCTGACAAATGTGACCTGTTCACCGTCGAGCTGCACGTCACTGACAGTGCCGCTTCGGATGTCAGTTACGAACTCTGAATACGTGCTGCCACCGCTTTGCTGCGATGTTTCTGTTCCGTTGAACAGGTTGAACAGTGCAAGAACCAAAAGGAACAGAACCACCCAGAAGGCGATATTGCGTGCATTTCCCAAGGAAAGTCTCCTAAAAAATATGGTCAAAGCCTAGGAATTTGGCCCGATCCGTTGATTGTAAGATAGAGGTCGTGAGGATTTCTTCAATGCGAAAGCAAAAAGGTTTGGAATTTTGCGACAATCTGCGCACTCCAACCTTGATTGTGTCCTGCAATTGGGGCTGCGATCAATTCATCGCCCCTAAAAACCGCCGGAGACGCCAAAAGACTGCGCCGTGGCACCCCCGAATCCCGCCAATCAGGACAGTCTGTGATCGCATCACCCAGCGCGCGAATTTCAAGGTCCGCATTATGGGGGCCATCCAAGCGCCAGCGCCGGTCCCAAATCTGATCCGTCGGGCAAATCGTGTCTTTGACGCTGTTCAATTCGCGAGAGATCCGAAGCGTGCCATCGTGCGGCGTCAGCACACAGCCCGAAACAGTTTGCGCGCGCGCATCCGGCATACTCAGATCGATCAGTTTGATCGCGACAGAACGCGCCGGATAATCAGCGCCGCCAATCCATTGAATAGCTTTTGAGGCCAACCTACGCTCGATCTCTTGAGGTAGCGCCGTGTTGAGCGGCAAAACCACATCGCCGCCACGGGCGACATCCAAACGATCCGCCTCTTGGCGCGTGTAGTGTTCAAGCGTGGCGCGGGTCATCGCCAGATTGTGACTGATATTATGCAGCGTTTTGCGATCAATCCCGAGCGGTTCCAAAGCGACCAAAGCCTGACGCGCAAGCGTGCGAGTATAGGCAGGATCATCGTTGGTCGGATCATCAACCCAAGTCACATCGTGACGCCGCAAATAATCGCGCAATTCCTCGCGGCCTTGTTGCCAAAGTGGACGCGCCCAAAGCAGATCGTGACGGGTGAACTGAGGACGCATCGCCGCCAAACCATCGACGCCAGCACGCCGCCCCAACCGCATCAGAAACGATTCAGCCACATCATCGCGGGTATGGCCCAGCGCAATGCCACCAATGCCGCGTGTTTTGGCCCAATCGGCCATCAGCGCATAACGGGCATCGCGGGCCGCTGCAGACAGATTGCCCTGCCCGTCCCAGCCCTGCCACTTTAACGTCGTATGAGGGATGCCACGATTTTGGCAGAATACTTGCACATCTGCCGCCTCGTCTGCGGATTGTGATCGCAAGCCGTGATCAACTGTGACGGCTTCGATTTCGTGGCCGGTTTTATCGGACCAGCGGGCGTATAAATGCAGCAATGCCATGCTGTCGCCGCCCCCGGATACGGCAATGCCAACGCGGTCAGGCGTGTCGATGAAAAACGCCGTATCGACAACATGCAAAAGCGGGGCATCGTCGCCTTGGCGTTTTAACCAATCCGTGCCTAGTTGCATCCGATGTTGCGCATTTGCGAATTGGCCAACAAGGCAGAGGGGTCAGTCGGGAAACGCGACGATACTTCGCCCAGTGTCACGCAAGCCTCGTTGGTTTGACCCAACCGGCCCAATGATGCGCCCAATTTGAACAGCGCTTCGGGGGCATCTGCGCCGGTTTGGTTCTGGCTAAACGCATCCAGATACGCGCGTGCGGCATTGCGGGTATCCCCCACTGCGTCCAACGCATCACCGCGTTTCAGATCAGCCGTCGTGGCTAGCGGACCACCTGGATAGGTCTGATTAAAGGTCGCAAACTGCTCTGCAGCGCCTTGAAAGTTACCCGAAGCGAGCGCCTCCGACGCCCGCTCAAAGTCTGCCTGTTCTTGCGTTGCAAGTTGGCCTGTCGTGGTGGGCTGTGCCGGCGTAATCGCAGGGGTCGTGGTTTGCGCCCCCGTGTTTGAACCACCGCCAAGGGTCGACGTTTCGCCAAGCGCGCCAATATCACCGCCCTCAAGTTCAACCAGCCGGAATTCCAGATCACCAATGCGGTTGGTGCCATCTGCAACCACACGATCAATGCGGTTTTCCAGCTGTTCGGTTTTACCCGTCAGGCGCTGCAATTCAGATTCAATGGAATTGACACGGTCCAGCAAACCACCTGCACCAATCGTGCCGTTGGATCCACCCGTCGTCGACAGCTCGCGCTTGAGCTTTTGAATTTCGACATTCAAAATCGTCAATTCCTGACGAACATCGGCAAGCGTTTCACTGTTTTGCGCTGTGGCCACCATCGGCAACCACATCACACAAACAGCTACCAAAGCACTGTATCGCATCAAAACCCCACTTAAACCCTAGTTAGCCCGTCGTTTATCCAGTTAGGCCTGCCGCCAATACCGTCACAGCGCGACGGTTTTTAGCATAGCAGGCTTCTTCGCTACATATCTCGATCGGGCGTTCTTTGCCATAGCTGACGATTTGTAGACGGTTGGCTGGCACGCCTTTGGAAATCAGATAGCTGCGCGCGGCGTCTGCACGTTTGTTGCCAAGGCCGATGTTGTATTCGCGTGTGCCCTGCTCGTCTGCGTGGCCTTCGATGACGGCGGTGAAATCAGAGTTGGTCATCAACCAGACCGCTTGACCGTCTAATGTGGCTTGGCCCTGAGCAGTAAGGCTGGATTGATCGACTGAAAATAACACGCGGTCGCCAACGGCTTGTTGGAAATACGCCGCCGAAGACGGATCATTGGCGCTGCCTGCGATGATGCCGCCGCCTGCGACTGAATTGGCGTCAGTTATACCACCATCGCCGCCAAAACGGTCAGGATTTGTACAGGCCGCGAGGGACAATGCGCCCACGATCAGGATTGCTTTGGTTGTCAGTTTCATAATGCTCTGCCTTGCCATTGTTCGTATTTTTACGATTTCATTTCGGTTTTATTAACATGTGCCGCGCGTCCTGTCATGACACAGCACATTTCATTTTATTTCTGCAGCGGCGACCAACTGGGATCAGACCCGCCATCGGGGGTTTGCACAGGTCGCAAATTACGCCCCGTGATGTCGACCGAATACAAGGATGACCGGCCAGACGCGCCTTGGGTTTCGCGGCTGAACATAATCACGCGGCCATTGGGCGACCATGTTGGACCTTCGTCAAGGAACGATGCCGTCAACAGCCGTTCTTCGGACCCGTCCAGACGCATGACGCCAATATGGAAACGGCCCTTGGATTGTTTGGTAAACGCGACCAGATCGCCGCGTGGTGACCAGACCGGCGTGCCATAACGGCCCTGACCAAAGGAAATCCGCTTGGCCTCTCCGCCGCTGGCGGACATGATGTACAGCTGTTGGTTGCCGGAACGATCGCTTTCGAACACGATCTTTGACCCATCGGGGCTGTAGCTGGGCGACGTTTCGATCGACGGGGCCGATGTCAGGCGCGTGGTGGCCCCTGAATTGATGTCCATCGTGTAGATGTCGGTGTTGCTGCCGGTCGCTTGCGAATACACAACCGTCTGGCCGTTTGGCGAAAACCGTGGGGCAAAGCTGCTGGACCCTTGGGCGTTTTCCAACACGCGGCGCTGCACGGACCCCACATCCAAAACATAGATGCGTGGAAAACCGGTTTCATACGATGTGTACAAAACGCGATCGCCTGTCGGGCTAAAGCGCGGGGCCAAAACGATTGACCGGCTGTCTGTCAGGTATTTCACACCCGCACCGTCATAATCCATCACGGCAAGGCGTTTTGCGCGTTTATTCTTTGGGCCGGTTTCAGACACGAACACAACGCGGCTGTCAAAATACCCGCTTTCGCCTGTGATCCGGCTATAAACTGCGTCCGCGACCTTGTGCGCCATGCGACGCCAGCCTGCGGTTGTGCCCTGAAACTGCAAGCCCTGGCCCAGTTCAGCGCCCGAAAAAATATCGTACAGTCGGAATTTCACTGTCACGTTATTGCCTGCGACATTGACCGCACCAACCACCAACGCCTGTGCATTGATCGCGCGCCAGTCGGCAAAATTCACCGCTGCGCCAAAATCCGACACGCCGCTGACAAAGGCAGACGCTGGAATTTCACGAAACAATCCGGTGCCCTGCAAATCCGCCGCAATCACCCGCGCCAGTTTTGCGCCCATGTCAGCACTGGCCCCGTTTTCGGGCACAAAGTTAGGGGTGGCAAACGGCAGGGGTTCAATCACGCCTTCGGTGATTTCGATCCGCAAAGGGCCGGATTGGGCAAGGCCTACGCTTACACTCAGAACCAAGGCCATTACGGCCGCCAAAAATCGTACCATCATTTGATGCGCATCCTTTCAGGGTTGAACGTCATTTCAATGTCTTTCCACTGTCCGTATTTGTCACTTGGCAAATTGTAGCCCGCACCCGCACAGCGAAGAATCGCGCGCCGTGCGGCCTCGAATGCTTGGTTTGCCGCCGATGAAGATCCGCCAGAACTGCCGATCATGCGAATTGAACCGCTGTTGGGTTTACCGTTTTGCGCCATTGAAACCGACACAACCACGGTGGTTTGCAAGGCTTCGGAGGACAACGACCCGACATTCCAGCAGCTTGAGACTGCCACGCGCAACGCATCCTTTTCGCCCGCAGACAAGGGTGGTCCGCTGGGGGCTGCGGTTTCAGCCGGTTCAGCCAATGCAGCAGCAAGCGCGTCGTTAATTGCGTCGCTGGTGTCCGCAGGTTCGCTGACGGTTGGGGTGCTTGGTGTCTCGGGCGCGGGCTGGGTTTCAGCCTGTTGCACGGGTGGTTTGGGGCGGCGCGCAGGTGGGCGCACGGAGGTTTCCGGCGCACTGGCGGGCTCTTCGGCCTCGGTCACGATCTCGGTTGCGGTTTCTTCGGGGGCGGTGGCCTCTTGGGTCTCTTGATCGGTTTCGCCAGTTTCGCCCTGCTCTACTGCGTCTTGTTGCACAGGATCAGGCGCGGCTTCTGGATCGGGCAGCACGACGGGTTCTGGCGCGACACGCACAGACGGGCGCGGCACGGGGCGGTCACTGATTTCTGGCACAGCCACGGCCACATCGGCGCTGGGTTGGTCCAAAACCGGGACGGTATCTGCAACGACTGTTTCTGGTGGCGGGGTTGTTTCGGGCGGTTCCGGTGTTGGATCAACCGTCGGGGTTGGCGCAACATCAGGGGCGTCTTGCGACACGGCGGTGTCCGCAGGTTGCGGCACCTCAACAGGGTCAGGGGCCACATCGGGCTGCACGGGCTGCGCCACATCGGTCGCGGATTGTGGGGATTGCTGGGCGGCGATCATCGCGGCAAATACCTCGCCCGAAATAACAGAAACCTCTGTCGCCTCGATCGGCAAGGGTTCGGCGCGAAACACGTTACCAACCAGCAGCCAGCCGATCAGCACCACGTGCCCTGTCCCTGATATGATCTGACCTGTGTTCAAAACACACCCGTTTTATTGATCTGAACCGTCAAGCGCGGGCCCACCGATGTCCGTCACCAAACCGATGTTGGAAAACCCGCCTGCATTCAACGCGCCCATGACTTGCATCACTTCGCTATAGGGCACCGCCCCGTCAGCACGCAGAAACACGCGGTCACTGTCACGTTCCGCCGCGATCGCACGCAAGCGCACAACCAGTTCGGCGCGCGGCGTTTCGGTGGTCTGGATCTGGATCGACCCTGCGGCGGTGATGGTAATTGTCAGCGGTTCTTCTTGATCCGCGGGCAACGCACCGGCGGATGTTTTTGGCAATTCAACCGGCACCCCCACTGTCGTCAAAGGCGCTGCGACCATAAAGATGATCAACAACACCAACATCACGTCAACAAATGGCGTGACGTTGATTTCTGACATCGGACGCGCGCGGCCACCACGACGGCGACGGCGCGTTCCACCGGAGTCTTTTTGTGCGACACCTGCCCCCATGACTTAGCCGTCCAACTGGCGACTAAGGATGGTGGCGAATTCGTCTGCAAAGGCTTCGTACCCGCCTAGAATGCGATCACTGTCAGCGTTCAGTTTGTTGTAAAACACAACCGCCGGGATCGCGGCCAATAGCCCCAAACCCGTCGCCAACAACGCCTCGGCAATGCCGGGGGCAACAACCGCGAGGTTGGTGTTTTGCTGTTCTGCGATTTCGATAAACGCGTTCATGATGCCGATAACCGTCCCGAACAGGCCGATAAACGGGGCCGTTGACCCGACAGTCGCCAAAACAGACAGGCCTTTTTCCAGCTTTTCTGCTTCTTTTGCGATGGCCACATCCATGGATCGATCGATGCGCGCGGTGGCCCCTGCGATCAAACCACCATCATCACGGTGCGAACGACGCCATTCCATCATGCCGGATGCGAAAATCTTTTCCGCCTGCCCGTCCGGGTCAGCGCCAATTTGATCAAACAATCCATCCAGCGGTTCACCTGACCAGAATTTTTCATCAAACGCCGCCGCTTCACTGCGGGCAAGGCGATAACTGATCAACTTTTGAACAATAACCGACCACGACCAAAAGGACGCGACGATCAAAATGATCATGACGATTTTTACGGTGAGTGTTGCGCGTGCGAATAAGGCCCACATTGAGAAATCAATCTCATGCGCCAAGGCCAAGGTCTCTGCTTCCATTTGCCTGCTCTCGTTGCGGTCAGTTTTTCGACCATCATTACGACGTTAGTTATCGTAACATAACGGGGAAAGCCAACATTACCGCGTCACGGCTGTGTTATTTGGCAAACGATGCGCGGATTTCCGCAGGAAGGCGGGTTGGTTTGCCCGCGGTGGTCATGCAGGCGGCGGTGACCTTGGCGCGGAAAATCACCTTGCCGTTCAATTCGACGGTTTGGTCAAAAACCCAGCGCACTGTGCCTTTGGCGTAATGATCGGATTTAATGATCAACCGATCACCCAATCGCGCTGATCCCAGATAATCCGCCTC
Organism: Ascidiaceihabitans sp.; assembly: GCA_047626725.1. Classification (GTDB taxonomy): domain Bacteria; phylum Pseudomonadota; class Alphaproteobacteria; order Rhodobacterales; family Rhodobacteraceae; genus Ascidiaceihabitans. Next base: position 54,057 of record JBLHSG010000022.1, read on the forward strand.
GACCCGCGTGACGGCAAACACGATGTCTTGTGCGCGCATGGCCAATTGATCGACGCCAAGCTGTTCGACAACTTCGGAACGTGCCCGTTCAATGAACCGCAGGTAGTTGGCGTAATAAACGATGCCTGCCATATCGGTGTCTTCGTAATAGACGGTGACGGGAAATTCGTGGGTCATTGTAAGGCTCCTACCCGGGCGGCCAATCGCATCGCATGTGTCGTATCCTGCGAAACCGCAGGCAACACCGGATCGTAGGCGGCACGCATCAGCGCGCCGATTTCGGGGCGCAGCACAACTGTTTCACCAGCGATGGCCAGCGGTGATTGATCCATAAACGCGACGTCCGACCACAGCAGCATCGACTGCACCACCTGTGACAACGCCAAAGTATGCGCCGGTACGTCGCTTAGGTTTTTGTCCATGCGCAAGAACACAAATACGGCCTTGATCGCGCCCTGGTCATCAAACCGAAATACGCGGTACTGGTTGGCATCAACTGCTTTTAGGCGGCCCACCAACGGTTCAAGATCAGGCACCATATCGCCAAGGCGCGGCACCTCTAGCAGTTCGTCCCAATCGCTGAAAAAGAACCACATGAAATTGCTGCCAAGTTCAACATCGCCGTCCATCATCTCGTGACCGGAAATCTGGCACACGGCCTCGACGGCACCTTTGATCACCGACAGCGTTGCATCATCGACGCCAAAAACCACAGGCGCCAATGGCCGCCCCCACCGCGCAAAAGCAAAACTGCCATCACCACGGGTGAACAGTTTTTCAACGTCAGAAGGGTCCATTTTCATCTCGATTGTCATGTCGTTTCACATCTATTCAAATAAATCGCCACGCGATTGCGGCGGGGCCATGCCCAAATGTATCCAAGCCTTTTGCGCCAGCATCCGGCCGCGCGGGGTGCGTTGGATCAAACCTTGTTGCAACAAATAGGGTTCGATCACTTCTTCTAAGGCATCGCGGCTTTCGCTCAGCGCCGCACTTAGGGTTTCGATGCCCACAGGACCGCCCTGATAGTTTTCGGCGATCAATTTTAGATACCGGCGATCAGCACCGTCTAGACCCAAATGATCAACACCCAAACGCGTCAGCGCACTGTCAGCCAGCGCTTTGGTCACGCGCCCGTCACCTTCGACCACGGCAAAATCGACAACACGGCGCAGCAGTCGGCCAGCAATACGCGGCGTTCCACGGGCACGGCGGGCAATTTCGCGCGCGCCACCTTCGTCTGCGGGCGCACCTAATTTGCGGGCGTTGCGTTCTACAATAATGAACAGCTCGTCTTCGGTATAAAATTCAAGGCGCGTCGGGATGCCAAAACGGTCCCGCAACGGCGTGGTCAACAAGCCCATCCGCGTCGTCGCACCCACCAACGTGAATGGCTGCAATTCAATCCGCACCGTGCGCGCGGCAGGTCCTTCGCCGATCACCAAATCCAGTTCGAAATCTTCGAGGGCGGGATACAGCACTTCTTCGACTGCGGGGTTAAGGCGGTGAATTTCATCGATGAACAAAACATCGCGCGCCTCAAGATTGGTCAAGATCGCGGCCAGATCGCCAGCCTTGGCCAACACCGGCCCCGATGTCATGCGAAAGTTAACGCCCAATTCGCGTGCCATGATTTGCGCCAGCGTGGTTTTGCCCAAACCCGGGGGGCCGTGGAACAGCGTGTGGTCCATCGCCTCGCCGCGCTGTTTGGCCGATTGGATGAACACCTTGAGGTTCGACCGCGCCGTGGCTTGGCCGACAAATTCATCCAACGCTTGCGGACGCAACGCGCGGTCAAAATCCTTGGCCGTGTCTTCGGGCTGTTCTTGTGGGCGCAATGTTGGGTCAGGTTCGATCATAAGCACATCTATGTCGTAACGCGGGGGGCTGTGCCAGAGGAAGCACCACTTAACCCTTTGGCGCCAGCAATTTCAGGGAAGCACGAATAAGCACAGGCGTATCAGCGTCAGGGTTTTCGCCCGCCGCCTGCGCCACAGCGCCCGCCGCATCGCCCGGTCCATAGCCAAGGTTGCCCAGCGCCGACAATGCCTCGGCCTGCGCGGATACGTTTTGAATGACCGGCGGGGCATCAGGCGTTTCGATGACTTCGGCGTCCGCGTCCCCCATGGCTTGGGCAATCGTACCCCCCATGGCCATAACCGACGGGGCCTTGTCTTTTAGATCCAGCACAACGCGCTGCGCCGTTTTTGGGCCGATACCTTTGGCGGCTTTGACCGAATTCCAATCGCCCAATGCAATCGCACGGCTCACACCATCAGTGCCCAGCGTGCCCAAAATCGCCAGCGACGCCTTGGCCCCGACCCCTTGCACAGACGTCAGCAAACGGTGCCATTCTTTTTCCGCCAAAGTCGGAAAGCCGTACATTTGCATCAAATCCTGGCGCACCACCAAATCGGTGAACAACGCGCAGACCTGCCCCACGCCCGGCAATCCGGCCATCGTGCGGTCCGATACAAAAACGATGTAGCCGACGCCGCGCACGTCGATCAAAACGTGATCGGTGCTGCGGTAATCGATGCGACCTGTGATTTTTCCGATCATGCGATGGCTTTCTTTAGGGCTTCGGCCAGACCGCTGGCGCCGCCGTGATGTGCGTGACAAATGGCGATCGCCAAAGCATCCGCCGCATCAGGGCCTGCAATCTTGACGCCGGGCAGTTGGATTTTGACCATATGTTCGACTTGTTTTTTATCGGCGTGGCCCACACCAACAACAGTTTTTTTGACTTTGTTGGGGGCGTATTCACCAACCGGCAGACCCGCTTGGGCGGGCACCAACATTGCGATGCCGCGCGCTTGACCCAGTTTCAGGGTGCCCGCGCCGTCCTTGTTCACAAACGTCTGTTCAACAGCCGCCGTTTTTGGCCCGTAGGTATCAATGACATCCGTTAGGCCCCAGTACAGCGACAACAACCGCTGCGCCAAATCATCGCCCGTGGAATGCACAATGCCGTTTGCGACGTGACTTAACCGGGGTCCATCAGCGTCGATGATTCCCCAACCCATGTTTCTTAACCCCGGATCAATGCCCAAAACGCGCACCATCTACTGCTCCAACCTGATTTGTTGACTCTTTTTTTACTAAGTAGCACGAAACGCGAACATCCGCCAAGACCATTCGCATGTGGTGCCGTTATGCTGCATTGCAGCGCAAAAACGACGCGCGGCATCCATAGGCGACCAAAACCACTCATTTGCGTCGTAAATCGACGGGGAATTGACGGTAATCCTGCCTCATTTTTGCCTTAGTTTACGGTGCGTTAACCTTGAATTTTCACCTATGCAATGAGTGCATATCGAACATGCAGAAACTGTGGTTGCTGAAATTTTGTGCACACCCTAAATGCCTCTCATCAAGACCGGACGATCCCGGCCAACATTCAAAAGGACTGCTACCATGGCAACTTTCACAACTAACCGCACCACATTCGGCACTGCCCCAGTAGCAGCCCGTATCTCCGCAACCGTACACGCCGTTGTTGACGCCGCCGTTTCCTGGAACGACGCACGCATGACACGCAACGCATTGTCCGCATTGTCCGCACGCGAACTCGAAGACATCGGCCTGTCATACGCCGACATCGAAGCCGTTGCAGGCCGCCGCTAAAGTTCGAAATAACAGTCGTTCTCAAACAAATTGATTGGCAACAACGTCCTCCCTCGGTGTTGTCGCTTTGTTTGAAAAGAAAAACCGCGCGAAGCCATTCAGGCTCGTGCGGTTTTTTTTGTGTGTAGCGTTGGAAACTCGTTAAAACAGGGTTTGCAAAGATATGCCGCGACGCGCCTTAGCGCATCACTGGTCCAATCAATTGTGCAAGTGTTTGGGTTGCCGGATCTGCCTGCATCACCCACGCGCCGCCGCGTTCGATGACTGTGCCGTCCTGCAATTTGGCGACACGGTCCGCGTAACCCGCAGGACCAACTGACGCCAAAATAAGGGCTTTGAAACCAAACAGGCCCAACGTCAGCAAAATGATACCCTTAAGCGGAAAGCCACGGCGCGCAGTGCGGCGCGGTTTTACAACGATTAATCCATCGTTGCGCATGTGGGTCGAATAGCCGTTGGCCATTTTGACATGTTTGCGCCCTAAATGGCGCAGGCGGTTATTAAAATGAAGCTTGGAATCAACCATTGCAGCCTCCGTAAAAAGATCAGCACCCCCACCAATCTCGTGCCTGTGATATGCCCTTGAAATGTGGCAAAATCGTGGCTTTTGGTTCAAATGCGTCTAAAAACAGGCAGTAATTAAGGCTTTTTCTTAAGCGTTAAGGTCGTCCATTCAACAATCTCTTCGCGGTGAACCAGATTGATGCCATTGCGTGCATAAACCGCGACAATTTCATCGGCCTGTTCATTCAGGATGCCAGATAGAATCGCATAGCCGCCGGGCGCAAGGTGTTTGGCCATGTCGGGGGCCAACGCCACAAGAGGACCTTTCAAAATGTTCGCAAATACCAAATCATAGGGAGCAGCGGCCAACAAATCAGGATGATCAAAGCCTGCGGCCTCAACTGCGATGACCCGTCCGACCAGATCATTGGCCGCGATATTCACCTCGGCCACGTCAACCGCGACCTGATCAATGTCGGACACCAGAACCGCATTTGGCCAAATGCGCGCGGCAGCCATGCCCAGAACGGCCGTTCCGCACCCGATGTCAGCCACGTTTTGACCGACAAAACCGTCATTGGCCAAACGATCAACCGCCCGCAAGCAGCCCAGCGTCGTACCATGGTGGCCGGTGCCAAATGCCATCGCAGCTTCGATGAGCAAAGGTTCGCAATCGTCGGGAACCTTGTCCGCGTCGTGGGATCCGTAGACAAAAAACTGACCCGCTTCGACAGGGGCCAATTCGCGGCGCACATGAGCGACCCAATCGGTTTCCGGCAATTCCGAAATCACAAACGGCTTGGCCCCCATTGCAGATGCCAGCAACATTAACGCGGTTTCATCCGGTGCTTCGGTGAAATAGCCGCCGACTTCCCACAGGCCCGATCCGTCTTCGACTTCGAACACGCCGATGCCTGTTGGTTCTGGCACCAACCGTTCCATCGCTTCGCCCAAGGCTTCGCCCGGTTTTTTGCCCATAAGTGTCGTCAAAGCGGTAAAGGTCGGCATCATCGGCTCCTGTATCTGTCGGGATTGGGATAGGGGCGCAGTTTTGCCACCTTGGCGTCGACTGCGCCGTTCAAGCCCGCCACATAACGCCAGCCCCACACTGCCGCAAGGGTGCCCATGATAATGCCTGCGACGGCCTGACCATAAATCACGCCAGCCGCGCCAAAACTAGCCGATAATACTGTGGCAGCAGGCCAACTGATTGCGCCGTCTTTTAACCAGTTCACCAACGTACTGCGCCCCGGTTTGCCCAAGTTGTTGAACGCCGCATTCGACACAAACAACGCGCCGACAAATACGAAACCACCAACACCGATCGACGTGAATGCGCGCAGCACGTCTTCGCCCTGACCAGACAGCGCAAAGGCCGAGATAATCAGGTTTGTCGCACTGGCCAAAACCGCCCACATTAACAACGTGTAAAACAGGCAAAAGATCAACGCATCGCGGTAAGTGCTGCGCAACCGATCATACTGACCTGCCCCATAGTTTTGCCCGAAAATACCACCAATCGCCCCTGAAAGCGCAAAAATACCGCCAAACGCCAAGACAGTCAGGCGCGCAACAACAGCCCACGCAGCCACCGCATCATCGCCAAACGGAGCCATTACAATTGTCAGAATATAGTTGCCAACAGGCGTCGACATTTGCGTCGCAATCGCCGGGCCCGCAATCACTGCAAACGGGATCAAAACGGCGCGAATTGTCGTGATATTCGGGCGCGTCACCAATGCAAATTTGTAGACCGCGAAATACACCGCCAGCCCCATTAAACAGAACCGGAACAACACCAAACCAATGCCAGCGCCATCAAGGCCCCACTCCAGATACAAGATCAGGATCGGGTCGATCACCATCAAGATCAGACCAGAGGTTAGCGTGACGTACATCGCCTCTTTTCCATAGCCATAAGCGCGCAAGGTTCCGGAGCAACTCAGCGAAATTGCCATCGGAATCAGCGACATGATCGTCATCGCCAAATAGCCCGCCGCGTTGTCAGCCGTTTGCCCCGTCGCCCCTGCCATCGTGACCAGATCGTGTCGAAAGAACAGAATTGCCAGCGCAACACAGCCCTGCAACATCGCAGAAATAGCCACGGAAGCGCCTGCTTGGGTACGGGCATGTTCATGTTCGCCGCGCCCTATGCTGCGCGAAATCATCGCAGTTGTCGCAATCATCAGGCCCACGCCAATCGACACGGAAAAGAACTGGATTGCATAGGCAAACCCGATGGCCGCGACCAATTCAGGCTGGCCCAGTTGCGACAACCACAACAGATTTGCCGCATCGACCAGAAACACAAACGTAATGCCAAACGCGCCCGTGGCCGTCATGCGCACCACGTGTCCAAAGGTGGAACCAGTTAAAAAGCGCCCTTCTTGCATGCTATTCCGCCGCAGCGGTCAGGCGGATTTTAAACACCGTTTCGTGCCCCGGTGCAGGATGGCGCGGGATCAACAGCGCCAACATCAACGACACAGATGCCATGGCTGCTGCGATCAAAAACACCAGCAAGGGCGACACCAACCACAACAGCCCCAAAACCACGGGCAAACCGACAGCTGCGATGTGGTTGATCGTAAAGGCGACAGCAGCAGTGGGCGCAATATCTTGAGGGTCCGCAATCTTTTGGAAATAGGTTTTAAGCGCCAGTGCCAGCGCGAAGAATATGTGATCGACGACGTACAAAAACGCCGCGATCGCCACACCCCAGCCAAGGTAATAAACCCCGCCATAAGCCAGAAACACTGCCACCAATCCAGTGTATTCAAACACCAGCGTGTTACGTTCACCAAACCGTTGCACGACGCCGCCTAATACGGGTGCCACAAACATGTTGATGACCAGATTGATCAGGAACAGCCCCGTCAATTCATGGACCTCAAAGCCGAACTTTTCGACCATCATAAAGCCCGCGAACACCATAAAAATCTGACGGCGCGCGCCGGACATAAATTGCAGCGCATAATACAGCCAATAGCGGCGGCGCAGCACCATGCGTTTTAGCTGCGGCGTTGGCCCGTCGAATTGCGGATACGCGATCATGGCGAAAATCGCGATGGCAGCGGTGGTCAGGCCACCCGCCATGTAGACGATGTTATAGGTCAGGCCCAATGGCTCCCAAAGCAGCAAAATAATCAGGTACACAACAAAGGTCGCGGCCGATCCCGTCGCCACCAACCAGCCTAAAATTTTGGGTGCGCGGTCTTTGGGCAGCCATTGCAATTGCAGCGACTGGTTGACCGTTTCGTAATAGTGAAAACCGATGGAACTGAGCATCGTCAGCGTCAAAATCCCGTACAAACTGGGGAAATATGCGGTCACAGCGGTCGCCACCCCCAGCAAAATAAGGGATACAAGGCCCAAGACCTGCTCGCGCACAAAGATGATGATCGCGATCACGCCAACTGCCAGAAACCCCGGAATTTCGCGAATGGTGTGCAACAGGCCAATGTCTGATCCGTCAAAATCTGCGACCTCGATCACAAAGTTATTCAGCAACGCGGCCCAGGTGTTAAACGCGATCGGCATAGCCACGGCCATCAAGAACAACAGCGCCAGCGGGCGGCGCCAGCGCGGCAATTGGGTGGCTTGCGCCAAGGGGATTGGGTCAGACATCATTCTGCAATACGCCCAATCCGAAATCCGAGATATAGCGCAGACGCATAGCAGCTATGCGATAGGCGCACAGGCGGCGTTTCGTTCAATAAAAGCTTTGCGGATCAATATCGACGGCAAGCCTGATATCACCTTTGATTTGGACCTGTCGCAGCCAATCTGAAATCGCACCTTGCAGCGCCACGGATTTGTCCGCCTTGATCAACATACGCACACGGTGACGCCCGCGCACCCGCGCAATCGGTGCTGGTGCGGGGCCAAAAACCTGCGCACCGACACGGCGCAGCGGGCCATCCATACGCGCCAAATGGTTTGCCAGATCAAACACTTGCGCCACATCAGGGCCACTGACGATTATCCCTGCCATGCGCCCAAACGGCGGCACACCGGCCTGTTGTCGTTCACCTGCTTCTGCGCGCCAGAACCCTTCTTCGTCGCCGGCCAAAATCGCACGAATAACCGGATGTTCCGGTTGATAGGTTTGCAACATCGCGGTGCCCGGTTTTTCCGCGCGCCCTGCCCGCCCCGCAACTTGGCGCATCAATTGAAACGTCCGTTCAGCGGCGCGCAAATCCGACCCTTGCAGACCCAGATCCGCATCAATCACCCCGACCAAGGTAAGGTTAGGAAAGTTGTGGCCTTTGGCGACCAGTTGCGTGCCGATCACGATGTCACAGGCCCCTGCCGCAATCGCCTCGATCTCGGCCTTTAGGGCGCGGGCCGACCCGTACATGTCGGAACTAAGCGTTGAAATTTTGGCGTCGGGCCAAAGTTCTGCGGCCTCTTCGCCCAACCGTTCGACGCCGGGACCAACGGGGGCCATTTTTCCTTCGACCCCGCAAGACGGGCATTTGTCCGGCATTTCTTTGCTTTCGCCACACTGATGACAGACGAGGCGTTTCAAAAACCGATGTTCGACCATACGCGCGTCGCAGTCGTCACACCCCACTTGATGCCCGCAGGCGCGACACAATGTGATCGGCGCATAACCACGACGGTTGATGAACAACATCGCCTGTTCGCCCGCTTCGATCCGTTTGTCGACTTCGGCCTTGAGCACCTCTGATACCCAGCGGTTCGACGGCAGTTTTGCGTCGCGCATATCGATGGTTTTCATCGTTGGCATCACGGCAGGACCAAATCGCGAGGTCAATTCCAGCCGTTTGTATTTACCGCTTTCCGCGTTTGCCCAGCTTTCCAAAGACGGTGTAGCGCTGGCCAAAACCACATGTGCGCCGCAGATTGACGCGCGCAAAACGGCCATGTCGCGGGCATTATACAGCACGCCTTCTTCTTGTTTGTAGGACGTGTCGTGTTCTTCGTCGACGACGATCAGCCCCAGATTTTGATAGGGCAAAAACAACGCGGATCGCGCGCCGATCACCACCTGAGCATGCCCGTGCCCAACCATCCGCCAAATCCGGCGGCGTTCTGTCATTGTTGCGCCCGAATGCCATTCCGCAGGTTTGGTGCCAAATCGCTCTTCGATCCGTTTTAAAAACTCAACCGTCAGGGCGATTTCCGGCAATAGCACCAAGGCCTGCCGCCCTGCGCGCAATGCGGCCGCGACAGCTTCTAGGTAGACTTCGGTTTTGCCTGATCCCGTGACGCCGCGCAGCAATGTCGTGCCGTAATTGCCCGATGCGACGCCTTTGGCCAGATAGTCAGCGGCGGCAGTTTGATCGTCGGTCAGTTCCTTGGACGGCAGGCTGGGGTCCATGCGCTGAAACGGCAAATCGCGCGGGCTGTCTTCTTCGCTGACGCAACCCTGTTCGACCAGCCCTTTGATCACAGGTGCTGTGACGCCAGCCAATTCTGCCAGTTCTTTTAACGTGAACGACAGATCGCCGTATTCCTGCAACGTATCCAAAACGCGGGTGCGCGCGTCAGTGACGCGGGTCGGCTCACCCACCCCACGCCGGTAAATTTTGCGCATCGATGGCGGATCACCAAGGCCCGGCGCACGGGTGGCAAGGCGCAGCATCGCGTTCATCGGGGTCAGCGTATAGTCGGCCGCGCGGCGCAGGAAATCGCGCATTTCCAAACGCATCGGCGCGGCGTCCAGAACACGATACGCGCTGCGCACTTTTTTGATGTCCCAATTGCCAGCACCGGGACCCCAAACCACACCAATCACTTTGCGCGGCCCCAACGGCACTTCGACAAACGCGCCCAGATGACAGCCACCTTCGGGCGCTTTGTAATCCAGCATCCGGTCCAGCGGTTGTGTCGTCAGCACACCAATCAGCGCACCTTGAGCATAAAATTCAGGGATGGTCGTGGGCCCGCGCAACGCTGTCTCCGCTCATTTGGGGGTTTGATGATATTGCCCACATGAGGTACACGGTTTCGCAACGCAACACCACTGTCGCGGACGGTCCTTTGACAAGAGCCGTTACCGCTAACAACAACCACTGAAAACATAAGGGCGCAGCACCATGAAATTCTTTGTCGACACAGCCGAAATTGATGAAATTGCCGAACTGAACGATCTGGGAATGGTCGACGGGGTCACAACCAACCCCTCGCTGATCCTGAAATCAGGCCGCGATATCCTCGAAGTGACAAAAGAAATCTGTGATCTGGTGGATGGCCCTGTTTCAGCCGAAGTTGTCGCGCTCGAAGCGGACGCGATGATCGCAGAAGGCCGCAAGCTGGCCGAAATCGCAGAAAACGTAACCGTTAAATTGCCGCTGACATGGGATGGCCTAAAAGCCTGCAAAGTCCTGTCGTCCGAAGGCAAAATGGTCAACGTCACGTTGTGTTTCTCAGCCAACCAAGCATTGCTGGCGGCAAAAGCCGGCGCGACGTTCATCTCTCCGTTTATCGGTCGTTTGGACGACATCAATCTGGACGGCATGGATCTGATCGAAGACATCCGCACGATCTATGACAACTACGGTTTTGAAACCAACATTCTGGCGGCGTCTATCCGCACTGTGAACCACATTCATGACTGTGCCGTTGTGGGTGCCGACGTGATCACAGCCCCCCCCGCGATCATCAAAAAGCTGGTCGAGCATCCGTTGACCGCAGCGGGCCTGGACCAATTCATGAAAGATTGGGCCAAAACCGGCCAATCCATCACCTAAGTCTAGCGACCCGAAATCAGCTTGTTGGCGTGCTTTGTTGCGCCAGCAAGGCCCGCAATTCAGATGGGCTCAGCGGAAACAGATCAGTGGCCGAAACAGGTGAGCTGTTAATATTTGATGTAAATTCTACCATGTCGAGCAGCATGCACGCATTTTTGCATCAGTCAGGGGGAGAAACCTTGCCATTTCCCCATGTGTTGGCGATTTCGCGTTAAAAATAGGCGAAACAACGCTATTTGCTGAAAAAAACTAAAGATTTGAAAAAAAGCGCGTGATATAAAGGCGCAAATATAAAGAGGCTGAAATGAGCAGTAGCCCCAAAATTGAAGACACATTGCGCGAGGCGATCATCTCGCAACCCGGAGTGATTCTGGACGATAAGGACGTTATGCGCGCCCTTATCGCTGCAAACGAGCGTGCAATGGGCGGCAATATTGTCGACTTGCGCGGCATTGCGATGGACCGGTTGGAAAGCCGTCTGGACCGTCTTGAGGACACCCATCGTTCGGTGATCGCGGCGGCGTACGAAAACCTTGCCGGCACCAATCAAGTTCACCGCGCTATTTTGCGCATGCTGGACCCGATCGAATTTGAATCATTCCTACGAGACTTGTCAGGTGAAGTCGCCGAAATCCTGCGCGTTGATGCCGTGAAATTGGTTCTGGAATCTGTGCAGAACGACAATGACCCTGCCGTCAAACGCTTGGGCGAAGTCCTGAGCGTCGCAGAACCGGGGTTTATCGACGACTATCTGACCCAAGGGCGCGGTGGCCAAGTGCGCCAAGTCACCCTACGACAAATTCAGGATGCATCCGACACGATCTATGGCGATCAAGCCGATTGGGTGCGATCCGAGGCCTGCCTGAAACTGGACTTTGGCGCAGGACGACTGCCCGGTCTGTTGGTCATGGGCGCCGAAGATCCGCACATGTTTGGCCCACAACAAGGCACCGATTTGCTGGCGTTTTTCACCGGCGTATTCGAACGCGCAATGCGGCGTTGGTTGTCATGAGCCTGATCTCGCCTGCGGCGCGTGATGCGTTGCAAGCGTGGCTGGATCACCAAAAATCGCTCAAAGGTGCCGCGGACAACACGTTGATTGCCTACACCGGCGATGTGACTGAATTCTTGGTCTTTATCAGCAACCACAAGGGCCAACCCCAAGGTCTGGGTGCGCTGTCCAAAATCACCATCAGCGACATGCGGGCATGGATGGCAAACAGCCGATCCACCGATGTTGGCCCACGGTCATTGGCGCGCAAATTGTCCGCCGTCAAAGCATTCTATCGCTGGCTTTCGGGGCGCGAAGGGTTTGAACCAACCGCCGTTCTATCGACCCGATCCCCAAAGTTTACCAAAAAACTGCCCCGCCCGCTTGCCGTTGATGCCGCGCGTGATCTGATCGAAGCGGTCGAATTGCAGTCCTTGGCCCCGTGGGTCGCCTTGCGCGATGTCGCCGTGGTCACTCTGTTGTGGGGCTGTGGTTTGCGGATTTCCGAGGCGTTGGGGATCAAAGGTGGCGATGCCCCCCTGCCTCAAGTCATGCGGATTGTCGGCAAAGGCAACAAGGAACGGATCGTGCCTGTGGTCGACGCCGCACGCGACGCGGTCGATGCCTATGTGCGCGCCTGTCCGCACAGTTTAGCCGACGATCAACCGCTGTTTCGCGGCATACGCGGCGGGGCATTGTCACCGCGCGCCATTCAAAAAGCGATGGCATCTGCGCGCATGCAACTGGGCCTTCCAGCCACCGCAACACCACACGCCATGCGCCACAGTTTCGCAACGCATCTGCTGAATGCGGGCGGCGATTTGCGCGCCATCCAGGAATTGCTGGGCCACGCATCACTGTCCACAACCCAAGCATACACAGCCGTCGACACGGCTCGCCTTATGGATGTGTACGACCGGGCCCACCCCAAAGCCTGACACATTGTCTCACGTGATTGTGCAAGAGTGTTAAGCGCAAGTTCAGCAAAGATATGACAGATTGTCGCACAAGGCGTGCACAAGCATGCCACATGATTCTGCGAACACAGGGAATTCCTATGACACTGACCATCCGCCTGACCGCCGCCGCATTCGGCCTTGCCCTTAGCACCACTGCCGCACTTGCGGATTGTGCCGATCTAACCGTCGAAGACCGATTTGACCTGACCGAAGATCAAGTTGTCGCCTTGTATGCGTGCCTCGAAGAAAAAATGGCGACGGGCTATGCCAAAGGCGGTGACGAGGTCGGATCGAACTTTCGCTCGTGGGCCCCGACGGCAACACGCGGCGCAATTCAAGGCGCACACGGCACCCGTATCCTGAACACATTCGCCAATGATATCGCGGCCGAACAGTACCTTAAGTTTGCCGAAGAAGGTTTCACGATGCCTGTCGGGTCGGTGCTGGCCAAGGAATCGATCAGCCTGTCGATCAAAAAGAAAAAGGCTCGTGTTGGCCCATTGTTTATCATGACAAAAATGGAAGCTGGATCGATCCCGGACACTGGTGATTGGCTGTACGCCGGCCTGCAACCAAACGGCAAAGTGATGAAGGTCAAACAAGCGTTTTGCCACGATTGCCACGCCGCCTATGAAGACAGCGATTTCCTAGCCTATCCTGTCGAAGAGGTCCGTTTGGGGCAATAATTCACCCACCATCACCTAAAATGATGCAAACCCGCCCGCAGTGTATCGCACCTGTGTTGGCGGGTTTTGTTTTGCATCTTTGTTCATCATGGGCCATGAACGCAAAATGACTGATAAATTACGCGCACTCTCCGTCCATTTGCTCACTGCCACAGGCGCTGTTTTCGCGATGCTCGCGATGCTGGCCGCGGTGGATGGCAAATACGACATGATGTTCTTGTGGCTGGTCGTGGCCTTTTTTGTGGACGGGATCGATGGGCCGCTCGCGCGGTACTATGACGTCAAAAAGAACGCGCCAGAATTTGATGGTGTGCTGCTAGATTTGATCATCGACTACCTGACTTACGTGTTTATCCCCGCCTTTGCACTGTTCACATCAGGCATCATGGACGGATGGAGCGGATGGGTGATGATCATCGTCGTCACCTTTGCATCAGCGATGTATTTTGCTGATACACGCATGAAAACAAAAGACAATTCATTCTCGGGATTCCCTGGATGCTGGAACATGCTGATCATCGTTTTGTTCGCATTGAACCCGCCATGGTGGGTCTGCCTGATCTTGGTCACGTTCCTAAGCATCACGATGTTTTTGCCGCTAAAATTTGTTCACCCTGTGCGCACAGAACGCTGGCGTGTCGTGACATTGCCGATGGCATTGGCGTGGACATTCTTTGCGGGATGGGCCGCGTGGGTCGATTTTCACGCCGAAAGCTGGGCGCACTGGGGCCTGATCGTGACCAGCGTGTATTTATTGGGCGCGGGCATTGCCCAGCAAATTATCCCCCAAGCACCGGGCGAAGCTGACTAAATCAACAGTCCTGCAGCCTTTTCGTGACGCAATAACGCGACCTTGGTTTCGACCCCGCCTGCCCCCGAAAAACCGGTCAGACCTTTGGCACCCATCACACGGTGGCACGGGATGATGATCGGGATCGGATTGCCACCACAGGCCTGTCCGACCGACTGCGCAGGAACGCCCAATTGCTTGGCAATTTCGCCGTAGGTTCGCGTATAGCCAAACGCGATTGCCGACATTGCATCACACACATCACGCTGAAATTTTGATCCCTGAACGTTCAAAGGCAGTTCAAAAACCTCACGCGTGCCGGCGTCGTATTCTTGTAATTGCAGCACTGCGGTGTCCAAAATATCCGACATGTCCTGACGCGGTGCATGCCCCCAATCAAGACGCGTAATCACGCCATCAATTTCTGTCAGGCACAATTGGCCGAATTGCGTATGAACATCACGTGTCAGCATGCGGTCATCCTACGGGTCCATGCGGACAAAACAACCCGATCCTTGCGCCTTAAACTTGATGTCCTTGCGCGCGTGCTTTGTCCAAAAATGCCGCGACCAAACTTGGCTGTACGGTGCTAAGGCACTGCAATCCGAAATACCAGTAAACGTATTTATCATACGCTCGTGCACGGATCGGGGCCGCCAAAAATGCGGCTAATTCCCCCTGATCATGCGCGATGTCTGCAA
>JBLHSG010000023.1:0-67774 GCA_047626725.1 Ascidiaceihabitans sp.
GCTTTTGCGTGTTCCATTTGTCTGTCTCATCTTCCACTCCTCAGTGGTTACGATGAGCCAAGAACACTCTCTTATCAAATAACGCTATTTGGACCCATAGGCGCTGACGTCAGACACCCCGTTGTGTACGTGCCATGCCATTACGGCGGTCAGCGATCCTACTTTCAATGCCCCGGTGTCGTGAGTGGTCGGCACTGTGGTCGGCGGGTGGCCAAGCTGTTCTTGGGCGGCAATTACTTCCTGTGCCGTCATTGCTATCGGCTGGCCTATTCCAGCCAATGTGAGCCGCGCTATGACCGCATGTTACGCCGCGCCAACAAACTCAGGCGCGCGCTGGGCGGGGAAGCTGGCACGGCCAATTGGATCGCGCCCAAACCCAAGGGCATGTCGCAACGCAAGTATCAACGCAAACAGTTTGAGATTGAGTGGTGCGAGGGTCAAGCAAACCATCTGTTCATTGCACGGTTTGAGCATCTTTTAAGCAGAGAGGAACGGGAGAGTTTTTCTAAAGCTTCAACTGGTGAAACTTTTTCGTAACCAGAAGTTCCACGCGATGTAGTAACTATCAGTTAACCATCTTCCGCCAGCCTTATTGCATATAGAATCGCAATAAAGGCAAAACTCTTATGTACGAAGTATCTGGCTCCACAATCATCGACATGCAGCGCCACCGCAAGGAACGTCAGGAACAAAACCTGTTGTATGAAATTCTATTAGTATCTCAAGATGAGCCGAATGAGGTATGGTCCGATGAATTTGCAATCATCGCGGAGCGTGAAGTTTATGACGCTATTATGGCTGAAGTTCTGCCAATGGTCGCAAATTCTGGTTTCAGGCCGCACTGAGTAATGACTAAGCGAAGTAAAACCTGAATGAGGTTTGGAACTTTCCTACACCAGCGGAGAAGGCAAGTGACAACTTGTAAACCTTCATTGAAAAGGGGTCTATCATTTCGGTTAGGCAACCAATCCTCGTTCAAATCTCTATAAAGAGCTATGAAAAAATATTGGAATCAACCGAGGATTGAAAATAGTAATGAATTAACTGAATGTGCTTCACAAGTTCATTCACTGACCGTAACCAGAGACCTATGGACAGTGATGAGTGGGACGATTTTGAAGCCGCAATCGCGGAGTTGACGTTTGGGGAATCTGTGCCTTTTGAAACCGCAATTCGCCAATTATGCGAATTACATCTAAACAGAGAAGCAAGCGTTTTACTTTTAGCGTCTATATCTTACGCAACTCACGTTGACCACTTTTTGAGTGTAAAAGAGCCAAATTCACTACGGGCATCGATTCATCGTTATCGAGTAGTCGCTGCGCTGTCTGCCGATGTTGCCCTTCTTCCTCCCAGCTCAAAGCGGTGTATTGATTTGCTCAACTTTTGGGCAAAGTCCGGAAACTGGGTTTTCTTACCGAAAAAGGTTCCTAAAAAGTCATGAAAATATCAGTTCTGTCTGTGACTGCTTTATTGCTCACGTTGTCGTCTTTCGGCGCAACAGCTCAACAAGTCGAGCAATCTGAGATTGAGGTCTATCGTACAGCCCAGCAGTACGCTTGTGGGAAGACTTGCGGTAGGGTTCGGAGTTGTGAAGAGGCTGTTTATCAGTGGTGTGTTTGTGGATATAGCCGAGCGGATGGAGACAACGACGGCGTACCCTGTGAGAAATTATGCGGCCAAAGTACGCGAAAGAATCTCGACCGGGTTAGGCGTTACAAACAACAGTTCGGTTGTAGATAAGCCCGATCCACAAATTTAATGGGCGTTGTTCTAAACTACATGGACACTACCGTTTGGAAAATTCCATACGAGAACGCGATCCAAAATATCGCGGCCATTATTTCGAGAATAGTGAGTTTTATTCGTTTGAACATCATTTGAACTTACGAAATAGTGTTTAACCAAAGGTTAACTATAGGTCTTCATTAGAGTTCACTGCGCATTTCCAAACACGGCTAAGCGTAACCAAACCATAAGTACTTCGTCTTACACAAATGTGCTGATCCAACTAAAACGGAACAAGATTCAGAAATGCAAAAACAAGTTTTTTTTACAGCAGCGTCTTTGTCACTTTTTTTATGCTGCTCTGTCACTGCAGGCGAAGTGCAAGGCAAGGTCACTCACGTCAGAGACGCCGATACAATTGAAGTTAATGGCGTGCCTATCCGCTTTGATGGCGTGGACGCCCCCGATAAACATCAACCCGGATTCAAAGAAGGTATCAAGTGGATGAAGCGTAACTATGCCAATCGCATCGTGCGTTGCGTTTTGACTGGAAGAAGGACTTATGACCGCCGGGTCGGAACCTGTTTTGGCAGTAATGGTGAGAATATCAGTGCGGCTGTTATCAGCGCTGGTTGGGCAAGAGACTGTCCGAGGTATTCTAAGGGGAAATACCGTAAGTATGAGACTGCTCGATCACGTGCCGTTCCCTTGAAGGGTTACTGCAGATAAAATCAGAGGCAAAGAGACCGTACCCCGGAAAACTACAAAAATGATGTAGATCAGAAAGGGGGGATATTTGAGGGGATAAAAAGCGAAGTCACTCTTAAGCTTTTGTTTTATAAGTACATTTTTGGTGTATTGGTGCCCAGAAGAGGACTCGAACCTCCACGTCCATAAGGACACTAGCACCTGAAGCTAGCGCGTCTACCATTCCGCCACCTGGGCACAGGTGATGAGCGCTGTTTATGTTTGGCACTTGGACGAGTCAAGCGCGATAATGTCGGGAACCCATTGGAAAACCAGATTGCGAGCATGCGCGATCAATGCGCTCCGTTTCGACCGGTTTTATGACAAATCCAGCATGCCTTACCAAATCATTTCAACTATTTCCCGCGCATTTACATTGTTCGGAAAGAATGAAGCGAGTATGCAAGGCGCAACTTTTCTCTGTAGGAGCATGGATGATGTCCAAGCTGGTCACAATTTACGGCGGTTCAGGTTTTGTCGGACGCTACATTGCGCGCCGTATGGCCAAAGCAGGTTGGCGCGTACGCGTTGCGGTGCGTCGCCCGAACGAGGCGCTGTTCGTCAAACCCTACGGCGTTGTTGGTCAAGTTGAACCGGTGCTGTGCAATATTCGTGATGATGCGTCAGTTGCTGCTGTGATGCAGGGTGCCGATGCGGTGGTGAACTGCGTTGGGATCTTGGCTGGTAATGGCAAGAACACGTTTGATGCTGTCCAATCTGAGGGCGCGACACGTGTGGCCCGGATCGCGGCCGCGCAGGGTATTGATGCGATGGTCCATATTTCCGCGATTGGCGCAGATGCCGAGGCTGCCAGTGATTACGCCCGTACCAAAGCCCAAGGTGAAGCAGGCGTTTTGGCGCATATGCCGAACGCATCGATCCTGCGCCCTTCAATTGTATTTGGTCAAGAAGACGGGTTTTTCAACCGCTTTGCAGGCATGACCCGCATGGGTCCTGTGTTGCCCGTTGTGGGTGCCGATACGATGTTCCAGCCGGTGTTTGTTGACGATGTTGCTCATGCCGCCGAATTGGCGCTGACGGGTGGTGCCGAGGCTGGCATTTACGAATTGGGCGGTCCCGAAGCAGAAAGCTTTCGTGATTTGATGGAACGTATGCTCAAGATTGTGCGCCGCCGTCGTTTGATCCTGAATATTCCGTTCTTTGCCGCCAGCATCATGGGGTGGTCACTGGAACTGGCAAGCAAGCTGTCGTTTGGTATTATCCCCGCCATGGTCACCCGCGATCAGGTGCGCAATCTGCGTAATGATAACGTGGTATCCGAGGGCGCAAAAACATTTGCCGATCTTGGGATCGAACCGGTCACAATGGCGTCGGTGCTGCCGGATTATCTGTGGCGCTTTCGCCCGTCTGGTCAATACGACGCGATCAAGGAAAGCGCTAAAAACCTGCGCACCTAAACGTAGGCCCATCCGATTAGGATGATGCCGAAAATGACGCGGTAAATGACATAAGGCGTAAAGCTGATGGTGCGCAGTAATCGCATCATCAGAGCAAGCGCGAGTAGGGCAGCAAGAAACGCAAAGATCGCTGCAATTCCTGCGTCGCGGGCCAAAGCCCAGTTTGCTTGATCGATTACGTCTAAGCCCAGCAACGCACCAGATGCTAAAATTGTCGGTATCGACATAAGCATGGACAGCTTTGCAGCGCTTTCACGTCCGTACCCTAATCGTCGTGCTGCTGTGATCGTGATCCCTGATCTGGATGTGCCGGGGATCAACGCCAGAACCTGTGCACAGCCCATCCAAAGCGCGTGCTTTAGGGACCAGTCCTTGGCCTCGTGTGTGGTGTCGCCTGTGCGATCCGCCCAGTATAGAACCAGTCCGAAAATCAACATCATCCAGCCGATCACGGCGGTAGATCGCAGCAGGTCGTTTAATCCGGTCAGTTTGAAAATTAGCCCTGCGATGATCACTGGAATGGTCGCGATGATTAAACAAAGTGCAAGGAACGCGCCGGCTGTGTCGACCTTGCCTCGCAGCAAACGGGTTGTGCCGATGGCTGCGATTTTAACGTCCGCCCAAAAGAACAGGACCACAGCAAACAACGTTCCGACATGTACAGCCACGTCAATCGCCAGCCCCTGATCGGGCGCGCCGGTCAGTGCGGGAAGCAGAATCAAGTGCCCTGACGAGCTGACGGGCAGGAATTCAGTCAGCCCTTGGATCACGGCAAGTATAAAGAGATGGAACAATGTCACGGCGGTGTCCTGCTGTCAGCGATGTTTCCTGATCGTATAAGCCAACGTAATCAAATGAAAAGTTCGAATAAAGGTACGAGTCGGACTTAGTTTTTGGATAGATTGCGTGAAAAATTACTAAATCCAGAAAAATAATTCTATATAGGTCAGTAATGCTGCCTTTTATTGTGTTGAGGGTTCATTTAAAGACGGGGTCTGGAATTATGCGCACAGAATCTGTGGACGGAGAATGTCATGGCTGAACAACCGATGTTAAAATTTGTAACGATTGACCGCGACATGCCTCAAAAGCGTGAAGCAGAAGCGCGTCGTGAAGATTTCAACGAGATTTACGCAGAGTATGCGGATGCAAAAGCCAAAGAGCAATCCAGCCGTTGCAGCCAATGTGGCGTGCCGTATTGCCAGACCCATTGTCCGTTGCACAACAACATTCCTGACTGGTTGCGCCTGACAGCCGAGGGGCGTTTGCAAGAAGCATACGAAGTGTCGCAAGCAACCAATACTTTCCCCGAAATCTGCGGACGTATCTGCCCACAAGACCGCCTGTGCGAAGGCAACTGCGTTATCGAAAGTTCGGGCCATGGCACCGTTACAATCGGTTCAGTCGAAAAATACATTACGGATACCGCCTGGGAAAAAGGCTGGGTTTTGCCGATCTCTCCCAAAGTTGAACGCGCGGAAAGCGTTGGCATTATTGGCGCCGGTCCCGGTGGTTTGGCTGCGGCTGACGTGCTGCGCCGCGCCGGTGTGCAGGTCACTGTTTATGACCGCTATGATCGTGCCGGCGGCCTTCTGACTTATGGCATCCCGGGCTTTAAGTTGGAAAAAGATGTGGTGATGCGCCGCAATGATCAACTGGCCCAAGGTGGCGTCAAATTTGTGCTAAATGTGAACGTCGGAACCGACATTAGTTTTGCTGATTTGCGTGCCCGCCATGACGCAGTGATAATTGCGACAGGTGTTTATAAAACAAGGGAAATTTCCGCACCGAACGCTAACGCAAATGGCGTGCTTCGTGCGATTGATTTCCTGACCGCCAGCAACCGCAAAAGCTTTGGCGACGCTGTGCCAGAATTTGACAGCGGCGCGCTAAATGCTGAGGGCAAAAAGATTGTCGTGATCGGCGGTGGCGATACTGCGATGGATTGCGTGCGTACGTCGATCCGCCAAGGCGCTACATCCGTGAAATGCCTGTATCGCCGCGATCGTGCGAACATGCCTGGCAGCCAACGCGAAGTACAAAATGCCGAAGAAGAAGGCGTCGTTTTCGAATGGCTCAGCGCGCCAAAAGGCTTCGCCGAAACAGGCGGCAATGTCACAGGTGTGATGGTACAAAAGATGCGTCTGGGCGCACCTGACGCAACTGGTCGTCAAGCGCCCGAAGTCATCGACGGCGCGGACTATGTCGAGGACGCGGACATCGTGATTATGGCGCTGGGTTTCGAACCCGAAGACCTGCCAACTTTGTGGAATGAACCCGAATTGCCAGTCTCGCGTTGGGGCACGGTTCTGACGGAATACGTCAGCGGTGCCACGGCAATGGATGGCGTTTACGCGGTTGGCGACATTGTGCGCGGCGCGTCGTTGGTTGTCTGGGCGATCAAGGATGGGCGCGATTGCGCGCAGGCAATTCTGGAAGGCTTCAGCGCTGCTAAACCGATGGCTGCTGAATAGTACGGCACGTGTTTTGGGGCGGACGTATCATCGCAGATGCGACAACCATTCTGACCTAAGTGGTAAAGAAGACATTAAGATGAACGAAACCAAACATATCAAAGGGCGCTGCATGTGTGGCGCGGTGACGGTTGAGGCAACGATGTCCGAACCGGCATTGCGCGCGTGCCATTGCGATATGTGCCGCCGTCACACCAGTTCGATGTTTATGTCGCTGCGCACCGATGCCGGTTCAACCAAGGTCGCCGGGCCTGCAAAATCTTATCGTTCGTCTGATTGGGCAGAGCGCGGATTTTGCGAAGTCTGCGGATCAACGCTTTGGTATGGTACGGTGCATGACGGTGTGCGCAATTTGGCTGCCGGATTGTTTGATGACGCGGCAGGCGCTGAAATGATGATCGAATTTTTCGCAGACGCGGCCCCAGTTGGCTACGCATTGGCGGGTGGTCACAAGAAACTAACCACTCAAGAAACGATTGCACTGTTTGCACCAGACGAGGACGACGCTGATGCGTGACATTGATAATCTGGGCAAATGGGCCCTGCGCATGTTGCAAGTCGCCATCGCGTGCGAAGTGATATTGGTCTTGCACACCGCCGCGTTGATTGCGTTTTGGCAGAACGTCATTCCAGTTGAATACGCCGAAACGATCGACAGCTCTGGCGTGTTTGTGTCGGTGACGTATCTGACAGTCATCGTGGTTTGCTACGTCGTTTGCGGGCGTTGGATTTACCGCGCATCGTTCAATGCCGCCATCATGAATCCACACTCAGAACGCATCACGCCGGGGTGGGCTGTAGGGTGGTTTGCCGTTCCGATCTTTAGTCTTTGGAAACCGTATCAGGCGATGCGCCAAACTTGGAATTCGACGTTTCATTCCTCCAGTGACATGGATGCTCCGGCTCCGTCGATGCTTGGATGGTGGTGGGCCGGATGGGTTATCATGACGGTCATGGGCCAAATATCCCTTCGCATGACAATGAACGGTTCTGAGGATTCTTACGCAACATCGCTTTGGGTAGATTTAGCAGGATTTCCTGTCGCCGTGACCGCGACATTATTATTCATGCGGATCGTTCAACGCGTCACGGTCGCACAAACCCGCGACAACGTTCAAGACACATTTGCCTAAGTCATCTTGGGCTACACACTAATTTTCCGAACCGTTCAGACAGGAGAAACACATGACCGACCAAGAGATCAAATACGACGCAAACTGGGTCGCAGCCGAAGAAGCCAAGCGCGCCTATATGGCCGAAAATGGCCTGTATTCCGAAGACGAAGAACATTCGTCCTGCGGTGTTGGTCTGGTTGTTTCTGTGAATGGCACGCCGTCGCGATCTGTCGTTGATAACGGTATCGCTGCGCTAAAAGCGATCTGGCACCGTGGTGCGGTTGATGCGGATGGCAAGACGGGCGATGGCGCGGGCATTCATCTGCAAATTCCGGTCAAATTCTTTTACGACCAGATTGAACGCACAGGTCACAAGCCCGACATGGACAAGCTGATTGCCGTTGGTCAGGTGTTTTTGCCGCGGACCGATTTTGGGGCTCAGGAAAAATGCCGTACCATCGTCGAGACCGAAGTGCTGCGCATGGGCTACTATATTTATGGCTGGCGGCACGTTCCGGTTAAGGTCGAATGCTTGGGCGAAAAAGCCAATGCGACCCGTCCTGAAATCGAACAAATCCTGATCTCGAACTCAAAAGGTGTGGACGAAGAAACATTCGAGCGAGAGCTGTATGTCATCCGCCGCCGCATTGAAAAAGCAGCGACTGCCGCTGGTATTCCGCAACTGTATTTGGCGTCCTTGTCGTGCCGTTCGATCATCTACAAAGGCATGATGCTGGCCGAACAAGTTGCCGAATTCTACCCCGACCTGATGGACGAGCGGTTCAAGTCCGCATTTGCGATTTATCACCAGCGTTATTCTACAAACACGTTCCCGCAATGGTGGCTTGCCCAGCCGTTCCGCATGTTGGCGCACAACGGCGAAATCAATACACTAAAGGGCAACTTGAACTGGATGAAGTCGCACGAGATCCGCATGGCATCGGGTGCATTTGGCGATATGGCCGAAGACATCAAACCGATTGTGGCCTCTGGTTCTTCGGATTCTGCCGCCCTCGATGCTGTGTTCGAAATGCTGGTGCGCGCGGGTCGTAATGCGCCAATGGCAAAGACGATGTTGGTGCCTGAATCTTGGTCCAAACAGGCCGTCGAATTGCCCCAAGCGTGGCGCGACATGTACTCGTACTGCAACTCTGTGATGGAACCGTGGGATGGCCCCGCCGCCCTTGCGATGACCGATGGCCGCTGGGTGTGCGCCGGTCTGGACCGCAGCGGTTTGCGCCCGATGCGCTATATTGTGACCAACGATGGATTGGTGATTGCGGGTTCTGAAACCGGCATGGTGCCAATGGACGAATCCCGTGTGTTGGAAAAAGGCGCGCTGGGACCGGGCCAAATGCTGGCTGTCGATATGGTTGATGGAAAATTGTACCATGACAAAGGGATCAAGGATCAGCTGGCCTCGCAACAGCCATTTGGCGATTGGGTCGGCAAGATCAAGGATCTCGAAGAACCGCTGAGCCACGTAACCGAAGCCCCATTGTTTACCGGTGATGCACTGCGTCGTCGCCAAATTGCTGCGGGTTACACGATCGAAGAACTGGAACAAATTTTGGCCCCGATGGCTGAAGATGGCAAAGAAACATTGGCCTCCATGGGTGATGATACGCCGTCTGCCGTGTTGTCCAAAATGTACCGCCCGCTGTCGCATTTCTTCCGTCAGAATTTTTCTCAGGTCACAAACCCACCGATCGATTCCTTGCGCGAATTTCGAGTGATGAGCCTGAAGACGCGGTTCGGAAACCTGAAAAACGTATTGGACGAAGACAGCAGTCAAACCGAGATTCTGACGCTCGACAGTCCGTTTGTTGGCAATGCGCAATGGGATCAGCTGACCAAAGAATTCAACGCCCACCTTGCAACAGTTGATTGTTCATTCGAGGCAGGCGAAGGCAATCTAAGCGCCGCCCTTGCCCGTGTCCGAGCAGAGGTCGAAGACGCCGTGCGATCAGGCGCTGGCCACATCGTTTTGACCGACCAGTTCAGCGGTGAAGGCCGCGTTGCCGTACCGATGATCCTTGCCACATCCGCTGTGCACAGTCATCTGACGCGCAAAGGTTTGCGTACGTTCTGTTCGCTAAATGTGCGGTCTGCCGAATGCGTCGATCCGCATTATTTCGCCGTGCTGATTGGCTGTGGCGCAACTGTCGTGAACGCCTATCTGGCCGAGGATTCACTGGCGGATCGCATCGAACGTGGCCTGATGGATTGCACCCTGACCGAAGCTGTCGCACGCTACCGCAATGCCATCGATCAAGGCTTACTTAAGATCATGGCAAAGATGGGAATTTCTGTCGTGTCGTCCTATCGCGGTGGCCTGAATTTCGAAGCCGTCGGCCTGTCACGTGCCATGTGCGCCGAATATTTCCCGGGCATGATGTCGCGTATTTCTGGAATTGGCGTGTCTGGTATTCAGCGTAAAGCCGAAGAGGTCCACGCCAAAGGTTGGGCTGATACACATGCCCGTGTTCTGCCGATTGGCGGTTTTTACAAAGCGCGTAAAACCGGTGAAACCCACGCGTGGGAAGCGACATCAATGCACTTGTTGCAGATGGCCTGTAACCGCGCGTCTTATGCGATGTGGAAGCAATATTCTGCGAAAATGCAAAGCAATCCGCCAATCCATTTGCGCGATTTGCTCGACATTAAACCAATGGGTACGGCTGTCCCGATTGAAGAGGTCGAAAGCATTACGTCGATCCGCAAACGGTTCGTCACACCGGGCATGTCCTTGGGCGCGCTGAGCCCTGAGGCGCATAAAACGCTGAACGTCGCGATGAACCGGATTGGCGCAAAGTCGGATTCAGGCGAGGGCGGTGAAGACCCCGCGCACTTCCATCCTGAGCCAAATGGTGACAATCCGTCTGCCAAAATCAAGCAGGTCGCGTCGGGCCGTTTTGGTGTCACAGCCGAATATTTGAACCAATGCGAAGAGCTTGAGATCAAGGTCGCGCAGGGTGCAAAACCGGGTGAAGGCGGGCAATTGCCGGGGATGAAAGTCACTGACCTGATTGCGCGTTTGCGCCATTCAACCAAAGGCGTCACGCTGATTTCTCCGCCGCCGCACCACGACATTTACAGCATCGAAGACCTCGCGCAGCTGATCTATGATCTGAAACAAATCAACCCGCGCTGTAAGGTGACTGTGAAATTGGTCGCGTCCTCTGGCGTTGGTACAATTGCGGCGGGTGTGGCCAAGGCCAAGGCTGACGTGATCCTGATCTCAGGGCACAATGGCGGCACCGGTGCATCGCCTGCAACGTCGATCAAATACGCGGGTTTGCCGTGGGAAATGGGCCTGACCGAAGCGCATCAAGTGTTGTCGATGAACAACTTGCGCGAGCGGGTCACATTGCGCACTGATGGTGGTTTGCGCACGGGGCGTGACATCGTCATGGCTGCAATGCTGGGCGCCGAAGAATACGGGATCGGGACCGCTGCGTTGATCGCGATGGGCTGTATTATGGTGCGTCAATGCCAGTCAAACACCTGCCCGGTTGGCGTGTGTACCCAAGACGAAGCATTGCGCGACAAGTTCACAGGCAACGCGGATAAAGTCGTCAATCTGATCGGGTTTTATGCCCAAGAGGTGCGCGAATTGCTGGCCTCGATCGGGGCGCGGTCAATGGACGACATCATCGGGCGTGCGGATTTGCTGGCGCAGGTTTCGCGTGGATCGGCGCACTTGGATGATTTGGATTTGAACCCGCTTTTGATCACTGTCGATGGCGCTGCGCAGATCAAATATGATCGTAACAAACCACGTAACCCTGTGCCTGATACGCTAGATTCCGAAATTGTGCGTGACGCTGCGCGTTTCTTGGAAGACGGTGAAAAAATGCAGCTGTCCTACGCCGTGCAGAACACGCATCGTTCTGTAGGGACGCGCACGTCCAGCCATATCGTAAAAAGTTTCGGGATGCGCAATTCGTTGCAACCGGACCATCTGACGGTGAAATTGCAAGGCTCCGCTGGTCAATCGCTGGGGGCTTTTGCAGCACCTGGTCTAAAGTTGGAAGTGTCCGGTGACGCCAATGACTACGTGGGCAAAGGCCTGTCTGGCGGCACAATTGTTGTGCGCCCACCAATGGCCACACCCATCGTGGCATCCGAAAACACCATCATCGGCAACACAGTTTTGTATGGCGCAACAGACGGTTACCTGTTTACAGCAGGCCGCGCAGGCGAACGTTTCGCAGTACGCAATTCGGGCGCAAAGGCCGTGATCGAAGGCTGCGGATCAAACGGTTGTGAATACATGACAGGCGGCACCACGGTGATCTTAGGCCCGATCGGCGCGAATTTTGGCGCGGGTATGACCGGCGGTATGGCGTATTTGTATGATCCGATGGGCGATGCCGGCGAGATGATGAATATGGAAACGCTCGTGACGTGCCCCGTCAGCGTTGAACACTGGATGTCCCAGCTTAAGCATTTGCTGGAACGTCATCTTGAGGAAACAGGCAGTCGCAAGGCCGCCGATATTCTTCAGCATTGGGACATCGAACAGGCGAATTTCCTACAGGTTTGCCCGAAAGAGATGCTGGTGCATTTGCCAGCGCCATTGTCGCTAGAACAAGCGGCGATCCCTGCGGAATAGGAAAGGGCAGAGCAACCTGCCTTTTCTTGGGCGTCCAAGGCTTTCCTGATTTAGCCTTGGGCGCTATAGCTGCTAAATGGCAAAAGCAGTTAGCACCAAAAAACCAACAAAAACCAAACCGAAACGCAGCCTGATCCGGCGTGTGCTGTGGCAGGGTTTCCGTGCGCTGTGCGCCGTTTTTGTCTTTGTTGTTTTTCTGATTGTTCTGGGTGCCGTCGTGAACCCTCCCAGTACGATTTACATGTCTCAAGAATCGCGTCGTTTGGGTGGTGTTGACCACGAATGGGTATCGATTGACGAAATCGCCCCCGTGATGGCGCGCAGTGTTGTTGCCGCCGAAGACGCGAATTTTTGCAGCCACTGGGGTTTCGATTTGGCCGCAATAAAGCTGGCGATTGCGCAGGGCGGTAATCGTGGCGCATCGACCCTTAGCCAACAAACGGTCAAGAACGTATTTCTGTGGCACGGACGAAATTACACCCGCAAAGCGATGGAGGCGTTGATTACCCCGTTGCTTGAGGCGCTTTGGTCCAAGCGGCGCATCATCGAAGTCTATTTGAATGTCGCCGAGTTTGACGAAGGCGTGTTTGGGGTTGAGGCCGCAGCCCGTCACTATTTTGGTGTCGGACCAGAAAACCTAAGCGCGGTTCAGGCCGCACGTTTGGCCGCAGTTTTGCCAAACCCAAAGGGGCGATCAGCGAGTAAACCAACATCGTCATTGCGCAAACGGTCCCGCCAAATCCTTGATGGGGCGGCTACAATTCGCGTGGATGGGCGTGCTGCGTGTTTCGAGAGTTGAAAATCCTCGCACTTGCAGGCATTGAAGAAAGACACTTTGAAATGACCATGGATATCTGATGGCCCGCCTGTTCCACGTCCCACTCTCACCGTTTTGCCGCAAGGTCCGTCTGTCGTTGGCGGAAAAGAAGATCGAGGTCGAGCTGGTCGAAGAACGTTATTGGGAAGCGGACCCTGATTTCCTGCGCCGCAATCCCGCAGCAAAAGTACCAGTGCTGCGTCTGGACGGGATCATGATGTCCGAAAGCGCGCCGATTTGTGAATACATCGAAGAGACGCGACCGGACCCGTCGCTGCTGCCGTCCGATCCCGAAGGGCGTTTGGAAGTACGTCGTTTGGTGGGTTGGTTCGATGACAAGTTCCATAACGAAGTGACCTCAAAATTATTGTACGAACGGGTCAATAAAAAGGTCATGGGGCAGGGGTATCCTGACAGTAAAAACGTCAAAGCGGGCGCAAAGGCGATCAAATATCACCTCGATTATATGACATGGTTGCTGGATCATCGACGCTGGTTGGCGGGTGATAAAATGACTTTGGCTGATTTTGCTGCCGCCGCGCATTTGTCGTCGCTGGACTATATCTCGGATGTAGATTGGAACCGGTCTGCGGTTGTCAAAGACTGGTACGCAAAGATCAAATCGCGTCCTGCATTTCGGTCTATTTTGGCAGATCAGGTTTCGGGTTTTCCACCGCCGCGACACTACAATGACCTTGATTTTTAATCCTCTAAATCCATGAATAGCTTGAAAGAGCAACTTGTTGCACGCGCCCTCGAAGAAGGGTTTGTGATGGCGCGCGTCTGTCGCCCTGACGCTGTTCCCGAAATGCCAGACCGTTTGGCCGCGTTTGTTGATGCGGGTTACCATGGGCAGATGGGCTGGATGGCGGACCGAATGGCGTGGCGCGGCGATCCTGCTGCTTTGTGGCCAGAGGCAAAATCCGTTCTGATGTTAGCAGAAAGTTATGCGCCTTTGCATGATCCGCGCAATATTCTGAACCTGCCTGAAAAGGGTGCGATTTCGGTCTATGCCCAGAACAAAGATTACCATGATTTGGTCAAGAAGCGCCTGAAGCGATTGGCCCGTTGGTGGATAGATTTAGCTGGTGGTGAGTTAAAGGTTTTTGTCGATACAGCCCCGGTTCCAGAAAAGGCGTTGGGCGCTGCGGCCGGTTTGGGCTGGCAGGGAAAACACACAAACCTTGTATCGCGCGAATGGGGGAATTGGGCCTTTTTAGGGTCGATTTTTATCACGATTGAACTGGAACCCGATGCACCTGAAATTGACCATTGTGGATCGTGCAGTGCCTGCTTGGATGTGTGTCCGACGAACGCTTTTGTTGCCCCGTACCGCATGGATGCGCGCCGCTGTATTTCGTACCTGACGATCGAACACAAAGGACCTGTCGCACTAGATTTGCGTGGCCTGCTGGGCAACCACATTTACGGCTGCGATGATTGCTTGGCGGCGTGCCCGTGGAACAAATTCGCCGTCGCAGCATCAGATATTCGCTACAGTGCGCGTGATGATTTGATGACCCCTGATCTAGGTGAATTGGCCGTTTTGGACGACCCCGCGTTTCGGACCAAATTTTCAGGTTCACCGATCAAACGCATTGGGCGGGATCGGTTTGTGCGAAACGTGTTGTACGCGATTGGAAATTCAGGATCTGAACGCTTGCGTTTGGTGGCGCAGGGGTTGATTTCAGATGCAGATGATGGCGTTGCTGACGCTGCGCGCTGGGCTGTGACGCAACTGGACAAGACGTGTCGCGCATAGCCTTTATCCAAGTGGAAACGAAGTAGGAGTGACCTGATGGCGTTGTTGTTGGGCGTGGACACAGGCGGGACATATACGGACGCGGTGCTGATCCGCGACGAGGTCGAAGTGATCGCGTCAGCCAAAGCGTTAACGACGCGTCAGGACTTGGCCATCGGTGTTGGCGGCGCTGTGCGGGCGGTCTTGGAACAGTCCGGATTGGCGGCGTCTGACGTGTCGATGGCGTCCTTGTCCACGACTTTGGCGACGAATGCGCTGGTCGAAGGTCAAGGCGGGCGCGTGGCCTTGATCTACATCGGGTTCAAGGAAAAGGATTTGGACGGGCACGGGCTTGCCGAGGCGCTCAAGGGTGATCCTTGTATCGTGCTAACCGGTGGTCACAATCACGCAGGTGGCGAGGCATTGCCTTTGGATGAACCTGCGCTGATCGCGTTTCTGGAACGTCATAAAAACGATGTCAGCGGTTTTGCCGTGGCCAGTCAGTTTGCCACTCGCAATCCAGCGCACGAACAACGCGCGATGCATTTGGTTGCTGAACTAACAGGGCGGCCCGTGTCGGCCTCGCATCAGCTGTCTGCGAAACTGAACGGCCCCAAACGCGCGTTAACCGCCGTGCTGAACGCGCGTCTGATCGGCATGATTGACGGTTTGATTGGGCGGGCAGAGCAGGTGTTGACCGAGATCGGCGTGACTGCCCCGATGATGGTTGTGCGCGGGGACGGTGCGTTGATTTCTGCAGCGCAAGCACGCGAACGCCCGATTGAAACGATCCTAAGTGGCCCTGCAGCGTCGATTGTGGGCGCGCGTTGGATGACCGGTGCGACGCATGCGTTGGTGTCTGATATTGGCGGCACAACCACTGATGTGGCGCTGTTGCGTGATGGGCGTCCGGCGATTGATCCGGGTGGTGCGCGTGTTGGTCCGTACCGCACAATGGTCGAGGCGGTCGCGATGCGCACCCATGGTCTGGGCGGCGACAGTGAGGTGCATTTTATCGCGTCGGGCCTGAAGGGTGGCGTCACGTTGGGCCCGCGCCGTGTTTTGCCGATATCGTTGATTGCGATGGATGCGCCCGATCTGGTGCACCGCGCGCTTGACAGTCAGTTGCGCAGTTCGAACCCCGGTGAATACGACGGTCGGTTTGTGCGCATGGTACAGGGTCAAAGCGTCGAAGGGCTTGGGCCTCGCGACGAGGCGTTGCTAGATCGGATCGACAACGGTGTGCAGCCGCTTGGCGATGTGCTTCGGTCGCGGATGGATCAAGGCGCGCTAAAGCGTTTGGTCGAACGCGGGCTGGTGCAAATCGCAGGTGCGACCCCGTCGGATGCGAGCCACGTTCTTGGTCGTGTTAAAGCGTGGGATACCGACGCTGCTGAAAAAGCGATGTTGCTGTTTGGGCGGCGGCGCACGGGTGCCGGAAATGTCCTAAGCCGTGATGCGCATGAGATTGCGCAGATGGTTGTCGATCGGTTGACCCATCAAACGGGGCTGGCCCTGCTAGAGACTGCTTTTGCCGAAGAAGATCTGGATTTTGAGGTAGGTGAGGACGTTTTGGCCCGCCATATCCTGATGCAAACCGGACTGCGCGATCACAAAGGATTGGTGCGGATTAACACAGGTTTGAACGTGCCTGTCGTGGGCCTGGGTGCCTCTGCCGCCAGCTATTATCCGGCTGTTGGTGCGTTGATGGGCACTCAGATGATCCTGCCCGAACATGCGGGTGTGGCCAATGCGATTGGTGCAGTTGTAGGGCGCGTGACGATGCGGCGGTCGGGCACGATCACGTCGCCAAGCGAAGGGCAATTCCGTGTGCATCTGGACACCGGACCGCAAGATTTTGGCGACGCTGAAACCGCGCTGAATACGTTGGAAGACATCCTGCGTGCGGCTGCAATGGCTGATGCAAAAGCAGCGGGTGCAGACGACATTCAAATACGTGTTGAACGCGACATTCGCAAAGCAGAGGCCGAGACCCGCGAAGTGTTTGTCGAAGCAACTCTAACCGTCGAGGCAGCAGGCAGACCACGCGTGGCCCAAGGGTAGGGCAGATCGTAACCTGCCCTACTTGATGATTATTCTGCCGCGCGTTTTGGCAGCACCCAACCGGGGCGCACAAAGTGGCAAGTGTACCCATTGGGGATGCGTTCCAGATAATCTTGGTGCTCTGGTTCTGCTTCCCAAAAGTCGCTGACGGGGTCAATTTCGGTCACGACTTTGCCCGGCCAAATACCGGATGCTTCGACGTCTGCAATCGTATCCAAGGCAACCTGATATTGGGTTTTGTTGGCGTAATAGATCGCCGAACGATACCCCATGCCGCGATCATTACCCTGTTGGTTGATCGTGGTCGGATCATGAATTTGAAAGAAGAATTCAAGCAGTTCACGAAAGGTAATGACCGAGGGATCAAAGTTGATCTCGATCCCTTCAGCGTGGGTGCCGTGATTGCGATAGGTGGCGTTTGGAACGTCGCCGCCAGTGTAGCCAACGCGGGTCGACTGTACGCCGGGCATTTTGCGGATCAGATCCTGCATGCCCCAAAAACATCCACCGGCCAGTACTGCGCGTTCAATAGTCATGCGACGTCCTCCACTTGGTCAATAAATTTGCCGTATCCTTCGGACTCCATATTGTCGCGATGCACAAACCGTAACGAGGCGGAATTGATGCAATAGCGCAGTCCGCCGCGATCGGTTGGCCCATCCGGAAATACGTGCCCAAGGTGACTGTCGCCGTGTTTTGATCTGACTTCGGTGCGCACCATACCAAGTGATGCGTCCCGGATTTCTTCGACAAATTCAGTCACCAGTGCTTTGGTAAAGCTGGGCCAGCCGCAACCGGATTCGTATTTGTCAGCCGAGGCAAACAACGGTTCGCCTGAAACGATATCGACGTAAATTCCGGGTTCTTTATTGCCAAGCAATTTGCCTGTGCCGGGTCGCTCTGTCCCGCTTTCTTGCGTGACGTGAAACTCCTCTGGCGAGAGGGTTGCGATGACATCCGGGCTTTTTGTGTACTGCGTCATGGGTCGCATCCTTTCAATGTTCCTGCCCATTAGATGGGGCTTATGGGTCGGAAAATCAAAGGGGATATTGTGATGACACAATTGGTTGAACGACAAAAAGACCGAGCAGGCTGAATTTGCGTGCTCGGTCCTGTGTTTTACATAGCCTGAATGCGCGCTTAGCGGGTCGATGTGGTCGTTGACGGCGTGTCGTCATCATCGCCCGCGATTGCGATAACCAGACCCAGTGCGACAACAGCCCCTGCGGCAAGTTCGGGGCTAAGTTCACCACCAAGAAGCGCGCCATTTTCAGGGGGTGGCGGCGGTGGTTCTTGGGGGGCGGGTGTTGTCTGTTGTGCGTGCGCGGCTGTGGTCAGGATCGCGGCCGCCAAAAACGGCGCAAAACGGAATGCGGTAAGCTGAGCCATCGTGTGTACCTCTTTTCAATAGCTGAAAATGCAGTGAGGCCTACGAAGGGATCATGCCGCAAGAGCGCTGAACTGAAGGGGCATAAACTGGTCGAAATCTGCCAAAACCGTGTCAAAGGACAAGCGAGTTCAGGCTGATTTTCCAAACCGTTCAAAAACACGGGACGCAAGTTGGAAAGCTGTGATCAGGAAATTTCGATCAGACAAAAGAAAACCGGGCGCAATGTGCACTATGCGCCCGGTTAAAATTAGTAAAGTTAGGCTGGCTTAGATAGCAACAGTAGTTGTAGACGTCGTGCCGTCGTCGTTTGTGATTGTGACGAGAACCATTGCGCCAACCACAACCATTGCTGTGATTGTTCCGCCGGCAAGTGCGCCGCCGAGGACAAGGCCTTGACCGTCAACAGAAGCCACACCTTGGCCGCCTGTTACGTCACTGTTCAATGGAAGCGTGTCTGCAAACGCAGGCATCGCGAAAGCCGCTGTGATAGCAACTGTAGCAATTACGTTTTTCATGAATAATAATCCTTCAGATCTGGTGGCTGACAATTACGGGAAAAATCACACCCTTTCAACTGAGATTGAGCGCAAGTGTGAATTCTTGTGTGATTTTTGCAAATATGGGCAAAGTAGACCGATTTTCGAGCATTTTTCTAAAAGCCACAGGGCTGCGCTGCCCTAAGAAACCGCGATTTTGCTCAATTCAGAGGCAAGTATGCGAAACGAATCAATTGAGTACCCGAGGATCGTTAGTGAAATCCCCGCCAATTGTCGAACGTATCACCCTGAAAATCAGTACAAAACTAGGGTGATTGAACCAGACTAAACTAAAGTTTTTTAGCCGTTCCAACGCCGAATTAGGGCCACTATTTCTTAAGCAAACGGAACGAAATATAGCCCATATTTGGGCCACCCCACTGGCGTGATTTACGCACAGTAATGTCGTTTCCTTCGATCCAGAAATCATTGGTGATTGCGCCTGTCGCATTGGAACAAACTTCGCGCATGTGCGTCGTGGGATAGCTGCGTTCGACAATGACAATGCTTTCACGTCCGAGGTTTGTCATTTCGCATTGCAGGCGAATTTGCTCGGTGGAATTGTCGTCGCGGCGGACATACAGCGTTTTTTGGCCGCCAGTGTTGCCGCGTGATTTCAATCCGCGCACGGTCGAATGCGCATTTGCAGACCCCAAATCGTTGCCCACGCCTTTGGTTCCGACCAGAACACCGTTACGCAAAATGACCTGTTCCGTGCCAACAGTTTTCCAAACCATCACTTTGCCTGGGCTGGAATCTGTGCGCGCAGCCAGCGGGATCATAAACGCGGTGGAACCCGTGTTTTCGATCGTGGCCTCAAGCGAACTGACAGTGATTGTATTGAGCAGGGCGCGCGTCAGGACCGGCATTTGAGCAGGCGCGTTTTTGCGCTTGCCGATATTGCTGGCCTTAACCGCTTCTGAAATGGCCTGACTTTGACCTGTCGCAGTCTCGGTTCCTCCGCTACAGGCGGTGATCAAGCCAAGCGATGCGACGGCCAAAAGGCGTGTTAAATTCATCATTCCCAGACCCTCGACCAATCAGAGACAATACTGTTTTTGTGCCCATTGCGGACTTGTTCATACAAGCGCCCAGGGACATTTAGACGTGCACCGCCGTCGCGTTGGATCGGACGGATGGATGTCGAAATGGTTTGCTGTGATGGCTTGCCCAAGAACCAGTTCAGCGGAACTGTTAGCGAGATACCTTTGTCGAAAGACCCTTCGCCAAAATCGGCTGCGGACACGTCTGTTAAGGTAAAGAACCCGCCGACTTTCCAGCCGTTGCTGAATTCGCGCGTTAGTGTGGCCGTGGCCCCAACATCGCCCGCCAAATAGCGCCCGACGTCTAGCTGGCCGTTATAGCCGTTGCCCATGTCATAGTAGGCAGACACGTGGCCTGTTGCGATTAAGTAGTCGCGGAATCCGAAACGTTGATCAAAGGCGCGTTGTTTGACGTAGTTCGCTTCGACGCCCAGTGCCAAACGGTTGCCGACTGGTTTCCACAAAAGTTCGCCTGAAATACCGCCAAACATGGATTCGAAATAACCGGCTGATACCCGTGCATAGGTGTTCGCGCCCGGCTTCCATTGGCGGCTGACGTATAGGCGGCGCAGGGATGTATCCGTGGCGCGGGCATACAAAACGCCGTCAGTGCGCACGTGTGGCAATACGGAATTCGACAACCGTGGTGAATCGCCGATGTTACCAGCTAGGCGGTGGCGTACTTCGCCTGCGACCAACCAACCTGGCGCAAAGCGGTATCTAAATTCTGCCCGAACACCGACGTCGGCGCGCACGGGTTCGTCCGGATCAAAATAGCTAGGTTCGGCATATGGTCCGACCGAATAGGCCAGTTGTGGGTACAAGTCAGCTTGGACAACTTCGTTAGAAAGCGAAGGACTGGCGCTGGTGATGCCTGTGACAGCCAGCAATGCATCGGCGTTGCCCGGCACAAATTCTAGCGATTCCAGATCTGAGCGGCGGATCGAAACTGTCGACAAAGCCAGTCCGTTTTGCATCGGTACAATTCGGAACGTTTCGACCGATGGCGGCATGATTTGGGCCAAAACCCGTGCCGCGCGGCCAATCGCCAAAGACTGTGAATTGTAACGCTGGTTGCTGATGCGCAATTCAACACTTGTGGCCGATACAGAAAGAGCTTCCAGCGTCAGCCCTTCTTTTGCCAAGGCGGGGATCAGCGCGTCACGCAGTTGCGTCGGCGCAGTTTGACTACTAGCCCAATCGGTGCGCCACGCGGTCGGATTACTGTTGCGGCTGGGGCGCGGCAAAACTGGCGTTGGTGCTGCAACATTTGTTGGAGTCAGCGCTTGTTTCGGGTTCAGTTGCAATTGCGCATTAAAGCCAATTTCTGATCCGTACAAATAATAGCCACCAATTCGAAAGCGGTCCGAGTATTGGTATTCAGCGCCAAAGTTCAATTGCGATTTCAGGTTTAGAACACCGCGTGATGTTTCGGGTTGATACGCGTCAGAAGAATATTCAGCCTTCAGGCCAAATTTATCATTCACTTGCCATTCAACGCCCGCAAATGGTGCTGCGGGGCCACGGAACCATTGGTCATAAGACGGGCGGCCACCGGTTGATCCTGCAACAAATTGGCCGCGCACCCCGAATGGTGATCCGATTGATCCGCTTGATCCAAGACGCCCCCAGCCCAAACCACCGGTCAGTTTGATCTGGCCCGAATTTGCCGTATCAAAGGTTTTGGTCGCGACGATGTATTCACCTGCGTAAATACCTGTGCCCGCAAAATCCTGAAGTCCGACTGTTACCGCAGGCAAATATTTGCGTTCGCGCAACGCAAGGTACCGTACGTCAAAACTGCGGTCACGATAGGTGTCAAAGCCGTCTGCATTCCAGTCTTGGATGCCAACATAGCGAAAGCTGGCAGTGATCCGTGGTGTTGCCTGAAACGACAGCGTGGTGCGTGTGGTTCCGGCAAAATTCGAGATGCCCAAAACGACTTGTCCATCGGGCAATGGTTCTGCGCTGGGCATGTCGATCAGGCCCGGCAGACCATAAAAGTTTAACGAAGGCTGAGGAGAGACGGCAAAGGTCGGCGTTTTCTCCTGTGCTGACGCGATTTGTGCCGTAGAAATCAGGCTGATGCTGGCGAATAGCGCGCTCAAAGCGGTTACTCGTAAGCCTGTTCCAACTGTGGTGCTGCGAAAAAATTTCAGCATGACGCCCTCGAATGCTCAACAATGTCTTTGGTGCGTTACATCACGGGTGGGGATTTGGATCAATGTTTTGATATCACTGGAACTTAAATCGCGACATTCAAGAGACAGGATAGGCGGCTGGTTGCATGTGCTGATTGGAACGGCGGTTAGCTCTAGTTCTCTGAGGTTGTCACTTTGGCCGGTAGATGCGTTGGGAATGGCACGTTTGCGTAACCCTCAACCCAGCGGCGGGCGACTTCGCGTGCGCCAATTTCATCGCGTGATTGCAGGGCTTCGCGCAAGGCGCGCATTGCGGCGGCGACTTCGATTTCAGACAGGCGGGCTTCATCCGAAAAGAAGATCTTTTTATGGCCAGTTCCAATCAGGCTGCCAGTCAAAGTTAGCTCTTCGATCATCTTTTCACCGGGGCGTAGACCCGTAAATGCGACTTCGATATCGCCGTCAGGGTTTTCTTTATCCTTAACGGAATACCCTGCTCTTTCAATAACTTGACGGGCAAGGCGTTCGATTGAAACGGGCTTGCCCATATCCAGAACGTAGACTTCTCCGCCGGACGCCATGGCGGCGGCGCGCAAGACCAAAGTCACCGCTTCTTGGACGGTCATGAAATAGCGGGCGACATCGGGATGCGTGACAGTCAGCGGCCCACCGCGGCGAAGTTGATCCTGAAAAAGCGGCACAACAGAGCCTGATGACCCGAGAACATTTCCGAAACGAACCATCGAAAAGATCGGGCCGGTGCCTTCGGGAATACGGCTGGCGAGGTCTTGGATAACCAATTCGGCAAGCCGTTTTGACGCGCCCATCACGTTTGTTGGCCGCACAGCTTTGTCCGACGAAATCAGGACAAACCGTTCGACGTGTGCGCTGGCAGCTTCTTGGGCTAGAATTTGGGTGCCCAAAACATTGTTCGACAGGCCGGCAAGCGGATTACTTTCCACCAAGGGGACGTGTTTGTAGGCCGCTGCGTGAAGTACCACATGAATGTCGTGGTCATTCAGAATTTTGCGCACTTGCGTGGCATCGCTGATCGACCCAAGAACAGGCACAACGACGATGTCAGTGCCTTCAATTTGTTGGCGCACTTCCATGTCGATGTTGAACAGCGCCAGTTCTGACAAATCAAACATGACCAGCTTGGCGGGGCGGGTCTCAAGGATTTGACGGCACAGTTCCGATCCAATCGATCCACCTGCGCCAGAAATCAAAATGTTGCGCCCACAATAACTGTCGCGCGCGTCATTAAACGTCTCTGATACTTCGTCGCGATTGAGAAATAGGTGCGGTTCAACGGGGGTCAGTTTGTCGACCAGTGCTTCTTCACCGATCAACTGGGAAAACGACGGAACGGATTGAACCTCAAGGCCCATTTTTTGCAAACGATGGGCGATCTGCGCCTGTTTGGGTTGGGTCAAGGATGGCATGGCCAACAACACGCGATCGATCTTTTTCTCGGCGGCGATTTCTTTGATCCGGACCGGCGTCAACACTGGCAAACTGGATAGGGTCAGCCCGTGCATCGCCGTGTTGTCATCAACAAACGCGACCGCTTCGATTTGTTTGTGGTTGCGTAGGGCTGAAACCAATTGCGTGCCCGTACTGCCCGCCCCGTAAATCAAAACCCGCAAATGTGCGTCGGACCGACGATAGATTGCCATCACGATTTGCAAAAGTGTTGCGCGGCTGAGCACGGAAAAGAAAAACAAAAAGACAGAGAAAATCACATGTGCTGCGACGGGAATTTGCAGGCTGGCCGCGAATGATAATGCGATTGAAGCGAGCCCAAGCAGGCTGGCAAATACGGCTGTGACCACGATTGATCCGGTGTCATAGGCGTTCAATTGGATTGAGGAAATGCCCAACCACACCGACAGACCTGCCGCGAAAACCAGAAGATAGGGTAGAACAACGAGGTACGACAGGGCGTATCCCATGCCTTGGGACATTCCGAACTGTGCGCCAAACGCCAAAACAAGCGAGATAGGAATTAAGAGTGAATCAATACCAATAATAATCCCACTCTTCTGAGTCTGAGTGAGCGATCTTACAAATTCTAACATTACTGATCCGGCCTACTGTCCGAGGTGTTTTGCTTTGAGAACTTTAACAGCAAGTTCTGTTAACACATTATTACTTAATAAAAACTTTATCGAAAAATGATTTGATTCGCGAATGATATTGCGAAGATGCGCGGAAATCACCTCATTGTCGCTCATTTTTTTTGCGACGAAACAAATTGCCGATCGTTTGAAAGACCAAATCAAAATCGTAACATGTGGTTTGATTGCGCTGATAGATCATATCAAGGCGGGCTTTGCGCGGAACACAAGTGCGGGTGTAAACATCTTCGGTCTGTTCGGGCGTGTCACATCGGGCCAGCAGGCGATCTTCGTGTTTGTGAAAGCGGATCGTGGCTAGGCCGGTAACGCCGGGGCGCGATTTTAGCACCTCGTCATAGATATCGGGAAACCGTTCAACATATTCGCGCAAAGGTGGGCGTGGCCCAACAAAACTAAGGTCACCTTTCAAGATGTTCCAAAGCTGCGGAAATTCATCCAATCGTTTGGACCGCAACTTTTGCCCCAATGGCGTAATCCGGCTGTCTTTATTGCCACCAGACACGCCAGCATCTTCGTTCACGACAGTCATCGTGCGGAATTTCCAAAGCCCAAATGACTGGGTGGGGGATTTCATCCGCTCAGCCACATAGAACAGCGGTCGCCCCTGTTTGATCAGTATAAAGAACACCAAAAACAAGATGACGGGCCCGATGATCAGCACAAGCAGGCAGGCAAAGAAGATATCAAAGATGCGCTTGCGAATTGTCATTTTTTGATCGCTTCTTTCCATTGCTGCACCATGTGTGCGGCGTCGCTGTCTTGTGCGCTGAACGTCACCAAAGTTTCAAGCAATGTAGTGTCGAGAGTGACATTTGCGATTGTGTTTGCGCTGGCAGGGCGGGTCGCAAATGGGCGGTCAGCGGCATCCAGTAATGCACCCATTTCCTGCGCGCCCGGTGCTGACAGGTTCAGGATTTTCGGTAGGTTTTTGGTGTTGGCCAAGGTTTGTAATACGCGAGCCAAAGTCGCGGGTCCGATGTAACTGCGCGCGGGTGTTGTGCCGTCTGGCAATTGGTCCATGACCGTCGATGGGCTCCACCCACCAAGGGCCGCTTCTGCGCCTGCAACATTCCCGATCCGCAGGCAGGTTGATGGGTGTTCGTGCGCGGCGGCCATCTGCTCCATTTTCTGCTTTGCTATGCCGTAATCAGAGGTCGGATTTATGTCAGATGCTTCATTCAAAATACCAGTCTGTGCGCCATAAACTGCCGCAGATGATGTCAGAAAAACATGCCCTGCGTCAGCGGTTTGCGCTGCGTCCAAACAGGCCTTCCCAATGCGGTGGTTATCGTCAAAATTTGCGTCAGTTGCAGGCGTCACACCGGCCAGACAAATGATGCAGTCAGCGCCGCGCAACAGATCTGCCAAACCGACAGGATCATTCAGAATATCAACCTGCACACAGCCTGCCAAAGCGGTCCTTGATTGCCACAAAACCGGTGCATTTTTCCAGAGCGGGCGGATCAAACGCGCCAGTCGACCTGATGCGCCCAAGACGACAGTGCGAGGAAAATC
Organism: Ascidiaceihabitans sp.; assembly: GCA_047626725.1. Classification (GTDB taxonomy): domain Bacteria; phylum Pseudomonadota; class Alphaproteobacteria; order Rhodobacterales; family Rhodobacteraceae; genus Ascidiaceihabitans. The sequence goes on from JBLHSG010000023.1 coordinate 25,489, forward strand.
TTCTGATTGTTTAGATTGTGTTGACGACATAGTTACACGCAGTATCCTGCGCCAGAGCAAAAACCAATATCCCTATGCGTGCAGCTGCTAAAATCTGCCGAAATTAGTAGGGAATTGGAAATACCGGATACAAGGGTGACAGGCGCTATGCTATTGAATTTAAAGCGAAGCATTGGATTATGTTTGGCGCTTACACTGGCGGCATGCTCGACTTTGCCACGTGGTGCTCCGGTGGATTCCGAAATTCTGAGATCAGCAAATGATCCGAATGCGGACTTCGCGATTTACCCGGTTACTCGTGCATTTTTGCCCAGCCTCAAAGAATGGCCGACAATTGGCACCCGTAGCTATGGCTGGATCGGTCATTCTCATGGGTCTTCAACTAATGTTATTCAGGCCGGTGATGTGATCAATTTGCGCATCTGGGATAGTGAAGACAACTCGCTTTTGACTGGCATTGGTCAGCAGGCGGCGGACCTGTCCGGTTTGGTCGTCACACCCAACGGTACGATCTTTGTGCCTTACGTCGGAAAAGTGAATGTTTCGGGGCGCTCACCGGATGCTGCCCGCGCCACAATTCAGCGCTCCTTGGAAGCGATTTCACCCTCCGCGCAAGTACAACTGACGATGGTTCAGGGTCGCGGCAATTCGGTTGATTTGGTTGGCGGTGTCGGCGCGCCCGGTAGCTTCCCTTTGCAAGGTACAGGTTACTCTGTTCTTAGCCTGATCGCTGCCGGTGGTGGCGTTTCTAACTCGTTTCAGAACCCGCAAATTCGACTGGTCCGTGGCCACGATATCTATGGCACGTCGATCAGCAAATTGTACGATAACCCGCGTTTAGACACACGTCTGCGCGGCGGTGACAAAGTCTTTATCAAGGAAGACGACCGTTACTTTTTGTCCCTTGGTGCCGCTGGTAACGAGGCATTGCACCCGTTCACCAAAGGCGACGTGACAGCACTAGATGCGATGTCGATTGTTGGTGGTGTGAATGACGCGCGCGGCGATCCGCAGGGTATCTTGATCCTGCGTGAATATCCTGATTCAGCTGTGCGCCCTGGTGTGCGTGGACCGCGTCAGCAACGTGTCGTGTTTACCATCGATCTGACGTCGTCTGACGGTCTTTTCTCTGCTCGAAATTTCCATATCATGAACGAAGATCTTGTTTTGGTCACCGAAAGCCCGATCAACAATGCGCGCACAATTCTGGGCCTGATCGGTGCAACCTTCGGGATTGTGAATGTGGTTTCAAACTAAGCATTTTGGCCCCTCCCTTTATCGGGAGGGGCCGTTTTCTTAGCGCTGAATTGTCACAATCTGAATTTATCCAACGTCGCGGCTGATCCGTTAAAGCTGTCTAAATCCACATCACCTGTAACGCCTGATGCTGCGCCGCTTTGGCTGTGTTGCCAGATGGTATACAGCGTCCATGCTGCTGGTAATTTGGGTTTTGTCACACCGTAATGGGCAACCCACAGCGGGCAATCTTCGAACCCTTTGGGGTTTCCGATTTTTGCGAAAAAACTGGCCGTTGTGTAAAGAAACGGCATTCGCCCAGTCGCCTTTTCAACGGTTTGAACCCACGCCAGTGCACCTGATGCGACTTGTTCGGCGCTTGCGCCACCGTCGCCTTCTAGGTCCAGCATTGGCAGTAAATCACCCTTTTGCGGTTTGGCAATTTCTAGAAAATAGTTCGCCTGTTCAACCCCGTCCAAGGTGCCACTATAAAAGTGGTACCCACCCGAGATCAGGCCGCATTTGCGTGCTTTTTCGATGTTGTCAGTGTAGTAATTGGCGGATGAGTAATGTGTGCCTTGGGTCGCCTTGACGCTTACAAAACTTTGTCCGCCTGATTTGAGTTTGGTGAAATCAACGTCGCCTTGAAAATGCGAAATATCGACACCCGTCGGGTGGGGAGTGGCCATAATTGCCTCCTGAATGTTTCTAATGTAGGTTGATTAAGCCCGACACAAGACAATCTGGCAAGGAATAAGGTACGACTTATTCTGGGATGGCGATCTGTTTGTCGGCAGGCACCAATGCGTTGATTTGGCGTAAGTGTTCAGGCAAGCAGACGGTTAGAAAGTCATAAGTTTCAACGACGTGCTTGCGCGCATTTGGTCCGATGTGTGCAAATTTTTCCGGGTTAGCGCAGACTTCGGCCACTTGATTGGCCAATGCCACGGGATCAAAGAAATCCACCAACAAACCTGTTTCGCCGTGGCTGATTGCTTCGCGGACCGGTGCGACGTCACTGGCAACAATTGTGGCTTGCATCGACATGGATTCCAGCAACGACCAGCTCATCACAAAGGGCATTGTCAGGAAAATATGACAACGACTGATCTGGATGATTTTCTGATAGTCTTCGTAGGGCACTTGCCCCAGAAAATGTACCATATCCCAGTCCACGCGATCGCCAACTTCGGCTTCCATCTGGCCGCGCAGCCCACCTTTGTGTTTTGATTTGCCGCCATATGACGTGTCATTACCGCCAATAACCAGAATGCGAGCGTTGGGCCGTTTGGCTTGTAAATGCGGTAGGGCGCGCATGAATTGGTGGAAACCGCGCGTGGTTTCCAGATTGCGCGACATGTAGGTCACGACCTCGTCTTTGCGACTGATCGGTTGATCAAGTCGGCCAAGTTCAAGCGTCACATCCGCGTTTGGCAACATCTGTTCCGTGCGAATACCATCGTGGCAAACATAGCCGCGATCATGGAACGATTTGGGAAAACGATCGCGCTGCCAAAACGTCGGATAATGGGCTTGATCGACGACTTCGATATTCACCAACGGCACGGTGTTGTGCGCGACCATAAGGTAGGGCGAATGTTCGGATACGGGGCTTTCGGGATCAAAGCCGACAGGTCCACCGTTGACCGAGTAGTAGTATTCGAAAAATCCAATGACAGGGACGTCAGGATAGACTTCTTTGATAAAGGTCAATTCGCCCCAGCCGATGTGGCCGATGATGATGTCGGGGGTCCAGCCACTGTCGCGCAATTGTTTGGCAGCCATCGCAGCCCCAAACCCAGCACCGGCGGCGTTTTCCCAAGTTTTGACCAAACCATATGCGTCGTCTTTGGCGCGGTTGTGCGGTTTGTAGATGACCTCGCGCACACCTTTGAATTTTGGCGGGTTTTTGCGCTGGGTAAGAAACACAATGTCATGTTCGCCGCTGGCCCCAAGCCATTGAACCAGTTCGCGGTATTGGCCGGGCATGTTTTGATGAACAAACAGGAATTTCATAAAACGGGTCTCACTCAGTGACTTTGGATAGGAATAGCGCGGCGGCGTGTTCAGATCAATTCTGATCCCAAATCATGATGCAGTCAGGGCCAGCTTTTATGCGGCCAATGCAGCGTCCAGCAAGGCGCGTACTTTACGCTCGTAGGGTTCATTCACGATCCGCGAAACCTCGCGACCATTTTTCATGACAACAAGGGTCGAGCGGCGTTTGACCTTCATCCGGTTGGTCATGACCGATTGCCCGAATGTATCCCAATCGATGTCGACAAACGTCAGATCGGCATAGGCGGGGTTTTCACCAATCAGTTTGGCAATCAGTTCCAATTTAATCTGGCAGGTCAACGACCAGCTTGCGCGCCAATTCAGAATGACAGTTTGGTCGGTTTTGCGAATGCGATCCCAGTCTTGGGGCGTAAACGTAATCGAGGTATAGGCCTGCGCGATGTGCGGCAATGAGGTGCCAGCAATTGCACTAGCGGCGGTCATCATTAAAAAGGCACGACGGTTCATCAAAGGCTCCGGTCAAATACATGGTCGCGGCGACGCTATCGTGCAAATACGTCTCTGATAAGGCCCAAGGTTGTCTGCGTGTCAGGTTTTTGTCTGGCGTGACAGTTGTACCGCAAGGATGCCGACGGTGATGATCAGCACGCCAATGACATCGCGCACACCAAGGCGTTCCCCCAACAGCAATGCAGCGATGGCGACCCCGAAAAACGGGTTCAGGAAATGGAAGGTTGCGGCCCGCACAGCGCCGATACGTTCAACCAGTTTGAACCAGATCCACGTGGCGAACAGACCGGGGGCAAGCGTGGTGTAAATGAATGCAATGGTCAGTTCTGGCGTGATGTTGACCACCAGCGTTTCGGTCACTGCAGATGCAACGGCAAGAATAGCGGCCCCGACCAACATTTGCAGGCCAACCACCATCATTAAATTTCCGCCAGACGATGCACCGCGCATCGACAGCGTCGCCACGGTCAATGCGGCAGCACCCATCAGGCACAATGCAACACCGCGCAAATCGACGCCGGCTTCTATCCGCGCGGACATGATGATCACGACACCGGCAATTCCTAGGGCCAATCCAAGGATACCCAGCTTTGGCAATTTGTCGCGAAAGATGACCCAACTGGCCAGGGCAACCATCAGCGGCATGGTGGATGCGATGATCGATGCAAGCGATGCTTGAATGGTCTGCATCGCCACAAAATTCAAACCCAAATAGATCGCGTTTTGGCACAACCCAAAGATCAAAGTGGCACGCCATTGCGCACGGGTCAGAGCCCAAGTTTGCCCCAATGCACGCGCGATAATCACACCGATTATGCCAGACAGCAAAAACCGCATCGCCAGTGAGGCAAGAGGCGGCGCATCAGCCACAATAATGCGCGCTGATGAAAAGGCAGAAGACCAGATAAAGGCAAACAGCAGCCCCATGAGAATTGCGCGGATATCCATCTTGGGGTCTTTCTGTACCGGTGTGTTTGGCGGCACAGTTTATGAAAACACAACGGGGTGCAATGGTGTGCGGCACGCACCGTTTGGCCAAGAAAAAAGGGCCGCCCGTTTCTGGGCGACCCTTTTAAAACTGAGTGGCGGGCTGACTTAGCCGTTCACGCTGTCTTTCAGAGCTTTCGCGATTGTCATTTTGACAACTTTGTCCGCGTCTTTTTTGAATTGTTCGCCTGTCGCAGGGTTACGTACCATACGCTCTGGACGTTCGCGGCAATAGATTTTGCCAACGCCTGGAAGGGTGACAGCACCGCCGCCAGATACTTCGCGTGTGATTAGGTTACAAACCGCGTCGAGTGCCGCGCCTGCTGCTTTTTTGTCTGCGCCCATATCTTCTGCCAGTGCGGCGACGAGTTGGGTTTTTGTCATCGGTTTTGCCATTATGGTCTCCTTCGTCCGCCCGAATGTTGGGCCTCATCCGTGGAATGTAACGGAATGTTGTGGATGAACACAACGAATAGTGGGGTCTAAAATCCTAAAATCACGTATTTTTATCGTTTTTCGGGGTGTGACGGCGGACTTATAGGAACGCTGTCTCTTCAAACGAGCGTAATTTACGACTTTGGATGCGTTCCAGCGGCATTTCGCGAAGGTGCTCCATCGCGCGAATTCCGATCATTAGGTGATTTGCGACCTGTGTTTTGTAGAAATCCGAGGCCATTCCCGGCAGTTTCAACTCACCATGCAGGGGTTTGTCAGACACGCAAAGCAACGTCCCGTAAGGCACACGGAACCGGTATCCGTTGGCTGCAATTGTCGCGCTTTCCATATCTAGCGCGACGGCGCGCGACTGTGACAGCCGTTGAACGGGACCGGATTGATCGCGCAATTCCCAATTCCGGTTGTCGATTGTCGCGACAGTTCCGGTGCGCATAATCCGCTTTAGTTCGTAACCTTCTAGCTTGGTCACCTGCGCCACGGCTGTTTCCAGCGCGATCTGGATTTCGGCTAAGGCAGGGATCGGAACCCACACTGGCAAATCGTCATCCAGAACGTGATCTTCGCGCAAGTAGGCGTGGGCCAAAACGAAATCACCCAACGCTTGAGTATTGCGCAGACCGGCACAGTGCCCAACCATCAACCACGCATGTGGGCGCAAAACCGCGATGTGATCAGTGGCTGTTTTTGCGTTCGAAGGTCCAACCCCGATATTGACCAGAGTGATCCCTGATCCATCCGCACGTTTCAGATGGTAGGTCGGCATTTGCGGCATTTTCGGCGATGGATCGAGCGTCTGATCGCCCTTGGTTATTTCTTCGTTTCCGGTGGATACAAACGCCACATATCCGCTATCGGGATCGTCTAATTGCTGACGCGCGTAGCTTTCGAATTCGGACACATAGAATTGGTAGTTTGTGAACAAAACGTGGTTCTGAAAATGCGACGGATCAGTGGCTGTGTAATGCGACAATCGCGCCAGTGAATAGTCGACGCGCTGGGCCGTAAATGGTGCAAGCGGGCCGGTGTCGTCGGGTGACACATAAGTGCCATTCACAATATCATCGTTTGTCGTGGACAGGTCGGGCACATCAAAGAAATCGCGCAGTGTGAAATCCGCGGCCCCTTCGTGCGGCACCGTAATTGACGCGTCATTGGCCACCGCAAAGTGCACAGGGATCGGCGTATCTGACGGCCCAATCGTCACAGTTGTGTCGTGATTTTCCAGCAGCAGACACAATTGTTGGATCAGATAATTGCGGAACAAATCGGGGCGCGTGATGGTCGTCGCATACGTGCCGGGCACGGAAACATGACCATAAGATAGCCGCGTATCGATCCGGGCAAAGCTGGTGGTTGTGATCCGCACTTCTGGATAAAATGCACGAATGCGCGCGTCAGGTGCGCCGCCAACCAATGCGGCTGAGAACTGTGTGCATAAAAATTGTGTGGCTTGCACATACAGCTCATTTAGCCGGTTAACAGCGGCGTCTGCATCGGCGAATTTTTCGGAAGCCCCAGTTTCGGGTGTCATTATTTTTGTCATTATATTTACTCTTCGTTCGTCTCTATTACGGGTATGAATTCAAATGTGCGCACATCAACCAACCCAAGGTCAGAGATGCGCAGTTCAGGGATAACGACCAGTGCAAGCAATGAATGTTGCATGTAGGCGTTGTTCAGTGTGCAGCCACAATCGACCATGGCGGCCATCAATTTGTCAGCTTTGGCAGCGACTGTGGTTGCGGGTTTGTCCGACATCAAACCAGCGATTGGCAGTTCAACAAGCGCCTGTTCGACGCCGTCTTTGAACAGGGTGATGCCGCCGCCAACTTCAGCCAATCGGTTGGCTGCTAGTGCCATATTTTCGCGATCTGTACCGACGACAATCATGTGATGGCTGTCGTGTGCGACGGTTGATGCCATCGCCATTGGGCCCTCGTACCCAAATCCGGACACGAACGCATTAACCACGCCGCCTGTTGCTTGATGCCGTTCAACCAGTGCAATTTGGCAGGTGTCGCCATGGCTTTGAACCAATCCGTCTTTGACCGGTAGATCGCGTTTAAGGGCTTTGGTTGGAGCTTGATTTTCGACGACACCAATCACGTTTGCAGTGACCGAATTGGATCCTGTTGGTGCCGTAACTTCAAAATCAGTCGCACGCAGCGTTTTGCCCAAATGCACGGTTTGACGCGCAGATCTGGGCCAGTCCAGATGCGGACATGTAACGCTGATTACACCATTATTAGACGCTGTTTTTCCGCGCGCGATCACCTGTTCGATGGGTAAGGTTTTCAAATCAGATGTCAGGATCACGTCCGCGCGCCGCCCGGGCGTAAGCGAACCAATGTCGCGTTCCAGCCCAAAATGCGTCGCCGTGTTTATCGTCGCCATTTGCAGGGCAACAAGCGGATCACACCCACATTCAATCGCATGGCGAACGGCGCGGTTCATGTGCCCTTCGTTAACCAAAGTACCGGAATGGCAATCGTCGGTGCACAGGATCATGTTGCGTGAATCCAGCCCCTTTTCGGTGATCGCTGTGATCTGGGTTTCGATGTCATACCACGCAGACCCAAGGCGGATCATCGACCGCATGCCTTGGCGCATCCGCGCAATCGCGTCTGCTTCGCAAGTTCCCTCATGGTCGTCAGCAGGGCCACCGGCGACGTAGGCGGCAAATGCAGGCCCCAAATCAGGTGATGCATAGTGCCCACCGACGGTCTTACCTGCGCGTTGTGTCGCCGCCATTTCGGCCAGCATCTGAGGATCGCCGCCTGATACACCGGGAAAATTCATCATCTCGCCAAGGCCGATAATGCCGGGCCATGTCATTGCTTCGGCCACATCATCGGCGCTGATTTCGTATCCAGTGGTTTCCATTCCCGGTGCGCTGGGCGCGCAAGATGGCATTTGGGTAAAGATGTTGATGGGCTGCAATAATGCCTCGTCATGCATCAATCGCACGCCTTCCAGCCCCAGCACATTCGCGATTTCGTGGGGGTCGGTGAACATGGATGTCGTGCCATGCGGGATCACGGCGGCGGCAAATTCGGCAGGCGTTAGCATACCGGATTCGATGTGCATGTGACCGTCGCACAGACCCGGAATCATGTATCGACCGTATGCCTCGATCACCTCGGTATTTGGTCCGATACAATGGCTGGCATCTGGCACAACGCAGGCAATGCGCCCGTGCGTGACCGCGATGTCGTGGTTTGGCAGTGCTTCGCGCGTGTGAACATTCACCCAAATTCCGCCGCGGATTACCAGTTCGGCAGGCACGCGACCTGCGGCGGTTTCAATCAAATGCGGGGCGACGTCGGGCCAACTTGCGGGGGTGTTGTGTTCCATGGACCGATTATTCTCAGATCGGGGGCATGTGCAAGGGGGTGCGGCCTGAGTTCTTGAAACTGTTACACTTGGCAGGCTAAAGACTGCGCATGGATATTCTGATACATCACTTTCCCGAATGCGGGACATCGACCTTTACCCTGAAAATTATTCGGGACGCGGGATATGATCCTGTCGTGAACGAATACATGAAAACGGGGTGGACAAAACCGCAGTTGCAAGAGCTGTTCGAGGCCGCAGGAATGACAGCGCGCCGTGCGTTGCGCATTCACAAAACCAACGCCAAAGAACTGGGCCTGACCAAGGATGGCGTCACCGAGGATGCGATTTTGGATGCGATGGTTTTATTCCCGAAACTGGTGAACCGCCCGATTGTCGTGTGCGAAGATGGCGTAGCACTGTGCCGCCCGTCCGAAGCGGTTTTGGATTTGCTGCCAAATTGGCCCGCTGGTCCCTATGCGGCAAAGGATGGATCACCCCTGATTGATGCAAATGGCGATCGGGTCGATTAGGGACTTTCGATTGCGCGGATTCGTGGCATAGTGTGTCTATGGATTTTGAAACTGTCAGCGCTGGTGATTTCGGAAAGTCCCTTTCTGGGGTCGGCATAAACCTGTTGGTGCGCGATGTTCAGGCACAATGTACCTTTTTAGAGACTGTTTTTACGGCCAAATCCCATCAAATAACGTCTGATTTCGCGATCGTGACCTATGGGTCAGATGTGTTCCAATTGCATAGCGATGGCACGTATCATTCCAATCCGTTGCTTGGTTTGTTGCCAGAAAATCCGCCTCGTGGTGCGGGGATCGAAATTAGGTTGTACGACACTGATCCTGATGACGCGGTTGCGCGTGCACGGGCATTGGATGCGATGATTTTGCAAGAACCTACCAATAAACCGCACGGTCTTCGCGAGGCGTATATCTTGTGCGAAAACGGTTATGCTTGGGTCCCAAGTCGTGCATTGACGGCGGATGACGCATAGTCGGTTTGCATTTCATCTTTGATCCAGCGCACAAAATTTGAAGTATCAGTTTTGCCTTCTGCCCTTGGATTGACTGTCAGATAGTAGGCTTCTTGCATGTCGGCCTTGTGGTCAAACGGGCGTACCAATCGACCACTTTCCAGCAAGTGACGCACCATGCAATCGTGCCCCATAGCTAGGCCTGCGCCTGCCTCTGCAACAGCCAAAGCAGTCCCTAACACGCGCGCATGGGTGATTTTCGGGGTTCCAGAAATTGGCTGATTTTCTGCCCAAGTTTCCCATGTTGTCAGCATTGCAGTGCAATAAAACAGCCGATGCTGGGCAATGTCATCCAAGCGCACGGCATAGTCAGGCGCGCAAACAGGGTAAAATTGATCCCACGTTAGGCGGTCTGCTTGTGGGTCTGTATCGGGGGAAATCAGGAATCGAATTTCAATATCGGCGTCATCTACCCGTTCCATCCTGTCCCAAATCGCGGTGGTGATGTGCAGGTGAATGTCAGGGTGGCGCGCATATAATCGGGGCAGGCGTGGTGCCAGCCAATTGGTCGAAAACGTCAAATTGGTTTGAATGTGCAGCGCCTTGGCAGTGCTGCCATCGACCAACATTTGCGTACCACGGGACAATGTCTGAAACGCTTCGCGCACGACGGGCACATAGTTCAACCCCATCACGGTCAGTTCCAACGCCCGTGGGCGACGGTAAAATAGCGGCTGGCCCAGATGGTTTTCCAACGACTTGATTTGCTGGCTTACCGCACTTTGCGTCATGTTCAATTCACCCGCCGCCGCAGTGAACGAAAGGTGGCGCGCTGCGGCTTCGAATGCACGCAATTGGTTGAGCGGAGGTAGGTTCATAAGTCATACATTAGAATGTCTAATGCGAAGACGAAAGTTTTTTCGTTGGTCACGGCGGCGAGCGTCCATCATCTTGGCGACAAATCAAAGGAATGGATGCGACATGACCTCAGAAAAACACAGTGACTTGGCCAACATGGATCACTGGCAGGAGCGCGTGGATTTGGCGGCTGCATTTCGCTGGACCGTTCGATTGAACATGCACGAGGCCGTCGCGAACCATTTTTCCCTAGCGATTAATGACAGTGGCACCAAGTTTTTGATGAACCCAAATCAAAAGCATTTTAGCCGCATCAAAGCGAGCGACCTGATCGTTGTCGATGTTGATGACCCAGCCAGCATGGAAGGGCCCGATGCGCCTGATCCAACGGCATGGGGATTGCATGGTGGGATGCACCGGCATTGCGCGCACGCTCGGTGTGCCATGCATGTTCATTCGCCTTATGCCACTGCTTTGGCCGCGTTGGCGGACAGTCGATTGCCGCCCGTAGATCAAAATGCATGTACGTTTTTTAACCGCTATGTCATCGACGACAGCTATGGTGGCTTGGCCTTTGAAGAAGAGGGCGAACGCTGTGCCCAACTGTTTGATGACCCCAAGAAAAAGGTCATGATCATGGGCAATCACGGCATCATGATTATTGGTGAAACCGTCGCAGAAACCTTTAATAGGCTCTATTATTTTGAACGGGCTTGCATGACGTACATCATGGCATTGCAGACCGGCCAACCGATGCGGGTCTTGTCAGACGAGGTTGCAGAAAAAACAGCCCAGGAGCTGGAAACATACCCCGAACAGGACGCGCGCCATCTGGCCGAACTTAAGGCGATCTTGGACGATGAAGGGTCCAATTACGCGACTTAAAATTACCCAAATCACACCCCATAAAAGAAGATACATTGATGATTTACGGCCTGACAGACGAACAAAATATGATCGCGGACACTGTTCGATCCTTTGTGGAAAAAGAAATCTACCCGCACGAAGAACTGGTTGAACGCACAGGTGAAGTGCCAAACGAGATTGCGCAAGAGATCAAGAAAAAGACGCTGGATCTAGGGTTTTACGCCTGTAATTTCCCAGAAAGCGTCGGGTGCGCAGGTCTGAATCATGTTGAATTTGCCTTGGTCGAACGCGAATTGGGGCGTGGATCGATGGCGCTAAACCACTTCTTTGGACGCCCGCAAAACATCTTGATGGCGTGCGAAGGGGACCAAGTAGAACGCTACCTAATGCCAGCAATTCGCGGCGAGCGGATGGACGCATTGGCGATGACCGAACCTGGCGCGGGGTCTGACATTCGTGGCATGAAATGCGCGGCGGTGCGTGATGGTGGCGACTGGGTCGTGAACGGAACCAAACATTTTATTTCGGGCGCGGAACACGCTGATTTTATCATTGTTTTCCTCGCAACAGGCGAAGACGACACACTCAAAGGCCCAAAGAAACGGATCACTGCGTTCTTGGTTGATCGGGGTACACCCGGGTTCACAATTCGCGACGGTTACAAGTCGGTTAGCCATCGTGGATACAAGAACATGATACTCGATTTTGATGATTGCCGACTGCCTGACGCGCAAGTTTTAGGCGAGGTCGATGGTGGCTTCGCGGTGATGAATACTTGGTTGTATGCGACCCGAATTACGGTTGCGGCAATGTCTGTTGGCCGCGCGCGTCGTGCGTTTGATTATGCGCTTGATTACGCCGCACAGCGCGAACAATTCGGACAGCCGATTGGTAAATTTCAAGGTGTCAGCTTTCAACTGGCGGATATGATCACTGAAATCGATGCCGCTGATTTATTGACCGTCGCCGCCGCAGATCGGCTGGATAAAGGGCTGCCTGCGAACCGCGAAATTGCATCAGCAAAACTATATGCGTCCGAGATGTTGGCGCGGGTTACCGATGCCGCAATTCAAGTTCATGGCGGAATGGGTTTGATGGATGATTTCCCGCTGGAACGGTTTTGGCGTGATGCCCGAGTAGAACGAATTTGGGACGGTACTTCGGAAATCCAACGCCACATTATCAGTCGCGAAATGCTGCGCGCGCTAGGGGCGTGAGCGGTTTAACCAGGGACGATCCGATGCGTCCAAGGTCGAAAAATACACGTGATTTGTCACGGCTGCTACGACCGAAATCGATTGCGGTAATCGGTGGCGGTGCATGGTGTGATCAGATCATTCACCAGTGTCAGGTGATGGGGTATCGCGGTGATGTGTGGATGGTTCACCCAAAAGGTGCCGTTGTGCGTGGCGTGCATTCTGTGCCGGCGATTGCGGATTTACCGGGTGTTCCAGATGCCGTTTTTGTTGGCGTTAACCGACACCTTAGCGTCAAATTAGTCGCCGAATTGTCTGCATTAGGTGCAGGCGGCGCGGTTTGTTTTGCATCTGGTTTTTCCGAAGCAGCGGCCGAAGATGACGCAGCCCATGACTTACAATCGCAATTGGTCGCTGCTGCAGGTGACATGCCGATCCTGGGGCCCAATTGTTACGGGTTTATCAACGCACTTGATAACGCATTGTTGTGGCCAGATCAGCACGGGTGCGTGCCTGTAGATCGCGGCGTTGCCATCCTGACGCAATCCTCGAACATCGCGATAAACCTAACGATGCAGCAACGCGCGCTGCCGATTGCCTACACCATTGCATGCGGAAACATGGCGCAAACCAGTCAGGCCCAGATCGCGCTTGCGCTGTTGGACGATCCGCGCGTGACAGCGATTGGGTTACACATCGAAGGATTCGGTGACACCAATGAATGGTTTGATCTGTCGCAAAAAGCGTACGCGCAGGGCGTCCCACTGATCGCGCTCAAGGTTGGAAAATCCGATCAAGCGCAAAACGCGACGGTCTCGCACACTGCATCGCTTGCTGGTAGTGACGCAGGTGCCGAGGCATTGTTGCGTCGTTTGGGCATTGGTCGTGTCCACGATCTGCCGACGTTCCTAGAGACGCTCAAGCTGTTGCATTGCAATGGCCCACTTGATGCGCAAACACTGTCTTCAGTCAGTTGTTCCGGGGGCGAGGCAAGCCTTGCTGCGGACACTGCACATGGCAGGGGCATGGCATTTCCGCCCCTGACGGTTGATCAAAAAAAGGCTCTAAAGAACGCTTTAGGGCCTATGGTGGCCTTGTCTAATCCGCTTGATTATAACACCTACGTCTGGCGTGATGCGCAGGCAATGACCGACGCGTGGTTGCCAATGGCCGCCCTGCATATTGGGCTAACTTTGTTGATCGTGGACTATCCACGCACCGATGCGTCTGACTGGATTTGTGCGACAATTGCTGCAATTGCGGTCCGTGAAAAAAGCGGTCGACCTGTTGCTGTTGTCGCCACATTGCCGGAATTGATGCCGCAAGATGTTGCCGAAACTTTGATGGCAGCGAGCGTCACACCGATCAATGGACTAAGCGAAGCAATTGCTGCAGCCGAAGTTGCCGCGACCATGCGCCTGCCTGATGATCGTCCGCCATTGCATGCAGGTGCCGATCGCGACGGTTCGTCGATATCCGAAGCTCAAGCCAAGCAAGCCTTGGCGGCATTTGGCGTGACGGTTCCGCGTAATTCCACAAGCGTCGAAGGTGCTGATGGCCTTTCTCCTCCCTTTGCGATCAAAGGCATGGGGTTTGCGCATAAATCCGAAATGGGCGCTGTAAAGCTGAACGTTGGTCGCGCAGAATTGGCCGATGCGGTTGCCGCTTTGCCCGGAATGTCAGTGTTAATCGAAGAAATGGTCCGAGGCGCAGTCGCCGAAATGTTGGTCGGGGTTGTCCGCGACCCGGCACACGGTTTTGTGCTGACTTTAGGTGCTGGCGGGGTGCTGACAGAACTGTTGCAAGACACGGTATCGTTGCTGATTCCTGCGAAACAGGCTGATGTGCAACATGCCCTCACGACGCTGAAATCATACAAATTACTGACCGGATTTCGCGGCAAACCAGCAGCAAATATCGACGCTTTGGTCACGGCAATCATGGCGGTACAGGCCTATGTGGTTGCCCACGCTGATACGATCAGCGAAGTTGAAATTAACCCGATGATGTGTACGCCGGACGCTGCGATTGCTGCTGATGCGTTGATCCGAATTTGTCCCGAAAGGACCTGAAATGAACCCGATCAAAACCCGTCGCGAAGGTGCGATTTTAGAAGTCACCTTGGATCGCCCCAAAGCCAACGCGATTGATCTGGTGACCAGCCGTATCATGGGCAAAGTGTTCGCTGATTTTCGCGATGATCCGGAACTGCGCGTGGCGATTATTACTGGCGGCGGCGACAAATTCTTTTGCCCGGGCTGGGATCTAAAGGCAGCAGCAGACGGGGACGAAGTCGATGGCGATTACGGTGTTGGCGGGTTTGGTGGTCTGCAAGAATTGCGCGATCTGAACAAGCCAGTGATCGCGGCAGTGAATGGTATTTGTTGCGGTGGCGGTCTTGAACTGGCGTTAAGTGCTGACATTATTCTGGCCGCCGATCACGCCAGTTTTGCGTTGCCAGAAATCCGGTCAGGGACAGTTGCAGATGCCGCTAGCGTTAAGTTGCCCAAGCGTATTCCCTACCATATTGCGATGGAATTACTGCTGACTGGCCGCTGGTTTGACGTGCAAGAAGCCAACCGTTGGGGCATCGTGAACGAGATCATCGCCGGCCCTGAATTGATGGACCGCGCCTGGGATTTGGCGCGTTTGCTCGCTTCTGGCCCTCCACTGGTTTATGCGGCGATAAAAGAGGTCGTGCGTGATGCCGAGGATTCAAAATTTCAGGACAGCATGAACCGGATCACAAAGCGTCAGTTAGGCTCCATCGACACGCTGTATGCGTCCGAAGATCAGCTAGAAGGCGCAAAGGCATTTGCCGAAAAACGCGATCCAGTTTGGAAGGGTCGCTAACGCTTTCTGAAGAGCGCGACGTATCCGGTGTCTTTGGCGTAATCGCCAGTGGCATCGGCGCTGTAGATAGGCTGTTCTGTCAGGGTAAAGTCGCGAATATGTGGCTCTAAATAGGCTAATTTCGCCTCAAACCCTTGCGCTGTGTAATGCTGTGCATTGATTGACAATGCGATCCACCCGCCCGATCGCGTGACCCGCAATACTTCGTCCAATGCCTCTGGTCCGACGTGCCCGTGGGTAAATGTGCCAGAACTAACGACGCCCGCATAAGCGCCATCTGCGACGTCTAATCCGGCCAATATGTCGCCAAAAAAAAGTGTCGTGTAGATGTGTTTGGCCCGTGCGACATCCAGCATTTCTGGCGAAATATCTGTCGCATCAACCAGATCCAAACCACGTTCACGCAGTGCTTGGCCGCATAATCCGGTCCCTGCACCAACGTCCAAAACCGGTTGATACCCACCCGCATTCACATAGGCCCGCGCGACATGTTCGTGCATGATATAGCTATGCGCAGCGGCAAATGTATCGTCGTAAGTGTCGGCCCAATCCTTGTACAATTGCACAGAATCCTCGGATGTTTTCAAATCGTACGCGCCGGTAAGCGAAGGTGTTTTTTCCATGCACAAAGTTGAGCGCAGAACGCATAGCCGCGCAACCCCTCTTGCGCCTGCTTGCGGCAACGGCCACCTATAGGGCATGACAAAAACAATGCTTTCCTTTGGGCACGGCTATTGCGCGCGTGAGATTGCCAAGACACTGCTGGCCGATGGTTGGCGCGTGATTGGCACGACCCGTTCCGAAGACAAGGCAGCGGATTTGCGCGCGACCGGCGTTGAGCCGTTGGTTTGGCCCGGCACCGATTTGACCAAAGCCATCGCACAGGCCGATCATATCCTGATTTCGGCTGGTCCTGACGGTGATGGTGATCCGGTGTTTAACGCGTGGGGTCCGCAAATTGCGGCGCGCGCCAAGGCACTAGATTGGGTCGGCTATTTGTCGACTACGGGTGTTTATGGAAATTTCGACGGTGCGTGGGTGGATGAAACGACGCCGCTGAACCCGACAACGCGACGTGGGCAATTGCGCAAGGCGGCCGAGGAAAATTGGCTATCAATGCCTGATTTGCCTGTGCATGTTTTCCGCCTTGCCGGTATTTACGGCCCTGATCGCGGCCCGTTTTCCAAGGTTCGCAATGGCACTGCCCGTCGTGTCATCAAGGAAAATCAGGTGTTCTCGCGCACTCACGTTCAAGACATCGCGCAGGTGGTTTTGGCATCAATCGCGCGGCCAAATCCCGGCGCTGCGTATAATGTGTGCGACAATGATCCGGCCCCGCCCCAAGACGTGATTGCCCACGCGGCTGAATTGCTTGGCATGCCTGTGCCACCTGCCATCGCATTTGAAGATGCGGATTTTACGCCCATGGCGCGCAGTTTTTACGCTGAGAACAAAAAAGTGCGCAATGACCGGATCAAAGATGACCTTGGTGTTACGCTGAAATATCCATCATATCGCGAAGGTTTGGCGGCCTTATTGGCGGATTCCGAATAAATTACCGAATGCGTGCTATGGCCACCTTGTTGTGGCGGCGACCCGCTTGCATATAGGCGCAGTAACGAGGGATCACAGATGACATTGCGGGATAAACTAAAAGCGCTTTTGGAGCGGTCGATTGTGCGAAACGCCATTATCGGCGTGATCATTTTTAACGCGATTATTTTGGGTCTCGAGACCTCTGATTTTGTGATGGATCGCGCGGGTGGTTTGATCCTGCTGCTTGATAAAATTTGTCTTGGTATTTTTGTCGCCGAACTGGTTGCCAAAATGTTTGCGCACCGTTTTGCGTTCTTTCGCAACGGATGGAACCTGTTTGATTTCGTAATCATCGGGATATCGCTGGTTCCAGCGGCGCAGGGGTTCTCGGCGTTGCGTGCCTTGCGTATTTTGCGTGTGCTGCGGGTTGTGTCAGCGGCGCCCAGTTTGCGCCGTGTGGTCGAAGGATTTATCACCGCGTTGCCAGGTATGGGGTCGGTGTTTTTGTTGATGGCGCTGATCTTTTACATTGCGTCTGTGATTGCGACAAAACTGTTTGGCACATCGTTCCCGGATTGGTTCGGATCGCTTGGCGGATCGGCGTATTCGCTGTTTCAAATCATGACGTTAGAAAGCTGGTCAATGGGCATCGTGCGCCCCGTAATGGAGGTGTACCCGCTTGCGTGGCTGTTCTTTGTGCCGTTCATTATGGTGACCACGTTTGCGGTCGTGAACTTGTTGGTAGGTCTGATCGTGAACTCGATGCAGGATGCCCATCACGAGGAATCGGACGCGCAAACCAGCGACTATCGGGACGACGTGCAGGGGCGTTTGAAATCGATCGAACTGCACCTAGAGGCACTGGCGCAACAGCAGAAAAAGTAACGCCTTAGGCGCGTGCTTCACCTATCGTTGCGATCCCCATCACGTCCAAAACCTTGGCCTCGATGTCGGCCGCGTTCAGTTTCGCATCGGCGTACATGTCTTCGGGATTGGCGTGATCAATAAACGTGTCTGGCAGGACCATGGAGCGGAATTTTAAACCGTGATCAAACACACCTTCTTCGGCCAGCATTTGGGCGACGTGGCTGCCAAAGCCGCCAATAGCGCCTTCTTCGATCGTGATCAGCGCGTCGTGGTTTGCGGCCAATTCCAGTATCATGTCCCGATCCAGCGGTTTCGCAAAACGTGCATCGGCAATGGTTGGCGTGATGCCTTTTGCGGCCAGGCTTTCTGCGGCTTTTTGCACTTCGGACAGGCGGGTTCCAAAGGATAGCAGCGCGACTTGTGCGCCGGTTTGAATCATCCGACCTTTGCCAATTTCCAGCGGAGTTCCGCGTTCAGGCAACTCGACGCCGTTGCCTTCGCCGCGCGGGAAACGGAACGCGATTGGCCCGTCATCATGCACGGCGGCCGTTGCAACCATGTGCGCCAATTCGGCCTCGTCTGCGGCGGCCATCACCACAAATCCAGGCAAATTGGCCAGATAGGCGACGTCAAATGCGCCCGCGTGTGTGGCCCCGTCCGCCCCGACCAATCCGGCGCGGTCGATGGCAAACCGGACAGGCAAACGTTGGATCGCCACGTCATGCACAACCTGGTCATAGCCGCGTTGCAAGAATGTTGAATACATCGCGCAAAACGGTTTCATCCCGCCTGCGGCCAATGCTGCCGAAAATGTCACGCCGTGCTGTTCTGCGATCCCGACATCAAAGCAGCGGCTGGGATAGCGTTCGGCGAACAGGTTTAGGCCCGTTCCGTCTGGCATCGCCGCTGTCACGGCGCAGATTTTGTCGTCAAGCGCGGCTTCTTTCAGCAAAAATTCCGAGAACACTTTGGTGTAGCTGGGCGCATTACTGGGCGCTTTTTTCTGCTCGCCTGTGACCACGTTAAATTTGGACACGCCGTGCCCTTTGTCACGGGCCTGTTCTGCGGGGCCATACCCTTTGCCCTTTTTTGTCAGAACGTGGATCAGAATTGGGCCGGTCGCACGTTGTTTGACAGTGCGCAAAACCGGCAGCAATTGGTTCAGATCGTGCCCGTCAATCGGCCCCAAATAGCTAAAGCCCAACTGTTCAAACAAGGTGCCGCCGACAGTCATGCCCTTTAGCATATCTTTGGCGCGACGGGCCCCTTCACGGAATGGTTCGGGGAGCAGGCTTACGGCGCCTTTGGCGACAGCTTTGAAATCCTGAAACGGTTCTTCGGCATATAGTCGCGATAAATAGGCCGACATCGCACCGACGGGTGGGGCGATCGACATTTCGTTGTCATTCAGGATCACGATCAGGCGTTTGCCCAAATGACCCGCGTTGTTCATCGCCTCGTAAGCCATGCCTGCTGACATTGATCCGTCGCCAATAACGGCAATTGCGTCGCCCAATCCTTCGGGTGTGACGCCGCCCAAATCGCGCGCGACGGCAAACCCCAAGGCGGCGGAAATTGATGTCGAACTATGCGCGGCCCCGAACGGATCGTAAGGCGATTCAGATCGTTTGGTGAACCCGCTAAGCCCGTCTTTTTGGCGCAAAGTCCGGATGCGATCACGCCGTTCTGTCAGGATTTTATGAGGGTAACATTGGTGTCCGACATCCCAGATGATCTTGTCCCGTGGGGTGTCGAAAACTGCGTGCAACGCGACGGTCAGTTCCACAACGCCAAGGCCAGCGCCCAGATGTCCGCCTGTCACCGAAACGGCCGAAACTGTTTCACTGCGCAATTCACCAGCCAGCTGGATCAACTGTCGGTCTGACAATTGGTCCATGTCGGATGGCCGCTGGATTGTATCCAGAAGCGGGGTATTTGGGCGATCGTCTGGCTGAGCGGTCATGGCCGTTTTCCTAGCTTTTTCGTGCAACGACGAAGGCTGCGGCGTGACGCAAATTATGCGCGTCCTCGCCATATATACTTAATGCGTCTGACGCAGATTCCACCAGTTGGGTAGCGCGGCGTTTCGCCTCGTCTAGTCCTAACAGTGATACGAATGTGGCTTTGCCTGCGTCCGCGTCTTTTGCTGTGGCTTTGCCAAGGGTTGCGGCGTCGCCTGTCACATCCAAAATATCGTCGGCAATTTGAAAGGCGAGGCCAAGGGCGCGCGCGTAGGTTTGCAAGGGCGTGATATCAGCGCCGCCCATACGCGCACCAGCAGTTGCAGACCATTCGATCAGCGCGCCGGTTTTACCAGCCTGAAGGGTCGTAATTTGATCCAAAGACAACGGTGTTTCTGATGTTTCAGCGGCAATGTCTAACGCTTGACCCAGTACCATTCCTTGCGCGCCACTGGCTTTTGCAAGGCTTAGCGCCAGATCCGCGCGCACAGATCCATCGCCAACTTCGGGTCGTGACACCAGTTCAAACGCCAGTGATTGCAACGCATCACCTGCCAAAACAGCAGTCGCATCGTCCCATTTCACATGCACAGTTGGCTGGCCACGTCGCAGATTATCATCGTCCATACAGGGCAAATCATCGTGCACCAGCGAATAGGCGTGCAAGGCTTCGATCCCTGTTGCGGGCCAGATCGCTTTTGCCGGATCAACACCAGACAGACGCGCAGATTCCATCACTAAAAAGGCACGCAAACGTTTGCCGCCGTTGGTGGCATGCGCCATCGCGTGAACAACCGGCAAGTCATCCAATGCGCCAAGAACGGCATTAAATTGCGCCTGAACTGCGTCCGCGCATTCTGTCAATCGGGCAGAAAACATCAGAGCCCTTCGACGGGCTTTAGACCTGTGGGATTGCCGTCGCTGTCCAATGTGATTGCGGCGACTTTTTCCTCGGCTTCTTTTAACTTTTTCTCGCAACGCGCCTTTAGGGCAGCACCGCGTTCGTACAGCGTGATTGATTGGTCCAGCGCCACATCGCCCCGTTCCAACTGGCCCAAAACCTGTTCCAGTTCGGCCATCGCTGCCTCAAAGCTCATCTCGTCTACTGCTACATCACTCATTGCGTGGCCTTCATCAATTCAACAACATGCGCGCGCGCGGAGGCTGCTAACGCATCCAAATCATAACCGCCTTCGAGCACCGATACCAGACGCCCCTTGCACAGTTCTTGTGCAAGTTTTGTGAGGGCGGCGGTCATTTTCGCAAAGTCATCGGTGGACCAATTCAGATTGGCGAGGGGATCATCCTGATGCGCGTCGAACCCTGCGGATATCAGGATAAGGTCAGGCGCATGGGCGCGCAGAGCTGGAAATGCGATATCGTTATAGGTTTTTAGCGCGTGCGCACCATCACTGCCGGGAGCCAGCGGAATGTTCACGATGTTGCCAAGCGGACCACGATCCGATGCGTCACCAGTGCCGGGCCAAAGCGGCATTTGCTGTGATGTGATGACCAACGCGCGCGCCTCGTCGGCCAGCAGGGCCTGAGTTCCGTTGCCGTGGTGCACGTCAAAATCAACGACTGCGACGCGGTTCACATCCGGTTGCGTTAGCGCATGTTTGGCGGCAATCGCGACGTTCCCGAACAGGCAAAACCCCATTGGCGTTGTTTGTTCTGCGTGGTGCCCCGGTGGACGCACGGCAACAAAGGCGTTCTGCGCTTGATCAGACAAGACCATATTGACGGCTTCGACTGCGCCACCAACGGCACGATAGGCGGCAGTCAGGGAACCGGGGGACATAGATGTGTCGGCATCAAGCGCTGTAAACCCAGCGGTTGGGAGGCTAGCGTTCAGGCGATCAATGTGGCTTTGCGGGTGGCAGCGCAGGATGTCTGTATCGTTGGCCAACGGGGCTTCGGCACGTAACAAATCAAGGTCTTCGAGCGCCTTTGTGATGTAACGCAACCGCGCGACCTGTTCAGGTGCGCCGTCCGGATTAACGTGCAAAAGGCAATCGGGATGGGTCAGAAATGCAGTTGTCATAAGACACCTTTGATAGTCGATTGAAACAAATCCGGATTAATCCGGCGCCAGCATGTATCCGGCACCGCGCACGGTTTGCAGGTAGCGTGGTTGTTTCGGATTGGCTTCGATTTTGCGGCGCAGGCGGGTGATCTGAACATCGACAGCGCGTTCTTGAGCTTGACCACGATCACGGCCCAAATCCTCGACCAGCTTGGCGCGGCTAAGCGGTTCACCGGTCTTGGCAGAAAAGATTTTCATCAGCTGCATTTCGGTGGCGGTCAGACGCACGAGGTCTTCGCCTTGCCACATCTCGCCGCGATCCATGTCATAGCGGATCGGACCGAGGTGTAGGATTTTTGGTACTGATTCTTCGGCAGGCGTTTCGGGCATCCGGCGCAGCACCGCATTGATGCGCAACAACAGTTCCTTGGGTTCGAACGGCTTGGGCAGATAGTCGTCGGCGCCTGCTTCTAACCCTTCGATCCGGTTGTCGGTTTCACCCTTGGCCGTCAGCAACATAATCGGCGTTTGCGAGGTTTCGCGGATGGATTTGCACAGTGAAATTCCGTCTTCGCCGGGCATCATCACGTCCAGGATCAGCATGTCGAAATCAAGACCCGACAGGATACGACGCGCGTGTTGGGCATCGCGTGCAGCGGTCACCAAAAACCCGTGCCGCATCAGGAATTTTTGCAGCAGCATGCGAATACGTTCATCGTCATCGACGATCAGCAGGTGGGCGTCCATTTCGCTCATTGTCCGGTCTCCTTCAGTCGTGTGTAGGCGCGCTGCATTTCTGTGTCCATCATCGCCTCGAGCACAGTGCGAAAACCCGCAACCGCATCAGGGCCAGCATCGCGAAAGGCACTGCGCATCCGCGCGCGCTGGGCGTCTGATAATGACTGTTCCAATGTCTTGCCTTTGTCAGTCAGATACAAATGACGTTCACGTTTGTCCGCTTTGCCCACCAAACTCTCTACCAAACCGTCCTCGATCAGGGTGCGCAGCACGCGGTTCAGCGACTGTTTTGTGACCCCTAGAATGTTGAGCAAATTGTTCACCGTCGTGCCCGGCGCGCGATTGATAAAGTGCACAGCGCGGTGATGCGCACGCCCGTAGGCCATATCTGACAGGATGCGATCAGGATCTGCGGTGAATCCGCGATAGGCAAAAAACATCGCCTCGATCCCTTGGCGCAACTGTTCGTCCGTCAAAAACAGCAGGCTTTCACCGCTGTAGGGGGAGGGTGCGCGGGTGTCCGACATCTGCCTTGATCCTTCTTGATCACGTTCAATTGTTACAACATACGTCAGTGTTGTTGACATTCCAATACTAAAGACCTATCGAATGAGAGGTTTTGCGCAATTTTATGTCCACTTCGGACGCAAATGCGCAATTTATGCAAATATAAAAGGAATACAGCCATGGCTGGTGCATATGATGATCGTGACGGAAAAATCTGGATGGACGGCCAATTGGTCGACTGGCGCGATGCCAATGTCCACATTCTGACCCATGCAATGCACTATGCCTCGTCTGTCTTCGAAGGCGAGCGGTGCTATTCAGGCAAGATTTTCAAATCACGCCAGCACTCTGAACGGTTGATCACATCCGGCAAGCTGATCGATTTTGATGTTCCGTATTCCGTTGATGAAATCGAAGCCGCCAAGCAGGCAGCGCTGGATGCGAACGGTCTGAAAGATGCTTATGTTCGTGCGGTTGCATGGCGCGGTTCTGGCACCGATATGGGTGTCGCGGCGGCGGCAAACCCTGTCCACATGGCTGTGGCCGTTTGGGAATGGGGCAACTATTACGGCGACGCCAAAATGAAAGGCGCAAAGCTGGACATTGCCAAATGGAAACGTCCTTCGCCTGAAACTGCACCGTCCCAAGCCAAGGCTGCGGGCCTGTATATGATCGCGACAATGTCCAAGCACGCAGCAGAGGCCAAGGGCTGTTCTGATGCGATGATGTTTGACTATCGTGGCTACATTGCCGAAGCGACCGGCGCGAATATTTTCTTTGTCAAAGACGGCGAAGTACACACGCCAGACGCCGATGCGTTCCTGAACGGTATCACCCGCCAGACGGTTATCGGCATGTTAAAAGACAAAGGCATCAAGGTGCATGAACGCGTTATCATGCCAGAAGAACTCGAAGGGTTCGAACAGTGCTGGCTGACCGGTACCGCGGCCGAAGTAACGCCTGTTGGACAAATCGGTGACTATAACTTTGAGGTCGGCGCGCTGACGCGTGATATCTCGGAAAGCTACGAAAAACTGGTCCGTGAATAAGGGCCACGTCTAAGTGGACTTTAGTGCATTCGCGATCGAGTGGGAGGCCGCGTGGAACTCCCACTCGCTTGACCGCATTCTTGCACACTATTCCAACGACGTTGTGTTCCGGTCGCACAAAGCAATGCGGTTGGTCGGCACCGGTGAATTGCATGGTCGGGATGCGCTGCGTGACTATTGGCAGCGCGCCTTGGATGCCCAACCGAACCTGTCATTTGTCGTGGTCGATGTGCTGCACGGCTATGGCATGATGGTGATCACATACCGCAATCAAAATGATGTGCTGGCCGCTGAAACATTGCGGTTCGGCGCGAACGGTTTGGTGGTCGAAGTATCGGCATGTCACGCCAAGTAGGCCTTGCGCTGTTGGTAATGTCCGGTCAAAACTGGCCACATGAAACATCTTTTAATCATCCTACTGTTGCTTCCTTCGCTGGCGTTTTCGCATTCAAAAGTATCGGCCACCGTGCCTGTGAACGGTGCGATCCTTGACATTGCGCCAGATGATTTCACGTTCAATTTCGATAAAACGATCCGCTTGGTTTCTGTCGTCGTTAATGGGGAATCTGCAACGCTGCCGGATCAGGACGCGTTTGCAAAAACCATAATTATGACTGCCCCTGCCTTGGACAAAGGCCGCCACACCGTCGAATGGCGTGGGCTAAGCAGTGATGGCCATCCGGTCAGCGGAACCTTCACGTTTACGGTGCAGTAGATGGACCTAAACCAGTGGCTGTTGTTTGCCTTTTTGGCGAAATTCGGCGTGCTGATAGGGACGTTTTGGTTGGCGGGATTGTGTCTGGTTAGACTGGTGTTCGGGGTTCACGTGAACTTGCGTTTGCGCGGCATTCTTTGGTGTTTGACGACCCTATCATCGCTTGCAGTTTTTGCGCTGACCGCCGGCATCCTGATGGACAGTATTGCGGGCATGACTGATCGGGTCATTTTGGGTTTCATCTGGGAAACACCCGTCGGCACTGCCTTGGCGTTGCGTGTGATCGG
Organism: Ascidiaceihabitans sp.; assembly: GCA_047626725.1. Lineage (GTDB taxonomy): Bacteria > Pseudomonadota > Alphaproteobacteria > Rhodobacterales > Rhodobacteraceae > Ascidiaceihabitans. Next base: position 50,475 of record JBLHSG010000023.1, read on the forward strand.
GCTGGGTCTGGTCGCGATCAGTTTATTGCCTATTGGGCGTATTAGGGACTTGATCGGTGTTATCGGATCAATCGCCCTACTGACCAGTTTTGTGGTTTCGGGGCATGTGTCCGGCCTGAATTCAGTTTGGGTCAGCGGGCTCTTGGCCTTTCACATTGCGATCGCGGCCTTTTGGATCGGCATCCTATTTCCACTGCACACACTGGCATTGAACGACCCGAAAGACGCCGCGCGCGTTGGTCAAAAATTCGGCCAATTCGCAATCGTTTTGGTGCCTGTGATGATGATCGCAGGCGGAGCGATGGCATGGCAATTGATGGGGTCAATCAACGCATTGCTGACCACAGGCTACGGCAATTTGTTGATGATCAAAGTTGCGGGCGTTGGCGTGCTGATGCTGGGTGCTGCGCTGAACAAATTGCGGTTTATTCCGGCGCTTTTGGAAGACGATAAAACCGCGGCTGACGGATTGGCGCAGACCATCGAAATGGAGGGCGCGGCGGTGATTTTCATCTTGGCATTCACCGCCGCGCTTACGTCATTTGGGGGTCCCTAGCGGAACCTAATACAGGGCGACCGGATTGATCATTGCCTGCACTGTGCCCTTGATGCGGGCTTGACCCAGCACAAACATAAACTCGTTCACGCCGTCACGCAGCACAGGGCCGGTGTTCATTGTCTCAAGGATGTAGATGCCGTTTTTCATCAGCAGTGTGACGTGGCCATAAAAGATTTTATCGCCTTCCGGGGCAGGAATTGGTTCGACGCCCCACGTGTCTGCACCCACGGCCATCGGGTTCAATGACGCGATGTATTCGGCACCTTCATTGTTCAGGCCCGGTTCTGACGACCCCCATGCGGTTGGGTTGCTTTCGAACATGCCGTCGGTCCACCCAGTGTGAAACAGGATGATGTCACCTTCGCCCATTGTGACGTTCTGGGCTTCAGCTGCGGCTTTGATTTCGGCGGATCCAAAGTGCGCGCCGGCTTCCATGGTTTCCACGCCAAAGTGTTTAGCCATGTCTAAAATGACTGCGCGTCCGACCAATGGCGGTACAGCGTGTGTGCCTAGTTTTGTCAGGCCGGTAATTGCGCTGATCTCTTTTTCATCCAGACAGTTGTAGTATTTTCCGCCTTCGCCCAGATGCCCTAGGCCATCCAGTTGCGAGCCGATTCCGATCCATGTTTGCAGGACGTCGTCGTTGTAATTGCCCTCGTATCCGAAGCCCGACAATTTTTGCCCGCCTTGCTGATTTGGTTGCACGATTTGAAGGTTCAAAGAACGCGGTGGAAAGGCTGGTGTGTCTGATCCAATGGTGATGCCAAGAGGCATGGATTTTCCCTGTTTGATCAGTTTTGCGGCCAGCAATGTGCGTTCTGGTGTGATTAAGTTGGCGGACCCGATGGTGTCATCGGCACCCCATTTCGAAGGGGAACAGTCGGCAGCAGCAATCCCTGCCGTCAACGTCATAGCGCAGGCCAAACCTGCTAAGTATTTGATTTTCATAATCTTCCTCCCAAAAAATTGGCAGGCGTTCACCCTGTCAGGTGATTCCCTGCGCTGAGAGATATTCTAGCACGAGTTGTTTATTCGCCCTTTGGTGCCGTTGCGGCACGAGATTTGGCGCGATCCAGCCCCAACTGGCGTTCCCGCCAGATAATCAGGATACCGCCAGCCACCACCAGCCCCGCGCCAAAGACCATGTTCAGCGTTGGCGTTTCGGCAAAGAAAACGTACCCCAAGATCGCGGCAAAAATCAGCGATGCATAGTCAAAGGGGGCCAACATTGACGCGGCGCCAAACCGGTAAGAGGACGTAACAAGGATTTGCGCAACGCCGCCAACCAGCCCCGCGCCGATCATCAACAACAACGCTGTTTGTGACGGCCAAACCCAGCCAAACGGGATCGTCAGCAAGGACAGCGTCGTCGCGGTCAGCGAGAAATACAGCACAATCGCGGCGGTATGTTCTGTTGCAACCATTTTGCGCACATGGATTTGAACCAATGCGCGCAACAATGCAGCCCCCAAGATCATCATCGCACCGATACTGGCCCCCGATGTCATGGTCGCAGCGTCAAGCGACAGGCGTGGTGCCATGACAATAACAACGCCGAACAGCCCCAATGCCACCGCGGACAGGCGGAAAATCCGCACGCGTTCGCCCAACATAACTGCCGCTAGAATTACGGTAAACATCGGCGTCGCGTAGCCGATTGCCGTGGCTTCGGGCAGGGGGATCAGTCCCAAACCTGCAAAGGTCAGGATCATAGCCGAGGTCCCGAACAGCCCGCGCCAAACGTGTCCGACAAAGTTGTTCGGCACCAGACCTTCGCGAATTTCACCGCGCTGCCAAAGCCACAAAAAGACCACGGGGATCGCAAACAGCGAGCGGAAAAAGACCGCCTCGCCGGGGGGGACGTCATTGGTCGCGGCCTTGATCATCGCGGCCATGCACATGAACAGAAAAACGGCGATCAGTTTGTATGTAATCGCGCGGCCAGGTCGATGTTCAGTGTGTGGTTTTTCCATACGTGTTCGGGCCTGTCATGTTTAAGAACGTAGGATCAGAACAGACGCGGTTAGCCAATGGATCCTTGGTTTTGTCCCTGCTGGCCGCGGTGCATCAGGATGTGATCCAGAATGACGCAAGCCATCATTGCCTCGCCTACTGGAACCGCGCGAATTCCGACGCAAGGGTCATGGCGCCCTTTGGTGATGATGTCGGTTTCCTCACCGGATTTGGTGATCGTTTTGCGCGGTGTGGTGATCGAAGACGTGGGTTTCACAGCAAAGCGCACAACGACGTCTTGGCCCGTTGATATGCCGCCTAGGATGCCGCCAGCGTGGTTGTCTGAAAACACTGGCCCATCAGGACCCATGCGGATTTCGTCGGCGTTTTCGGTCCCTAATAGGGCCGCCGCCGCCATGCCTTCGCCGATTTCAACACCTTTGACGGCATTGATCGACATCATTGCGGCGGCCAGATCAGTGTCTAATTTGGCGTAAACTGGCGCGCCGATGCCTGCGGGAACATTGCGCGCGGTGACTTCGATTACGGCCCCAACTGAATTTTGCGATTTGCGAATGCCATCAAGGTAGGTGTCCCATTCCTTGGCTGTTTCGTGGCTGGGCACCCAGAACGGATTTTGATCAATCGCGTCCCAATCAAAGGTGGCGCGGTCCAAATGCTTTTCGCCCATCTGCACCATGTAGCCAGTGATCTTCAGATCGGGGGCCAGCAGTTTGATAGCCTCGCGCGCAATGCCACCCGCCGCAACACGCGACGCAGTTTCACGCGCCGAAGACCGCCCGCCGCCACGATAATCGCGAATGCCATATTTCATCCAATAGGAAATATCTGCGTGTCCGGGGCGGAATTTCTCAACGATATCGCCGTAGTCCTTTGATCGCTGATCGGTGTTTTCAATCAACAGCTGGATCGGCGTGCCAGTGGTTTTACCCTCGAAAACGCCAGACAGGATTTTGACTGCATCCGCCTCTTTGCGCTGTGTCACGTTTTTACCGGTGCCGGGTTTGCGCATGTCCAGCCAGACTTGCAGCATTTCGGGCGTCACTGGCACATTGGGCGGGCACCCGTCGACAGTGGCCCCAATCGCAGGTCCGTGGCTTTCGCCCCAAGTGGTGACGCGGAACATGTGGCCGAAGGTGTTGTATGACATAAGAGCAATCCTTTGATTGCTGTCTAGCGATGACCGACTGCCCCCTCAAGGGGTTTTGCCTTGCGCGTGTGCGGACGACATCCTATTCAGGCGATACCTTGGGGTGCTTTAAATAGCTGAGATGCCACTGTGCGGACCCATCGAACCTGAACCGGCTAACACCGGCGGAGGGAAGGTAACGGCACACAAGCCCCCTTTTCCCTATCGTCGCAAAAGGAGGATGCCATGAAGTATCTTACACTTGCAGCGGGCGTATTGACTGCAACCTCGGCACTCGCCGAGACGCCTGAATTGACTGTTTACACCTACGATAGTTTTGTTTCGGATTGGGGTCCTGGCCCCGCGGTTGAGGCCGCATTCGAAGAAATCTGTGCCTGCGATCTGAAACTGGTTGGTGCCGGTGACGGTGCAGCACTGCTGGCACGGATCAAACTGGAAGGCGCGCGGTCCGACGCGGACGTTGTTCTGGGGTTGGACACAAACCTGACAGCAGCGGCCAAGGCCACAGGCCTGTTCGCGACGCATTCGGTTACAGCGGATTACACGCTGCCGATTGAATGGAACGACGACACGTTCGCGCCGTATGACTGGGGCTATTTTGCCTTTGTTCACAACGCGGATGTAACGGCCCCTGCGAACTTTGTAGAACTGGGCGCGAGCGACAAAAAGATCGTCATCCAAGATCCACGTTCATCGACTCCCGGCCTTGGTTTGTTGATGTGGGTCAAAGCAGCATATGGCGAAAAAGCAGACGCTGTGTGGGCTGAATTGGCTGACAATATCGTCACCGTCACCCCCGGTTGGTCCGAGGCATACGGCCTGTTCCTCGAGGGTGAGGCCGACATGGTTTTGTCCTACACGACATCGCCAGCCTACCACCTGATCGCCGAAGAAGACGCGACCAAAGCGGCGGCGGTCTTTGACGAAGGGCACTATTTGCAAATCGAAGTTGCGGGTAAATTGAAATCCTCTGACAACCAAGAACTGGCAGATCAATTCCTGTCGTTCATGGTGTCCGAAGCGTTCCAAACCATCATCCCGACAACCAACTGGATGTATCCTGCAGTGACGCCTGCCGCTGGTTTACCCGCGGGTTTTGAAACGCTTGTTCAACCTGCAAAGGCGCTGTTGATTCCAGCAGACGAAGCCGACGCAGTGCGCGATGTCGCATTGGCCGAATGGCTGGCGGCGTTGTCTAAATAAGGGTGATTAAAATCAGCCCAAGACTAGGGATCAGCGCTGCGGGCTTTATCGCGGCGCTGATCCTATTGGCACTTGGGGCGGTGGCGTCCCGTGCAACTGGTGATTTTGCGTTGGCCCCCTCGGATTGGGCGGCAGTGCGTTTCACCATTTGGCAGGCATTTTTGTCTGCAATTTTCTCGTGTCTTTTAGCGATCCCCGTCGCGCGTGCGCTTGCGCGTCGTAGATTTTGGGGGCGCGGTTTTCTGATCACGCTGCTTGGTGCGCCGTTTATTTTACCGGTTATCGTGGCTGTGCTGGGCCTGCTTGCCATCTTTGGGCGGTTCGGCATTTTGAATGATATGCTTGGTGTGATCGGGATTGAACCGCTGTCGATCTATGGCCTTCAGGGGGTCATTGTCGCGCATGTATTTTTCAACTTACCGCTGGTGACGCGGTTGTTGCTGCAAGGCTGGCAATCTGTCCCGGCAGAACGTTTCCGTCTGGTCGCGCAGCTAGATATTCCGCCAAGTATGGTGTTCAGATTGATCGAATGGCCGCTGATTTTACGGATCATTCCGGGCGCGTTTGCGCTGGTGTTTGTGATGTGCCTGACCAGTTTTGCGGTGGCCCTGACCTTGGGGGGCGGGCCGCGTGCCACGACGATTGAACTTGCGATTTATCAGGCGTTCCGGTTTGATTTTGATCTGGGCCGCGCCGCACTGCTTAGCATCGTGCAGCTGGTTGTTGCGGGGGGCGCTGCGATGATGGCGCTGTGGCTTATTCCTGTGGTGAATTTGGGTGGTGGCCTTGACCGGATGCAGCGCCGCTGGGATGTGCAGATGGGTTTTTCGCGTGGGTTGGACGGCGTGACGATTGCCTTGGCCGCCGCGTTTTTGATCCTGCCATTGGCGGCAATTCTGGTTTCTGGTCTGCGCGGTTTGCCGGACGTTCCGATCAGCGTTTGGATGACAGCATGGACGTCACTTTGGGTGGCGTTGGTGTCGGTGGTTGTGCTGCTTGCGTTGGCGTTGCCGATGGCGGGTTGGATCGCAACATCACAGCACACCAGCGTCGAGGCCGTCGGTTTACTAGGTTTAGCCGCATCGCCGCTGATGATCGGCACGGGATGGTTCATTTTGATCTATCCGTTTGCGAATCCTGCGGATTGGGCGCTGGTTGTGACGATTTTTGTGAACGCCCTGATGGCATTGCCGTTTGCGTTGCGTATTTTGGTTCCAGCGTTGCGGGACAGTGCGCAAAGTTATGGGCGGTTAAGTGCGGGTTTAGGACTGCGTGGTGTGCGGCTTTGGATGTGGGTTTTGATCCCGCGTGCGCGTGCGCAAATCGGGTTTGCTGCAGGGCTGACGGGGGCGTTGTCCGTGGGTGATCTGGGTGTGATTGCATTGTTTGCGGACCCCGATCGCGCGACATTGCCGTTGCAGATGTACCGTTTGATGGGCAGCTATCAAACCAATGCGGCAGCCGGCGCGGCGCTTATTTTGCTTGTCCTGGCTTTGGGACTGTTTTGGATTATGGACTATTGGGGGCGCCGAAATGCTATCGCTGAATGATGTCGTCATCGACCTAGGCGACTTTCGCCTGAGCGCAAATTTCAACGTTCCAAACGGGCAACGCGTGGCGATTATTGGCCCGTCGGGGGCTGGGAAATCGTCGCTTGTGAATGCGATCTGCGGGTTTGTGGATGTGTCATCGGGGGCCATCATGTTAGGCGCGCGCGATATCACTGCTGCCTCGGTGGCGGCGCGCAAAATGGCGATTTTGTTTCAGGACAACAACCTGTTTGCACACCTGACGATTGCCCAGAATGTCGGGTTGGGGATCAGGCCAGCCTTGCGTTTGACCCTTGCTGAAAACGAGATCGTAAAACAAGCGTTGCTGCGTGTGGGTCTGGCTGGGTTTGGCCATCGAAAACCGAGTGAATTGTCTGGTGGGCAACAAAGCCGCGCAGCGTTGGCGCGCGCGTTGGTGCAGGCAAAACCTTGGATGATTTTGGATGAACCGTTTGCCGCACTTGGTCCTGCGTTGCGCGCCGAAATGTTGCAGTTGGTTGCCGAAGTTGCGACAGAAACCGGGGCAGGGGTTTTGATGGTGACACACGCGCCCGAGGACGCGCGCCGCATTGCCCAATCGGTGATTTTTGTCGCCGAAGGTGTGGCGCATGCACCCGTGCCAACGGCGGAATTGTTGGACAATCCGCCGCCAGCATTAAAGGCGTACTTAGGCTAAAGCCGCGCGGGCTTTTACGATGCTCAGTGCTGCGTTTGCGGCCTCGCGACCTTTGGTCACAAAATGTTCGCGGTAGATCGTGTTGTGGTGATCTGTTTCCTGATAATGATGCGGCGTTAGCGAAACCGACAGAACCGGAACGCCAGAATCCATACCAGCGCGCATCAGGCCATCAACCACGGCTGAGGCCACAAAATCATGTCGATAAATCCCACCATCGACGACAAATGCGGCGCAAATTACGGCTGCATATTTACCTGTCTGCGCAAGATCGCGGGCGATCAATGGCATTTCAAACGCACCAGGCACGTCGATGACATCAATCTGGTCGGCGGGGATAATTTCGCTAAATCCATCGAATGCACGATCGACGATATCAGCGTGCCACTGTGCTTTGACAAAAGCGTAGCGGGTCGGAGCAGTCTTTAGGGTGGGTGTCATCGGTAATCTCCTTTTTTGGTTCAGACACTGCACCCAAGGCGATTACATGCGTTTGCCACCCCAAAAGGGGCCGCCACACACATTCTCTTTCATCCGGACTATGACCGTCGGCTCAGGCATCTCACCTGATCTGCTTGACCTTGCGTGCCTCGTAAAAGGTGCGCAAGCGCTCGCGGGCTCGTGGATCACCGATAGATTGGGCCCACATACCGCCGGTGGGGAATTGCGCCCCGCCCTGAGAATGTTTGCACGTTGCCAATTTGCAGTCGGGTGCGCAATATCAAAAATGAGTATTTAAGGATCAGACCATGCACCCGAACCCGATTTATCATGATGCGGATGCCGCGCGTAATCTTGCATTCGCCCGCGATGTCGGATTTGGGGTGTTGGCCGTGAATGGTGCGGCGGCCCCGATGCTAAGCCATGTGCCGTTTTTACTGTCGGATGACGGGGCTATCGTTGACCTGCATTTGGTCCGGTCAAACCCGATTGCGCGCGCTTTAAAATCGCCGATGACAGCCAGCATCGCGATCAGTGGACCGCACGGATATATCTCTCCTGATTGGTACGGGGTCGTTGATCAGGTCCCGACGTGGAATTACGTGGCGGTGCATTTGACAGGGCAGTTGGAACTGCGCCCACAGGATGAATTGCGTGATCTGTTGGATCGCCAATCGGGGCATTTTGAAAACCTGCTGCTGCCCAAAACGCCTTGGCGTACCGATAAAATGACACCCGAGGTGATGGACAAAATGATGCGTCAGATTGTGCCCATCCGCATGACGCTGACAGGTGTCGATGGAACGTGGAAGCTGAACCAGAACAAGGCTGACGATGTGCGATTGCGTGCCGCTGACGGTGTCCAAAGCAATGATTTGGGTGTGAACACCGATGCGTTGTCGACCATGATGCGTGATGCAAAATAACGAGGCCGGCTCGGGACCTCCCGTACCTGTGTATTGTAAGGGCGGTCTTGACCTACCATGCTGCACAAGAGATCGAGAAAGGATCAACCAATGAAGCTATATTACAGTCCGACGTCGCCGTATGTGCGCAAAGTGATGATCTTGTTGCATGAAACCGGACAATTGGATGATGTTGAATTGCTGTCTTCGCCAACGTCGCCCTTGGCCCCAGCAGATGGTCTACCCGCAAAGAACCCGTTGGCCAAAGTGCCTGCGCTAGAACGCGCTGATGGTCCTACGTTGTACGACAGCCGGGTGATTTGTGCCTATTTGGATGCGCGCGGTGGGGATAAATTGTACCCCGCAGGTGCGCGCCGTTGGGATGCAATGACGTTGGAAGCAACCGGCGACGGTATCTTGGATGCGGCATTGCTGATCACTTACGAGGGGCGAATGCGTCCTGAGGACAAGCAGTGGCCTGAATGGTCGGACGCGCAATGGTCAAAGATCGCGGGTGCCTGTGCTGCCTTAAACACACGGTGGATGAGCCACCTGAACGGTCCTTTGGACATGGGGCAAATCGCGGTTGCTTGCGCGTTGGCGTATGTTGATTTTCGGCACGATGCGCGCGGATGGCGCAAGGGCAACGATGCGCTGGCCACGTGGTACGCCGAATTTTCAGCGCGTGATGTGATGGTGCAGACTGCGCCGCCTGTCGGGGGCTGAAATCAGTAAGGCGGGCCTTGGCCCGCCGCCGCGCCAGTGGTGGATCAAGATCCACCTTACGGAAGGAAAAACATGACGGCCAAGGTGAATGTGAACCGCCCCAAAGTGGCAGCTTTGGCCGTTGTGATACGAGACAATCATGTGCTGTTGGTCAGGCGGAAAAACCCGCCGGACGCGGGGCTTTGGGGGTATCCCGGCGGGCACGTGGATCTGGGTGAAACCGGACTGGCCGCCGCCGCGCGTGAGCTACAAGAAGAAACCGGCGTTATCGCGACGCCGGTCGCGTATCTGACCAACCTCGACATTATCACCCACACGCCTGATGGCGCAGTTGCGTTTCATTTCCTGCTCGCTGCGGTTTTGTGTGACTATCAGTCTGGCGAACCGCAGGCGATGGACGATGCGTTGGACGCGGGCTGGATCAGCTTTGATGACGTGCGGGCGCAAAATATCCAACTGAGCCAGCGCGTTGATCACGTTCTGTCATTGGCCCAAGCCTATCAAGCGCGTCGTTGACGAAGCGTGAAAAGGTGACCTTGTTATCCGCGAATGAAAAACACCTTTCACGCAGGTGACCTGTTCATTTTGTAGCGGCACCGCGCACTCTGGTTTCACCTAAACCGGAGTTGATTTGATGGCGATAGAATCCCCTAACATGCTTATGCAAACCCTGTATGGCCTTGTGGTTGGCCCGCCAATCTGGGTGTGGCCGTTGTTGTGTGTGCTTTTGTTCATCGGTTGGAAGGCCAGCAAGCCGCGGCAAACGACGGTCATGTTTTACTACCTACTGCCTCTGTTGGGTGTGATGACCGTGCAAAGTGTGTCGTCGCTGCCGCACGTTGGACCTGCGTGGATGGCGTTTGGGACCGCATATTTTGTCGCTGCAATCGGGTTTTATCGTCTGCAATCGCGCTGGGTTTTGAAAAGATCGAACGGTGTGCTGGATTTGGCTGGCGAATGGGTCACACTGGCCACGATGATGGTGGTGTTCTGGGCGAATTTTGCCAAAGGCGTGGTGCTGGATGTCGCCCCTGATTTGTATCAGCACACGCTGTTCAATGTGGTGTTTGCGGTCGTCGTAGGAATTGCTGGGGGCAGTTTTTTGGGGCGCTCGGCGCGGATTGTTTCGATGCCGGACACGGATGATGCCCCGAATGTGTCCGCAAACCTTGTTTAGAATCATTGCCACACCACATAAAAATGGGCAATTTTTAGAAATACATTTCTGCTAAAGTGCGATAATCCATAAAAAATAGGCATCGGAGCCGAATTTTTAACGCTTCAATGTGTAACTGCGACCACATGCGTCACTGATGTGTCTGGACGCAACGCCATGGCCTCGTTAAACAGCGGCCAGCAAGGGTGCGCTGATGACGCACCTAATGTATCTATTGGCCCGTGACGGGCTGGAAAAATTGGAGAAACCCACGTGTCTAACTCAGAAGAACACGAAGGCACCCGCCGGGATTTCCTGCTCTATGCCACTGGTGGCACAGGTGCAGTGGTCGCAGGTGCCGCAATCTGGCCGCTTGTTAACCAAATGAACCCTTCCGCAGACGTGCGCGCGCTGTCGTCGATTTTTGTCCCTGTGGGCAATGTCGAGCCAGGAACGCAGTTGACGGTCAAATGGTTGGGTAAACCTGTGTTTATCCGCCGTCGTACCGACGAAGAGATCGCAGAAGCAAAAGCAGTTGACGTGGCCAGCCTGCCTGACCCGGATTCAGCGAACAAAAACTTGCCCGGCGGTTCGCCCGCAACGGACGAGAACCGTTCACTGTCCGAAGATGGTGAATGGCTGGTGATGATGGGCGTTTGTACGCACCTTGGCTGTGTGCCTTTGGGCGACGCCGGTGACTTTGGCGGCTGGTTCTGCCCGTGCCACGGTTCGCACTACGACACAGCTGGTCGGATCCGCAAAGGTCCTGCACCTACAAACCTGCCGGTGCCTCCGGCCTTCTTCGTGGATGATTCCACGATCAAACTCGGTTAAGGGAGAGACGCAATGGGTGGAATTCCTCACGACCACTACGAACCGAAAACCAAAGGCGAAAAGTGGCTGGACAGCCGTTTGCCAATCGTTGGTTTGATGTACACAACACTGACGGCACCAACGCCAAAGAACCTGAACTGGATGTGGATCTGGGGCATCGTTTTGACGTTCTGTCTGGTCCTGCAAATCGTGACAGGTATCGTTTTGGCGATGCACTACACACCGCACGTCGACAACGCGTTTGCGTCTGTTGAACACATCACGCGTAACGTAAACGGCGGCTATATGCTGCGGTATATGCACGCAAACGGTGCGTCCCTGTTCTTTGTTGCTGTGTATGCCCACATTTTCCGTGGCCTATACTATGGGTCCTACAAATCCCCACGCGAAGTGACGTGGATCATTGGTATGTTGATCTACCTGCTGATGATGGCGACGGGTTTCATGGGTTACGTTTTGCCATGGGGACAAATGTCCTTTTGGGGCGCGACGGTTATCACTGGCCTGTTTGGCGCGATCCCGTTCATCGGCGAAGCACTGCAAACGTTCCTTTTGGGCGGACCTGCTGTTGATAACGCAACGCTGAACCGTTTCTTTAGCTTGCACTACTTGCTGCCATTCGTGATTGCCGGCCTGGTTATCGTCCACATCTGGGCCTTCCACACCACAGGTAACAACAACCCAACCGGGGTTGAGGTGCGGCGCGGTTCCAAGGAAGAAGCGCAAAAAGACACGCTGCCATTCTGGCCATACTTTGTGATCAAAGACTTGTTCGCGCTGGCGGTTATTCTGGCTGTGTTCTTTGCTGTTGTTGGCTTTATGCCGAACTACCTTGGCCACCCTGACAACTACATCGAAGCGAACCCGCTTTCGACGCCTGCACACATTGTGCCTGAATGGTATTTCCTACCGTTCTACGCAATTCTGCGTGCCTTCACGTCAGAAGTTTGGGTTGTGCAAATCGCGTCCTTTGTGACCGGTGGCATTATCGATGCTAAGTTCTTTGGTGTTCTGGCGATGTTTGGTGCGATCGCGGTTATGGCTTTGGTGCCATGGCTCGACACATCATCTGTGCGTTCGGGTCGGTTCCGGCCTATGTTCAAGTGGTGGTTTGCACTGCTGGTGATCGATTTCTTTGCCCTGATGTGGCTGGGTGCGATGCCGGCCGAAGAACCCTACGCGAGCTTCTCACTGATCGCATCGGCCTACTGGTTTGCCTACTTCCTGGTCATCTTGCCCCTGCTTGGCGTGATCGAGAAACCGGATACACCACCGGCCACCATCGAAGATGACTTTGCCGCACACTACGGTGGCGACGCTGACAAACAGCCAGCGGAATAAGAGGAAATGCGTATGTTTAAGAAACTCGCAATCAGCACTGTTGCAGCAATTACGTTTGCAACAGGCGCTATGGCTGCTGGCGAAAGTGCCCACATCGAGAATATCGATTTCTCGTTTGATGGCCCTTTTGGCACCTATGACCAGAACCAACTGCAACGCGGTTTGCAAATCTACACCGAGATTTGCGCGGCGTGCCACGGTCTGAAATATGTGCCGATCCGCACACTGTCTGATGACGGCGGTCCGCAAATGCCCGAAGATCAAGTGCGGGCCTATGCAGAACAGTTCAGCGTCAATGACGAACTGTCGAACCCGAAACTGTTTGATCTGGAAACCGAAGAATATCGTCCGCTAACAGCGACCGATAACTTCCCGATCCACAACGCTGCGGCTGCGCCTGACTTGTCCTTGATGGCAAAATCACGCGCTGCGTTCCACGGTCCCTACGGCCTTGGCATCAATCAGTTGATGAAAGGTACAGGCGGGGCGGAATACATTGCAGCCTTGATGCAAGGCTACGTCGATGCGCCGTCGTGCACACCGGACGATATGGATGGTTCGTACAACAAATACTTTACGACCGGCGGTTATCCGAACGAGTGTAAAGACGAGGACGGCCATCACAAGTATCCAGGCAGCTGGATCGCGATGGGCCAACCGCTGTACGGCGAGGACGTCGAATTTGCAGATGGGCATTCCAATAGCCTGCAACACGAATCCGAAGACGTTGCGGCGTTTTTAATGTGGGCCGCTGAACCAAAACTGCAAGCGCGTAAGCAAGCAGGTTTTGTCGGTGTATTGCTGCTGACGTTGTTGTCGGTTCTGTTGTACTTGACGAACAAACGCCTTTGGGCACCGCACAAAAAGAAAAAGCACTAAGGTTAATTTCTTAGCGTAAAAAAGCCCTGCACTGGAAACAGCGCGGGGTTTTTGCATTTTGAGAACAAGAAAGGTCAGGCCATGCAACAATCACTCGCGCTTATCACTTTGGTCGTGCGCGATTATGATGAAGCCATTCAGTTTTATACAAAACAACTGGGCTTTGACTTGATCGAAGACACCTATCAACCGGAGCAGGGCAAGCGATGGGTTGTGGTCAAACCAAAGGGCGATGGGTCGTGCTCAATCCTACTCGGGCAGGCCTCTGATGATCGTCAGTTAGACCGCATCGGTGACCAAACAGGTGGTCGCGTGTCCCTGTTTTTGCAGACTGATGATTTCGACCGTGATTACAGCAATTACAAAGCCAAAGGCGTTGAATTTGTGCGTGACCCCAAGACAGAAACCTATGGCAAGGTGGCGGTGTTCGCCGATCTATACGGTAACCTTTGGGATCTAATTCAGTTCAGTAAAACAAGCGCGTAATCAGGCCGTCAGTTGGTTGCCTTGAACGCCAGAAATCGTGGTCTGCACGATCTGCCCTTCGATTTGTGGGGCATCAAACGTCACTTCAGAAAACTGTTCTGTGCGGCCCATATGCGCGTTTTCCATCAACACCTGATGGGTCTTGCCAACTTGCGCATTCAGGTGCGCGGCCACTTGGGCCTCGCCTGCAGTGCGTAGAATGGCGGCGCGTTCCTTGATCGCTTTGCCATTCACTTGCGGCATTCGCGCAGCTGGCGTGCCGGTGCGAATTGAATAGGGAAACACGTGCAGCCACGTCAAATCGCAGTCTTTAACCAAGGCAAGCGAATTGGCGAACATCGCGTCAGTTTCAGTTGGAAAACCGGCGATAATGTCAGCGCCAAACGTCATGTCAGGGCGTAGTTTGCGCGCATCTTCGGCAAACTGGATCGCATCGTCACGCAAATGCCGCCGCTTCATCCGCTTCAGGATCATGTCGTCGCCGTGCTGCAAGGACAGGTGCAAATGCGGCATTAGGCGCGGTTCTGTGGCGATGGCCTGCATCAGGTTTTCATCCACCTCGATGCTGTCGATCGAACTGATGCGAAGGCGCGGAAGATCGGGCACCAGACGCAAGATGCGCATGACCAGATCGCCCAGTTTCGGGGTCGAAGGCAGGTCGCCGCCCCAACTGGTCATATCCACGCCAGTCAGCACGACCTCGTTGTAACCTTTGCCGACCAGCCGTTTGATTTGGTCGACCACAACGCCTGCAGGCACGGACCGTGAATTGCCACGACCGTACGGGATAATGCAGAACGTGCAGCGGTGATCGCAGCCATTCTGAACCTGCACATAAGCGCGCGAACGGGTGCCAAAGCCATCGATCAAATGCCCGGCTGTTTCAGTGACGGACATGATGTCGTTGACCTGCACGGCCTCGCTTTCGCCAATAAAATCAGCAGCCAGCCCTTGCCACGTGTCGCCTTGCATCTTTTCGGTGTTGCCGATGACGGCGTCGACTTCGTCCATCGCAGTAAATGTTTGTGGTTCGGTTTGGGCGGCGCATCCTGTCACGATCAGACGTGCGTTCGGGTTTTCACGGCGCAGCTTGCGAATGTCTTGGCGGGCTTTGCGCACGGCCTCGGCTGTGACAGCGCAGGTGTTTACGATCACTGCGTTCTGAAGGCCGGCGGCTTCGGCCAATTCTTTCATCGCTTCGGTCTCGTACATATTGAGCCGGCAGCCGTGGTTTGAAAACTTGGGGGTGCTCATTGCTGGTTGTCCTGACCGATGTGGGCCAAGAAATCGTGGGTCAGCGTCCCTGAAAAAACATGCATCGTTGCACCCGTCATCCAGACGCCATCGTCGCGCCAATCGACATGCAGCGTGCCACCGTCCAGATCAATACGCACAGCGCGCCCTGTTAGCCCACGACGTGCCGCCGCGACTGCAGTAGCGCAGGAGGACGAGCCTGAGGCCAGTGTGACCCCCACACCGCGTTCCCAGACGCGCATACGAATGTGATCGGGGCCGATGATTTGCGCGAACTGCACATTTGTCCGTTCGGGGTACAGCGGATGATGTTCGATTAGCGATCCGCGTTGCGGCAAATCAATCGCGGCGACGTCATCCACAAAAAACGTGCAATGCGGATTGCCCATTCCGGTAGCGGTTGGCGCGCCATCAATCGGCAGCTCTAGCGTATCCATCGCGTGGGCAAGCGGTACGTCTGCCCAATCCAGCTGCGGATGCCCCATGTTGATCGACGTGATACCGTCACCCTTGTCTACCGCGTGCAGCGTGCCACGGTCGGTTGTTAGGGTCAGTTTGTCAGCGCCGCTGCCATCCATCAAATAACGCGCAATACAGCGTGTCGCGTTCCCACATGCTGCCGAAGTTGATCCATCAGCGTTGTAAAACGTCAGGTGCGCGTCTGGCCCGCCCCCACTGATTACAGCCAACTGGTCAAACCCGACGCCACGATGGCGATCACCCAATGCTTTGGCCAGGGTTTCGGTCATCTCAAACGCTTGCGCGCGCGCATCCATCACAACAAAATCGTTGCCAAGCCCGTGCATTTTCATGAAGGGCAAAGAGAGGGGAACAGAGTTGGTCATTTCGGGCATATAACCCCAAGGCTGAGTTGAATCCAGAGCCACAGATATAAAGTTGATATTAAGGGCTTGACCCCCCCGCCGACTCTTTCTAGTTAGCGACGCAGTGGGCCTGTAGCTCAGTTGGTAGAGCAACTGACTTTTAATCAGTAGGTCCCCGGTTCGAACCCGGGCGGGCTCACCATTTTTACCTTAAAATCAAAGACTTATGTGTTTTTGAAGTTTGTAGAGATGTGCGAAATAAATCCGGAAGCTTATAGTAACCCGATTTCAGTAGCTAACCCGCTGCAACGCTAGAAGCACATTTTGACTTCTTTGTAGCAGCCCATTGACTGGCGGTTCTGACCAACATTGATCATACTCGCAGCTTAGGCTTCTCCGAATCTGAGTGACGCCGCTCTTCGCTGCCCTGCGGGGCCGGCACAGTCGCTTAGATAGCCTCCTGTTGAGACCGGCCCTTACCGGATATTCACCACACGAAATTTGCGCTCCGAAACCCGACGTTCATGCACCGAGCAGCAGGTTCATTTTGGGAGTTCTGTAACGCGGTTTTTCAGTGCCATAATTACAATGTCAGTCTTCGGATACGTCCTTGTTTAAACAATGGCCTCATTGCATCCTCTTATTTCAGATCTAAGAAAAGGCAGACCATTGATTGATCCCGAAACCATCGACCTTATCGAACGCTTCCAGACCTTACTTGTTGGTGCAGTTGGTTTCGTAGGTGTCATTTGGACGCTGCGAGCCAATGCAAGACACTCGAACAAAGAGTATAGGAGGCAAACTAACACTCGGCGAATGACTCTGCGGCGAGTCTTGGCCGCTGAATTTCGAAGCTACACACGTGCGCTCAGGGCTAACCTAGAAGCGAAGGGCCCAGAAGGCGACCATCTCTCAGTTGGAAAAATTCATAAGCTCTTTTCGGAAGACCTAGCATCTGAGCTCGGCCTGCTTGAATTGGGTGAAGTTGATGTCGTTGTAAATGCTTTGATCAGTCTTGAAGGTATGGACCAATACTTGGGACATATTTCCGCGGGCCAAACGGACAAACGGTATCTTGTACCCGCCTCCGCGATGGGTGATTTTCGCATGATCATTTCAACCACTGCTGATGCGCTCGACTATGCGATTGAAGCTCTGGAACTCTCAGGGGAGGCTTAAACGGCCCTTTGCGGACATTGGCCCAATGATTGGCATGCTGCGTTGCGGCCCGCCATTGCTGATGGGGTGGATGGCTCTTGCTCCAACCAGCGTCGCGATGCGCTATACTGCGGGTGTCGATATCTGCATATGAGAGGAGCTACCCCATGGAAGTTACCACAAT
>JBLHSG010000024.1:0-67475 GCA_047626725.1 Ascidiaceihabitans sp.
GTGCTTTGTCCAAAAATGCCGCGACCAAATTTGGCTGTACGGTGCTAAGGCACTGCAATCCGAAATACCAGTAAACGTATTTATCATACGCTCGTGCACGGATCGGGGCCGCCAAAAATGCGGCTAATTCCCCCTGATCATGCGCGATGTCTGCAATGTGATGAAAGTCTGCCTGACCGCATAAAATCACCGGTTTGCGGTGTAAATACGCCTCAATTCCGACGGCTGAATTAATGGTCACAACACGAGATGCGGCAGACAAGATATCGTGGATATTTCCGTCAGAAATCGTCAAGTTCGCGTGCTGGCTTTGTAGTTTTTGCAGGCGCGCCGCCGTTTCAGGGTCAATGTCGCGCGGATGTGGTTTCATCACAACGGGCCCTTCGACATTGGCCAAAACCGTTTCGACCATGTGCCAGCGATCCAAATAACACGTCTCACCAACAATACGGTGACCTTCGGATTGCAAGAACACCGCCACAGCACCATCAGGCAATTCTGTCGCCTGTTCAGGCTGTTCATAACGTGAAGTACGACCACCCACCAAACGCTGTTTTATGCGTCGAAAAAACGGGCGCGCCAGATCGGCGTCAACGTCAGCAGCGCGAAACGTCTGATCCGCAATTGATGAAAACGCGCGGATGCCATTCGGGTCCATGTTCCAGAACGGATAAACATAGGCGATGCCGGCATTCAACACGCGCGGATGTTTAATACGACCATGATTAATCACGTGAAATGCAGTGTCCGCGTTGACGCGATCAAGGGCCGTGTCACGATCAAGGGCGATCGTTTCGCAGGTGTAATTTGCCGCCTCAAGACCGCCAATAAGCTTTTGGTAAAACGGCAATAACCCCGTGCCAAAAGGTCCAAGCCAAGAGCGCGGCAGGTGGAATACAAAATCAGCCACGTGCGCCCCCCCAAATAAAAAAACCTCGCCCAGTTACGGGCGAGGCTAAATCATTCAGGCGCTCGCGGAAAGCCGTTAGGCCGTGGCCATCAGGCCCTTTTCCTTGGCCAATTCACGCATGCGCTGTTGCAGCTTTTCGAATGCGCGCACTTCGATCTGGCGAATACGTTCGCGGCTGACACTGTACTGGCCGCTCAGATCCTCGAGCGTGATCGATTCATCGCTCAGGCGGCGCTGGGTCAGGATGTCTTTTTCCCGATCATTCAGCACATCCATCGCTTCGGCCAGCATTTCGCGGCGCACAGTCAATTCGTCGTTTGCCTCGTAATCGCCAGCCTGATCAGCACTTTCGTCCTCGAGCCAATCTTGCCATTGCATCGTGCCTTCGCCATCAGACCCGACAGTGGCATTTAGCGACGCATCGCCGCCACTCATCCTACGGTTCATGGAGATAACTTCGGCCTCTGTCACGCCCAGATCAGTCGCGATCCGTTTGACGTTTTCAGGGCGCATATCACCATCTTCAAGCGCACCAATTTTGGATTTCGCTTTGCGCAGATTAAAGAACAGCTTTTTCTGTGCAGACGTTGTGCCCAATTTGACCAAAGACCACGACCGCAGGATATATTCCTGAATGCTCGCACGGATCCACCACATCGCGTAGGTCGACAGGCGAAAGCCCTTTTCCGGATCAAAGCGTTTGACCGCTTGCATCAGGCCAACATTGGCTTCGGAAATCACCTCGGCTTGGGGCAAACCGTATCCGCGGTAACCCATCGCAATTTTTGCAGCCAATCGCAGGTGCGACGTGACCATTTTATGGGCGGCTACGGTGTCTTCTTTTTCGACCCACGCTTTGGCGGCCATATATTCTTCTTCGGGTTCCAGCAGCGGGAATTTACGAATTTCCTGCATGTAACGGTTCAGGCCGCCCTCTGGTGTTGGCGCTGGAAGATTTGCATAATTTGCCATGGTCTGTTCCCTCCGGTCTTAATTTCCCGCATTTAGCGCGGGGCCCAATTGATGTTTATGGGCTTAACATTCGATATGGGTGGCAATTTGTCCCGTTTCAAGAGGTTCAGGCACCCACTTTATTAATATTGTATTGAAATCGGCCAAATCCACATCTGTGTCAGGGGCCTCACGCATCTGTGCTGTTGGTGTCAAAAAGATATTAAGGCTTTGTAAACACAACGGGCCAAAGCCCTATTTTATGGGTCTATCGGGCGTTCTAGCGCAGTGATCAAATCAGACATGTCTTGCGGCAGCGGCGCTTCGAACCGCATTTTGTCACCTGATATTGGATGAACAAAACCTAAAACAGCAGCGTGCAGGGCCTGACGTTTGAAACCATCTAGTGCGGTAAAACCCGCCAAACTTAGTGATTTTTTCGGCAGTTTGCGTTTCCCGCCATAGGTCGGATCACCCACCAAACCGTGCCCAGCGTGCGACATGTGTACACGAATTTGATGCGTTCGGCCAGTTTCAAGCCAACATTCCATCAGCGCCAGCACCTGTGGCTGACCGTAACGATCAACCGTGCGCGCCCGTGTCACCGCGTGGCGACCACCCTGAAACAGCACCGCTTGGCGTTGGCGATCTGTCTTGTGACGGGCCAACTGTGTGGTCATGCGCAGGATATTACTGGTCTCAAAACTAGCACCACGCACACCGCGCAGCCGCGGATCATTGGCGTCAGGCACACCGTAAACCAGCGCTTTGTAATAACGTTCGGTCGAGTGATCAGCGAACTGGGCGGCAAGCCCGTGGTGTGCCGCATCAGATTTTGCCACGACCAGCAGGCCGGATGTTTCTTTGTCGATGCGGTGCACAATACCGGGGCGTTTCATGCCACCAACACCTGACAGGCTATCGCCGCAGTGGTGCAGCAACGCGTTGACCAGGGTGCCAGACGGGCTGCCGGGGGCCGGATGCACAACCATGCCTGCGGGTTTGTTGACCACAATCAAATCGTCGTCTTCAAAGATAACCTCAAGCGGGATGTCTTCGGGCAGAATATGGCTATCTTCGGCCATCGGCACGGTGATCAGCACGTCAGCCCCTGTCACGACTTTGGCCTTGGGGTTTGTGACCACAACGCCATCGATGCTGACCGCGCCGTCCAGAATCAATTTGCTCAAACGCGAGCGCGACAGCGACGCCTCCACTGGCACATCGCGCGCAACCGCCTTATCAAGACGTGTGGGCGGAGCCTCATCAATACGAAAACGAACGGAAGTGGTGGACATGACAGATCCTGTTGAGCCAGTGGAACCAGCAAATTTGCGGTTCTTGCGGCGGTTGGTAACCGTGTTGACGGCCACAATGTTGGTGGGCGTTGTAGTGGTCGTTGGCCTGCTTGTCACGCGCCTGTCTGCAAAAGGGCCCGCACTGCCCGAAATCGTGACCTTGCCGGACGGAAAAACCGCAACCGCGTTCACCCAAGGCGACGGCTGGTTTGCCATTGTGACAACCGACAACGAGATCCTGATTTACAATCGCACCGACGGGCAATTGCGCCAGACAATCCAAATTGACTAGGTCGCGCGCGCTGTTGGGTTGGTCACGATGCGGTTTTGCGCTGCAACGCGGCATCGCAGTTTGACCTTGATATGGTCGCTCAACACCGTTCACATGACATTTAATTTACCAACCTGACCCTGCAAAGGAGAGCACGGCCGTGCATTTCATTAAAATTCTGGCGCTTACCGCCCTTTTGGCCTGTGCCGGCTATTCACCAGCCGCCGCGCAATCGCTCTTTTCCACAACATCTGGCGAGGACACGTCAGTCACCCTGCCTGACCCATTGACCGAAGACGCGGCAAACGCATTGATATCGCGCCTGTCCGACAGCGAAGTTCGCGCGCTTTTGTTAGATCAGCTAAACGCACAAGCCGTCCCGGTCGACGACGGCGCAGGCCTTAGTGAATTTTTCTATCACGCGACAAAGGGTGCCGCGAATTCGGTCGCACAATCCATCCAAGCCCTGCCGATTTTGTTCGAAAAACAGCCCCAAGCCTTTGCTACGTTTTACGGAAAAATCGGCGGTGAAGGACTGCTAAAGCTACTGGGATACATGGTCGTCATGTTTGGCGGCGCTGTAATCGCCGAATTGATTTTCCGCCGCCTGATCATGAAATGGCAAATCCGAAAGCCGGCTGATTTTAACAACGTCACTTTGCGCGAAACCATCGTGTTTTTATCGCAACGGCTGGCGCGCGAAATCGTGGCAGTTCTGGTTTTTATCATCGTTGCAATGTCGATCGGCCAAGCCATCCTGCCGCCATTCTTGGGCGGCGTTGTCGGGTTGATCGGGCCGTATCTGATTGCCTTTCCCCGTTTAATGGTGGCTGTGGGGCGGTTTTTGTTTGCGCCAAAGAACCCGTATTTCCGCTTGCTTAACGTTGATGATGCCACGGCAAAAGCGTCGGTTTTTCACAACTTTGGTTTTGCATTTTTGGTCGGGCTTTCCTTTGTCATCATCCAGTTCAACGAATTCAATGGCTTGCCGCGCGGCGAAGCACGTGTTGGATTTTGGCTGAACCTAGCCGTTCACGTGTACCTTGCGACCGTGATCTGGCGGTACCGCGACGGCATGGTCAGCATGATGCGCGGCTTTGATCCAGACGTCACCCCAACCGAAGATCGCATCGCCCGCGCCTTTCCGTATTTCGCGATTTTTGTGACGTTGGGAATTTGGTGGATCATCCAGATCGTTGTCAGCTACGGCAATTTTGCCATGCTCGACGGCGCCCCTCATTACAAAACGATGACTTTGCTGATTTTTGCGCCTGCGATGGACACTGTGATCCGCGGTTTGGTGCGCCATCTTTCCCCCGCGATGACAGGCGAAGGGGCCGTGGCGGAACGTGCCTACCATTCGGCCAAGCGATCTTATGTTCGTATCGGGCGCGTTGTGGTGTTTGGCATGGTTATCATGGCGATTGCCGGGTTTTGGGGCATGTCAGCGACAAATATCGCATCCGCCGGGGTTGGGCCGCAATTGGCCGCCAAACTGATGGAATTCCTGATTATCATCGCCATTGGCTATCTGTTTTACGAAATCGTGTCGCTTTACATCAATCGCAAGCTCGCCGCGGAACAGACTGCGTCAGGGCATGATCCCGACGCCCAAGAGGTTGGCGGCGATGGTGGTGGAGCTGGTGGCTCACGTCTGTCCACAGTTTTACCGCTAATTTTAGGCGTGTCGCGCGCCACTATTGTTGTGGTGTTTTTGCTGCTTGGCCTTGGCAACATCGGCGTCGATACCACCCCCCTACTCGCTGGTGCTGGTATCGCCGGTTTGGCCATTGGTTTTGGCGCGCAAAAGCTGGTGACAGACGTTGTGTCTGGCATCTTTTTCCTGATCGATGATGCGTTTCGCACTGGTGAATACGTGGCCGTTGACGGGACGATGGGCACTGTCGAAAACATCTCGATCCGGTCGATGCAATTGCGCCACCACAAAGGGCCTGTACATACGATTCCCTACGGTGAAATCCCAAAAATCACGAATTTCAGCCGTGATTGGGTGATTATGAAGCTGCGTTTTACCGTGCCCTTTAATACCGATCCGAACATGGTCAAAAAGATCTTTAAAAAGATCGGCCAAGAGATGCTGTTGATGGACGAATTCAAAGACGATTTTCTACAGCCGTTTAAATCCCAAGGCATGCTTGAAATCGACGATGTCGGCATGGTGTTTCGCGGTAAATTCATGGCCAAACCAGGCACACAGTTCACGATGCGCAAGGAAATTTTTAACCGCGTGAATGCCGCATTTGCAGAAAACGGTATCGAATTTGCCCGCCGCGAAGTTCGGGTCGCCCTGCCCTCAATGGGAGACAAGGAATTGACAGCCGAGGACAAGGCTGCGATCGCCGCCGCCGCAACACAAGCCGCACAGGAACAGCTGCCAGCGGACGGTCAAAAGGATGATCGGTAAAGATGGCGCAAGACACCCGACAGATGAATCACCATATGCACCACAACAAAACCGCCTAAAAATATAGCGTCCAAGCGGTGGACCTGCTTTGCCGTCATCGAATTTGACCTTTAGAAAACCCACGGTGAAACCACGTTATGACGCCAGCATATGATGGTCGGCATACTGATTTTGATCGTATGAATCGAACGCGGATGATTGACGCGATCACCGCCTTAGCCGCGGCGATCCAACATCGCGGCAACAATTGCTTCGGGCGCGTCTTCTTGTACCAAATGCCCCGCACTGGGAATCCGCGTGATTTTGCCCCCTGCGATCAGATCAGCAAATTCTTGGCCTCGCGCAAATGGAATCCAGTCGTCTTTTTCACCCCAAAGCACCCGAACATCGCAGTCCATCGGCCCGTAGCTGTCTTGAATTTCATCAGTTTGGGACTGATCCATTTGCGCGATTTGGCGGTAGAATGCGGGTTGACCAATCGGCCCTAACCACGGTGTCATGTAGACTTCAAACGCATCTTCGCTCAGGGTTTTGTGCGCTGCGGTTTGTAGATACGCCCGCAACAACGCGGCGTGCATGTAGGCGGGCATTCTGGCAAAAGCAGCCTCGTGATTGCGCACATGCGTCACAAACGGGGATCCCCACGGGCGCACAACCACCGCATCAAAAATCGTCAGCCGCGCGTATCTAAGCCCATCAATGTGCCAGGCCCGCATCGCAGTTGCGCCGCCAAAATCATGTGCCAAAACCTCTGGTCGATCCAATTCCCAGTGGTCAAACAACGCTGACATCAAACCGTTTTGAACAGTCAGCGACACGTCTTGGCCTTCGTGTTTTTCTGATTGTCCGTAACCAATCAAATCGAAAAAATACACCGTGAACCGTGCGGCCAACAGCGGTGCGATGCGTCGCCATACTTGTGATGAAAACGGTGTGCCATGCAACAAAACCAGCGCTGGCCCGCTGCCGATCTTGCCCCATGCGATTTGGGTGCCGTTGTAATTAAAGCGGTTCTCAAGCAGTAGCATCGCGGCCTCTTGATCTGTATCAAATTCACCCCTAAAATAGGATTTATACTATATAGGAGTCAAGCTATGAATGAGGTTACCAAGGCTCTTTCAAGCCAGCGCCGCCAACAGGTTCTAAAATGGCTTGTTGATCCGGTCGCCAATTTTCCGGCGCAGCATACGGGTGATCTGGAAAAAGACGGGGTGTGCGTGGGTTTCATTGCCGACAAGCTTGGCATCGCGCAGCCATCGGCCACATCACAAATGAAGATTCTGCAAAACGCCGGTTTGGTGACCTCGACACGCATTGCACAATGGACATTTTACCGGCGAGACGAAGCTGGCATCACCCACGCACGGTCTGTTTTGAACGACATACTATCGTGATAATTTCCAAACGTATGAACCACAGAAAACCACAGCAAAATGCGGCTACTTAAGGAAATTTATTTGGCTCAGCTCACTGATGAAATTGACCCGTCAAGAACTGGGCGGTCGCGGCAGTTTCCAATCAAATCGAACGCTTACCAATCGCAGGACAACTGCTAAAATCACCGCAATTGTCACAGCAATTTTTTCTGGAACATCAAGCCAAATACAACCAATATACGTCGCGCCACCAGCAAGGGCGGCAAGCGCATAGACGTCTTCATTCAGCACCCGCGGCACCTCAGCGGCCATGATATCGCGCAGCACACCGCCCCCGACCGCAGTCATAACACCCAGCAAAATCGCGCCCGGTGGTTCCAGCCCATACTCCATCGCCTTGCGACATCCCGCGACCGCAAAAACACCCAGCCCGACAGCATCCAG
This sequence comes from Ascidiaceihabitans sp., assembly GCA_047626725.1. Lineage (GTDB taxonomy): Bacteria > Pseudomonadota > Alphaproteobacteria > Rhodobacterales > Rhodobacteraceae > Ascidiaceihabitans. Next base: position 7,676 of record JBLHSG010000024.1, read on the forward strand.
AACCATGACAGGCCGATTTAGGCGGTCAATTTGTGGCTTGAAAAAGAAGGCACAGACACCGGCCAAACTTGCCACAGCCATTGGCCACAAACTGCGCAAAACTTCGGGCGGGGTATCCCCCAACAACAGATCGCGAATGATGCCACCAGCCACACCAGTCGCCACCGCAAGCACGAGAATACCAAAGATGTCGAAATCCTTGCGAATAGCGACCATCGCGCCACTTAGGCCAAACACAAAAGTGCCAAGCACATCGAGCATGCTAAACAGTGGGACCGCTGACATTTTACTTTGTCTCCTGAGAACGCCTTGGCGCTACAGTTACCGATAGGCGCGGGAATTGAAAGCTATGTGCGGCGCAACGGTGCCCTTAGGCGAGGCCGGTAACAACGCGGTCTTTTGCAGACAGCAGGTCGGCCAATGGGATAGCCATATCTTTCAGCATCGGGCCATAGCGCATCCAGCGCGCAACCGCATCGTCGTACAGCGGCTGACGGACCTGAGACACCGACGCGGTATTGACCGGACGGCTGCCAGCCGCGTGATCCAGAACAGCGTCTTCCCATTTTAATCCACAAAATTCCAAGACACTTTCCATCATCGGGCGCACGTCGCTGACAACGGCTTCATACGGCACGATCTTGGCCCGGTCGGGCAGCACGCTGGCCCAATAATCGGTGATTTTTTGGTAGTTTTGGTACACTGTCCCAAGGTTTTGAAAATCCGTGGTGAACGGCTGGTTGCGACCAAAATTTTGGGTCCAGTTCGACAGACAGCAGGCCATCGGATGCCTGCGCATAATGACAAAACGTGCGCGTGGCAGCGCCAAGGCCAACATGCCAATGTACATGTAGTTGATCGGAAGTTTATCGGTAATCACATCACCGCTGATACCGCTGGCACGAACGGATGCGATGTAGGCCTCGGCGAACAGATTGATGTCATCCGCCGCAATGATGTTTTTGTCGCGTTCTTCCATGATGGCGACCAGCCGCTGGGATTGCCCGAACGCCACGCGCGATGCATTCATTTCGCCGCCCGGCTGTATCAAGGTGTGGCGCGATAGCATTTGTTCCATCAGGGTTGTGCCGGATCTTGGCATGCCACACACAAAGATCGGCGCGACATCAGACAAACCCGCTGTGCCATCCAGCTTTGATATCAACGCCGGTGTGAACAGCGCGATCATGCGGTCAATCTGACCCACGTGTTTTTCAGGGTCGAATGAATACTCTTGAGCCGTCAGCGCGTTGCCTGCAAAAAAGTGATCATACGATTTCTGATAGTCTTTCTAGTCGGCATAGGCTTTGCCCGCGGCCATATGCACGTTCGATTGTGCGGATGGACCTAAACGATCAGCTTGGGTTTCCAGATTTTGCAACATCTTGAATTCAGGGCTGTCTTCGGTCGTTTTTCGCAAATGGATCAGCCGCGACATGGCACCAATTCCGGTGGGCATACGCGATGCGGCCTTGAGCAAATGCGTGACGGCTTCATCCATCTTACCCATCGAGGCCAACGCACTGCCCAAGTGCATATGCGCCTCCAAAGCCTCGGGGGCCAATTCGATCGCCTTGCGCGCGTGGTGTACGGCTGTGTCGTGGCGCTCTTGCCGGAATAGGGCGGCGGACAGGTTGATATGGCTGGCCAGATCATTGGTATCGATGGAAAGCGCGCGGTAAAAGACGTCGATGGCCGCGCGGTTCTGATCGATATTGTGCAATGCAATCCCAAGGTTGCGTTGGGCATCTAGCATCGAGGGTTCCAATGCGACGGCCCTGCGCAGGGCCGGGATCGCCGCGCCATAATCCTGTTTCAAGACGTGTATCGCACCCAGATTGGTCCAGCCACCAGCGTATTTCGGGGCCAGTTTTGTCGCCTGTTCAAAGTACGGCAATGCCTGATCAATCTTACCGGTCTGCGCGATCAATGCGCCCATGTCTGCCAAAAATCCTGCATGCTCGGGGGCCAGATCAATCGCTTGCTGAATCAAGTCCAGCCCTTCGCGCGTTTGTCCCGCCGCATGTCGCGCCATGCCTTCCATGTGCACCAGTTCCGGCAGGTCGCCATGTTCCAGTCGCGCGTGTTCCAGCATCTCGATAGCCACCAGATGGCGACCGCCCTGAAAATGTCGGCGAACGCGTGCCAGCACGTGTCCCACATCCGATGGTTCAGAGGCGAGAAGTGAGCCGTTTGATTGCGACATTTGGAGTCCTTTGAAGATTGGAAAATCCATACTGGACGCAATCGTTACAAAGACAATCTGTTAAAAATCACCACAACATGTTGCATGAACACACCATCAAATCAACTACAGGTAGTGCTTTCGCCGCCAATGACGATCGTTGACTTTGCAACTGTTAACCACTTAGGTGATGGAAATAAAGCCAGCAATACCGCGCGCCATCCTGAGAGATAATATGTCCGTCACATTTGACTTTTCGAACGTCGCCGCTCCCTCCGAAAATGCGTACAGGTCGCAAGACACAGAGAGGGAAAGCACTGTTTACACGTATTACAGAACCAACAGCTATTTGGTGAGTACATATGTTTCGTGTTTTAATTATCCGATTTTGCCCTGCGTCACGCATTATAATCGCTCAACGACCTTCCATATCTCGACAACTGTTCGACATCGAACAGTGACCAATACGAACTACAATGGCGATGCGCGCATGACGTTTCATTCTGATATCGCGGGCCATGGTTTGGCCGGCGACGCGATGCAATTCACGCTATCAACATCGTCTGAATTCTATAACTACACCTTTGACAATTCTGGGGATGCCGTTTTGTTCAATGCTGGGAAAATAATCAATGTTGACGTCCAGGCAACCTACGAGATCCAGTTCACCGACGGCTTGGGGGTCAACGGTCTTATCGATCCGAGCATGTCATTTTCAGGGGGCGGGGCGTCGTGGATCACCGCAGATGGCTATCAGCAGGCGACACACAATGTTGTGTTTGACGGGACTGTCACGGGTGTACGATTTGTTGTCACACCCTATTACGGAGGCAATGAAATAAATTCACTATCAGGGACATTAACCTGCTTTGCGCGCGGCACCGATATCGCCACACCAAACGGAGTGGCCGCGGTCCAAAGCTTGCGAATTGGCGATCCGGTTTTGACGGCAGATGGCGAAACACGTCTGATCAAATGGATCGGGCGCCAAACGGTCGATACCAAATTCGGCATCCCTGACCGTTTGTGCCCTGTACGCGTTCGCGCCGGGGCCTTGGGGGATGGTTTGCCCCTGCGCGATCTGGTCGTCACCGCAGACCACGCGCTGTTGCTGGATGGCTATCTGGTCAACGCCAGCGCGCTTGTGAACGGCGACACAATCCACTTTGATACAATCGCAAACATCGACCGAAAATTCACGGTTTTCCATATCGAAGCAGAGGACCATGCGATCATTCTGGCTGAAGGTGTCCCTGCGGAAACATACCTGGATGCGGATTCACGACGCGTGTTCGACAACTATGATGAATACGTCGCGCTGTACGGCCAAGAGGACGGCAATATCAAAGAAATGCCCAACCTTCGGATATCGTCCGCGCGTCTTTTGCCAACAGCCCTGTCAGATCGATTGTCACGCAAAGTGGCGGCATAAACATTGCGCGTTGATCCAAGGGCCCAAGTCCATAAGCCAAACGCCTGATCTAATCAGGATTGGGTATTTTGAGGTATTCATCCTTTGGTATCTTCACGATGCCTTTGATCCCAAGCAGCGATTTGCTGTGATCATCCAGGTCATCAATCGCGCCTTTTACAGCTTTAAAAATAAGATCAGCATCGTTGCCCAGCGCCGTAATCAAAGGCAGTCCAGGTGTGGGTTCGGTCCAATCGAGAACGCGTAAGTCATTTGCAAATGGCTCGTACATTTCGATGTTGCGCCACGTCACAGCATCAAGGGACGCGATGTCGGCATCCCCGGTCGCCACGGCCTGCGCTGAAAGAAGATGCTGTTCAGTGTGCAGGCGGTTTTCGAACCAGAACCCTTCTGGTTTCAGATGCCAAAACGGGGCTGCATAGCCCGACTGCGAAAACTTTTGATTATAAGCAAAAACCGCATCTTTGAACGCAGCCATGTCTGTTCGGGTATCATCCGCGCGCACAACAATGGCACTGCGATAGTATCCCGCAGGACAGCCCGCCAACCCGTAATCAGGGGTGCCGACAATCTGGACCTTGTCATGTAACCATGTCCGATACGGCATCCCGCAGGTCTGACTTAGGACCAGTTCGCTATGCTTCCAAACAAAGAATTCCTCGGCGTCTTGGGAAAGGTCCTTTGGGCTATCTATCCCCGCGTCAGATAAATGTTTGCGGATCAAAGCCCAATAACGGGCATGGGCCTCGTCCAGTTGGGGCCGCTGATACATCATCAAGTTGGCAATCATTTAATCATTCCTTTCTAGGGCCACAGCACGGCACAAACATGATGACGTCACCGACCCATCTGTTTTGGTCAGTGCGATGCGAAGTTGGTCTTCAAATGTGGCGCGTTCTATCGTTTCATCACGCCGGCGCAGGCATTCGACCAAACCATGCAGCGCCCAGACGTTGCGCGGATGCTGCGCACAACGTTGCAGTTTGCCGTTCAGACCCAGATCGGTGCGGTACACATCTTCGGCTTCCTCGAAATGCCCTTGTTCCGCCAACAGTGCGGCCAGTGCATGGCGCGGTGGGTGCATCCAAGCCCAAGGTTCCGTGTACTCAAGGTTATCATCGCGCCGCACGCTTTCGCGCAGGCTCTCAAACCCTAATGCATGATTGCCTTTGTGGTATTCCAGTTCGCCGTTCAACATCATTTCACCAACAGCCAGCGTCGCACGCGCGGTGTTGTTAAAGAATTTCCGGTTGTGGGGAATACGCTCAACCGCCGCGTAGAAACGACTGCGTTCTTCCTCTGCCGCATCAAAATTCTTCAGGGCTGCATGTGCCACGCCCTTGGCGTAATGATGCATCGCGGTGGACACACAATAAAGCACGGGATCATCAGGCATCGGCACATCGACAATATCCTGCCAGCGGCCGAACCGCACCAGAACGTGCATTTTCATGGAGTAATAGCCCTCCATCGTGATCGCGAGCTGTGGGCGGCCTTTGACGCTGAGCACCTCTTTGGACAGGGTGGCGCACATCTGCTCGGCGGCGGCCATCGCTGGTTTGAACTGCCCCAGGTACATGCAGGCATACATCATCAGATGCAGGTCATGGCAGCGCGCTGTTGTGTAGAAATTAAAAGCGCCCGCGTAATCGACGTACATGTCATCAGCGCGGATCGCCTTTGCGCTGGCGATCTTGGCCTTTTCGTATTCACCGCACAGAACATAGGTATGCCCCGGCATGTGGTTCATGTGGCCAGCATCGGGGCAAAGTTCGGCCAAACGATCGGCGGACCGCATCGCGCGTTCGGGATCATCCGACATTTCGGTTGCATGGATGTGTAAATGCAGGATCGCAGGATGCGGACGCGCCTGTGCGGCATCTGCCATTGCGATAGAACGTTCGATCACCTCCAACGCCTCAAGAACGTCTGACCCCGTTGCAGGAACGCCGCGTTTTACATCCCACAACTGCCAGGCCGTACGTGTCATCATCGCTTCGGCAAACAGCGCAGCGATGTCATGGTCATCCGGGTTTGCAGCATAAAGCACACGCATCGCATCCGCGTAATCGTCATCCCAGCGGTCAAGTATTGCACCCTCAACGCCATGCGGTTCCTGAAACCGCCTCGACAGGGCCTCAACCAGCGCGTTTTCTACTTTGCTTGCGCTGTGGGCAAAATGTCGGGCCTGCCCGATGTGATAATGGGCTGTTTTCGTGGCACTGTCAGCCTCGGCCGGACTGAATTGTCGCCAAACATTATTGTAAAACGGGCCGCTGCCATAGGCGATGCCCCAATGCGCCATCACACATGCAGGGTCGCTTTCCAAAGCGCGGTGAAAACACTTTACGCCCTCTTCGTGATTGAAACCGTAACACCAGTTCAGCCCCAAATTGAACCACCGCTGCGCCTCCGCAGTTGTCGTCGAGACCTGTCTTTCGTGATCTCCCAGATCAAATCGATCCATTGTATTTCCAACTGCATGTGCACCCTATTCTTTTAATAAAGAGCACTTTCTTAGAGGTAAATTGCGAATTCAGTTCGATGCTATTTTCGCTCACATGTGGCCGGTGTCGTAAAAAGCCCGGAGGCCATAATCGTCGCTGACTGCGATCTTGTGTCGATGATGATTGCAACATCCACGATGAAATTTGAAGCATCGCCGCGTTCCAAAGCAAGCCCGTGGAATGACACAAACGGGCCTGACGAAACGGTCGCGCCTGTGGGTCCTGTCCAGCAACCAGAGTACGCACACCAGCTAATCGCATCGCGGCTGACGTCGATGCTCATCGGTGTGTGCGCGTCGGCAAGTGTGCATTTCCCGTCGCCGCAACTGATCTCAAAATAGGCGTTGGTACAGTGCCAATCACCACCTTCATCGGCAGATGCAGCCAATGGTATTGAGGCCGCGAATGGCAGGGTGAAACGTAACACCTTGGTCAAAAAACGCATATTTTATCCCTTAATTATGCCCGCAATTGCACAACACTATCGCGACTAAAATACATCCAAGACATAGTCAGATTACATCCAGCACGCGCCGCCATTTTCGAGTATGCGCGAAGAAAAGATTAGCAGTGTAACAGTCGACAACAAAGCCACCATTTGCCCGTCCCTAAATTCCGCAACTGTGGTGCACGCTGCCTACCCACACAGTCCGTTTACATGTTCAGGACGTCTTGTTGATCGACGGTTTCAGGCCATCAAAGCCGCACTTCGCACGTGCCATTGCATAGCCGTGGGCGCACACAGGCCCAGCAACGCCACACCCAATTTTACCTTGATTTTTATATGGTTAGCTGCCAGCGGTTATGGCCAAATGGGCGCGCGCCGCCAAACGCGCAGATGCGCATAACTGAAAGTAACCAGAGCATGCTCGAAAAACTAAAAACCGCTTGGCGACTGATGGTTATTTGCTGGCGGGTTTTGATGCTCGACAAAGAACTGCTGATTTTCCCGATCCTCAGCGTTGTATCATTGGCCTTAAGCTTGGGTTTCGTGGTCTGGCCGGTCTACCTCGCGGGGCATCTTGATACGCTTATCGGATGGTTCAGTGACGATCCTGAGGCGGCAAATAATCTGACGATGATCGTTGTCACGTACCTTTGCTATGTGTTCACGACCTTTGTTTTGGTCTTTTTCAACACGGCCCTGATTGCGTGCGCACGTATCCGGTTTGCGGGTGGTGATCCTACGGTCGCCGACGGTTTGCGCGCAGCGGCGTCACGGTTACCGCTGGTGTTTTTCTGGGCCGTTGTGACCGCGACAGTCGGCTTCATTCTGCAAAAAGCCTCCGAAAAAGCAGGCGGATTGGCGAGCATCATTTTCGGATTTCTAGGGGGCGCATGGACCATCGCTGCGTTTTTCGTGGTGCCCGTTTTGGTCGCTGACCGCGTCGGCCCGTTTAAGGCGTTAAAAACGTCTGCGTCACTCATTCGCAAAACATGGGGTGAGGCTTTGGTCGCAAACGTCGGGTTTTCTGCCATCTCTGTCGTGGCGATTATCCCGGCGCTTGTTTTGATAACAATTGGCGCGATGCTGTTCGAAGGTATCCCCGCACTTGCCATCACACTGATTGTTTTTGCAGTGTTTGTCATCGCGACAACTGCTTTGGTGGTTAGCACGTTGGACGCGATCTTGACCTCGGCACTTTATGTCTATGCCGTGGATGGAAAATTGCCCGACCATTTTGACGGGGCTGATCTGGAACACGCCTTTGGCCCGCATGAGCCCGAAACCACCCAACATGTTCCCGACTTCGATGATCATCACGGTGGCAATTGATTAGGTTTTGGGACGGACACAATGGAAAAGCCGGGCTATGAATACGGCTCGACGTCGTGGTTTGCAGATCAGCTTTTGACGAACGCCAATAAATCAGGATGCACAATACCGGGATGCGCTGCGAAAAACCCGTGCGACAGATCCGAATAGGTTTTCAGTGTCCCCTTCGACACGAGATTGATCGCAAGTTCTGCGGAATTTGCAATCGGCACAATCTGGTCGTCTTTCCCGTGCAAAACCAGCACAGGTATGGTCAACGATTTGAGGTCATCGGAAAAATCTGTTTCGGAAAACGCCCCGATGCAATCGTAATGCGCCTGTGCACCACCTATCATGCTCTGACGCCACCAGTCGTTGATCATCCCCTGCTTGACGTCAGCGCCATCACGATTGAAGCCGTCAGGATTGGCCACGGTCTGCAACATGATCGGGGGCACAGCGCCAAGCAAGGCGGCCTTTGCGATACGACCATTTTCAGCGCGGGCAGCGTAACGTGCGACTTCGCCGCCACCAGTCGAATGGCCGATGTGAACCGCATTTTGTAGATCTAGTTGGCCACGAATTCAACGCCATCCTGCGCATATCTGTTCATATCGTTACCAGTATCAGTCAGGTCGGACCGTCCGTGGCCACGTCGATCATGCGCGATCACACGATATCCGGCCTAAAAAATTGAACTGTCCCCAAAGAACGCGCGGGCTTTTAGTGTCGCTGGTTTGCTCCTGATCCGGTCAAGCCAACCCAATAGGTGTTCTGCATTTTCCAGCGAAAGACCAAGATGATCGTGAATGTGCAGCCATGGGAAAAGCGCAATATCCGCAATGCTGTAGGTGTCGCCGCAGATGTATTGTTTGCCGGATAACTGGTCGTTCAAATAGTCGATTGTACGGTTTGCGATTGCGCGGTGGTTGGCCAAAGCCTCTGGATTGGGTGTTTTTGCAAAACGCGACCAGTGTTCGATCTGTCCAAAATGCGGCCCTTGAGTCGACGCTTGATAAAAGAGCCACGCGATCACTTCGTCGTGCTGTTTCACCTCATTCTCCAGCCCCCATCCGGTTTTTTGGGCCAAGCTAAGCAGGATCGAATTGGATTCGGTTTGATGCCGGTTTCCATCAAAAAGCACGGGCACTTTTCCCGCAGAATTGATCGCGAGGAAGTCCGGTTTGTGTTGCTCACCCGCTCGAATATTGATCGGAATAAATTCGAATTCTAGTTCTGTTTCCAAAAGGAAAATCAACACCTTGAGGGTGTTAATGGTGTCGAATCCATACAGTTTTATCATAGTTTCAGGTCTGCCATACAGTGGGCATCACCGGCGTAAGTTCCAGCAGCGATTTTGTGTAATCCGCCTTTGGCGTTGTATAAAGTGCATGCGTCTCGCCGACCTCTTCGATCTTGCCATTGCGAAGAACGGCGGTCTCGTCCGCCATTTGTCGTACGACGGCAAGGTTATGGCTGATAAACAAGATCGTCAGGCCAAATTTGACTTGCAGGTCTTTTAGCAGGTTCAAGATTTCCGCCTGAATCGACACATCCAACGCCGAGGTTGGTTCATCACAAATCAAAAATCGCGGACGGGCCAGCAGGGCGCGCGCGACGGCAATGCGTTGGCGTTGGCCTCCCGAAAACTGATGCGGGTATTTCGTGATCGCATCGGGCTGCATCCCGACAAGCGATAGCATCGATGCCGCCAGCGTTTCGCGTTTCTTTGCGTCCTTAACAAACCCGTAGAACCACAAGGGTTCCATCAAAATATCCCCAACCCGATGGCGGGAATTCAGGCTGGAATATGGATCTTGAAACACCATTTGAACCAATTGGCGTGACGGGTGATGACGGCTGCGCGATTTGCCAAAAGGCAGCGCGGTGTCACCCAAAATCATTGACCCACTGCTGGGGGTGACCAATCCGGTAATCGCCTTGGCCAGTGTTGATTTGCCCGATCCGCTTTCGCCCACCAGCCCCATAATCGATCCGGGTTTGATGTTTAGCGTGACGCCGTCCAACGCAACATAGGGCGGCGGTTTGCGAAACAGCGACGTGCGTGGCCCTGCAAATCGCACAGTCAAATCCTGCAACGACAGTCCTGTCAGATCGTGCTGTTGCCCCTCAAGCAGCCAGTTTTCCGCAAGGTCCCCAATGGTAGGCGCGGTGTTATCCGCATCGGGCACCCGAAAGCGGTCAATTTTGCGATCCAGCGGTGGCACTGCGTCCATCAGCGCTCGGGTATAGCGATGTGTGGGCGCACCCAAAACCTGCGCTGTGACGCCGGTTTCCATCACGCTCCCTTTGCGCATGACGGTGACACGGTCCGCCACTTGCGCGATCACACCGATGTCGTGGGTGATCAGCATAAATGCAATCTGGCGTTCCTTCGCCAAGCGTTGGATCAAGTCGAGGACCTGCGATTGCACCGCCACATCCAGCGCCGTTGTGGGTTCATCCGCGATAATAAGTTCAGGATCAGTACTGACCGCCAACGCGATCACCACCCGTTGACGCATGCCGCCAGAAAACTGATGCGGATAGGCCTTGATCCGCTGGGCGGCGTCCTTGATCCCGATCTCTTCTAACAAATCGACCGCGCGTTTGCGGGCCGCATTTACGCTGGCATCCGAGTGGGCCTGAATCGTTTCGACCAGCTGATCCTCGATGGTCATCAACGGGTTCAGGCTGGTTTCTGGATCTTGAAAAATCATCGAAATGCGATCGCCGCGCACCTTGTGGGCCTGCGCAGGCGTTAGGGTGCGCAAGTCTGTATCGCCCAGTGTCATAGTCCCGTTTGACACAAAACCTGGCGATTGCAGCAGGCCAATCACAGCTGCGCCAACAGTGGATTTGCCCGCGCCACTCTCCCCGACCAGCCCGTGAATTTCACCTGGCGCAATGGTCATATCGACGTCTTCGATGGCGGTAAAATCGCCAAAACGAGAGGGGAATTTAACAGATAAATCTTTGATCGTCAGCATTTAGCGCAACCTCGGGTTAAAGACGTCACGCAGGAAATCGCCAAGGATGTTGATCGACACCACCAGAACCACAAGGAACATCGTGGGGATCCACAAAATCCACCATTCGCCGGACAGCAGAAACTGCATGCCAATACGGATCAACGTGCCAAGGCTGGGACTGTCGGCGGGCAAACCAATGCCAAGAAACGACAATGTTGCTTCGAGCAGAATGGCCGAGGCCAAATCAACGGTCATGATGACCAAAAGTGGCCCAAGGATGTTCGGCAAGATATGCACAAACATCACCCGCAGCGGATGTTGGCCCATCATGACCGCGGCCTGCACGTATTCCTTGTTCATCTGCACAAAAGTGGACGCACGCGCAGTCCGGGCAAAGTTCACCCAAAGCGACAGCGCGATCGCCAAGGTCAGCACTGCGACCCGCAAATCCTGTTGAATAGCGGCAGGCAAAATGCCCCGCGCGATACCGTCGATCAGCAATGCGGTCAGGATCGCAGGCAACGCCAGTTGCACATCTGCGATACGCATAACGATGGCATCAAACCGACCGCCATAATACCCAGCCGCAAGGCCAAGCCCGACGCCAAGACCCGCAGCAATGGTTAACGCAGACAACCCGATGACCAGCGATAACCGCGCCCCGTACAAAATCGACGAAATCATATCGCGGCCCTGATCGTCTGTTCCCAACAGGAATTTGGGGTTCGCGCCGTCTTGCCACACGGGCGGCAGCAGTCCGTCAAACAGGCTAAACGACGCCAAATCATAGGGGTTCACCAGCGCGATCCACGGCGCAAACAAAGCCCCTAAAAGGATCACCGCCGCAACAATCGCCGCGACAATCGCCGCTGGGGAATGCACGAACAACCACAGCCCTTCGTATCTTTTGACAAAGGCGATCATGACACGTCCCTTATGCGCAGACGCGGGTCAATCGCGACGTAAAGCAGATCAACAACAAGGTTCACCAGCACAAAGAAAAACGCGATCACCACAAGGTAAACACCCATCACAGGGATATCGACAAAGCGGATCGATTCAAGAAACAACAGCCCCATGCCGGGCCATTGGAACACGCTTTCGGTCACGATGGAAAAGGCGATGACACCGCCAAATTGCAGGCCAATGATTGTGATAACCGGCACCATCGTATTGGCGAGGGCGTGTTTGTAATGCAGGCTGCGCATCGGCACGCCGCGCGCCATGGCAAAGCGGATGTAATCAGACCGCATGACCTCCATCATCTCTGCGCGAACAAGGCGCATTGTCAGGGTCAATTGGTAAACGCCCAATGTGATCGCCGGCAACAACAGCGCCCGCCACCCATCAATCGTGAACAAGGAACTTTCCCAAACGCCAATCTGAACCGTACCACCCCGCCCGAAGGTCGGCAGCCAGCCCAATTGCACGCCAAAGATAAAAATCAACATGATCCCAATCACAAAGGTCGGGATCGACACCCCCACAAGGGTGGTCATCAAAATGGCTTGCGTCAGCACGCCGCGCGGCTTTAGCGCCGTGTAAACCCCGGCAGGCACACCCACCAACAGCGATATGATCAACGCCACAACGCCCAATTCCAACGTCGCGGGAATACGGTTGGCAATCATGTCTGCAACCGGCTGACGGGTGCGATAGGAAAACCCGAAATCACCCTGCAACATATCGCCGGTAAAGCGCGCGAATTGATAAACGAACGCATCGTTTAAACCCAATTCTTCACGCAGCCGTTCTTGATCCGCGACAGAGGTTTCCACCCCCGTCATCTGGGTGATCGGATCCCCCACAAACCTGAACAAGGAAAAGGCCAAAAAGGCGACGGCCAGCATCACAAATACGGATTGAACCAACCGTTTCAGGATAAAATATACCATCGCCTATTTGCTCTATTTTCGGATCAATTCACCGTAACCCAACGCAACATAAAGAAGTTATCGGCACGTTGTGTCAGACCGACATTGTCCTTGGCGGCCCAGATCAATGGCTGAGTGTACAGCGGGATATAGGCGACCTCGTCTTGTGTGATTGCGACGACTTCATCGACCATTGCCTGACGCGCGGCGGGTTCGATTTCTTGCTGAATAAGCGGTAGCAATTCGTCCACACGCGCATTGGAATAGTTGCCGAAATTCCACGAGCCCAATTTGCGTTCGTCGTCTTGGCTGTGCAGCAAAAAGCGGATCGGGTGTTCCATGTCGAACGTGCCCGGTGACCAGCCCAACAGGTACATGTCGAAATCGTCTTCGCGCAGTTGTGGCCAGTAATCGCGCACAGGACCAGTGCTGAGTTCCGCATTCAAACCAACGGCTGCAAACATGGACGCCGCCGCACGACACAGGGCTTCGTCGTTGATGTAGCGGTCATTGGTGCATTTCAAACCGAATGAAAATCCATCGGGATACCCTGCCTCGGCCAGCAATTCTTTGGCGCGGTCAGGATCATACGCAGAGCGATCGCTGTTTGCTTCGGAGAACCCTGAAATACCCATGGGCACCAGCTGGCTTGCCGGTTCGATTTTGCCACGAAACAACACACGATCGATGGACGCGATATCAAGCGCATGGGCGGCTGCCAAACGCACGCGTGGGTCGGTGAACGGGTTCGCGTCTGTCACGTCAGATGAATACAGCAATGTTTCATGTTCATGGCCAAAGCCGAACATAATCACGCGGGTTTCTTCGCCCTCCAGTACCTTAAACCCATCGCGGCCTTCGACTTGCGCGACGTCTTGCAATGGGATTGGTTGGATGAAATCGATCTCGCCAGACAAAAGCGCTGCGAGGCCAGTGGCGGAATTGCCGATGGGGGTAAACACGGCCTCGGTGACGTTGTGGCCAACGTCGTCCCACCAGTTTTCATTCGGTGTGAGGGTCGTGCGCACGCCTGGATCGCGGCTGGCCAAAGTGAAGGGGCCGGTGCCGTTGACGTTCATCGTGGCAAAGTTTTCCGCGTCGCGCGCAGGCAATGCTGCGTCGTTGGCCATCGCCCAGTCTTTGTCGAGGATCATGAAGTTCGCGATTGAATCGGGAAACAGTGGGTTTGGCGCAGAATTGACGAAATCGATCGTGAAATCATCCACGACCCGCACGTCAGTGACAGGTGCAAACCATGACCGCACATCGGCGGCTTCGTCAGACGCGCGCTGGTAGGAAAACAGCACGTCTTCGGCCGTAAAGGCGGCGCCGTCCTGAAACGTCACATCTTTGCGCAGATTGAAACGCCAACCGTTTTCGCCCGTCAATGGTTCCCACGATGTGGCCAAGGATGGTTCGATCGACATGCCTTTTCCGCGCCGGACAAGTCCCTCGTAGACATTGTTCAAGAATGACAGCACAGGGGCTGAATTTACGGCATGTGGGTCCATCGTTTGTGGGTCCGTATTCGAAGCCCAGCGAAATGTCTCTGCGGATGCGCCCATGGCTGACATGGTCAACGCGCCTCCGAGTACGGCCAATTTCAATGTTCTCATTTTTCTCTCCGATTATTTCGCGCAGCAAATTTATAGTGGCAGTCAATCATGCCAGTTCAATTCGGGCAATAGGCGACCGAAGTCGGGGCCGCACGTTGCTGTGTATTCAAAGGTGCGCTGCTTGGATATTAGGCGCGGCTATCGTTCTCGTTTAATCCATCACGCCGATCTGAAGGCCGTCGCGAGCCACTGCATGACCAGTTTCGTCTCACGGATTTTTGCCACGTCAGGATGCGTCATCATCCAAAGATTGCGTCTGGCAATGGCCGGCACATAGGGAACTTCGATTAGGTCAGGATACCGCTTGGCGATAAAGGTGGGAAGCAGCGCAATACCGATCGCAGATCGGGTCGCCTGCACAAGCGCCGACGTGCTGGAACTGCGTAAAATCATACGCTCGGAAAACCCCTGTTCGCGCATCCAGACAATTTCAGGAATGGCCCCGTAGGTGTCATCGTAGCCAATAAAGCGTGCGCGGCTCAGCGGTGTTTCGTAGTTTTCCGATCTAAAAAGCGCCAGCCTGAATTCCGCAACCTTTCGCACTTTCAGGCTGTTTCCCGTGGGTTTCGCAAATCGCAACGCGATCTCTGCCTCATGCGATAACAAACTGACGACATCGTTGGACACATTCAGTTCCAGCATCAGTTCGGGATGCGCCTGAACCAATTCGTGAACACGCGGCGCGACCAGATCAGCGATTATAGGTTCGGTGCTGGTGATGCGGATCGGGCTCGACCAACCTGTCAGTTTAAGGCGTTGAGCAGCATCAATCAGGTCATTCATACCAGTGGTCGCAGTGTCGGTTTTCGCGCACAAAGAAGTGCCCGCCGGCGTGAGCAAAACGCCCTTTGTGCCGCGCAAAAACAGTTTCACCTCAAGATCGGTTTCTAATGCAGTGATACGTCGCGCGATCGAAACCGCCGACAGCCTTGAGCTTTTGGCCGCATCCGTAAAAGAACCCACACGGGCGACAAGTGCAAACAATTGAACATCATCCCACGTCATTTGCGCTCCATTTATGAAGGATTGATCGTCATCAATGACGGTATACGTATCCTGCAATAATGCTAGCCTTTGGAAATACAGTTCCTCAAAGGAGATCATCATGATCGTTAACGCGTTGTATTCAAAAGGCAGATGTTGTCGCCATCAAACCCTTTCGACACCTCTGGCTGGCTTGATCTATGTTGGTTTCCCTCCGGGACTTGGCATTTTAGGACGAGGACAGGATTACCCGCATGGACATTGAACTGCTGGAACGCATCATTGACTTCGATTTTCAGAAAATTGATCGCGATTTCCGTCATGATCTGACTGCCGGTGTTTGCGCGATGCCAGTGGCGCAGCATTTGGGCGTGGACGTCATCGGGTTTGGCAATGGCGTCAGCATGCTTTCTATGCCGTGGACGCGTGTCGCAACATTTGACGGCAAACACATCATGGGGGGCATTGTCGGAACTTTTGCTGACATGGCGGCCGTGACTGCTGCAATCAGCGGCAATGAAATTGGAACCTTTGCTTCGACAACCGGGTTCACTGTCAACATGTTGGCCCCGGCTAAGGGTACGCATTTCATTGCGATTGGACGCAGCATCGGATCGTCAAAGGCAATCGCGAGCTGCGGTGCGGATGTGTTTGCAATCAATGAGGAAAAAGCCACGATGATCGCGACCTGCCTAGCGACCGCAAAATTGCACATGCCCTAAAGGCTATAAGCAATTGGAATTGTCAGCATTTCGTTAGAATGGGGCTTTCAGCGCGCGTATGATCATTTGAATATTTGTGTTGGCTTCGAGCCTGTTTGAGTAGGCGATTTGGTAGTCATGCTTCATCGGGATGGGCGGCATTTGCACTTGAATAAGGCATCCAGAATCTACTCTTTCTCGTACCATTCGTTGTGGAACCAGGGCGACACCAAAACCCTGTTCAGCAAAGTTTAAGGCGATGCTGCTGGCTTGGACACGCAGTCCTGTATTGTGATCGACAAGGCGGCGGTCAGCGAATGCTTGGCTCCAATTTGGGGAGGATGCAAAATCGCGCCCCCAATCGGTGTGAATAAGGAATTGGTCTTTGATGTGGTCAAGGTCGGCGCCGTGTTCAGTGATGAAATTCTGCGAGGCAACAGCGACAAGCTGGTCAGAAAACAGCGGAATGATTTTGTGATCTCGGTAAAGATCATGGCCATAAAAAATACGAAGATCGACGTTGTCGCGCGCAAAATCCACCGGATCATTGTCTACTCTTATCTCGAACGGCGTCGAAACACCTGCGGGTTCAAGGGTCGATAATGTGCGTGCCAGCCATGTTTCAGCAATCGATTGCGGCGCACTTAGAACAAGGCGCTTCGTCTTGTTCACTCGGCGCATTTTGTCCGACAAATCACCCAATTGCACCATAGACTGCCCCAATTGAGGATACGCACTTTGGCCCGCGTCAGTCAGTGCGATACGATTGCCTTGGCGGATAAACAGCGTCGTTTCCCAGAATTCCTCAAGCAATTTAACCTGTTGGCTGATGGCCGCAGAACTGACGCCCATTTCTCTGGCGGCGTTGGCAAAGGAACCTGTTCGCGCGGCAGCCTCGAATGCGCGCAGGGCGTTC
Source organism: Ascidiaceihabitans sp. (assembly GCA_047626725.1). Lineage (GTDB taxonomy): Bacteria > Pseudomonadota > Alphaproteobacteria > Rhodobacterales > Rhodobacteraceae > Ascidiaceihabitans. The sequence continues at coordinate 24,619 of JBLHSG010000024.1, forward strand.
AATGGAAGGTGTGGGGTCATTGGATATTCACCGTTAGAAATTCTAATGCATCATTACTAGAATACCTATTTGCAAGAATACAGGCGTCAACTACCGTCGGCATCACATTAGACCGAGGACACCATGCAAAACCTGATCGACCTTACCCGTTATCCATTGGACCAACCCGGCACGCCAGCGTGGCAAAGCTTGGTTGATGATTGCAAAGCCAAGCTGGAGGCTGACGGTCTTTTCAATCTTCCCGGCTTTCTAAAAACAGCCGCGATCGCCGACGAAATTGAGGTGCTAAAGCCAATATTGGCTAAGGATGCATTTGTGCACGAACGTCGCCACAACATCTATTTCAAGAAAACGATCGCAGGCTTGCCCGATACCCATCCCGCGTTGCAGGAATTTGAAACATCCAACAGAACGATTTGCGCCGATCAGATGGGCAACGCCGCTGTTATCCGGCTTTATGAATGGCCACCTTTCGCGAAATTTTTAGCCTCCGTGATGGACAAGCCGGACCTTTATGCGATGGCTGATCCGCTCGCCCGCGTGAACGTGATGGGCTATTGCGAAGGGCAAGCGCTGAACTGGCATTTTGATCGTTCTGAATTCACGACAACCTTGCTGCTTCAAGCGTCTGATAGGGGTGGTGATTTTGCGTATGAAAAGGACCTGCGCTGCGATGATGACCCAAATTATGATGGCGTTGCGGCGCTGCTAGAGGGTCGAAAGACGCCAACGGTGATGCACTTAACACCCGGTACTTTGAACATTTTCAAAGGGAAAAATACGGCGCATCGTGTGACGCCTGTAAAAGGTAATAAAGACCGCATCATCGCTGTGTTTTCCTATTTCGACAGGCCCGGTGTCGTGTTCAGTGACGAAGAACGTAACGGTTTTTATGGGCGCAGCGCGTGATCGAAAATTCAGTGTTCAAAGACGATCGTAAACTGACCTATCTGAACGCAAAAGGCGCGGATAAACCTCTTATCAGTCCCGTCGCGGATGACGTGCTCGAGCGCGCCCGCGCTTACCGTTTGGGCCGGCTTAGGGCACAGCTGGATAAATCCGAATGCGCGGCCATGCTGCTTTATGATCCTTGCAACATTCGCTACGCTTTTGATTGCTCTAATATGCAAGTCTGGACGCTGCACAATCCGATGCGTTATGCCCTGATCCTTGCTGGTGGGCCCGCAATCATGTTCGAATTCAAAGGCTGCATGCACCAAAGCAAAGACCTGCCCGGCATTGACGAATTGCGCATGGCCAAGACGTGGATGTTCATGGCGTCGGGTGATAAAGTCGAGGCCGCCACCGCCGATTGGGCCAATGAAATCGCCGATCTTGTCACCCGATATGGCGGCGGCAATACGCGGATTGCTTGCGATACGCTGGACGGCAGCGGCGTTCACGCACTAGCGGCGCGCGGGCTAACATACGTTGAAGGCAGCCAGTTCACTGAAATTGCACGCTCCATTAAATCGGCAGATGAAATCGAACTGATGCGTTGGACAATCCGCGTCTGTGAGGCAGGCATGGCGCGCATCTATGATCACTCCGTGCCGGGCGTTACTGAACGCGAGCTGTGGGCGCATCTTCACTTTGAAAACGCGCGATCCGGCGGTGATTGGCTTGAGACCAAATTACTGACCTGTGGGCCGCGTACAAACCCGTGGTATCAGGAATGTTCTGACCGCCCCTGCCAACAAGGAGAGATGATTTCCTTTGATACAGACATGATCGGCCCTTACGGATATTGCGCCGATCTTTCGCGGTCTTGGACCTGCGGGTTTACGGAGATGACTGAGACGCAGCGGCGGTTGTACGACAAGGCGCGCGCACAAATTCATCACAACCTTGCGCTGGTAAAACCGGGAATGACCTTTGATGAGTTCAACGCCAAAAGCTGGCGCATACCTGACCGCCACCTGCCCTATCGCTATTCGCTCGCCGCGCATGGGGTTGGCATGGCCGATGAATGGCCGGTCATACCGCTGCATGCTGATTGGAGCCCCGGTGCGATGTCTGGGCAGTTTGAACAGGGCATGGTTATTTGTATCGAAAGCTTGATCGCCGAAGACCGAACGGAAGGCATCAAATTAGAGACACAGGTGTTGGTGACGGCGACAGGGTGCGAACGACTGGATAGTTTTCCGCTGTGATCAAGTGCGGGCTTTCACATTACCATGGCGAATGTCCTGCTTCTGAAATTTGGGAAATGGCCCCGAAAACTGGACTCTTTGACATTTCTTCTAAGGCGAAACTTGTGATTTGATTGTGAACTCGCCGATTGAAACTGCTTTTAAAAGAGCTGTTTCTGCGGCCTTGATGACGTTTGTTCTGGGCGAGTCGACGCGGCTGACAAGTCCGAGCAAACGACTAGGGCCGTCATCTCCCAAAGGTATGCGTTTTAGGGGGAAATGATGGCTTTCAGTGATGCATCTTTGTGGCACGATTGAAATGCCAAGTTCAGCTGCAACCATGCTGGAAATTGCTTCAAGTCCCTCCAGCTCCATCACGTCATTAACTACGATTTCATTGCTTTGCAGCCAGGCTTCGATTTGCCGGCCCACAACCGCATCCCGATTGAAACGAATAAACGGTTGGGTTTGCAAAAGCTCCATTGGCGACAAATCTTCGGTGCTTTCAGCGGCAAGGAGCACCAGTTCCTCGACTGCGATTTTGGAAAAACTCAGCGACCTAGACAACACTTCTGGCTTTGAAATGACGGCAGCATGAATCTGCCCGCGATCAATTTGCAATAACAGCTGGTTGGACAACCCTGGAACAATGCGAACCCGAATACTCGGATGCAAAATCTTGAGCTGGGACAAAGCAAGCGGCACAAGCCCGGTCAAAGTCGTGGGCACAGCGCCTAAAATAAGCTCTCCAGAAATGTCATCGCTAGAACTGACCTTGTCCGCCAGATTGTCATAGGCCGCAACGACCGCTTCGGCCTCACGGACCAAAGCCAGTCCAATCAAAGTCAGTTTCGGAGATCTATGGGAGCGCTCAAATAGATCCAAATTCCACGATGATTCCAAATTTCGCATTTGTTGACTGACGGCAGCGGGCGTTAAATTTTCGGACTCAGCGGCAGCACGAAAACTACCATGCCGGTGAATAGAAATTAGGGTGCGTAGTGCACGAATGCTCATTCCAGTGTCCCTTTTTGGTGAATGGAGGCCCATCCTGTCACGCCCTTTGATAAACAAGTTCTTATGTTTTAATCAATTTATTTTCGTTTTTATTAAGGCAAGCTTACCATTAGCCTACCGATATTACTCAGATGAAAAATGATGGAGTTCTCATGGTTGCCTTAAAAACAAACGAATATGAGTTGATCGTTGCCAAGCCGTTTTCACCAAATCTTGGCGCTGAAATTTACGGTGTTGATCTAAGCCAAAGCATTCCTGACGATCAATTCGCAGAGATCAAGGATGCGTTTCTCAAGTATCAGGTTCTGTTTTTCAAAGAGCAAAAGGAAATCCCGCCAGAGCAACATGTGATACTTGGAAAACGGTTTGGGCCTTTGCACGCGCACCCTGCTGCCCCGACCATGATCGGCCATCCAGAGATTTTTGAGATCCACGCAACCAAGGATTCAAAAGTAGCGAATGGTGAATTTTGGCACTCCGATGTTTCTTGCGATGAAACCCCGCCACTGGGCACCATGCTGCAAATCCATATCGCACCGCCGTGTGGTGGCGACACGATGTTCAACGATATGTATGCCGCCTACGACGATTTATCTGACCCCATCAAAACGATGGTCGACGGCCTGTCTGCGCTGCACAGCTCTGAACATATTTACAAAGGAAGATACAGTGACCGCGGCAAGCAGGACGCCGATATCGACTGCCCCGAAGCGGTTCATCCTATCGTGCGAACCCATCCTGATACCGGCAGGAAATCGTTGTTTGTGAACCGTACATTTACAACAAAAATATTAGGGCTTTCAGAAAGCGAAAGTGACGCCCTTCTTGAAATGCTATTGGTACATGCGGAACATATTAGGTACCAAATACGCTTTCGTTGGACGTTGAATGATATGGCATTCTGGGACAATCGATGCTGTATGCACCGCGCGATTTGGGATTATTGGCCAGAGGAACGCAAAGGCAGACGCGTGACCATAAAAGGCGACAGACCTGTATAACCGTTACAATACTCGTGTCGAAAATCGGATGAACGAACGTCAAGGATGATAAAATGCGCGCAGCAGTGGTCAGAAACTTCAACGAAGATCTATCGATAGAAACTGCTCCTGATCCGATTTGTCCGGACAACGGCGTGGTGCTCGAAGTTGCGGCCTGCGGTGTCTGTCGATCAGACTATCATGGCTGGACGGGCGGACATCCAAAAGTCCAGAATGGGTCGATTTTGGGCCACGAATACTGCGGGACCGTCGTTGAGGCGGGTCCATTGGCGCAACACAAAATCGGTGACCGCCTGATCGCACCTTTCATCCTTGGCTGCGGCAGCTGTGCGGCCTGCCACACTGGCGTATCGAACACCTGCGCCCAACAAATCGTACCCGGTTTTGGCGCGCCCGGGGCCTACGCAGAATACGTGGCCGTGCCCTATGATCACAACCTTGTTCACCTTCCGGAGTCCATGTCGCCTGCCCTTGCTGCCGGTCTTGGCTGTCGCGTGACCACGGCATGGCATGCCTTAACGGACCGCGCCGATGTAAAGGCCGGGGAATGGGTGGCTGTGCACGGAACCGGCGGCATCGGCCTGTCGGTATTGCTTTTGGCCAAGATGTTGGGGGCGCAGGTCGTGGTCGTTGATATTGTCGAAGAAAAATTGGAACACGCAGTTCAACACGGTGCAGATGCCACTGTGAACGCATCCAAGGTCGATGTGGCCAGCGCAATTCATGACATCACGGGCGGCGGGGCGCAGGTCTCAATCGAAGCACTTGGCATCGAGGCGACCACCAACGCGTCCATAGAATGCCTCGCGATACTTGGCCGGCACGTTCAGGTGGGCATGCCGTCAGGAAGTGGTCAGATGCAAATAAACATGCGTGCAATTTACGCCAAGCAGCTTGCGTTCTTTGGGACGCGCGGCATGCCGTCTTGGAAATATCCACGCCTTTTGGGAATGATTGAACGTGGTGATGTGGATATTCGTCCGATGGTCGCAAGAGAGATTCCATTGTCCGGCGCGAGTGCGGAACTTCGCGCCATGAATGGCCCGACATCGCCCGGTACCGCGGTCATCACGGATTTGCGGACTTAAATTAGTGCGTCGGTAAGGTAGGTGCATCGATCACACGGGCCACGCTGGATGCTGCAAAATCCGCAAAACCGTGCGCACACTTACGGTAAGAGCCGACAAATTCCAATACGTGGTGGGGGGGAATGGTACCACCTCCTGGTCTCGAACCAGGGACCTCCTGATCCACAATCAGGCGCTCTAACCAACTGAGCTAAGGCGGCACTAAGGGGGGATTTAACCGCACCTTTCAACAAATGCAAGACCATCAAAAGCGATAAATACGCCCCTGCCCCATCAAATCGCTGCCAAATGCACGATCGGCATGGCTGTGGCGCGTCGCGGCCCTTGCATCGCTTGCGTTTCATACCCCAGATGGCTACCCATCCCTATCAGAAAAAGGGATCAGCATGGGTATCAATAGCGAACGCGACGTCGAAGCAAACATGCAAATCGGGCCAACCGATCAAGGCATGGTGCGGATTTTCATCGAATCAAAAGGCGTCGAAGTCCCGATGGATTTTGAACCCGAAGAAGCCGAAGAAATTGCCGAAGAAATTCTGGCAGCGGCAGCCGCGGCACGGATCGTCAAATAAATCTGTCGGATTGCACAAACCGCAAAATCAAAAGTTGATCCCGGCACCGGGGTCGCGAAAGGCTTGCAGCCGACGCGCGGCATGGGTGGCAAATTTCTGCACCATCACGCGGCGCCGTGCTGCTGCTAGCCGGTCTTCGGGGGCCATGCGCACCACTTCGCCGTCGTACGCATCGGCGATGATCAGGCCAGTGTCGTCGGGCAATAATTCCAACGGAAACTCCGAATCAACTGCCCAGAAAAACCGGTCGCACCATTCCAGATAGCCCTGCCATTTGCTGTCTGTTTGAAAATCCGCGCGGCTGGATTTGCATTCAACAATCCAGATTTCGCCTTTGGCTGTCAGTGCAATCACATCGACACGCAGACCACGGGTTGGCACAAATTCTTCAATAGAAACAAGGCCCAGGCTGGTCAAATGCCGCGCCACCCCACGCGCGAGCTTTTGGCCCGGTGCCATCAATTTCAGGGCGGTATCAAGGGGGTTCATATCCATCGCCCAAACATGAACAAAAGATGAACATAAATCAAGGGATTGATATGATACCAAAAAGTATCCTATATAAATGATACCAAACAGTATCGGATAACCCATGCCACCAAACATCCAAACCGGATTTCGCGCCCTCGCTGACCCGACGCGTCGCGATATTTTACACCTGTTGGCCGACGGCGAACGCACCATCGCGGGCCTGACATCTCATTTCGACATGACCCGCGCCGCGGTGAAAAAGCATCTAACGGTGCTCAGCGACGGCGGGCTGATCACCACCCGAACCCAAGGGCGCGAACGCTTGAACGCCCTCGATCCAAACGGGTTTGAACCCTTGCGCGACTGGATCGGGTTTTTCGACCACTTCTGGGATGAAAAACTAAGCGGCCTAAAATCTGCAATTGAATCAAAGGACAAGACGTTATGACTGACACAACAATCCGTAAATCCATCTTTGTTGCCGCGCCACCCACAGCCGTTTGGGCACATCTGACCGACGCCAAATTGCTGGGCACATGGTTTCACCCCGCCGAGGCTGATCTGACCGAAGGCCAGGATTTTAACCTGATCAGTGCCAAAGATGGCGCGCGCATGTGCTATGGATCGGTGCAATCTGCGACGCCGCACAGTCACATGAAATGGGCGTTTAGCGTGGGGCCGCTGAATGGTTTGATGACAACAGTTGAATGGCACCTGACGCCCACGCACGATGGCACCAACCTGACGCTGGAACACAGTGGATTGCCGGACAATGCCGATGCGATGGGCCTGCTGCTTGCGCTGGATAAAGGGTGGCACGGATTTCTGGCGGCGCTGTACGACCAAGCGGTTTAATTCACGCTGTCGCCCTTGCCCTAATGGGGGCGACAGCCTAGATATGACGAGACGGGTTCTGCCCTTCTCGATCATTGGTTACGTTCCAGTGGCCTTAAGCATTTCCGAGGGAGCTGGCTCTGTCTTGGTCCTGGCCTAGTTACCTGGCACCCACCTGTACATACAGGTCCTCGGGAACACAGAACCAACCGGCCGTGGTGGTTCCCGTCACTTTATTCAAAAGACGCCGATCAAGGGCACAGTTTGGCCCTAACCGGCCCCGACGGCCTTACGCACCATTTGCCAGTATTGGTCCTGCACTTGATCCAGGCGCAAACGACCGCCGCTGCGAAACCAAGTGTTCACACCTGTCAGCATCGCGATCACGGCAAAGCTTGCGATCTGGGCATCTGCCACATCCCACGCCCCTGTCGCCTGACCAGCCTCTAGAATTGCGCGCAGCCGTTCTTCGTATCCGCGCCGCAATCCTTCGATCAACGCGAAATTTGGCTCTGACAGATTGCGCAATTCCATGTAGGCGATGAACACTGCATCGGGGCGTTCGTGGTGAAATTCGATGTGAAAGCGCACAAACGCCTCTAGCCGCAGGATCGGGGACAGCGCGGCGTCTTGCGGCATCGCGTCCATCAATTCGGCCATGTGCGCCTGCATCAAATCAAACAAAAGGCTTTGTTTATCAGGCGTGTAGTTATACAGCGCCCCGGCTTGAACCCCGACTTCGCCCGCGATCTGACGCATGGAAACGGCCGCATAGCCGTGCTCTGCAAACAGGCGCAATGCTGTCTGCCGTACTTTTGGGCCTGTGATGCCCGAATGTGATCCTGCCGTGCGCGCCATACCTTTGCTCTTAACTGAACAGGTGTTCAGAACCAAGCATGACTTGCACGCGCGCGCCACGTCGTGCATCAAGATGGCAACAAATGGACCCAACTTGGACCCGCCCCAATGCGCCCAATCGCTCTTGCTATGATCCTGACCCTTGCGGCCTGTACCCAGTTTCCTGAACTGGACAGCGCGGTCACGCACAGCGGTCAAAACGCCAAGTATCCCGATTTGGTGCCTGTCGATCGTTTGTTAAACGCCGCCACACCCCGAAATGGCACGCCGGAGCAAACCGTTGATACGCTGAACGCCCGCATCAATGCCCTGCGCAATCGGGCCAATCGTTTGCGTGGCACTGTTGTTGATGCCCCGACCCGTACACGCATGCGAAATGGCATCGCTGATACGTGAATTGCCGCGTTGCATGGGGGCCGCGAACCCGCTACACGCGGCAATCGAATAACCACCTAATTGCCCGTTTACCTAAGGATTTCTGATATGTCGCAGCCTCTTCGTCTTGGTATTGCAGGTTTGGGTACGGTTGGTGTGGGAGTGGTGAAAATCATTCGCCAGCATGCCTCGATGTTGGCGGCACGCACTGGTCGCGACATCACGATCAGCGCGGTTTCAGCCCGATCAAAATCCAAGGATCGCGGCGTGCCATTGGCCGGTTACGCATGGGAAGACGACCCAGTCGCCCTTGCCACCCGCGATGACGTCGATGTTTTTGTTGAATTGATGGGCGGCGAAGACGGCCCCGCAAAGGCCGCAACCGAAGCAGCCATTGCCGCAGGAAAACACGTTATTACCGCAAACAAAGCCATGCTTGCCATGCACGGTCAGGCCTTGGCCGAAGCTGCAGAAACCGCGCAAGTTTCATTGCGCTACGAGGCGGCAGTTTGCGGCGGCATTCCGGTGATTAAGGCGCTGACCGAAGGTCTCGCTGGCAACGACATTACCCGCGTGATGGGTGTGATGAACGGATCGTGCAACTACATCCTGACGCGGATGGAAGATTCTGGCCTGAACTACCAAGAGATTTTCGCCGAAGCTGACGGCCTTGGCTATCTTGAGGCCGACCCGCAACTGGACGTCGGTGGCATTGATGCCGCGCATAAATTGGCGATCCTGTCGTCTATTGCCTTTGGCACCAAGGTCGATTTCGCCGGGATTACCCTCGAAGGGATCGAGCGGGTCAGCATCGAAGACATCACCGCCGCCGCCGACATGGGCTATAAAATCAAACTGCTGGGCGTCGCACAAATGACCGGCCGTGGTTTGGAACAACGCATGCAGCCATGCCTTGTGCCCGCGTCCTCGCCGCTGGGTCAGCTTCAGGGCGGCACCAACATGGTCGTAATCGAAGGCGACGCAATTGAACAAGTTGTGCTGCGCGGCCCCGGTGCGGGCATGGGGCCAACGGCCAGCGCGGTTATGGCCGATGTGTGCGATATTGCGCGCGGTCTGAACATTCCGGTGTTTGGCGTGCCTGCAACAACGCTGACCACAAGCAAACCAGCTGTTTCGACCGCCCCCGCGCCCTACTATCTGCGCATGGGTCTGGTCGACAAACCCGGTGCCTTGGCAAAAATCGCCACCGTTCTGGGCGAGGCCGGCGTGAGCATCGACCGCATGCGCCAATATGGGCACGCAGACACCGCGGCGCCCGTTTTGATCGTGACGCACAAAGCCGCAAGTGCCGCGATTGAAACCGCGCTGCAAGCCATGGAAACCACTGGCGTTCTTGCCGGTGCACCAGTCGCGTTGCGCATCGAAGAGTTGTGATAACGCTAGCATAGTTGTGCGCGCGCCTTCGCCTCGCTACACACGCTGCAACACGTAATACCGAGCAAGGATTTCTGGCATGGACGCCTCTTCGCAATTTCAAGATCGTATGTTGTCACTGGGCCTTGCCCGCGTATCAGAAGCCGCCGCATTGGCGTCCGCCAAGCTGGTCGGTCACGGCGATGAAAAAGCCGCAGATCAAGCCGCGGTAAATGCGATGCGCGAGCAATTGAACCTGTTGGATATCGCAGGCGTTGTTGTCATCGGCGAAGGCGAACGCGACGAGGCCCCGATGCTGTACATCGGCGAAGAAGTCGGGACCGGCAATGGCCCGGGCGTCGACATCGCGCTGGACCCGCTCGAAGGCACCACGTTGACTGCAAAAGACATGCCAAACGCGCTGACAGTGATCGCAATGGGCCCACGCGGATCGATGCTACACGCCCCTGACACCTACATGGACAAACTGGCGATCGGGCCCGGCTATGACGTCGATACCGTCACGATGGAAATGTCGCCAAAAGAACGGGTCGAGGCATTGGCAAAGGCCAAAGGCTGCGCCACTTCCGACATCACAGTCTGCGTTCTGGAACGCCCTCGTCACGAGACGATGATTGCTGAAATTCGCAGCACCGGTGCTGCCATCCGCCTGATCACAGACGGCGACGTGGCTGGCGTCATGCATTGTTCTGAATCGGGCACAGGCATCGACATGTACATGGGCCAAGGCGGCGCGCCCGAAGGCGTTCTGGCCGCAGCAGCCCTGAAATGTATGGGCGGGCAATTTTACGGCCGCCTTGTTTTTCGCAACGAAGACGAACGCGGTCGCGCCGCCAAGGCAGGCATCACCGATTTCGACCGCGTCTACACCCGCGACGAACTGGTGACCCAAGACGTGATTTTTGCCGCAACTGGCGTCACGGGCGGATCGTTGTTGCCCGCCGTTGAACGCGAAGTTGGCTGGCTAACGTGCGAAACACTATTGATGCGATCAAGCACCGGATCGGTACGTCGCATGACCTATCGAACACCCGTCGCAGACTAAACGCGATTAGATCTGTTGCTGCAGGTGCGTCCGGCGGCAACGTTAAAAACATAAAAGGTGGGACTGTGCCATGTCGTTTCTGGGGGTTGAAAAATCTTTGACGGGGCGGCGTTGGGTTGGTCCTGCGATCGAAGTTGACCGCGCAGCCGAGGCGATTGCGCAGCAAACTGACCTGCCGCGCCCTGTCGCCCAAGTATTGGCGCGTCGCGGTGTCGAGGTTGCGGATACGGCCGCGTTTTTAGAACCATCCTTGCGTGATTTACTGCCCGACCCACGCAGCCTGCGGGACATGGAAAAAGCGGCGACACGTTTTTTGGCAGCCGTTCGATCCCGTCAACGAATTGCTATTTTTGCGGATTACGACGTCGATGGCGGCAGTTCCGCGGCCTTGCTGATTGTGTGGCTGCGGCATTTGGGGATGCAGGCGACCTTGTATATTCCCGACCGCATCGACGAAGGATACGGGCCAAACGACGAGGCAATGGCCGCCCTTGCCGCCAAACACGATCTGATAATCTGCGTGGATTGCGGCACCCTTTCGCATGGCCCAATTGCAGCTGCAAAGGGCGCGGATGTGATCGTGCTTGATCACCACTTGGGCGGTGAAACGTTGCCCGACGCGCTTGGGGTTGTGAATCCGAACCGGCAGGACGAAGACGGCGCGCTTGCACATCTATGTGCGGCAGGCGTCGTGTTTCTGATGTTGGTCGAGGCAGGCCGCCAAATGCGCGAAGCTGGCGCGAAAGGCCCCGACCTCATGGCGATGCTGGATTTGGTCGCCCTTGCCACAGTCGCCGATGTTGCCCCGCTGATTGGCGTGAACCGCGCGTTTGTACGCCAGGGCTTGCGGGTCATGGCTCGCCGTGACCGCCCCGGAATTGCGGCCCTCGCCGATGTTGCCCGCATGGACACCGCGCCGTCGTCATATCACCTTGGGTTTTTGCTAGGCCCCCGCGTTAACGCCGGCGGACGAATCGGAAAAGCCGACCTTGGCGCGCGCCTATTGGCCTGCGACAATCCACACGAAGCCTCGGCCATGGCAGAAAAGCTAGACCTGCTAAACACAGAACGCCGCGACATCGAGGCCAGCGTGCGCGCCGCCGCCATCGAACAGGCCACCCAACGCGGTTTTAACGCGCCACTGGTTTGGGCAGCAGGCGCCAACTGGCATCCAGGCGTCGTCGGCATCGTTGCAGCGCGTTTAAAAGAAGCCGCCAACCGCCCCGCAATTGTAATCGGGATCGAAGACGGTATCGGCAAGGGGTCAGGGCGATCCGTTTCGGGAATCGATTTAGGCGCACCGATCCAAAGATTGGCGTCCGAAGGGCTCTTGATTAAAGGTGGCGGACACAAAATGGCCGCAGGGTTAACAGTGGCTGAAGACAAAATTGACGCCGCAATGCAACGTCTAGGCGAACTGCTCGCGAAACAAGGTGCTGATGAAATCGGGGCTGCGGACCTACGATTGGATGGTGCATTGATGCCTTCCGCTGCCACAGTCCCGCTGTGCGAACACATCGAACAAGCTGGACCTTACGGCGCAGGTGCCCCCGGCCCAAGATACGCATTTGCCGATATGCAGATCCTTTTTGCCAAAAGAGTCGGTGAAAACCACTTAAAAATCAGCTTTGGAGACACGGCCGGCACTCGGATGGATGCGATTGCATTCGGCGCTTTTGATACGGCATTGGGCCATGAATTGGAACAACACGGCGGGGCCCGCTTTCATTTGGCAGGGCGGCTGGACATCAATACTTTCCGGGGTCGCCAGACTGTGCAACTGCGGCTCGAAGACGCGGCGCCAGCCTGAAAAAATAATTGAACAAAATGATGTTTTTTTGGGTTGCGCATTTGGACATGATTGTCTTATTAAGCCCTCACCAAGCGTGGCCCGTTCGTCTATCGGTTAGGACATCTGGTTTTCAACCAGGAAAGAGGGGTTCAACTCCCCTACGGGCTACCATGGTAATCTTTTATTGCTTTCAGATTAAGCTTGCGGATTGTGAGAATGCGTTTTTGGGCGGTCTGTCACTAAATTCGAAATTTCCAAAAACTTCGGATTAGCCGGAAGATGTTTTAATGCGGCACACCGTTTCCTGAAAATTAAAGTGCTACCGTGGTAAGCAGAGTAGCTGACCTGGCTAATGATTTTTCATGAAAACCTTTGGATCCTAGCTCTGTGTCAAACCCGCCTTAACTTGCAAGCTCGCAGAAATACGATCGGTTTTGGGACGACAAAAACCCGCAACCATTGGCAGTCACATCAGTTTTGACTGAGTTGCAGCTGCAAACCCGATAAAAATGGGCCCAGAGCAATCGAAAACCTGTTGAGTGACGGCCCACAGCCTACGCAAACTTTGGCAGATCGCGTCCGATTGGTGCAGCCGAGTTTCTCGCGTCTTGACGCAGTGCTGCGCTATAGAACGTTTGTTGGGCGCGTCCTGCGTGCTTGGACGCATAAAGGGCGACATCCGCATCATCGAACAATCGTTCAGCTGTATACCCGCTGTCAGGTTCGTGGAACACAGTTCCAATGCTTGCAGAAATCCGACACTGCTGGGTTTGAAATGTGATCGGAACTTCGAGCCGTTTTATGATCCGCTCACCAATGCCGACAAGTGATTTTTGGTCGCGAATATCTGGCAGCAGAATGACAAACTCATCGCCACCCACGCGCGCAACAGTATCAGAATCGCGGGTTTCTTCGACCATAACGCGCGCGACAGTTTGCAAAACATGATCGCCTGCTGCGTGCCCCATCGAATCGTTCACGTCTTTGAAGTAGTCTAGATCCAGATGCATGAGCGCGAACTGTCGGTCCCATTCCAAGTGACGCGCCAAAACATGATCCATAGCGCGGCGGTTTTTAAGACCGGTCAGAGTGTCCGTAAATGCCTGTTCTTCTGCTGCAATTTTGGCACCTTGCAAACGTTGGTTCAACTTGCGCGACGCTTCCATCGCGGCTGACTTTGCCTCGATCAAATATAGCATTTCGATGGTCAGATCAGTTGGCGAAAAATCTGCACTGGTCAGGGCGTATTCGCCCACCGCTTCGACGACAGAAAACCCGAAGGACAAATTAATAATACTGCGATTTGCGCCAACCCCGTCAACGAGCAACCCTTTGAGTTCGGTCTGCGGTTCGTCCCGCATCTGCAAATGCAGCTTGATGCCTGAACTGGCCCGCAGATCACTGATCGACTTAATCGCGCGCGGGCGTTTCAACATGAACACTTCCAAAAACCGCTGCCCAACAAGTTCTTGATCAGGACGAATTTTTCGAAGCGTCGGGCCGACGTGCGTGATGTGGCCGGTTTCATCCACAGATAAATGCATTGGACACAGTACATCTAAAACGCGTTCTCTTTCTTCAGTTGTACTCATCCGACACGTGCCCCCAATTCAAAACTGCGACCTTCGGAGAATTCAGTGACAACCAAGTTTATTGAAATGGTTTCAATACCTTGACCACCGCCTGTATGTTCCAGCAGGGCAAGCACGCCATAGTCATCCGCCATCGCCCGCAAGATACCCATCATCACGTTTCCAAACCCTTCAACAGGGCTTTTGCAAACCAGTGAAAACTGGCTATCGGAATGATCCCGCAGTTCAATTTGCGGCATATCAAGGTCAGGCACAGCCAAATGGGTTCGGCCCGGCAAATCATCCAAAGAATGCAGGAATTCAACAAACGTAACGCCGCCAAAACGCAACAAACGCCGCAATGCTTCGGTATTTGTGTGCGACACCAGATAGGTACCGATGTCTTCCATCAGGTCCACGCGCGGCCGTCCCAAGACGATACTGGCGGCATCCAAGATGTCGTGTGTCATTTCGTCCGGATAAACCAACATCGATTCAAAATCGATAAACCCCAGATCCGCCTTTTGGGCACATTCCACCCACTTGGACGCCCCGTAGCTGTCCGTGACAAAGCGCTGAATAGCGCGATTTGTTAAGCCATGCATAGCAGCCTCATCCCTAAGTCCTGGGTGAAGCATGCGCCAAAAAGCGTTAATTTAGTGCGAACGGTGTGACGTGACTTTGTGTCAGGTAAAGGGATCAGAAGTCAGTGGGGGCCCCGCCTTCTTCTTTTCGACGTGCAACAAAGGCTGCCAATTCTTCGCGAATGGCTGGGTCCATTGGCGGTTCTTCGAAATTCGCGATGATTTCTTTGAACATCAAATGTGCGCGTTCTGGTGTCCAAACACCGCCTGCGGCCTCCCAACCTTCGTAGTTTTTCCAATCACTTAGGAAGGGTTGATAGAACGCGGTCGTATAGCGGTCTTGGGTGTGTTGAATGCCGAAAAAGTGGCCTTCGTTGCCGACAGATTTGATGGCATCCAGTGCAATTTCATCCGGTCCGGTTGCCCACAAGGACGGGTCCAAATACCGCTGGATTTGTTGTAAAATTTCGCAATCCATGATGAATTTCTCTGGCGAGGCGATCAATCCGCCCTCGAGCCAACCGGCCGCGTGATAGACCATGTTGCTGCCCGATTGCACCGCAGCCCACAGGCTGTTTGACGTTTCCCACATCGCCTGACCGTCCGGAACATTCGCGGCACAGACACCTGATGACCGCATCGGCAGCCCATAAAACCGCGCCATTTGGCCGGTCATTTGCGTCGCGCGCATATATTCTGGGGTGCCAAACGCAGGCGCGCCGGTTTTCATATCGACGTTTGATGTAAACGTGCCAATCGCACAGCAGGCACCGGGGCGAATGTATTGCGCCAAGGCAATCGCACACAACCCTTCGGCCAACGACTGCGCCACAGCGCCAGACATCGTCACAGGTGCCATCGCCCCCGCCAAGGTAAACGGTGTCACCACAAGCCCCTGATTGGCCCGCGCAAGGCGCATCCAGCCGTCCATCATCGGATAGTCATGCTTCAGCGGCGAGGTCGAATTGATGTTGGTGTACATCTTCGGGCTCGCCTCGAATTCCTCTTTGGTGTGGCCGCCTGCGATGCGCACCATTTCCATCACGTCCTCGACCCGTTCTTTGCCTAGTGAATAGGCGTGCATTACCTTGTCCGAAATCGTCAGCTTGTCGTACAGCACATCCAGATGGCGCACCGACGCGTGGATGTCGCAAGGTTCCACAGGATAACCGCCAGCAAAGTGGATACAGTTAAAATACTGGGTCAATTTCAACATATTGCGGCACATTTCGCGCGTGCCCGGGACTTTGGTACCAATTTCCATATCCCAATAGTTGGGCGGCGATGACACGTTGCCAAAGTTCAAATGATCGCCACCAATGGTGATTTTACGATCCGGATTGCGCGGCGTGATGTCGAATTCGCTGGGGGCAAGGGCGACCATTTCCATGACCCATTCACGGCTCATGCGGACGTTTTCACCGTTCACGGTACACCCTGCTTCTTTTAGCAGCGCAATCGCTTCGGGGTGGAAAAATTCGATCCCGATTTCCTCAAGGATACGCATTGCACCGTCATGAATTGCCGCCACACCCTCGGGGCGCAGGGGTTCAACCGGCTTGTCCATCATGATCGGCGGGTTCCACGGCATTTGTTCGATAACAGCAGACCCACGACGCGCCGCAGCCCCTGCCCGCCCACCAGAGCGTCCGGTCCGTGTTTTGCGTTTTGTATCATCAGTCATCGGGTGCGCTCCGCCAATAGGGTTCACCCTATCCAAGCGTCAGGCCCGGCCAAACGCCAGCTTGTTAGCGACAGCTTGCGTCGTTTTTAACGGATCAGGTGTTGGCGACCAACCACGCCGGTATGTGCCCGACATCAGGCAACACAACATCGGCGTGCGGGGCCAGATCATCATGACCCGCCATTCCGGTCAGCACAGCAATGCACAACATGCCCGCTGCTTTGCCTGCGCGCAGATCGTGCGTGCTGTCACCAACCATCGCCACGCGGGACGGATCACAGCCCGTTTCCCCACAAAATGCCAGCAATTGGCCGGGTCCGGGTTTCGCCCCGTGCCCACTGTCAAAACCGGCGATAAAATCCAGACTGTCCAAAACGCCAGCCTTGCCCAAATGCGCCAGCGCGGGGGCTTCGGCGTCGTTTGTGGCCACGCCAACCTTTAGGCCCATAGCGTGCAAACTGGCAAAGAACGGCACCAGTGCGACGGCTTCGACTTGCGGAGCCATTGATGCTTCTTCGTTCAATATATCAAGGACTTGGGCCTGTGTGCGTCCGGGAAAACAGGGGGCAAGTGCATCGGCAACTTCGCCCGGCGTACCCGCAATCACAACGCTGTCGCGCGCAAAACTACGGCTGTCCATATCAAAGCCGATCAACGCGCCAAATTCGCGCGCTTTGTCGCGATCATTGTCGGTCATGCGCAGCAAAAACGCCTGCGCCCAGGCTTCCCATGTGGCCGCGAATTCAAATAATGTACCGTCTTTGTCAAAAACGATGCCTTGCAGGTTTGATCCGCCCATTTTGGTCATGTCCAATTCACTTGTTCGCCGCCGGGCAACATCTGGCGTGCATGCATCGGGGTTTGATACGCCATTTGGGCCTGATCGCAAAACTGCATCACCCACGCATCGTCCATCATCAGAAAATCCAGAACCGATCCTAAAAACTCAGGATCACGCGCGCCCGCACGCACATCCGCCTCGCTGGCACCTGTCGCACCTAGAAACGCTGGCAACAAATCTTCGTTTCCAGCCAACCAGGCCAAGACCTGCAAAGCCGTCGTTTCGGCGGATTCTCGCGTTAATGACATGGTAAGGTCCACTTTTTTAGAAATCGAAACACTTTGTTAACCTAAAAGGACAAAAACCTAACGTAGGACTTTATACAAGCGACTTTGGAGGGTTAACGATGCACGGCAAAATTTTGATCGTTGAGCCCATCGCAACCAATCGTATTGTCCTAAAAGTTAAACTGTCCGCGGCCTATTACGACGTGTCGCAGGCATCCACGATCCAAGAAGCCGTTGAAATCGCGATGCAATCCTGCCCTGACGTGATTATTTCGGCCGCCCTACTGCCCGATGGGTCCGCAGGTGATTTAACCAAAGCGCTAAGGGACCAGGCCGGAATTGGTGATGTTCCGATCATCGCGCTGGACAACAACGGCAACCAGCCCAACCGCCATGCCTTGTTAGAGGCGGGCGTTGACGATGTTTTGACCACGCCTGTCGATGATACGCTATTGCTGGCCCGTATCCGCAGCCTTGTCAGGGCGTTTTCGTCCAGTTCAGAATGGCAATTGCGCGACGACACCAGTTGCGCGTTGGGCCTGAATAACACGTCACTTGATGCCGTTGATGCCGCAGGCAGCGCGGTTTTGGTCAGTGATGACGCCGCCAAAGTTCATGGATGGCTAACAAAATTACGCCATTTCCTGCCCTCACAACTTAGCATGGTGACAACCAAAAAGGCACTTAGCCCCTATGGTCAACTGGCCGCAGGTCAAAGCCCAGATGTGTTTGTTCTGGTTATCGAGGACGGTGATCCCAACGATATGATGCGCCTGCTGGCCTGCATTCGCGCGCACAGCGACACGCGTCATTGTGGCGTTTTGATTTTGCTAACCACCCCTGATCCGGTGATCGCAGCCCAAGCCTTGGATCTTGGCGCCAACGATTTGATGTTTGATGGTTTTGACGCCCAAGAATTGGCATTGCGGGTCCGCACGTTGGTGCAGCGTAAAAAGATTGGCGAACAACTGCGCGCGACGGTTCGCACAGGACTTGAGGCCGCGATTTGTGATCCACTTACGGGTCTGCACAATCGTCGCTACGCCATGCCGCATCTGGACCGGATCGCGCAAAGTTCGATCGAGACCGGCAAACCCTATGCCGTGATGGTCGCAGATATGGATCACTTTAAGCAAATTAACGACATTTACGGGCACGCGGCCGGTGACGCAGTGCTGATCGAAACGGCGCGGCGCTTGCGTGAAAACCTGCGCACCATTGATATGGTCGCGCGCATCGGTGGTGAAGAATTCCTGATCGTGCTGCCCGGTGTGACCCTCGCATCCGCGCGCACTGCGGCCTATCGACTGCGCCAAATGATCGGCGAAACGCCTTTCAAACTGCCCAACAAAAACACCGCCCTTAAGGCTACAGTGTCCATCGGCCTTGCCATTGGTGGGCCCGAAGCCTTTGATACTACATGTAATATCATGACGCCGCGCACCCTGTTAGAGAACGCGGATCAAGCATTGTATCGCGCAAAAACCAATGGCCGGAATCAAGTAACGCTAAGCCAACCTGCCGCCTAAGGTTTGCGATCTTTGCGCGGGCCACGACGGCGTTTAAGGACCTCTTCGATCTGGTCAGCATAGGCGCTTCGTTCTTCAGCACTCATGCCGGACACAACAGTCATCCATTGATCTTGAACGCCCGCTTGTACGCCCAGCGACGCGGCATTTTGTTTGCTCAACACCTGTGCGATCACGGCGCGGTCCAGATCAGGTGCACGCAACGCGGCCAGCATATCGTTATACAGCGCGCGCCGTTCCGGGCCACTCAGGCGCATTTTACCGCCTGATTTGCGCATCTTGTCCAAAATCGCGCGTCGGTCTTCGTGCGGCAATGCTTTGATATACGCCGTGGCATAACCGCTAATCGATGGCGGGGGCCCCTTTGGTTCACTGCGAAATGCGGCCCCTGCAAGCAGGCCAGCCACGCCAAGGTTCACGGCCAATGACAGCCCCAAGACGATTTTGAACCAACGCGGAACGCGGCCTGTTTCGCGCACCGGTTCAGGGCGCGGTGGAGTATTTGTATCTTGCGCCATGCCTTATTCCTCTTCCAAAACCCAGCCAAAGCCCAGCAGATCTGCCGTGTCTTCGCTGTTGCTATAAACCGCTTCGATGTTCAACAGACTGTCGAACGAGGACGGCATTGTGTCTGGCGGGTTCACCCCGATCCAAAAGCCCGCGCATGTCGCCGCAACCAGACCGCCCATCCCTTGCCACCCGCCCAAAACCGACAACGCCTGTCGCCACCACGGCACCGCAATTGCAACTGGCACAGGTTGATGCGCCAAGGCACTTTCCATCATCTGCGTCATGAATGCCTCGGACGGGGCCAAATCTGGGCCCTTCGCGGCATCCGAAAACAGCGCATCTAGCCCCGTCATGTCGGGTGTATCTGGGTCAGGGTGTGTCATCGTCGTATCCCAATGTCTCGCGGTGAGGGGCCATAATGTTTGCCAATGCACGTTTGCCACGCGCGGTCAGGCTTTCGACGGCCTCGGTGCTGATGTCTAGTATCTGCGCAATTTCAGGGTTCGCCAAGCCTTCGATGTGACGCAGAATGACGGCTTGGCGTTGGCGTTCCGGTAGCTGCATTAACCCTGTCTGAAGGGCATCCATGCGTGATTTTGTCTGCAACTGCGCCTCAACGCTTGGGGTTGGGTCCGTTGGTTCTGCGATTTCGTCCAGCCCGACGCCACGACGTTTGCGCAGCCGGTCTGTGCACAGATTTGCGGTGACGCGAAACAACCACGTCGTGACTTTTGCGGTGCCAGCCTGCCAATCGGGCGCAATTTTCCAAAGCCGGATCAGCGCCTCTTGGGTCACATCCTGCGCTTCGGCCTGATCGCCCAGAACACGCGCGGCATGGCGGTACACAATCGGCGTCAAACGCGCGACCAACAAACGTGCCGCAGCCGCATCGCCACGCGCATACCGCGCTAAAAGCACGTCGTCGCTGGTGTCTGTGTCTGCATCCAAGGGCATGTTCATACCAAATAGCGTTATCCAGAGGGCGCGCGCGGTACAAGCATTTCGCCCGCGCGCGCAGGTGTTTAGAAGGGTGTCAAAGCTGCGGTTTTATTCGCTTGCAGGCTTTTTGCCGCCACGATGTTTGCGCATTTCTTTGTGCGCCGCGTCGAATTCTTCTTTCGACAGACCGCCACTTTTGTCGGCATCAAATTTTGCAAACATATCGCCCTTGCGGCCACGTTTGCCCATTTCCTCAAGCGATAGTTTGCCGTCTTTGTCGGCGTCCAAACGCTCCATCATACGGGTTGCACGCTTTTTTTCGCGATCTTTGCCTGCGGCCTCTAATTCTGAAGCAGACAGGAAACCGTCAGCATCAGTATCGACCTTGGCGAAACGAGCAGCACCTTGTGCCTTCATTTCTGCATCTGTGACCTGACCGTCGTTGTCGGTGTCCAACTGTTCAAACGTGATGTGCTGGCCGCGCGGTTTGTCTGCTTTTGCAAACGCCGCACCACCCAAAGCCAATCCAGTAAGGGCTGCTGCAACAAGTGTCATTCGCATGTTCATATCTGCTACTCCGTTTTGTTTTTACACCGTCCATTCCCTGGGCGGTTCACAAAGTAAAACGGGGCACCGCGCGGGTTCCGTCGCAGAAATATTAATTATTTTGCGCGACAACGCGCCACAAGGACATCCTGTCACCTTTTATTCAGTATGGGGAACGGGCATGTTGCGTGCACCACAAAGGATAATGACGATGGCCAGCACAGACACAACAGTCACCACAGACGTCCCCGAACGCCCATTGCGCAACGCGATGATCCGCGGGTGGCGATGCAAATGCCCCAATTGCGGCAGTGGCGCGTTGTTGAAAAGCTATCTTAAGGTCAATGATACTTGCACGGTGTGCCGTCAGGAATTGCACCACCACCGCGCTGACGACGCACCTGCGTACCTGACGATTTTGATCGTAGGTCACTTGATGATTCCGATGCTGCATTTCGCATTTGTGACGTGGCGCCCCGAACCTTTGACGCTGTTTACGATATTTGCGGTTGGAAGTGTCGGCCTGTCGCTTTACCTTCTTCCTAGACTGAAGGGGGCCGTGATCGGTTTTCAATGGTCCAGGTACATGGGCGGTTTTGGCGGACAACGCTAAAAACAAACGCCCTGAACACAGTTTGAGGGCGCGCATGACCATCGACAAAACCCAAATTCGCAACGCGTCGACTGTGATTGTCTTGCGCGACCGCATGACGGCACCACGCATTTTGATGGGACAACGCGGGGCAAAAGCTGCGTTCATGCCAAACAAATTTGTGTTCCCCGGCGGCGCGGTCGATATCGGTGACGCTGATGTTTCGCTTGCACGTCCATTAAATGAATTATGCCTGCACCGCCTGAAAGACGACGTTCCCAGCGACATGTCGCACCCGTTGGCTGTGGCCGCGATCCGCGAACTATTCGAGGAAACCGGTCAGGTTCTTGGGCACAAAGGCACGTGGTCCGGCGATATTCCCGACGACTGGTCAGATTTTGCAGCCACTGGCCATCTGCCAGATGCCAGCGCACTACAATTTGTGTTTCGCGCGCTGACCCCACCCGGTCGGACACGCCGTTTTGACGCCCGTTTCTTTTTGGTGGATGCAGATGCTTTGGCCACCGATCCCGATGACTTCACCGCCGCGTCAGATGAACTGTCGCACTTGCAATGGGTGTCGCTAACCGACGTGCGATCCTTTGATATGCCGTTCATCACCGAAGTCGTGCTGAGTGAAATCGAGGCGCGCGCGCGTGACCTTGCCCCGCCAAAAAGCGTTCCGTATTTCAAAAACAGCGACGAAGAAAACCTGTTCCTGCGCCTGCGCGGTCATCCGGCAGCCGACTAAATAACCAAGACCAGCATCAAGACTGAACTGCCCAAAATCGCCATTCCGATCCATTCGCGCAGCACAATGCGTTCGCGAAAAAAGATCACGGTGACCATCAAGCTAAAGATCAGCTCGACCTGACCTACGGCCTTTACGTAGGCCGCGTTTTGCAGGGCAAATGCCGAAAACCAGCAGAACGATCCGGCCATCGACATGATCCCGATCCACACCGTTACACGGCGCGCGCGCCAAACGGCGGCGATCTGCGGGGCGTCGCGAAACCACAGCCAAATTGCCATTCCAATCAATTGCATAGACGTAACTATCGCCAAAGTCACAGCCGCGCGCGCCCAGTGATCAGCCATGTCGACCTGCATCGACGCACCACGATATGACACCGCAGATACGGCAAATAACGCGCCGGACAATAGGCCCAACCCTGCGGCACGGTTCGCCATATCGCGTAAACGCCAGCGCCCCTGATCCGGTGAAGCAGACAAAACCAGCATCCCGATTACGCCCAGAATAATCGCACAAAACCCAAGGATCGTGACCTGATCGCCCAAAACAACAAGGCCAACGATCACAGCCAAAATGACTTCGGATTTTTTAAAAGTTATCCCGACTGCAAAATTCCGGCTTTTAAAAACCATCACCACGCAGATTGTCGCCAAAACCTGGGCTGTCGCACCGCAAACGGCATACACCCAAAACAAGGGCGGCAAAGAAGGCCAGTTTTGATCTGTTTGCGCCAGATAAATCGCTGTGAACACAACGACAAAGGGCGCGGAATATAGGAACCGGGCAAACGTCGCACCCGCCGCAGACAAAGTCTGTTTGGCCATCATTTTCTGCAACATAAATCGCAACGTTTGAAACGCCGCAGCTGCAATCGAAATACCAATCCATAAACTCATAGGATTCAGATGGCGGGTTTTTAGACCAAAGGCCAGCGCGGATGCGGCACGGGGTCTTTGGTCTTTAGAAAATAGCGTCGGAAAATTTGCGCGTAACTGTCATAAACGTAGCCCTCGTTGCAGGCTTGATAGCTGGCTTTGTTATCACGATACAGCCTTGGCAACACGTACCATGCGACGTTCGGATGCAAATGGTGCACGACATGCAAGCTGTTGTTTAAGAACAAAAATGGTAGCAATCCGCGCCCTTCGACGATCACTGTGCGCGCGGTTGGATCGACCTCAGCGCGGTGTTCAAGGTACGTGCGGATTTTGAGGATGCTCATCGCGGCGTAACACACCAAAACGTACATCCAGATCGACATGCCCGCGACCTGCACGCAGATCAACGTTAGGATGACAGCTGGCAAATGCAGCAACCATGCCCGTGTCACAGCCCAATCGCCGCCCATTACTGCGCGCGCATCCCCGACCATAAACGACCATTGCGAAATCGCCGGTCCCACCAACATGCGCCCGAACATCGTATTGTTAAACCGCAACAACGCACGCGCCCACACAGGTTTTGCCGCCCACACAATTGGGTCGCAAAAGTTGCTTTCCGGATCGTCATAGGGGTCGGTTAAATGTTCATCCACGTGATGCGCCAAATGCGTGTCGCGAAACCGGATGTAGGGCACGAATAGGCCAATCGCCAGCAGCCCCAGCGCTGTGTTTGCCCTGCGGCTTGTAAACGGATGACCGTGCAAAATTTCATGACTCAGCGACGATTGCAGCACCAAAACCAAAGTCAACGCGATGCATGCCAGCGCCATAGAAAACTGTGGGATCACGAACAATGCCCCACCCCAACCTGCGTAACACAAAGTCAAAAGAATGACGGTTGGCCAATCGCCAACTTGAACAAACGGCGTGGTCAAAGACTGGCGAAGAATTGGGGAATGAGTTGGCGGCAAGTAGACCTCTGACTGTTTTACCGACCTTACCTGCTGCAAAGATCTGTCAACATTCTGAATATTGTTAACATTACCCTCATTGTGTGATATTTATTTACAAATGAGCTATTTACCATCACGTGCAGATCGCGCCACCCAATTTCGCACCCGTTTAAGCCGTGCAATGGCCGACGCGGGCAGCAACCAAAGCGCGCTTGCTCGCGCTATTGGAACAGACCGGTCAACGCTATCTCAGGCCCTAAAAGACGATGGTATTCGCCTGCCCAGCGCGCATGTCATTGCCGCCTGCGCATCAGCTTTGGGCGTCTCGGTTGATTGGTTGTTGGGCCTTTCGGATCGACCAGAAAGCGCTGCGGCCCTCGTTTCGGCATCATTGTCGCTAACCGAAGCCCCGCGAGCATTGGTCGACGAACATATTTTTGCATGGCACCAAGAGGCCGCAGGCTACAAAATTCGCCACGTGCCTGTCGCGCTGCCAGACATGTTAAAAACCCAAAGCGTTTTGGAGTGGGAATATTCCCCGCATTTGGGGCGGACGACGACCCAAGCCATCAATGCGTCGGCTGATCGGCTTGATTGGATGCGCAATGCCCGGTCAGATTATGAAATCGCAATGCCGATGTTCGAATTACAAAGCTTTGCGGCTGGAACAGGTTATTATCGCGGGCTTCCGGCCAAGCAACGGTTTGAACAAATCGACCATTTGCTGCACCTGATCGACCAGCTTTATCCCCGTATGCGCATCTATTTGTTTGACGCGCGCAAACTGTATTCCGCGCCCATCACGATCTTTGGGCCCTTGTTGTCGGTCTTTTATACTGGTGGGCACTACATGGCGTTTCGCGATCGCGAGCGTATCGAAATCATGACCCATCACTTTGATGAATTGATCCGGCAGGCCAGCTTTACCGCGCGCGATTTGCCGGAACATTTGCACGTGTTGCGCGCCCAGATCCGCTAAATTTTAGGGTCGGGGTTTTCTGTGTGCCCGTCCACTGCGATCACTTGGCCTGATACAAGACGCGCGGCGTCTGACCCTAAAAACACCGCCATATTTGCGATGTCCGATGCCTCGACAAAGGACCGCATCGAGGTGCCGATCGTGTAACCGTCGTATACCGCATCGCGTGTCATGCCTTTGGCCGCAGCCTCGCGTTGCAGCACACCTTCCATACGCGGGCCCTCAACAGCACCGGGGCAAATTGCGTTGCATCGAATGCCAAACGGGCCTAATTCCATCGCCAGTGTTTTCATCAAACCGATCATCCCCCATTTCGCCGCCGCATAGGGGGAACGGTTGGGATACCCGTAAATCCCCGCCGTCGACGAGGTGATGACAATGGCCCCAGCCTTTGCCGATTTCATCAAGGTTGCCGCGTACTTAGCTGCCAAAAACGCACCCTCAAGGTTGACGCTAACGCAGGCTTTCCAGTCCGCAAGAACCACGTCTTCGACCAAGGCGGTTGGCCCTGAAACACCGGCATTGGCGCATAACACGTCCAAGCCACCAGCCGCGCTGATCGCGTCAAAAACGCCCGCGACTTCGGCCTCATTTGAGGCATCGCACAGGTGTCTGTGCCAACCGGATGGGGCCGCGTCCAGTGCGCTTTGATCGACGTCGGTGATCCAAACCTCGAAACCGGCGGCGTCAAACGCGTCGCCCATCGCGCGCCCGATTCCCGAACCACCTGCTGTGACCAAAACCCGTGTCATGGGCGTTGACCAACAGCGCGGCCTGCCCCGTCTGGCGTCGGACGTTTTTCGTGTGCTGCAGCTATGGTTTCCAGCGCACTGACAATTTCTTCAGACGGATCAGACGGGCGGCGTGTCGCTAGACTGACGTGCAACAAGAAATGCTCGCCCGTCGCCAGCAGCCGATCACCCTCGTACATTTCATGCCAAAGCTGCATCTTTTTGCCCGCACCCATCAACACTTGCGTGCGCACTTCGATTAGCGCGCCTGCATGTGCCTCGTCGATGTGACGGATATGAGTTTCGGCCGTGAAATAGCTGCCACCTGTCGAAATATAGGCCGCATCGCAGCCGATCATTTCCATAAAACGATCCGTCGCATCACCAAAGGCTTGCAGGTATTTTGCTTCGTTCATGTGCCCGTTATAGTCGGTCCAATCCAGCGGAACTGCGCGGCGCACAGTCACGATTGGTTGACTTGGGTCCTCAAGATCAGCGGCCCGCGCAGCCAATGGTGTGCCCGCACGCAACGTCGCCTCGTGGGTGTTCATCAGTGCACCAGCGCCCCAATTCTGACCTTTTAGGGCGCGCATCATTGCAACCAAGTTGTTGTCGCGCGCCTTTAGCAGCTCGGAAATGCTCAGGTGTCCGGACTGTTCATCCGACTGGCCGGCAATCAAATCAACCAGATCATCAGTGAATTCTGGCACATCCATCAGCTTGGTCCATGGCCATTTTAACGCAGGACCAAACTGCGCCATAAAGTGACGCATACCCGCCTCGCCGCCCGCTGTTCGGTAGGTTTCGAACAGGCCCATTTGCCCCCAGCGAATGCCAAAACCATAGCGGATCGCGTTGTCGATTTCTTCAGTGGTGGCGACCCCGTCTTTGACCAGCCACAACGCCTCGCGCCAGACAGCCTCAAGGAAACGATCCGCAATATGCGCGTCGATTTCTTTGCGTACATGCAAGGGATACATCCCCAAACCAGTGATGATTTCCTTGGCTTTTTCGATCAAACCAGCATCAGTTACCAGCGTCGGGACCAGTTCGATCAGCGGCATCAAATAGACCGGGTTAAACGGGTGCGCGACCATGATTTGTTCTGGGCGCAGGGCCCCATCTTGCAACTGGCTAGGCTTGAAACCCGACGTAGACGACGCGATTACAGCCGCAGGATCACAGGCAGCTTGCAGTTCTGCGTAGACCTTTAACTTCATATCCAGTCGTTCTGGCACGCTTTCCTGAATCCAGATTGCACCTGTCACAGCGCCTGCCATCGTGTCGTGAAAACTCAGCGTTCCTTCGGGCGGCAAGGCCACGTCAACCAGCCCCGGCATCGAACGACGCGCGTTGCCAAGCACCTCTTCAAACTTGCGCTCGGCCTCTGGGTCGGGGTCAAACACCCGCACGTCCCAACCGTTCAACAAGAACCGCGCAGCCCATCCGCCGCCAATTACGCCACCACCAATAATCGCTGCTGTATGTGTCATTCAGGCCTCTTTAATTTTGAAATGTCATATCCGTTGAACGAAAGCACATCGCGCGCCGCAGTGAGTGTGCCCGCCTGCCCTCGTCCTTGTTTTGTCACGATGTAGCCGCGTGCGCCCTTGATCGATCCAAGTGCCGCGACTGTGAATTCTTCGTTGACCCACAACACCACTAACGTGCATTTAGTGCCGTTGTTGTCGATCATTTTGATGACGCCGGATTGCGCCGACGGCACAGCGTCGGGTTTGGAAAAATCGAAATGGGTCGGTTTCACCTGTTCAGGAAACCATTCCCGAACAAACCATCGGCCTGAAAAACGCACAGGATCAAACCGTGTTGTCGCGGCGATAATCACGGATTGGTCGCGATAGACCGTTGGGTCGGGCGCATCGGTCGCGACGCACCCTGCCAAACCCAGCACCCCAAAAATCAATCCGAACCGCAGCTGCTTGAAACTCACTTCGGCGCTCGTTTTACCAAGCCAAGCTTTTCGCGTGTTTCAGCAGGTCCGATCACCCGCGCGCCCATGTTTTCGATGATGGTGGTGGCGCGTTCGACCAACTGCCAGTTTTCGGCCAACACACCTTTGTCGAGCCATAAATTGTCCTCTAGACCGACGCGCACATTGCCGCCTGCCAGCACTGCGGCGGCCACGTATGCCATCTGGTTGCGTCCCAGCCCAAAGGCCGAAAACGTCCAATCGTCCGGCACGTTGTTGACCATCGCCATGAACGTGTTCAGATCATCCGGTGCACCCCAAGGGACGCCCATGCACAGCTGCACCAATGCGGGGCTTTCTAAAACACCATCTTTAACCAGTTGTTTTGCATACCAAAGATGGCCTGTGTCAAACGCCTCGATTTCGGGTTTGACGCCCATTTCGGTCATCATCCGACCCATCGCGACCAACATACCGGGCGTGTTGGTCATCACGTAATCTGCTTCGGCAAAGTTCATCGTGCCACAATCAAGCGTGCAAATTTCTGGCAAACATTCGGCCACATGTGCGACCCGTTCGGTGGCACCTGCCATGTCCGTGCCTTGCTGGCTTAGCGCCATGGGGTTTTCAACATCGCCAAACACAATGTCGCCGCCCATGCCCGCGGTCAGGTTCAAAATCACATCTGTTTCGCTGGCGCGGATACGGTCTGTGACCTCGCGAAACATCCGCAAATCACGGCTGGGCGCACCGGTTTCGGGGTCACGAACGTGGCAATGCACAATCGCCGCACCCGCCTTGGCCGCCGCAATTGCGCTGTCGGCGATTTCTTTGGGCGAACGCGGCACATGCGCGCTGCGGTCTTGGGTGGCACCCGATCCTGTGATCGCCGCGGTGATAAAGACGTCTTTGTTCATTGCCAGTGGCATGGTGCGCTCCCTTAAAACGATATCGCTTGATTTGGATGCCATAATGCGGTGGCTAGGGAAAAGCACTTGTCACAAAGCGAATCAAACTTGATCCAATCCGATAAATTCACACGCGCAACTATTTTGGTGCTGGATGCGACCAACACGCTTAGCTTTGCGGCCGCTGTTGATCCGTTGCGCGCCGCCAATCGGCATGCGGGTCGCGAGATTTTTCAGTGGCAATTCGCGACACCGACCGCCCAAAACGTGCGTTTGACATCTGGTTTGATTGTGCCGGCGGCCCCCATCGCGCGTGTGGATCACTGTGATCTGTTTGTGATCGTCGCCGGTTTCGAATTGCAAAAGCAAACCACCCCCGCCCTGCGTGCCAGTGTGCGGCGTCTGGCGAATGCGGCGCAAAACACCTGTGGGATCGATGGTGGCCCGTGGGTCATGGCCCGCGCGGGGCTGTTGGATGGGCACAGCGCCACCACCCATTGGGAAGATATCGACAGCATGTCCATTGATTTCCCACAAGTGCAGGTCGTGAATTCGCGCTATCAAATCAGCGAAAACCGGTTGACCAGTGCGGGGGCAACACCCGCGATTGACATGATGTTGGCGCTGATCCGGCGTGAACATGGGGCGCGTTTGGCATCGCAAGTGGCCGCGAGTTTTATTCTGGACCACAGCCCGTCACCTGCCGCGCCGCAATTGCGCAATCCTGATCCGCAGCGCCACAATCACACCACCGCGCGCGCGCATGCCTTGATGGAGGAATCCCTTGATGATCCGCTTGCGATTGCTGCAATTGCCAAAAAGCTAGGGATCGGCGCGCGTGCTTTGCAACTGCAGTTTCGGGCGGCTTTGAACACAACCGCGCAGCAGCATTACCTGTCATTACGCCTGCTAGAGGCGCAGCGACAAGTCACCACAACACAGCAACCCCTACATAATATTGCACTGGCAACGGGGTTTGCATCGCAGTCCAGTTTCGCGCGCGCCTATGCCAAAGCGTTTGGAAAAAGCGCGCGCGCCCAGCGTTCGCAATAAATTGCTGCGATCAGAATGGCATCGGGTGCAAACGGTGTGCCGCATCGATATCTTTCAACACCTCGTCGCTGAGGGTGATATCGGCCGCGCCCAGCGCCACATCCAGTTGCGCAATTGTCGTCGCGCCAAAGATAACAGAGCCCATAAACGGACGGGTGCAGCACCACGCAAGCGCCATTTGCGTCGGATCCAGATCATGCTTTTTCGCGATGTCCAAATAGGCATCCACGGCCTCAAATGCGCGCGCGGTTTTACGGCCACCCATTTCCGGGCTTAGCGTCATACGCGAGGCCTCGGGTATTTTGTCGCCTTGGTATTTTCCCGTCAACAGGCCGGTCGCCAATGGTGAAAACGCCAACAATCCGACGTCTTCATTCACGCTCATCTCGGCCATGTCCGTGTCGTACAACCGGCACATCAGCGAATATTCGTTCTGCACGCTTGCCACGCGCGGACCACCTGTACGTTCAGCCGCGGCCAGCCATTGGGTCGTGCCCCATGCGCTTTCATTGCTTAGGCCAAAGGCACGAATGGTGCCGCGTTTGACCTCTTTTTGCAGGGCATTCAGGCATTCTTCCATGTTGTCCAACGTCTGCGCACGGTCCTGGCTAGACGGGTCATAACGCCAATTCTGGCGAAACATGTAACTGCCGCGATTGGGCCAGTGAAACTGGTACAGGTCGATGTAATCGGTCTTGAGGCGACGCAATGATCCCTCGATGGTTTCCGAAATAGACGCCGCCGAAATCGGAGCCCCCTCGCGAACATAGCCCATGCCAGAACCGGAATGTTTGGTCGCTAAAACCACATCAGAACGGCGCGCATCACGTTCAAACCATAGCCCAATGATCCTTTCTGTACGCCCTACGGTTTCTTCGCTGATCGGATTGACCGGATACATTTCAGCCGTATCGATAAAATTGATACCCGCATCCAAGGCGTGGTCAATCTGGTCATGCCCTTCTTCGGCCGTGTTCTGCGTGCCCCATGTCATGGAACCCAAACACAGTTCGGACACTTCGATATTGGTGCGCCCTAGTGGCTTCATTCGCATGGTTTTTCCTTCGTCTGGTTTGTACCAATTCTACCGCGCACCCACGGCGCTGCAAGCGAAATACGCTTAAAAATAACTTGAGAACAAAACGTGAATACGGGTATGTTGTGGGCATGCTTGTCAATCACCCCCTGCTTAATCGCCAGCCCAAACAGGCCGTGGCCAACCTGACTTTGTTGCCACAAGCACCTGATTTACAACTGCCTTTAGGCCGTGTTCACGAGGCGTGTGGCAATGCGCGTCATCGGTTTGCGTTGTGGGCGGGGGCGCAAACCACCGGGCCGATTCTATGGATCACCCCCAGTTGGCAAACGGCGCAACTGATGCCCTGCGGCGTGCAAACCATCCTTGATCCCGCGCGCCTGTTGTTCATTTATGCTCGCCGACCAGAGGACGTATTATGGAGCGTCGAGGAGGCCTTGCGATCGGGGGCGGTTGCGCTGGTGATTGCAGATCTCCCCGGCCTCCCCGGCCTGACCGAAGTGCGGCGTATGCA
Source organism: Ascidiaceihabitans sp. (assembly GCA_047626725.1). Classification (GTDB taxonomy): domain Bacteria; phylum Pseudomonadota; class Alphaproteobacteria; order Rhodobacterales; family Rhodobacteraceae; genus Ascidiaceihabitans. The sequence goes on from JBLHSG010000024.1 coordinate 55,961, forward strand.
TTTGGCTGCGGAACAAGGCGGGCAAATCAGTGGGCATATGCCGCTGGGTTTGCTGCTGACGCCGGGTATGGGCGGCGCGCAAGGTGTCGAAACCCGCTGGCATCTGGCAACTGATCATGCGCCCAAACGTCAGCAATGGCGGCTGGAACGGCTGCGCGCGCGCATGGCCCCACAACAGGTTTGGACACTGCGCACACCGCGCGGTCACGCCCTGCCCCAGATCACCGATCCGATCAAAGTCGCGTGATGCGATACCAATCCACACAAAAGGCGCTACTGTCTGTTTGATCAAAGGAGGGCCACAATGCATCGCCCAATCAGCCGGCGCGCGTTTGTAATTGCAGCCAGCGCCACATGCCTCGCCACCCCTGTATTTGCGGCTCAGCGCCCGTATGTTTTAGGGGCAAATGGCGCACGCATAACCTACACATTTATTCTGAATGGCGCGGCACAATCCGGTCGCATCCCCGTTCACACGGCCGATATTCGCATTGATCCCAGCGATCTTAGTAACTCGTTTGTTGATGTCAGCGCTGATGTGCGGCGCGCCCGAACCGGATTGATATTCGCGACCCAAGCCTTGAAATCGCCTGCCGTTCTGGACGCCGATGCGCACCCCTTGGCGCGCTTTCGATCAACCAAAATCAAGCTTGGGCCGCAGGGGCGCATATCCAACGGGGCCGTGATGCAAGGGCAGTTGACCCTGCGCGGTGTCACAAAGCCAATACAGTTCGAGGCCAATATTTTTCGCCCCCAAGGCAGTGCCAAAGGCGATCTTGACCAGCTTAGTGTGCGCCTGCGCGGACAGTTAAACAGAACGGAATTTGGCGCAATCGGGTTTCCCGAACTGGTCGCAGACACCGTACAAATGGACATCGACGCCGACATTCGCGCCGAAACTTGAATTCGCGCCTCGATGACAAAAACGACGTTATTTTGTCGAAAAACCCTAACACCTGATACCGCAACCTGCGCATACCTAGACACATGCGTTTGCTCATTTCCTTTGCCGCCCTATTTCTGTCCGTGCTTTTACTGCAACTCAGTTCTGGTGGGGTTGGCCCGCTTGATGCGCTGTCCGGACTGGCGCTGGGGTTCACAAACCAGCAAATCGGACTTTTGGGATCTTCGCATTTTTTAGGGTTTTTCATCGGCTGTTGGTGGGCACCACGCCTGATGGGAAGCGTCGGCCATTCGCGCGCGTTTGCTGCGTTTACGGCCGCCGGGGCTATCGGATTGATCGCGCATATGCTGATCATCAACCCCTATGCGTGGGCCGGAATGCGCATCGCATCCGGGTTGTGCGTGGCCGGTTGCTACACCGTGGTCGAGGCATGGTTGCAGGCCAAAGTCACCAATGAAAACCGAGGGCGGGCCATGGGCGTCTACCGTGTCGTCGACATGAGCGGATCGTTGATGGCCCAAATGATGATCGGCATTTTGGCACCTGCCAGCTACGTGTCGTACAATCTTTTGGCCATCTTGTGCTGTGCGGCCCTGTTGCCCTTAACGCTAACCACAGCCGCGCAACCCGCCACACCATCGGCCCCCCGTCTGCGCCCAAAACTGGCATACGCCCGTTCGCCATTGGCCGCGGCCGGTGTTTTGGTTGCGGCATTGTCCAGTGCATCGTTCCGCATGGTCGGCCCACTTTATGGCCAAGAGGTCGGATTATCAGCCGGCCAAATCGCCTATTTCCTGTCGGCTTTTGTCCTTGGCGGGGCTATTGCCCAATACCCTGCGGGCTGGCTGGCGGACAAATATGATCGCCGCTGGATTTTAATTTGGCTGTCCGTCGCGGCCATGGTCAGTTGCGGCGTTACGGTGTTTTCCGCTGGAATGGGCGTAAATGGGATCATGCTGGCGGCCTTTCTGTTTGGCATGACATCGTTTCCGATTTATTCAGTCGCCTCCGCACACGCCCATGATTTTGCTGATGATTCAGAACGGGTCGAATTGTCAGCTGCGTTAATGTTTTACTTTGCCGTCGGGGCCATCGCCGCGCCTTATGCCGCATCGATGTTGATCGAAAGCTACGGACCGGGCGCACTGTTTCTGATGATCGCCAGCGGCCACGCATTGCTGATCATTTTCGGGTTAACACGGATGCGCGCACGCCCCACACCGCAGGACAAAACCCGTTATGTTTACGCGCCGCGCACATCGTTTTTGATCGGGCGTCTGACTGGCAAATCGCGCAAACGGGACTAGGACGTCTTCCCCCGCACGCGCACCCCTGTTAAAGCTGCGCCAAACTTGGACTTTCATTCCAAAACTGTTTCAAAGGCGACACCATGACCCGTCATCTGATCACATCAGCGATCCCATACATAAACGGGATCAAACACCTCGGAAATTTGATTGGCAGCCAGCTGCCCGCTGATCTGTACGCGCGCTATCAACGTGCCCGTGGAAACGAGGTTCTATTTCTGTGTGCAACCGATGAACATGGCACACCGGCCGAATTGGCCGCTGCAAAAGCAGGAAAGCCTGTGGCCGAATACTGCGCTGAAATGCACGAAGTTCAAGCGCGCATCGCTGATGGGTTCCGCATGTCATTTGATCACTTCGGGCGCTCTTCTTCTGCCGAGAACCACAAACTGACACAGCATTTTGCCGGTAAGTTACACGAAGCAGGATTGATCAGCGAAGTCAGCGATCGCCAAATTTACTCAAACACCGATGGGCGTTTTTTGCCTGATCGCTACGTTGAGGGAACCTGCCCGAATTGCGATTATGACAAAGCGCGCGGCGATCAATGTGAAAACTGCACGAAGCAGCTTGATCCTATCGACCTCGTCAATCCACGGTCCGCAATTTCTGGTTCGACTGATTTAGAAGTCCGCGAAACCAAGCATTTGTTTTTACGCCAATCTACCATGCGTGATCAGCTGGACGCATGGATCAATTCGAAAAAAGACTGGCCTATTTTGACGACTTCCATTGCGCGCAAGTGGCTGCATGATGGCGATGGACTTCGTGATCGCGGGATTACACGTGATTTAGACTGGGGTATTCCTGTTAAAAATGGCGATGCCGACTGGCCAGGGATGGAAGGCAAAGTATTTTATGTTTGGTTCGATGCCCCCATCGAATACATTGCGTGTGCTGGCGAATGGGCGGCGGCGAACGGTCAAGATGATGCAGCTTGGGAACGTTGGTGGCGCACCGACAAAGGTGCTGATGACGTAACTTACACGCAGTTTATGGGCAAAGATAACGTACCGTTCCACACGCTTAGTTTTCCAGCAACGATTTTGGGATCTGGTGAGCCTTGGAAAATGGTTGATCACCTGAAGTCTTTTAACTTTTTGAACTATGATGGCGGCCAGTTTTCGACCAGCCAAGGGCGCGGTGTCTTTATGGATCAAGCGCTTGAATTGCTGCCGCCGGACTATTGGCGTTGGTGGTTGTTAAGCCATTGCCCCGAAAATTCTGACAGTGAGTTTACTTGGGATAACTTTCAGCAATCCGCGAACAAAGACTTAGCAGATGTGCTTGGTAATTTTGTATCTCGGGTCACTAAATTTTGCCGTTCTAAATTCAGCGAGGCTGTGCCTGCTGGTGGCGAATATGGTGTTGAAGAACTGGCATTGATCGCAGACCTACAAAAGCGCCTGCAAAATTACCAAGATCAAATGGAAGCCGTTGAAGTGCGCAAAGCAGCCGCTGAGTTGCGCTCAATTTGGGCCGCAGGAAACGAATATCTGCAAACCACTGCACCTTGGACCACATTCAAAACTGACCCTGATCAGGCGGCGGCGCAAATTCGATTAGCTCTGAACCTTATCGTTTTTTACGCCAACCTTTCCGCGCCGTTTATTCCTGATGCAGCCGCAAGTTTGCTAGACACAATGCAAGTTGAGAATTTTGAATGGCCATCTGATGTCACTCATGCCCTTTCAGCACTCCCGATCGGACATGCATTTGTTGTTCCTGAAGTCTTGTTTGCTAAAATTAGCGATGAAGATACGGCCGCCTGGCAAGATCGTTTCTCTGGCGTTCGCGATTGACCGCAGCGTTTCATAGAAAACCGGTTACTCACTTAAAGCCTCTTGATCTAGAAATCTTCCCAACCGGTGCTGCCGTTGGCGACTTTTTGCGTCGAGATACTTGGTAGACCTGTCAAGGAACCAGAAGCTTCAGGTGTATGATCATTTCGAATTGTCGAAAAAGACTCTACGGAATGTTCTGGCCGCTCAACGATAGCATCTGCGGTTAATTTGAACTTAGCAACGGCTGTCGCCAAAGCGTCTGCCTCTTGGGTCATAGCGTGACTAGCTGCGGTCGTTTTATCAAACATGACGGTGTTCTGCTGGGTGACGTGATCTAGCTCCATGACTGCTTCGTTAATTTCACTCAAACCAGCCGACTGTTCGCGCGCAGACCCTGCAATTTCAGCAACGCGTTCAGAAATGTCTGCCACAGACACCACAATTTCATCAAGTGCAGTACCTGTGCGTCCAACCAAATCTACACCTTGGCCAACATGATCTTCACTCGCAGCAATCAATACGTTGATTTCACTCGCCGCCTCAGAAGAGCGTTGCGCAAGCGCCCGAACTTCGGTCGCAACAACTGCAAACCCGCGACCGGCCTCTCCTGCACGTGCGGCTTCGACACCAGCATTCAACGCCAACAAATTGGTTTGAAATGCGATGTCGTCGATGACGGATGTGATCTTGGAAATCTCCTGAGACGACGCCTTGATTTCTCCCATGGCAACGACCGCCTTGCGCGCAATTCCACCGCCCTCTTCGGCATTACGTTTTGCAACGTCTGAAATTTTACTCGCGTGGTCTGCACCTTGAGCGGCCCCACTGACTGATTTTGTCAGTTGATCCATAGCAGCAGCCGTTTCTTCAAGGGTTGTCGCCTGTCGCTCGGTACGAGCGGCCAAATCCTCAGCTGCGCTAGAAATATTTACTGTTTCGTTTCGGATGGAATTCACATTCTTTGTAACGACACCGACGGCTTGATTAAGAGCAACAGTTGCGGCGTTGAAATCAGCGCGCAATTTCTCGTATTCAGCGGAAAACTCTATATCAATGTGGGCTGTCAAATCGCCTTCTGCGAGCTTTTTCAAGGCCTTACCCAACTCGAAAACAACGCTCTCTTGATCATGCGCAATGCGTTCACGCTGAGCATCCGAAGCGTGTAATTCTCGATCCGCCTCAGTCACATCTGTGCCAAGAAATAAGGCACGCTCTAAACGTCCATCAGGGGCATGGATGGAACCGAAGCTACCATCAAATGTACGAATTTCGTCAGCACCGAAAACTCGGATATTGAATTTCCCATAAACTTCTTGTCCCTGTAGCACTGCTGCACGCAAATTATCAGGAACATCAGCATGTGGCTGTACACTTGGAAATAGCTCACCAAAATCGGGTCCAATTGCGTCAACCAATTCTACATTCAAAGAGCTTATCGCGTTTTCATTTGCTAGTTTACAACGTCCATCGGAAGCGAATTCCAATCGAATTTGTTTCTTTTCAATCGTATGAAGAACCGCAGCATCTCGTTGTGCTTTGGTCACATCGCTCCACTCGATCACAGCACCAATTACGATTCCTTGACCATCATGTGCCGCGTTCAAGCTGACGTTTAGGTACGTGTCAGCAATACGTAAGTTGATGGATGTTGGCAGGCCATTCTCAGGGTCAGTCTTGGCAAGCTCGATTGCTTCTGACAGTTCAGACATTTTCGAAAGATCAGCACTTTGATATCCATCATCGCCCAAGGTCGGCCAAAGCGCGTGCAAATCACTGCCCAATTGATCAAGCAATGTGACGCAAGCAGGGTTTACAAAAGTTACCCTGAAGTCCTCATCAACCATCATCATCGCTGCCGTCGATCCTTCGAATGCAGACCCGCGAAACGCATTTTCACGCTGCGCGTCACGTGCGATCGCCAATGCGGCACGAAAATGATCAAGACGCTGGGCAATACCACCGATTTCATCGCGGCGGTTCGTCGCCGGAATTGTTACGTTGTAGTTCCCAGACTCAACTTCTGCCACAGCGGCTTCGATCCGGGTCAATGGACGCGATAGTGTCTGCCACAAGAACGAGACGAGGCCCGCAAGAGCGATCAAAAAGACAACGCCGCTCCACATCACCATCGTCTTGTGCCCGTCATGCACCAAGGCCATGCTATGGTCCGCTGTCCATTGGCTTACAACGACACCTGCGATTGCGTTGCCCTCGCCAAACAAGGATGGCGTGGCGACGATCAGCCCGTCATCTGTGGCAACCGCAACACCCGTTTCCATGACCTGTTCAACAAGCGCATCGATTGAAGCCATATCAAACACAGCCCCCTCCGATTGATACAGAATAACATTTGAGCTGTTCACAACCAGCCCACCAATCGCATCAGGTCGTGCGGTTTCAACAACACTGTCCAGAATCTCCTGAACAGCGACGGAATTGCCGAATTTGATCGATCCACCAAGCTGAATAGCAAGCAGTCCGTTTACGTCAGTTGCCCGCTGGCTTAGCCCGGCAGATGTGAGTTCAACCGTGCTTTTTCTGACCATAAGATCCATGAAGCCAACCACCAACAAAATCGCGATAGCGGCCACTGCGGCGCATTTCACAAAAATACTGTTCAGACGAAAAAGACTACGCTGATTGTTTGGTTTTTTCATGGAAAACGCCCTATCTGTTTACGCGCACTTTCAACCCGCTTGCCGCAGTCAAAAGTCCGATCATTGTTTGTTCCTATCGCCAAGGCGTTACAGTTGGCTTAATCGCCAAGGCCAAACCAAATTTGAACAAATTGCATTTAGTGAAAATTTGACCGACCTCGAATTTCGAGCCGTGGTTCCAGTCCCCCCCATAATCAAGCAACATTTCATCCTACAGTCTCGTCCCCAAATTCTTCAAAAAATCCTTGCCAGACCGGACAGAGTGTCGCACCCTACCCGCATTGATTGAATGCATTTTCAGGAGCGTAACGATGAAGCGTATTTTCACTTGGGCCTGTGCCGTTTTGATGTCAGCAACCACCGTATTTGCTGAACCGCATCAGGCAGATCTGGTGCTGCCTTCGCAGTTACCGCTTTTGGAATACGAGGCACAATTGTACCCGTTCATCGCCAATCGCGACTATATTAGCTTGGGTTGGAAGCGTGACAAATCATGGCGTGACACGGGCCCGTTTGTGCTTGAAACCAACTACGGTATTCACCCTGCTGTGCGCATGTATTATTCGCCAGAAGTGATCACTTGGCTTGAGGGTGGGCGCAAAGGTGTGTTGCCAGACGGCGCGATTGTCATCAAGGAAATGGCCCCGTCACCCTCTGCGCGCTATAACGAATTTCGCGATGTTTTGGCCTACACCTACCTTGATGATCCTGAAATAATCGAGGCAGATATGGACGCATATTTGCGCAAAAGCGGGCTAAACTGGACCGTGATGGTCAAGGACAGCGCGCTGTCACATGGCGGCTGGTTTTATGCGTCCGTTAATCAAAAAGCAACTTTGTCCAATTTTGATGCGCCCTATTCGCCGCCCTCTGGATCGGCCGGTGACGGGATGTGCATTCGTTGCCACGCGTCCGCCGCCGAAGAACTGATATTTTCCGCACTCGACAATGTCGAAGGATACCCCGGCGAGCCAATTATTTTCAGCATCGATGAAAGCTGGCGCAAGCTGGCTGATTTCCCGGAAGGGCCGTTCAATCTGCCCGAATGGCAACGCCCGGCGCGCGGGCAATCGGAAAGCCAACTGATCCAAGACTACTTTCATGACGAAACCGCATTACAGGCGTCGAATGCCAAGGTCAAAGCATCGCCCAACGCGATCAATCCGACGTTTGAAAAAATGTTCCCGCCCCTGAATGTGCGCGCAGACAACGTGCAAACATTGCCAAGCCAGTGGCTGGATCACGTGCCTGCGCGCCCGAACGATCCACAACATTTCATGACATCTGACAACTGTGTCGGCTGTCACGGTGGTTTGGGTGGCCCGCCGTCTGGAACCACGATGTTCTTGCAAACCGGACCAAATTACGGCGATGGTTACAACATTTCAGAATACGGTGAATGGCGCTGGTCCCCGATGGGTTTGGCGGGGCGCGACCCGGTTTTCTTTGCCCAATTGGAAAGCGAATTTGAACTGCTCGAACAAGCAGGCGTCGGCGAATTGTCATCCAATCTAGGCACCACGTGTCTGTCGTGCCACGGCGCGATGGGTCAAAAACAACTGGCTTTGGACGCACATGCCGAACCTGAAAAAGGCCTTGATCCGAACAATTTCAAGGTCGACTACACGTTGCTGCACGCGCCGCTGACAACCCCTGAAAAGGACGAACAGATCGCCGATGGCACCTATGACTACCATCAGTACGGCAACCTTGCCCGTGACGGGATTTCATGTGGTGTCTGCCACCATATTGCCCCCCCGCAGCAAGGCCCGGATCAGCCCGATTACAATACGCTTGATACCTATTTGATGAACGGCACCACGGGTGTGTTTCGCCTGACAGATGCGGATAAATTGATTGGCCCGTACGAGGGTGTCAAAGTCAAACCGATGCAACATGCGTTGGGTGTGACGCCAGTTTCGAACCCCTACATCAAGGACAGTCAGCTGTGCGGCGCGTGCCACACGATCAACCTGCCCAATGTTGATGCGCCCAAAGACGAACCTCTTGAGGGGTATTCCAAAGCCGATCAGGCTGTCTTTAATCAAGCGGCCAAAAACGGGGCCGAATTTCAAAAATCAAAATATGGCACGACGTTTTCCGAAGGATTGCTAGACTTTCAGCATTCTGTTGAACAGGCGACCTACCTTGAATGGGTCAATTCGATCTTTAACGAAGAAGGCACCGGCGCGTCTTGCCAAGATTGCCACATGAACAATGATTTCCAAAGCGTGCAAAACCCCGAGGTCAAGATCGCCGCAATCACCACGCAGATCGCCACGATCCAGGACAGCACCCTGCCCGAAGTCACCAACCTATTGCCGATCGACGACATCACGATCCCCTTCCGCGAAGATTATAAGCGGCACAATTTTGTCGGGCTGAACGCTTACATGATCGAAATGATGCGCCAGTTTTCAACCGAAATGGGAATGAGCCGCACCGATCCGATGACCTATGCGACCAATGGCGCGCAACTGTCGCTGGACACGATGGAACTGCAGGCGCGCAACTATACGTCGGATGTATCGCTGGATGTGGAACGCTTGGGTCAAACGCTGATTGCTCAGGTCGGTGTGACCAACAAAACCGGTCACCGTCTGCCATCGGGTGTCGGGTTTAGACGTGCGTTTCTTGAGGTGCGTGTGCGCAACCAGAACGATGAAACAGTCTGGTGTTCCGGGTGTTCGAACGACGCAGGCGTGATCATTGGTGCGGATCAACAACCGCTGAAAACCGAATTCCTCGATTACGTGCCCGAAGGCGCCACCGAGGCGATCTACCAACCCCATCACGAGGTGATCGACGCCCAAGACCAAGTGCAGATTTACGAAGAACTGACGCAAAACGCTGAAAAGGAATTCACCACCAGTTTTGTGCACCGCGTCTATCATCCAAAAGACAACCGCCTGACGCCCACCGGCACGCTAAAGCCGGGCACTCCAGCGTTTGAGGAAAAGTTTGGCGACAGCGAGGTCACAGCCGCCTTTATGAAAGCAACCTTGCCAGAGGGGCGTGCAAAAATGGACGCGACATTTGTGCCTGGATCAGATCAAACCGAATACCAGATCACGTTGCCTGACGGCATTGATATGGCCGGCCTTCAGGTCACCGCGACGCTCTATTCTCAGGCGATCCCACCATATTATCTAAAACAACGCTTCGAAACCGCCCCCAATGGGCCCGCGACCAAGCGGCTGTATTATTTGGCCAGTCGCCTGAAAACCAAAGGCACCCTGATCGAGGGTTGGAAGCTAAGGGTCAACACCGCCAGCCTCGTCACGCCATAGCGTAAAAATTGGGCGACACCGCCGGCCTTGTGATCAGGCGGGCGGCGTCACCTTGCGTCGCAATAGCGCGCGCACTACTTACCCTATCAAACGGGCGCGTTTTCGAACGTAATCCTATCGACACCCTGTGGGCTGTCGCCCCAAAATACCGACCCAAGCCAGAGGATGCAGAAACACGATTATGATGATCTTACTTTCGGTATTGGTTTGGACCCTGGCCATCACAGTTTTTGTCGTGACGCTGTTGCCCCTGTCGGGCAGTGTGCGGTGGTGGGTGCGCGCATGGGAATTTCCCCGGTTACACATCGCGCTTACGGCGGGGTTTTGCGTGGTTTTGGTGGCTCTGGTGCCGACTGGATTCACCGTCGCGCTTACCCTTGGGTTGATCGCCTGCGCGGCCTATCAGATGGTCCGAGTATTCCCTTACACACGTTTTTCCGCAACCGAAATCGACATCACTGACGACGCGCCAGACAGCAGCAAGATCAAGCTGATAGCCGCCAATGTACTGATGGAAAACACACAAAAAGCGGACCTCATACAGATCATCAAACGCGAAAACCCTGACGTCTTGTTTTTGATGGAAACGGATCAAGGGTGGCTTGATGCGCTACAGGATTGCCTTGATCAATACCCGACGGTTTTGACCTATCCGCTGGACAATTATTACGGCCTGATCTTTGCCACCCGGCTCACATCACCGCGCGCCGAAGTCGTGTTTTTATCAGACGACAACACCCCGTCTTTGCGCGCCGAACTGATCGGTCCCGATGGCAACGGATTTAATTTTATTGGGTTACATCCGCGTCCACCGGTTCCCGGAAATGACACTATTTTCAGAGATCAGCAGATTAAAACAGCGGCCAAAATGTCTGGAAATGCCAATTGGCCAACGGTCTGTATGGGTGACTTTAACGATGTTGCATGGTCATCAACCAGTCAGCGTTTTAAACGGTATGGCGGCTTTCTAGAGCCACGCGTTGGGCGCGGTATGTTTCCGACTTTTCACGCCCAATACTCCCTGCTCGGCGTTCCAATTGACCAACTGTACCTGACATCTGGCATCGGTTTGGTATCGTTCGGGCGGCTCGAAGAATTCGGATCGGATCACTACCCCGTCAGCGCAGTAATCAGCTTTCACGGCATTGAATAACAGCAATCCTGACACTCACGAAGCCTGTAAATGATTAGCTGTAATTTTGGATTTCCGATCGTCGTTTTGGCATGGTCCAAAATGCGGCGCGATCAAAATGACATGCCGCACTTACCCCAAATGACAGTGCAAAAGGCTGCCTGCGAAGTAACGTTCGCTACGCCCTAAAAGTGGTGCGCGGGTTTCACAAGAACCTCGGCAGACCATAGGCGTGGCCCCAAAAATTCCGGGCCTGCCAACATCATCAGGAACAAGACTAACAAAAAGTTTTGGAACCAATTCGCCTCCACCTAAGTTGTGTCTGCAGAAGGTCGGATGAACGACGGTGCGGATGCAAAACCTAAAGCTCCAAAAGCACTCTTGTTCAAACACCTCCAATGACAACCGAATTACCAGCCCAACGTATCAGGGCTCAACCTA
>JBLHSG010000025.1:0-61238 GCA_047626725.1 Ascidiaceihabitans sp.
GTTCTTGGCCAAATCTAGGCCGATTGTGGTAACTTCCATGGGGTAGCTCCTCTCATATGCAGATATCGACACCCGCAGTATAGCGCATCGCGACGCTGGTTGGAGCAAGAGCCATCCACCCCATCAGCTTTGCCAAACAGCGGATCGTTGTGAACATGATGCACACGCTAGATTTTCGTGGGCCAAACGCCGCGCGCTTGTTTGTGACGAATGCTGCAAACAGCGGTCAGGATCAGATCATTCGTACCCCGCCATGGTCGCAGATTGCAGGTCCTATTCGCCAGATCGAAGAGGTCGATTTACGCAGCTTGCGCCTGCCAGATGGCTTGCGACGCCGCTTGCGTATTTTTGCATCTAGCGTTGATGTTGGCGTCTATCACGTCGTGCCCGCCGCCTATGTTTTGGGCCGCGAACCAGAAACCGGACAGTTGCAATTTCATGCCGAAGTGATCAGCGATCCCGTTCATCCAGAAAGTTCAGCTGTGCGGGTATCCATCGGTTTGGTTCCTGAAATTTCACCCACCGAAGAACTGGAATTGCGCGCGGCACTTGAACGCCACATTGTCGCGATGAAGCCGTTGGGATCTGTCGCGCCGCCACTAAATATGGGTTTTCCCACCGACCTTGGCACATTGCCCGAATTGATTTGGGGCGATCAGTTGTCGCAAGCCAGCCCGCCGGTGTTAGACGGGCGCACGGTTTTGCTAACGGTAACGACAAAAACTCTTGGCTTTGCGAAGGTGTTGTTTGACACGTTGGCCGCGCGCGATCGCGTTTTATCCGCCAGCCTGAAATTTGAATTACCGGACGAAATTAGCGCCCAAAGCTCAGTTTTGGTTGGCCTGACACGTACCTGCGGCCCGACTGTTTCTGCACACGCCACCGACGGCGCATTGCACATCGCGGAACTGGCAGGCCACGCGCAAACCGTCACATCAATGGCACGCGCGGGCGCAACAGGTCAGGTAGACACACGCGTTTTACCTGCCCCAATTGTCCTTACGGCGGCCCAACAAGGCGAAAGCGTATCAGCATTGGAAGACGGAAAATGGGTGCCAAACGCAGTTGTCGATTACCCCGATATCGTGATCTTGGACCCCAAGCGCGTGAACGTCGACGAAATGGTTACCCCCGTGATCGTGTCCACGTCATTGACGAAAGGTGCTGATTTCAACGGGCGTGGATTGGGTGGTTTCCTGATCGAAGTCCGCCTGCATGGTCGTGCGCCAATTGGCGTCACGATGAATGCTGATGCCGCGTCTGATTTTTTCGATCCACAAATCCTGAACTTGTCAGTGCCGTTAACCAACGCGTTGTCAGCAGGCGGGCGGGTTTTGGATTACCGGATTACCGCGCAATTTGATGACGGATCATCCGTGCAAACAGATTGGATTACACAGAATTTTGGTGCCAATCCCGACATCACAATCCGGCGGTCTGCCTTGGGTTAGAATGGCGTTCTGATCGGGCGTTAGACTGCCCGATCATATTCACAAACCCAGCGTCGTCTTTTTGTCAGAGGCCCATTTCAGGATCACCAAATCAAACGACAAGGCCATCAGCGACACACAAATCCCCAGAACAAAGTTCCGGCCCAAATCCGTCCCCGCCAAAGTGCGTTGCAGTTCTTGACCCAAGTCAATCGTGCCAATAAAGGCTGCGATCATGGTCATGAAAAACGCGAACATCAGGGCTTGATTAAAGCCAACGGCCATCGTCGGCAGCGCCAGTGGGAATTGCACCAACCACAATTTTTGCAAGCGCGTCGCACCGGACATATCGGCGGCTTCGGTCATTTCCTCAGGGACGTTACGCAGCCCTTCGATCGTGTAGCGCACCAACGGCACCATCGCGAAAATCGTGATCGCAAAGATGACGGCAATGTCGGTAATGCCGAACAACATGATCGCTGGAATGAGGTACACAAAACTTGGGAAGGTCTGTGCGGAATCCGACACCAGCAACAAGAAAACATCCCGCATCATTTGACCGGCAAAGCGCCACATTAGATAAAAGCTAGCCGCAAACAGAAGCCAGAATGTGACGCGATAGGCGATCAAAGATGGTTCATCGCCAAAGATGCCAAGTGTCCACAAAATGTAACGACCGACGCCTGCAAAAATCAAAGCCACAAAGGCAATGAACGAGCGGCGGAAAATCAGGCTGATCAAGCCGGTCACGACACTGCCAGTGAACCCTTTGGAAAAATCGATGCGCTGCGCGGGTGGTCCTGCCCCCCAAACGGCCAACGGAATGGCCAAGCACATCGCCACAAACGTCGACGACAGCACGTAGTAAATCGTGATAACCGATCGATCCCACCAGCCGCTAAGCGCAACATAGGTAAAGAATGCGCAGGCAATAATTGCTTGGCGCGGCCCTGCGACTTTCCATGCGAAGGCGGCGATAAACAGGATAAATGCAGGCGTCGGGATCGACAGCAAAAAGTCACGGAACGGGATCAGCACATAGATGTTCATCACGTAGCGCAGGCTGCCGGTCACCCACTGTAGACCGTCGTTTGTCAGCACAGTTTTCTTGATAAACGTGTCCAGTTCGCGCCCTTGACTAAAGTGCTGTTTACGCCCGATTTCCGAGGTAACTTCGACAAATTGTGCCAATATAAGGCACCCGACAAACGCGGCGATCGCAATCACAAAAAACTTGTGACGCTGGACCCAACTGGTGCCTTTTTCAAAATGTTCCGGCTGTTTTGCAACCCACGCTTTTGACAATCGATCCAGCGTCACAGCCAGCAAAACAATCGTGATCCCGATCTCGAAACTGCGACCAATTTTAAAGCTGCCCATCATCGCCAAGAGTTTGGCCCCTAGTCCGGGCATCCCGATAAAGGCGGTCAAAACAACCATTGCCAGACACAGCATGATGACTTGGTTTACGCCGACCAAAATTTCAGTCCGTGCCGATGGAATGTAGACGTGGCGCAGCATTTGCCAGCGCGAACAGCCCGACATTTTACCGGCCTCGACCACCTCGGGACTGACTTTTTTCAGGCCCAACGTCGTCATTAAGATCATCGGCGGAATGGCATAAATCGTGGTCGCAACCGCGCCCGCAGTTGGCCCAACCTTAAAGAAAATGACCGCAGGCAAAAGATAGGTAAAGAACGGCAAGGTCTGCAAAACCGACAGAATTGGCTGCAACAAACGGTCAACCCAAGGGCGGCGCCATGCGGAGATTCCCAGCGACAAACCGATGACAAAAGCCAACGGTGCAACGACGGCCAAGACCGACATCGTTTCCATCGCGATTTTCCACTGGCCAATCAATGCGGTCCAAGTGAACGTGCCACCAGCCAAAACAGCCAGACGCCAACCACCCAAATAATAGCCAATCACGGCGGCAACCGACGCAATTGCGGTCCACGGGATTGGACCCAAATTTGGCCAACGACGCTTGCCATACAGCAGGTTCGCAGTTGCATCCAAGACGTCCTCAAGACCGGCTGTCAAAAAGCGGGTCAGCTTCAGCAGGCCGAGGTCTTCTTTGACGAAATTGAAAATCCCATCAAGCGCCCATTCGAACGGCGGCAACAGATACAATGGCATCCGGTGCAAGAAATCAGGCAACAAGCCTACCCATTGAACCAGCGTCAAAACCACGGCGATACCAAGCAAAACCCAAACGGTGGTATTCCGTTTCGAGCGCAGACGCGGTGGCGTGATCTGCTCGGTTGTGATGGCCATTAGTTGGCCTCCAGCAGCACGGCCAGCGCGTCTTGACGGTTCATGCCGCCAATGATTTTGCCGTCTTTGGAAACAGGGATAACGTCGCGTGTGTCATGCACCAACAGCTTGCCAAGATCCTTAACAGTGGCTTTTGCATCGACCGGATCACCGGTACCTTTGACACCAGCCTTGGCCAAAATTCCTGCGTGCACAACGCGGGCTTTGTCGATTTCTTCGGTGAATTTGCGCACGTAATCTGTGGCCGGATTCAGCACGATCTGGTCGGGCGTGTCGCACTGTTCGACCGCGCCGTCTTTCATAATCGCGATGCGATCAGCAAGGCGCAAAGCCTCGTCAAAGTCGTGGGTGATGAATACAATTGTCTTGCCCAGCAACCCTTGGAGACGCAAGAATTCGTCCTGCATTTCACGACGGATCAGCGGGTCAAGCGCCGAAAACGGTTCATCCAAAAACCAGATGTCCGGTTCAATCGCGAGGCTGCGGGCGATGCCGACGCGCTGCTGCTGGCCACCAGACAATTCACGTGGAAAGTAGTCTTCGCGCCCCGACAGGCCAACCAGTTCGATCACCTCAAGCGCACGGGCGCGGCGGGTGTGACGGTCTTGGCCGCGCATTTCCAACGGAAACGCGATGTTTTCCAGAACGGTACGGTGCGGCAACAAACCAAAGCTTTGGAACACCATGCCCATTTTATTGCGGCGCAGATCGATCAACTCTTTTTCCGGGAGAGCCATAATATCCTGGCCCTCGACCTCGATTGTGCCGCCGGTAATGTCGTGCAGGCGCGAAAAACAACGCACCAAAGTGGATTTTCCAGACCCCGACAGGCCCATGATCACCAACATTTCGCCGCGGCTGACCTCCATCGACACGTCCGCAACACCGGCGATGTATCCGTCTGCGCGGATCTGATCAAAGCTGTGCCCGGCTGGCATCGTTTTCAGATAAGCTTCGGGATTTTTGCCAAAGAGCTTCCAGACATTCTTGCAGGAAATCACGGTTTCGGTGGTCATGTCTTGGGCGCTCCCCGCGCTCAGCCCGCGGTGGGCTGCGGTGTGTGGACTGTGGTGAAAATGCCCGCCCGAGAATCCCCGGACGGGCACGCATTAACAACGTCGTTCTAGGACTTATTTCGTCCAGGCAGTCCAAACGTCAGCATTTGCTTCCAACCATGCTTCGGCTGCTTCTTCTGGCTCCATTTCGTCGATGTCGACGAGCTTGGCCATTTCGGCAATCTGTGGGTTGGTGAAGGAGATTTTGGTCAGCGTTGCGTAGGCTGCTGGCCATTTGTCTTTCATGCCATCCCATGCGGCTTTTTTCAGGTAGCCTTCGGCAGGGTTACCGCAGTCGTACAGTGCGTCTTTGTTCACACCAACGGCCGGGTCTTTGTCACAGCCTTCTTCCCATGCTGGGAATTCAACAAATTCACCTGGCCATACGGCTTCGGCAAAGTTTGGTGTCCAGTTGAACACAACGACTGGTGTTTTGTCCGCTTCGGCCGCGCCGATTGCAGCCCAAAGAGCAGCAGCAGAACCCGCGTTTACAACAACAAAGTCCATATCGAGCGCTGCAACACGTTCTTGACCGTGCTTGAGCCAGTCAACTGGACCGTCCAGATAACGACCTTTGTCGCCAGTTTCCGCAGTTGCGAATATGGCCGCGCAGGCGTTCAAAGCTTCCCATGAAGGGAGGCCCGGGCATGCGTCTTTTGTCCACATCGGGTACCACCAGTCTTCGCGTGTGACGGCGTTGTGATCGCCCGCATCGTGAAGGCCACCTTTTTCAAGCGCTGCACGGTAGGATGCGCCAAACGCGCCTTCCCAGACTTCGAGTTCCATTGTGACATCGCCCAAACGGACTGATTCATAAACCGCTTGGCTGTCTGTGGTTACGAATTCAACGTTGTTGCCCATGGATTCGAAAATCTGGCCAACCACGTTGGACATGACAATTTGCGAGGACCAGTTGTGTACTGGAATGACGATCGGATCGCTGCTGTCTGCAGCAAATGCGGCCAATGGCATGCACGCCATCACGCCTGCTGTCAGCGCTGTTGTAAACTTGTTCATCGTTTTCTCCCGGTTGAGATGCGGACATTTCTCGCCGCTATTATTTTCAGAGACACCCGTTTGGATGGTCTGCTCGGGCGCAAAAGTGAATCACGACAGAGCGGAATCTCTGGGACGCAGTCTTGCACGATTTTCCTATCAATCAAGTTTTTTTCTTGTGGCGGCACAAGTTATTCTGTTCATTGGCCTGTGAAAACGTATCAAGAGGTCCGATTTGATGAAATGAATGTCGGGTTTCAAAAGGACATCGTCCAATATTTTAAGTAGCTTTTACGCAAGAGGAGTCTGATTCCATGCGTTATTCCGGTTTCAAGGTCATAAAAGAAGCACTGACAGGTCACAAAGGGTGGACCCCAGCATGGCGTGATCCCGAACCGCAAAATCACTATGACATCATCATCATCGGTGGCGGCGGGCATGGGCTGGCAACGGCGCATTATCTGGCCAAAATCTACGGTGAGAAAAAAGTCGCGGTGCTAGAAAAAGGCTGGATCGGTGGCGGCAACGTCGGGCGTAACACCACGATCATTCGCTCAAACTATCTGTTGGACGGAAACGAGCCGTTCTACGAAATGTCGCTGAAGCTGTGGGAAGGTCTGGAACAGGACCTGAACTATAACGCGATGGTTTCGCAGCGCGGCATCATGAACCTGATCCATTCCGACGCCCAGCGCGATGCGTTTGTGCGGCGTGGCAATGCGATGATGTTGAACGGGGCAGATGCAGAATACCTTGATATCGATCAGATCAAAAAAGAATATCCGTTCCTGAATTTCGACGACGCACGCTTTCCGATCAAAGGTGGATTGGCCCAGCGTCGCGGCGGAACAGTGCGCCACGATGCGGTCGCATGGGGTTATGCCCGCAGCGCCGACAGCCACGGCGTCGACATCATTCAAAACTGCGAAGTCACCGGTTTCCGGATCGAAGACGGCACATGTTCAGGTGTTGAAACCACGCGTGGATTTATCGGTGCGACCAAAGTTGGCTGTGCAGTCGCGGGATCATCGGGTCGTTTGATGGCTAAGGCGAACATGCGCCTGCCAATTGAATCCCACGTGCTTCAGGCGTTTGTGTCCGAAGGGTTAAAACCTGTGCTGCCCGGCGTTATCACCTTTGGCGCGGGCCATTTTTACGTCAGCCAATCAGACAAGGGCGGGCTGGTGTTTGGCGGTGATCTGGACGGCTACAATTCCTACGCCCAACGCGGCAACCTGCCCGTGGTCGAGGACGTCTGCGAAGGCGGCATGGCGATCATGCCCATGCTAGGGCGCGCGCGGTTGTTGCGCATGTGGGGCGGCATCATGGACATGTCGATGGATGGATCACCGATCATCGACCGCACACACATCGACGGGCTCTATTTCAACGGCGGCTGGTGCTATGGCGGGTTCAAAGCGACCCCGGCATCAGGCATGGCCTTTGCCCATCTTTTGGCCCGCGATGAACCCCATGAAACGGCAACAGCCTATCGATTTGACCGTTTCGCAAAGGGCCACATGATTGATGAAAAAGGCATGGGCAATCAGCCCAACCTGCATTGAGGATGGATATCAGATGATCATCAATCACCCGCTCCTTGGCCCACGCGACAGCGCCGAATTTGTCTACATGGGCGACGCAAACCTGATCGAGCGCCCTGATCCTGACGCAGAAACCGCCACCAGCGATTTTGTCGAATACGCCTACATGCGCGACAATCCCGCAGGCATTCACCGCGAATTGTGGTTTCACGAGGCAGGTGATCGATCATGGCTGGTTGTCACCCGAAACACCCTGACCCACGAGATTTCAGACGTTCAAATGGCCCGCGACGTGGCCCGCAAAATGGGGCGCTCAACATGAGCCAGATCAACCGTTTAAAGGGTGGTCAAATTGACCGGACCCAAACGCTGAATTTCACCTTTGATGGCAAAACCTATCAGGGTCACGGCGGCGATACGCTGGCCTCGGCCCTGCTGGCCAACAACGTGCGTCTGATGGGTCGGTCGTTTAAATATCACCGTCCGCGTGGGCCACTGACAGCCGGGTCCGAAGAACCAAACGCGATGGTCGAATTGCGCACCGGCGCGCGCCAAGAACCCAACACGCGCGCCACCACCGCCGAACTGTTCGAGGGACTATCAGCGCAGTCACAAAACCGCTGGCCGTCGTTGAAATTCGACGCGATGGCGATCAATGACCGGTTCTCGAATTTCTTGACGGCAGGGTTTTACTACAAGACCTTCATGTGGCCCAAGGCGTTCTGGGAAAAGGTTTACGAGCCGATTATTCGCAAGGCAGCGGGCCTTGGATCCCTATCCATGCAAGCCGATCCCGACAGCTACGACAAAGGGTTCCGTCACTGCGATCTGCTGATTATTGGCGCAGGGCCATCCGGTTTGATGGCCGCATTGACCGCAGGACGATCCGGCGCTGAGGTGATCCTAGCGGATGAAGATTTCGCCCTAGGTGGCCGTTTGAATAGTGAAACATTCGCGATCAATGATACGTCATCAAACATCTGGGTACAGGCAAGCATCGCAGAACTGGCCGCCCTGCCAAACGTGCGCATGATGCCCCGCACAACCGTGATTGGCGCATTTGACCACGGAATTTACGGCGCGCTGGAACGGGTGTCCGACCATTTGGCCGAACCCGCAGCAGGTAAACCACGTCAAATTCTGTGGCGTATTTATGCCAGCAAAACCATTCTTGCGGCAGGTGCCACGGAACGCCCGATCGCATTTGAAAACAACGACCGGCCCGGCATCATGCTGGCCTCGGCTATTCGATCATACGTCAATCGCTGGGCCGCAACGCCCGCCCAGCGCATCGCGATTTTCACCAACAACGACGACGGGCACCGCACGGCCGCTGACCTTTATGCAGCCGGCGTTAAAATCGCAGCCGTCGTCGACACCCGCGCCGACGCTCCACGCAGCCACGATTACGAAGTGCTGCAAGGTGCCCAAGTTATCGACACCAAAGGGCGACTTGGCCTGACATTTGCCGACGTGAAACTGGCCGATGGATCGGTGCGCACGCTTGAATGTGGCGCGCTTGGCGTGTCCGGCGGTTGGAACCCGAATGTTCACATGACCTGCCACCAACGGGGTCGCCCAACGTGGGATGATAATTTAGCCGCCTTTGTGCCCGGCGGCACCCTGCCCCCCGGCATGACCGTCACAGGGGCCGCTGTTGGCGAAATGTCGACACACGGTGCCCTGAAATCTGGCGCGCAGGCGGCGAAATCAGCCCTGAGCCTTAAGGGTCGTTTGCCCAAATTGCCTGACGCCGAAGACGCCCCTGTGTCGCAAACCCCGTTCTGGTACGTTGAGGGATGCAGCCGCGCGTGGCTGGATCAGCAAAACGATGTGACGGTAAAAGACGTGAAGTTGAGCCACCAAGAAGGCTTTCGATCTGTCGAACATTTGAAACGCTACACGACGCTGGGCATGGCCACGGATCAGGGCAAAACATCCAACATGGGCGGCCTTGCGATCATGGCGGAACTGGCCGGCAAAACCATTCCCGAAGTCGGCACAACAATTTTCCGACCCCCGTATACGCCCACAGCGATTGGTGCGATGGCGGGCCGGATCAAGGGCATGGAATTTCATCCGACCCGCCTGACCCCCTCGCATTATTGGGCCAAAGAACGTGGCGCTGTATTTGTCGAGGTCGGTAATTGGCTACGTGCCCAGTGGTTCCCGATTGCGGGCGAAACCCATTGGCGTCAATCCGTGGACCGCGAAGTTGCGGCAACGCGTGCATCTGTTGGCGTGTGCGACTGCACAACTTTGGGCAAAATCGACGTGCAAGGCACAGACGCGGCCACGTTCCTGAACAAAATCTACTGCAACGGATTTGCGAAATTAGCGGTTGGCAAGGTCCGCTACGGATTGATGCTGCGCGAGGACGGGATTGCGATGGACGACGGCACCGCCGCCCGATTGGAAGAAGACCATTTTGTCGTCACAACCACCACGGCAAATGCCGCGCGCGTCTATCAACACATGGAATTTGTGCGCCAATGCTTGTTCCCGGACCTGGACGTACAGTTGATTTCAACAACCGAAACCTGGGCACAATATGCCGTTGCAGGACCAAATTCGCGCGCGCTGCTGCAAAAGATCGTCGACGCAGATTACGACCTGTCGAACGAAGGGTTCCCGTTTATGGGCTGTGCCAACGTCACGGTCTGTGGCGGGTTGCGCGCACGTCTGTTCCGCATCTCGTTCTCAGGCGAGTTGGCGTTTGAAATCGCGGTCCCTGCCCGTTACGGCGACGCGCTGATGCGCAAACTGATGACCGAGGGCGAGGAATTCAACGTCACCCCTTACGGCACCGAAGCGTTGGGCGTGATGCGCATCGAAAAAGGCCACGCCGCAGGTAACGAGCTGAACGGCACCACAACCGCGCTGAACCTTGGCATGGGACGCATGGTGTCAAAGGCCAAAGACAGCATCGGATCAAAACTGTCGGAACGTGTCGGCCTAAACGAGGATGACGCGCTGAATTTGGTCGGGATCAAACCCCTTGATGCTGGCGACAAGGTCACGGCAGGCGGGCACCTGATGAACGCGGATGGACCAGTGGATGCCAAACACGATCAGGGGTACGTGACCTCGGCTGCGTTTTCACCCAGTTTGGACAGTATGATCGGCTTGGGCTTTGTCAAAAACGGCGCGGAAAGGATGGGCGAAAAGATGCGCCTTGTCTCGCCCGTGACCAACCTGAATGTCGATGTTGAAATTGTATCCGCGCACTTTGTGGACCCGGACGGAGGACGCCAACGTGCATGACCTGACCCCCATCACCGCATTGGGCGGGACCGCCGCGGATGTTCAAACAATCGGCACCGTGACCTGTCGCGAAATGCCGGACGTCGCGCTGGCGTCGGTCGCGGCCCGATTGGGATGCGAAAAACAAACGCGCACGGCCCTCAAGAATTTCATCAAAGCCGACGTTCCTGATGTCAGTCAATTTGCAGGCGGCGAAGTTTTGGCGTTCTGGACTGCACCGGAGCAATGGATGATCGAGGCCCCCTTTGACAGTCATGAGGACATCGCGGCGCGGTTAAAGACGGCCTGCAAAACCAATGTATCAGTGGTTGAACAAACCGATGCGTGGACCCGGTTTGACGTGTCTGGAAACGCCGTTGTCGCGGTCATGGAATTGCTGTGCAACGTGAACAGTCGCGCCATGGCGGTCGGGGCCTGTAATCGCAGCAGCATTCACCATTTGGGCTGCTATGTTTTGCGCCGCGAAGCCGAGGTTTTTAGCCTGTATGGCCCGCGCGCGTCAGCAGGGTCATTGCACCATGCAATCATCGCCGCGATGCATACGGTTGCCTGATTCAACTGGCTAAACCGATGGCACCGGCACATCACGATTAACGCGGAATGCGTTGATGGCCTTGCGGTCTTCTTGCGGTGTGATCCCGAACGCCGTCTTGTAATGCGCCAGCAAAGGCGCTTGCGTCGCGTACCCAACCGACGTCGCGACCTGAGCCATTGAATCCTTGGAATACAACACCAACTGGCGCGCGGCTTTCATTCGCATGCTTCGGTAAAACTGTGTCGGGTTTTGCCCTGTCGCTTTTTTAAACGCGCGTTCGATCTGGCGTGGGGTCACACCAAGGGTCAGGGCAACATCACCCACCGAAATCGGCGTTTCAATGTGAGCTGAAAACAGATCGACCGCAGCACTGACCAAAGGCGGCAAGCCGTTTGGATTTGATGTAGAGACAGGAATACGCTGGCGCACCCCTTCGCCGCGCATCATCGGATGCTGGAACCAACACGCGACTTCATGCGCGATTTCTGCGCCAAGGGCGTCTTCGATCAACCGCAATGCCAAATCAAATGCCGCGGCGGCACCGGACACCGTGTACCTGCGCCCATCGCGAACAATAACATCGTCGACAGCTGTCAATTTTGGGAATTCCGCGCGAAAGGCAGCCTCGTAACACCAATGCACGGAACAGCGGTTCCCCTCCATCACGCCTGCACGCGCCAAAGGAAACACGCCGCCACTGATGCCGCCAAGGATAACGCCATGCCGATCCAATGTGCGCAAAGTGCCATGCATGCGACGCGGATCTGTCGGCTGGGCCAAGGGACTGCTGAGCAAAAATAAAATATCAACGTCCAGATCAGGCCCTAACGCGCGATCCGTTTCAAACCCGACCTGCGCGCTCGATATCACCCGCGTGCCCGTTTCGGACACCAATGACCATGCAAAACTGGGGGTACCTGCGATCTCGTTTGCGGCGCGCAAGGGTTCGATCATCGACGTCAAACAGGCCATCGGAAAACCCGGGAATAATAAAAATCCGACGTTCATATTTTCACTCTTGTTCATTTTTTTGTTCTCGGAGGAAATATTCGGCCTATAGTTACCATAGGTCTAAGCGAATTAGGAATTGTCTGTCTACCGACAGATGGATAGGAGAGCGCTGAAAATGAATGTCGAAAAGGGCGCGATTAAAATGTCTAATATGCTGACGCAAGACCCGCACAGCACGCGCGACGGTGACCGCGAAAAAGTTCTTGAAGTTGCAATTGGGCGCGAAGTACGTGCCTTTCGACGCCAACAAGAAACGACAGTTGCGGATTTATCTGCGCAAACCGGTATTTCAATCGGGATGCTGTCAAAGATCGAAAACGGCAATACATCACCGTCTTTGACCACGCTTCAGACGCTCGCCAATGCGCT
Source organism: Ascidiaceihabitans sp. (assembly GCA_047626725.1). Taxonomy (GTDB): domain Bacteria; phylum Pseudomonadota; class Alphaproteobacteria; order Rhodobacterales; family Rhodobacteraceae; genus Ascidiaceihabitans. Next base: position 12,482 of record JBLHSG010000025.1, read on the forward strand.
AAGTGTCCCACTGACCAGCTTTTTTCGCCGTTTTGAAGAAAACCGTCAGGCGGTTCATACAAAGTCGAGCGAAGGGGTGGAGATTGATCGCGCGGGGACACGTGCCAATCATCAATACAATCTTTTGGGTCATATCGGCGCGAACGCATCAGGCGTTATTGTGGAACCCTATCTGATTACTTTGTCTGACAAATCCGACATTTTCCCAACCTTTCAACACGGCGGGATTGAGACGATTTATATGCTAGAAGGCGAAGTCGAATACCGTCATGGCGATCAAGTTTATCCGCTCAAACCCGGCGATACGCTGTTTTTTGATGCAGATGCGCCCCATGGTCCGGAAAAATTAGTGAGCCTGCCAGCGCGCTATTTGTCTATTATCAGCTACCCACAGAACGCCAAAGCGTAAGTTAATGTGTGTGAAGCTCACGCCGTAGACGATGGTGTGCTCATTTTACTGGAAATAACGCTGGCCCATTTGGCGTTTTGATCGGCAAGCCGCTTCATTTCTTCGGCGACAATTGTAAAACCCCGCCCTTCATCCCCAAGACGGGCAGCTTCGATCCGGGCGTTGATTGCCAGCATGGTCAGTTGCCGGTTTGATCCGGTGATCTTCTTGGTCAAATCAATGATTTCGTTGCTGGCGGTTTGTGTGTCACTTAGCACCTTCTCAAGGTCTGCCCGTGCAGCAACTTCGGCATCTGCACTGACCACCAAACCTTGCAGATGAGACAATTCGCCGTCCTTATAAACCGCGCATCCGCGTTCGCGAATCCACGCAACACCGCCTTTTGCGTGCCGCATCCGATAGACGATATCCCAAGGTTCTCGTTGCTCAATCGCCCCATCGACAGCGGCAAAAACGCGGTCTTTGTCACCCTCATGGGTCAGACCGACAAATGAATGTTTTTTGTTATCGATAATATCGGACGGCGCGTAGCCCATGATCGCCTCTACGCCGCCAATCATCTGTTCCATCGTGTAATCCGCGTCGTTACGACACCGGTACACAAATGATTCAATCACTGAAAAGACGCTTTCGAATACTTCAGTCATAAAAAAACGCCCCCCAAATGTGTTAGGGGAGCGATATCATACAGTTGTTAAGGAAGGCTTTAGCCTAAACCTTTAGCGGCGGTTCACTGTCGATTTCAGGCCAGATTCCGTTGGATGTTGGCTGGCCGTCGTCGAATTTTGACAAGTAGTCCAACATCATCGGGCGGTTATCAATAAAGCCTTTGTAGGTTGCCAATTCTTCGGGTAAATCACGGATCACGCGATGCAAACGGCGGCCCCATTTTGGCACGCTGACAACGTCCTGAAACGCACATAAATAACACCGGATCGGAAACACCAAAGCATTGGATCGTGGCAGGCGATAAAACGTCTGTAATTCGACCCGCAGATGTTGTTTTGACCCGATATTTTCAGGCGTCAAAGACGTCTTTTGAATGCCCCATTTGTGGTAGTTTTCTGGGCTGGTATCGAGCAGCGGATTGACTGTCATTGTCCAGTTCAAACGCCGTGCAGGTGCGCCCTGTTGGATGTTCAAAAGAAACTTGAGGGCGCGTACAAAGATGCCCTTTTCGTGGGCCAAAGGCACGGGTGCATGCCATTCGAAAAAATTCATGCCGATGTCAAAATCAAGCGACCAATCCGCCTGCGTTGTGATCGTACCTGCATCCATCCAAAGATTGTCATCACGTTGATCCAAAACACAAAAATCGCCTTGGGTTTGCCGTGTGATATATTCCAACGGACCATATGGCAGCGTGGTTTCATCCATGAATGTGAAATGATCATCAATGCCCAGCGGCTTGTTAACCCAGTGCCATTGATCGCCATCACGGTGCAGCTCAAACAGGTCAGGATAGTCCTCGGATTTGGAAGTCATGATCAGTTCCAGCAAGTCCCAACCGGCCAGTGTCATGTGCGGCAACGATTGGCACCGCAGCGGATCATCCGCCAACACCTTTGCGCGGTCCCGCATTTCAGACACGTAATGTTCATCCACATCGAAGCGCATTTCATAGATCGAATCCGACGGCCCACCACGATGCTGTTCCATGTTGACGGCATACATATAACTGTCTTTGTCGAACGGAAACGGGAACCGTTTTATCGCCCGTTCAGAGTTGTGAAACGAGTAATCGTCGCGGAACGTTTCGTCGTTAAATTGCAAGGTCATATCAACGATCCAATACTAAAGTTTTGCCCTCGAAACGGGACACACATGGCATGATTTTTTCGCCCGACGCGTGTTCGTCGTCCTCGAGCCAATGATCGCGGTGAATGAAGTTGCCGGTGTAATCGATCACCCGCGTTTCACACATTCCGCAGGCGCCACCACGGCACAAATACGGCGCGTCAACACCAGCACGTTCGATCGCTTCCAGCAGGCTTTCTTGTTCGCCGACTTGGATCACTTTGTTCGTCACCGCCAGCTTCACCTCGAATGGTTTTCCAGATTGCGGGGCAAGAAATTCTTCAAAGTGGATCGCCTCGCGCGGCCATCCTAATTCTGTGGCTTTCGCGCGCACCCAGTTGATCATGCCCTTGGGACCACAGACATAAATATGCGTACCAAGTGGTTGACCATCCAACAGATTATCTAAATCAATCGCTTGATCCTGATCGTCATAATAGACGCTGACGTCGTTGGGATGGGTCGTCGTCAAGTAGTCAACATACGATCCCAGCGCCTCGGAACGACACGCATAATGCAGTTCCCAATTGCCGTGGGCGCGGTCCAGTTGCTTGAGCTGCGCAAGGAACGGCGTGATGCCAATACCGCCCGCAATCATCAGGTGTTTTTTGGCCCGCAAATCAAGGCTAAACAAGTTCACCGGATTTGAAATCACCATCTCGTCGCCGACACTGACAGAGGTGTGCATGAACAGCGATCCGCCGCGCCCTTCATCGTCGCGGCGCACCGAAATCGTGTAGGCGCTTTGGTCAAACGGGTCGGACATCAGCGAATACGGATTCATACGCCGCGTGTCGCCGTCCATCATCTCAACAACCGTGTGCGCGCCGCCCGAAAACGTGGGCAGCAGGCCACCGGCGACAGGTTCAAACCGGAACCGTGTGACCAGTTCATTCAAAGGCGTCACGTCCGTCACACGGACTGCGATTTTCTCGGCACCGCTCATGTGTACAAATCCTTTTGAGGGGGGACGTTACCGGGGTCTTCGGCGTCGATACACACCCCCTGATAGGCGGCCAATCGACGGGAATAATGGTCGCGCACGAACAGGTTCAAACCGCAATGCGAACACACAAACGGGTCGGTTTTCACGTCTTCCGTGATGCCTTTGCAGTGCACACATTGCATGCGGCGCGCAACGGATCCGCGGTGTTCTGTCTGGATCGCGGTGTGCGGAATGCCGGCGTTCATGGCTTGGGTTTGCGCCTGCCCCATCAACCCTTCGGTGCCGGTCAAATACACTTGCAAGCCCATTGATGCGTCTTGCAACACGCGTTGAATACGGCTGACCGAAGCTGCGTAGGATGGCCCTTCGTAAAACTGTGAGGGTTTCAAAGCGCGCAGTTTATCGCCAAAATCATCACCGTTTGGAATGTAGATAATGTGGGCTTTTGCCATCAAATCGGGCGTGGCAATATCCAGGATTGCCTCGGCTCCGGATGCATCTGCGATCATTAGATGGGCTTTGCCCGGCCGCGCCTCGAGGGTGCCGTACACGGGGCGGCTTTTGATCGCGGGTGGGAATTGGAATTTTGACATATGGTCCTCGGTAAGCAAAAGGGGCGCATACCCGCAGGCCGCGCCCCTTAGTGAGATCAACCTTTGGCGGTACGGATCGATTTATCCAGATCGTAAAACGGCATTTCCGACGCTTTGGCCGCGATTTCGGTGCCATCCGCGTTGCGCACAGTCAGGGCGGTGCCCGGTGTGGCGGCGTCAACCGGCATCCGTGCGATCCCGACGTTGTGTTTGTTCACATCGGAATACATGCCGAACGTGACGTGCCCGACCTCTTGCCCGTCTTGCAACAATGTCGCGCCTTCGTCTGCGGGGGTGGTGCCATCCAGCACAACGCCGTAGATTTTAAAGCGTTCGTTGCCTTTGGCCGCATAGTGGTTTTCTGCGCCGATAAATCCGATTTTGCCCGGAGACACCGTGAATTCCAGCCCCAATTCCCACAGCGTATCGCCACAGGTTTCGCCGTCAAACGGATAGGTTTCCGAATTGTCGCCCGGATAGAACAACAGGTAGCTTTCGGTGCGCAGTAAATCGAGGGTCGAGAACTGCACAGGGCGCACGCCTTTGTCTTTGCCGGCCTCTAAAATGCTGTCCCACAAGTGCGTTGCATCCTTGGCGCGGCAAAAGATTTCATAGCCACGTTCGCCGGTGTACCCTGTACGCGAGATCATCACATCGCGGCCATACAGGCGCGTTTGCATGATGCCAAAATAGGCCAGATCACGAATTGTCGGGATTTCTTCGGCCAGCAAATCAACAGATACCGGACCTTGCAGCGACATGTCGTGTAGATCGTCGTCAAACAGGACCGAACAGTTTTTGCCAGCCGCAACTGCTGTCAGTTGTTCCATGCCTGTGCCGGTGCCGTGCACAACCATCCATGTGTTCACCGCGAGGTGATAGATGATGCAGTCGTCGATGAATTTGCCGTCGGCGTTCAGGATCGACGCATAGGTTGACCGGCCCGGTGCGATTTTTTCGACATTACGCGTGGTGACACGGTCGATGACATAGGCGGCATCTGCGCCAACAACGTGGCATTTTTTCAAGCCGGAAACGTCCATCAAACCTGCTTTGGTGCGGATCGCTTCGTAATCGGCTTTGGCGCGTTCGGGTGTGTGATCGTAAAACCACGCCGTGCCCATGCCGTTCCAATCCTCAAGTTCACCGCCGATTGCTGCGTGACGATGTGCGAGCGCGGAATGTCTCCAGATGATGGCCATGTGTCTTTTCCCTATGTGATCCGACCCTGCTTGGTGCGAGTCATTGTTAAGCATCATTCAGCCTCAGACTGCTGCAAAAAGCAAGAATGACATGCAAATTATTTTCCTGTCAGGCAATTTTTTACGCGAAAGGGCCACCCGAATGGGCAGCCCCCTTGCTGATCTTGATGTCGACTTACTTATCGAAGCGTTTGGCTTTTTTCGCTTCGGAGCCGTGTCCGACCACCAGAACCACCACACAGATAACTGCGGCGATTGCGGTATAAAGGCCTGGCATCGCAGTGCCCCAGCCCATGAACATCGCGCCATCTACGACGGCCCAGTCTGGTGTATCATATGGAAAACCCATGGTTTTCTCCCTTTTCTAAATAGTTGTTCAGCCCGCCTATTCGGCAGGTGCTGGTGATGTCGGGATACCTTCGGGATACCCTTGTGCAGGTACTTTGACCGTATCCATGCCAGCGATTTCCGCGCCTTCTGGAACACGCAACATGCCGAACATCTTGAGGATGTAGGAACACACGTAGCCGGGCACGAACCCAAGACCAAAGAACACAGCCGCGCCAATGATCTGACCATACAGGCTGATCGTTGCGACCCCTTCGCCTTGCAGCGCTGGATAACCGGAGGCAAACACGCCCAGCATGATCACACCATACAGACCGATTGTGCCGTGTACCGTGACCGCACCAACCGCATCATCAATGCCGCGACGCTCAAGCCAGTTGGCGGCAGGCGCTAAAATCAGACCCGCAGAGAACGCGATAATGAATGTCAAAGCCGGATAGTAGATATCCAGACCCGACGCGGTTGAAATGATACCGGCAAGTGCGCCAGACATCATCCAGAACGGATCTTTGGTGATGATCCATGCGCCGATAATGCCACCGGCAATCGCCATCAGGATGTTGAACGACAAGGACGACAAGGTGATCGGTGTGCCGTAGATGGTCGCGAATTTATCGCCGAACCAGCTCCATGCTTCGCCCGGAACAATGACGCAGGCCATCAAGAAACCCCAGAACCCCACGATGATCAGCATCAGGCCAACAACTGTCATTGGCATGTTGTGACCTGCGATGTGGTTGGCAGATCCGTCCGCGTTGAATTTGCCGATGCGTGGCCCAAGGTTGATCAAAACACCAAGTGCAAAGAAACCCGCAACCGCGTGCACAAGGCCCGCCGCGCCAAAGTCGTGAACACCGAATTTTGTGACCAGCCAGCCATCTGCGTGCCAGCCCCAAGCCGCCGCAACAACCCATGCGAACGATCCCAGCACAACGGCCAGAATAACAAAGCCAACGGTTTGGATGCGTTCAATCACAGCGCCCGACATGATCGATGCGGTTGTGGCTGCGAACAATGCAAATGCGCCAAAGAAGACGCCGGATGCGTTGTCTGCGATGTTTGGACCCATGTACTGCGCGCTATCGCCCCAGCCCCATGCGATGGAACTTGCGTATGCGGCACCTGAAATGCCCGCTGGACCTTCGGACAATGTCAGACCTGTTGGGAAACCCCAATAGACCCACCAGCCGAAGAAATAGAATGTCGGGATCATAAAGGCGAAGGCCAGAATGTTTTTGACGCCCGAGGACAACACGTTTTTCATCCGTGATGCGCCCATTTCGTAGGCCAAAAAGCCTGCGTGAATGATGATCATCAACGGAATGGTGAGATAATAGAATGTTTCAGCGAACATGCGGTTTGTTGTGCCGCCACTTCCCTGAAGCGCTACGACTTGTGCCGTTAGCTCTGCAATTTGTTCTTCCACGGTTTTTCCCTCATCGGCTGTTTGTTATTGTGCGCCATCGTATGCAAAGTCGCGGCACTGACGGAAATGAACCATGGACGGACCATTCTGGCTAGTCTTTTTTAACTTACATGAAAAAAAGTTTCCCCACGGTTGAGCGCCGGAATTTTTGGTGCTAGCGTTTGAGTCGAATACAGATTTCAGAACTCAAGGAGGGGCGTTTGCTATGTGCGGGATCGTCGGACTTTTTCTAAAAGATAAATCGCTGGAACCTCACCTTGGTGAAATGTTGACAGATATGTTGATCACTATGACCGATCGCGGACCCGACAGTGCAGGTATCGCGATTTATGGTGGCGAAACAGCAGGTAAGGCCAAACTGACCATCCAGTCTGACACCCCTGAAACCAGCTTTGAAAAGCTGGATAATGCGGTGCGCAAGGCCATCAAAGGCAAGGTCGAAATGAGTGTCGTTGACACCCACGCCGTGCTGGAAATTCAGGCCGATCAGATGGCCGAAGCACAGGCGTTTTTGAAGGCAAACCACCCGGATGTTCGCACCATGAGCCGTGGCGAATCCCTTGAGATTTACAAAGAAGTCGGCCTGCCTAAAAATGTGGCAGAACGCTTTGATATCCGCAAAATGTCCGGAACTCACGGAATTGGCCACACCCGCATGGCAACAGAATCGGCTGTGACCACGATGGGCGCGCACCCGTTCAACACCGGCATGGACCAGTGCCTTGTGCACAACGGATCGCTGTCCAACCACAATTCACTGCGCCGCAGCTTGCGTCGTTTGGGTGTTCACATCGAAACCGAAAACGACACCGAAGTCGGGGCCGCGTACCTGACTTGGAAAATGCAAGAAGGCGCGACATTGGGCGAGGCCTTGGAAAGTTCATTGGACGATCTGGACGGGTTCTTTACCTTTGTGGTTGGCACCAAGGACGGCTTTGGCGTGGTCCGCGATCCGATCGCCTGCAAACCCGCCGTGATGGCCGAAACCGATCAATACGTCGCCTTCGGATCTGAATACCGCGCACTGGTCAACCTGCCCGGCATCGAAACCGCCCGCGTCTGGGAACCAGAGCCCGCAACCGTTTACTTCTGGAGCCACACGTCGGCCCCAACAGCGCAAGAGAAAGCCGCCTGATGCAAAGTTTCGATTTAGAAGCGCAAGGTTTGCGCGCCCTCAACGCAGCCCTTCATGCGCAGGCAGACACCACAAACCAAACCGTTTGGGAGATCACCAATCCACGCGGCGCACATGCCATCGCCGTGGGTCTTGATGCCCCGATCGAGGTGAACGTCAAAGGATCAACCGGCTATTATTGCGGCGGGATGAACAAACAGGCGACCATTCACGTGCATGGATCAGCAGGCCCCGGCACCGGCGAAAACATGATGTCCGGCAAGATCGTGATCGAAGGCGACGCCAGCCAATATCTGGGTGCCACGGCACACGGCGGTCTGATCGTGGTCAAAGGCAATGCGTCTTCGCGCTGCGGTATTTCTATGAAAGGCGTCAACATCGTCGTTCAAGGCAACATCGGGCACATGTCCGCGTTCATGGGTCAATCGGGCAATCTGGTTGTTTGCGGCGACGCGGGCGACGCCCTTGGTGACAGCTGTTACGAGGCGCGGTTTTTCGTGCGCGGATCGGTCAAATCACTGGGTGCCGATTGCGAGAAAAAAGAAATGCGCGCCGAGCATCTGGAGTTCTTGAAAGAGATCATCGCGGAATCCGGCGTTGACGCCAAACCCGAAGACTTCACGCGCTACGGCTCTGCCCGCACGCTTTATAATTTCGACGTCGACAATGCCGGCGCGTACTAAGGATACTGAAAATGAACAGCCATGACGACAAAGGTATCCCGCACACGACGCCGCGGCAGTCTGCGACCTTTTCCGCTGATGTAAACAGCGACATCCGCCGCGCGGCAGCCACGGGTATCTATGATATTCGCGGCGGTGGTGCCAAACGCAAGGTGCCGTCGTTTGACGACCTTTTGTTTATGGGCGCGTCGATTTCGCGGTATCCGTTGGAAGGGTATCGTGAAAAATGCGACACCTCCGTGACCATTGGTGGCTTACATGCCAGCAATCCGATCCATCTGGATATTCCGATCACGATTGCGGGCATGTCATTTGGTGCCCTGTCCGGTCCCGCCAAAGAGGCGTTGGGGCGCGGCGCATCCATGGCCGGCACATCCACCACCACAGGTGACGGCGGCATGACACCCGAAGAACGCGGGCATTCCGACAAGCTGGTCTATCAATATTTGCCATCGCGTTACGGCATGAACCCCGATGATCTGCGCAAAGCGGACGCGATTGAAATCGTGGTTGGCCAAGGTGCCAAACCCGGCGGTGGCGGCATGTTGCTGGGTCAAAAAATCAGCGATCGTGTAGCGGGTATGCGCAATTTGCCAAAAGGCATCGATCAGCGTTCTGCGTGCCGTCACCCAGACTGGACCGGCCCTGATGATCTGGAAATCAAGATTCTGGAACTGCGCGAAATCACCGGTTGGAAAGTGCCAATCTACGTCAAGGTTGCGGGCGCGCGCCCTTATTACGATGTGACATTGGCGATCAAAGCCGGCGCTGACGCGATCGTTTTGGACGGCATGCAAGGCGGCACGGCGGCGACCCAAGACGTGTTTATCGAACACGTTGGCCAGCCGACATTGGCGATCATTCGCCCTGCGGTTCAGGCGCTTCAGGATCTTGGTATGCACCGCAAAGTACAGCTGGTCCTGTCAGGCGGTATCCGGTCAGGTGCTGACGTGGCCAAAGCCATGGCGCTGGGGGCTGACGCGGTTGCGATTGGCACAGCCGCCTTGATTGCCTTGGGTGACAACGACCCGAAATACGAGGCGGAATACAACGCGCTTGGCACAACGTCTGGCGCATACGACGATTGGCACGAGGGCCGCGACCCCGCGGGCATCACCACTCAAGACCCGGAATTGATGAAACGTTTTGATCCGATCGAAGGGGGGCGCCGCTTGAAAAATTACCTCAAGGTGATGACCCTCGAGGCGCAAACAATCGCGCGCGCCTGTGGCAAAAACCACCTGCACAATCTGGAACCCGAAGATCTGGTGGCCCTCACAATGGAAGCCGCCGCAATGGCGCGCGTTCCGCTGTGTGGCACCGACTGGTACCCGGGCAAGCCAAACACGTCTTACTAATACTCATAAGGGGCGCGGCACTGCGGTGTACGCGCCCCACTTCATAAAAATACCACGACAATAGGGAAATTTGATCATGGCTACTGATCTCGCAAAATTCGCCGCAGAAAATGGCGTAAAATACTTTATGATTTCGTTCACCGATCTGTTCGGCGGACAGCGGGCCAAACTGGTGCCAGCGCGCGCCATCGCAGACATGCAAGAAGATGGCGCAGGATTTGCAGGCTTTGCCACATGGCTAGACCTGACACCGGCGCACCCCGACATGTTGGCCGTACCTGACCCAGAGGCCGTGATTATCCTGCCGTGGAACAAAGAAATCGCATGGGTGCCCGGCAACTGCGTGATGGAAGGCCAAGACGTCGCCCAAGCACCGCGTAACGTTTTGCGCAAATTGATCGCCGAGGCCGCGGACGAAGGCATGCACGTCAAAACCGGAATTGAGGCCGAGTTTTTCCTGCTGACACCTGCGGGCGATCAAATCAGCGACCCGTTCGATACAGCGGCCAAGCCATGCTACGATCAACAAGCGTTCATGCGCCGTCTTGATGTGATCCGTGAAATCAGCGATTACATGTTGGAACTGGGCTGGGGTGCCTACCAGAACGACCACGAGGACGCGAACGGCCAGTGGGAAATGAACTGGGACTTTGACGACGCACTAAAGACCGCGGACAAGCACAGTTTTTTCAAATTCATGACCAAATGCGTGGCCGAAAAACACGGCTACCGCGCCACGTTCATGCCCAAACCAATCGAAGGGCTAACGGGCAACGGGTGTCACGCGCACATCTCTGTTTGGGATGCACCGGGGGCCCAATCCAAGGTCAACGTTTTTGCAGGTGAAGGATCAGGCCAGACCGGCGAATTGGGCCTGTCAGAACGCGGCAAACATTTCCTTGGCGGTATCATGAAACACGCCTCGGCCCTCGCCGCTATTACCAATCCGACCGTGAACAGCTACAAACGTATCAACGCACCGCGCACGATGTCAGGGGCCACATGGGCTCCGAATACGGTCACATGGACAGGCAACAACCGCACGCATATGGTCCGCGTTCCCGGCCCCGGCCGGTTCGAATTGCGCCTGCCAGACGGTGCCGTGAACCCCTACCTGTTGCAGGCCATCATCATCGCCGCCGGCCTGTCTGGTATCCGGTCCAAAGCAGACCCGGGCCCACGCCACGACATCGACATGTACGCCGAAGGGCACACAGTTACAGGCGCGCCGTTGTTGCCGCTGAACATGCTGGACGCCATGCGCGAATACGACAAAGACACCGAACTAAAGGCCGCGATGGGAACCGAATTCTCGAACGCGTATCTCAAGATGAAAATGCAGGAATGGAACGATTTCTGCGGTCACTTCTCGGATTGGGAAAAGGCCAACACGCTTGATATCTAAAAATCAGGGCGGTGGGGAAACCTGCCGCCCATTTTCTTTCTAATGTCACAATTTCAGGAGCCCTCCATGACCAAACGTGTCGCCATCATCGGTGCCGGACCATCCGGCCTTGCACAAATGCGCGCCTTCCAATCTGCCGCTGCAAAAGGCGCGGACATTCCTGAAATTGTCTGCTTTGAAAAGCAATCAAACTGGGGTGGGTTGTGGAACTATTCATGGCGCACGGGGCTAGATAAATACGGCGAACCTGTGCACGGATCAATGTACCGCTACCTGTGGTCAAACGGGCCAAAAGAGGGCCTCGAATTTGCTGATTATTCATTCGAGGAACACTTTGGCAAACAGATCGCGTCCTACCCGCCACGCGCGGTGCTGTTTGACTACATCCAAGGGCGCGTTGAAAAGGCCGGCGTGCGCGACTGGATCCGTTTTGAAACAGCTGTGCGCGGTGTGTCCGAGAACGGTGGCAAATTCACGGTCAGCGTCACGGACCTGCCCAATGACCGCGATTATTCCGAAGAATTCGATCATGTCATCGTTTGTTCTGGTCACTTTTCCACACCAAATGTTCCACATTTTGACGGGTTTGAATCCTATCAAGGTCGCGTTTTACACGCGCATGATTTCCGCGACGCGATGGAATTTGCCGGCAAAGATATCCTGATCATCGGCACGTCCTATTCCGCCGAAGACATCGGCAGCCAGTGCTGGAAATACGGCGCAAAATCGATCACGGTCAGCCACCGCACTGCCCCCATGGGCTACGATTGGCCCGACAATTGGCAAGAAGTACCGCTGCTGCAAAAGCTGGTCGGCAAAACCGCACATTTCAAAGACGGCACCACCAAAGACGTCGACGCGGTGATTTTATGCACCGGTTACAAGCACCATTTCCCGTTCATGGACGACGCGATCCGATTGCGCACGCCGAACGTTTTGGCTTCGGATGACCTGTACAAAGGCGTCGCTTACATTAAAAATCCGGACGTGTTTTACATCGGAATGCAGGACCAATGGTTCACATTCAACATGTTTGACGCTCAGGCCTGGTGGGCGCGCGATGTGATCATGGGCCGGATTTCGGTGCCCGACACAGCGGCGATGCAGGCCGACATTGATGACCGCCAAACGCGCGAAGCCGCAGGTCAAGATGACTACGATGCGATCTGGTATCAGGGCGATTACGTCAAAGAATTGATTGGCGAAACCGACTATCCCGACTTTGATCTAGAGGGCGCGTGCCAAGCGTTTAAGGCGTGGAAAGGCCACAAGAAAACCAACATCATGACCTTCCGCGACAACGCCTATAAATCGGTTATCACCGGCACAATGGCCCCGATGCACCACACCCCTTGGAAGGACGCGTTGGACGACAGTCTTGAGGAATACCTAAAGAATTAAACGCACTATGGCCTAAAGCGGGGGATCGCTTTGGGCCACAACAACGACCAAGAGATGATGCAAAGCTCCTCTTGACCTAAAGTTACCTTGAGCATTTAGAACGGGTTTTGAAACAGCTTTGGCTTACTGGAGTTCGCGTATGCATGTGTTGACCGTCCTTGATCACCCCGACCCGAATTCGTTCAGTGCCGCAGTCGCCCAAAAATTTATGGAGGGCGCAAAAGCCGCAGGTCATTCGGTTGAATTGGCGGATTTGCACGGCGAAGGTTTTGACCCGCGTTGGACCATGCAAGACATCGCCGCGGACGAAACCGGGACCGCGCCGGCAGACGTATTGACCGAACAGGCGCGGATCGCACGGGCTGATGCGATTTGTTTCGTGTTCCCGCTATTTTGGTGGGGCATGCCGTCGATGACAAAAGGCTGGGTCGATCGGGTTTGGACGTGGGGCTGGGCCTACGATCAACTGCACGATCCCGAGGTGTCGCTGCAGCGCGCAAGGTCCGGCGTTCTGCTCATTCCGGCAGGGGCGCGATCGGATGAAATGGCAGACGCAGGATATCTCGCCGCGATGGACACGTCCTGGATCAAGGGAACGTTCGGCTATTTCGGATTTTCGCCACGCAAACTCGAGGTGCTTTCTGGTTCAAAAGGATCACCGGCGCGGCGAACAGCCCTGTTGGAACAAAGCTATCAGGCTGGCGTAAATCTGGCATCTCCGCATCTGGCCAAGTAATCGGTCTGCCCCCTACTCGGCCAACAACTGCTCGCCCTCTAGCACCCTGAACGGCGTTGGTGGCGTGGCTTTGCTGACCCAAAAATACGCGCCTGCATATTCCATCACGTACCAGCCTTCCCAGTCGTTATCGCGTGGCAAGATGCTTTGGTATTCGTCGCGCACGCTGTCTACGCGCCATTGTCCCAAGGCCGATCGTGCCTGTGGTTGCGCATAGATCGTGCTGCCGTCACTGGCGAAAAACTGGCGATATTTGACGCCCTCCCAAGCGCCGACAGCCGTGTTGCCGCTGAGCAGTTCAGTGATCTGTTCCGCGCCTAATTTCACCGATTGCGCCGCGCCGGTCGTAGCCATCAAACCCAACCCAACCACCACTGCAAACCTGCGCAACATCTGGATCACGAACGAGGCCGTGATTTGGTTGGGTCGTAATGCGCAAACGGCACGACGACAGCTGGAATACGCATCTGATGGCCATCCAGCTTGCCAATTTCGACTTGTGTGCCGATGTCAGCATGCGCCACATCCAAACGGGCCAACGCAATGTTTTTCCCCAACAAAGGGGATCGCATAGACGATGTAATTTCACCAATTTGCGCGCGTCCAATGTGGATGCAATCGCCGTGCCCGACATCAATGTTGCTGTCGATATCAAGCCCGACCAGTTTGCGCATCGGGTTTTCTTTGCGTCGGATCAGCGCGTCACGTCCAATGAAATCATCGGTCTTGGATTTCAACGGCACAGTGAAACCAATGCCTGCTTCAAACGGGTCCGTTTGGTCCGTGAAATCGTATCCGGCAAAGATCAGGCCCGATTCAATGCGCACCATATCCAAGGCCTCAAGCCCCATGGGTTTGATCCCGTGTTCTTGGCCCGCATCCCAGATCGCATCGAAAATTTCAGGGGCATCTTTGGGGTGGCACATGACCTCATAGCCCAATTCGCCGGTGTAGCCCGTGCGCGACACGACAAACGGTGTACCGCTTTCATTGTTCAGACGCGCAGGCGTAAACCGGAACCAGCCAAGCTGGTCAAATTCAGGATTGTGCGGCGCGGTCCAGACGATCTTGCGCAGTAAATCGCGGCTTTCTGGCCCTTGGACCGCGACGTTGTGCATCTGGTCGGTCGATGCCCGGATCAACACGTTCAGCCCCAGTTTTTCAGCCTGCTCGCGCATCCATTCGCCGCCGTAATCATTGCCGCCAATCCAGCGGAAATTATCACGCCCCAAACGAAACACCGTGCCGTCATCGATCATGCCGCCGTGCTCGTAACACATCGCGGTATAGACAACGCCGCCGACGGCCAATGTCTTCATGTTGCGGGTGAAAATATACTGGCATAACGCCTCGGCGTCGGGGCCCATGATTTCGAATTTACGCAAAGGGGACAGGTCTAACATGACCACTTTTTCGCGGCAGGCATGGTATTCTTCGATCGGGCCTGCTTCGGCAAAACAATTGGCCAGCCAGTAGCCGTTGTATTCAATAAAATTGCGCGTGTGCTGAGCGAATTTTTCGTGGAAACCGGTTTGTTTGGTCATGATTGGATCCGCATCTGGTGTGGGGCGGTACGCGACCGACCGTTGGAATGTTTCATTGCCGCTGTACGTACGCACGTGAATATCTGTGGGATTCCAGCCGTTTGCAGGCGATGTATCATCAGGACAAGCCGAGCTGACGCAAACAATATCTGTCAACGCGCGCAACAGCACAAAGTCACCGGGACGCGACCATGGTTCGTCCGAATACATCACACCGTGATCGTCCAGAAACGTGTTAAAGAAAAAATTGATCGCCATCCAACCGGGCCGGGCCGTGACGTTAAAATCAGACAGCGCCTTGTTAAAGTTCTCTGAACAATTCACGTGTCCGGGATACCCGATATCGTCGTAATATTTTGCCGAACAGGCCAGCGCAAAGGCGTCGTGGCGCCCGCACGTGTCTTGGACAACTTCGACCAATGGCAGCATTTCTTGATCGTAATATTTGGCGTGCAACCCCGGCATCGGATAGGCATGCCCCATCAGCGTGCGTGTCGTGGTCACGTCCAGCGCGTGTTCGATGCCTTTGTCCAATTTGCGCGCGCTAAAGCATTCAAAATCCGAACATTGGCGCCCGTCTACATCGGTAATCTGGATGTAATCACCGGCTTTGACAAAGAATGACTCTGCGGTTTGCGTGTGCACGCGGATGTCGGCCAAGGGGTCCGCCAAGGGATCCGCCAGTTCGAATTTAACGTGGCTTTTGATGATTGCGCGCTGGACCATCACGGTCAGCGGCGTTGTCGTGTTTTGCAATTCCGCGTCCATCGGCCCACCGGGGGCTGCGATAATCACGGCACCATCGCGCTGCACACGAAAGGTTTCCTCGGCTTTGGCTGCGGTTGATGCGTCGAACAAATGCACCGCCTGTGCGCCGCCCAAATTGATCGCGCGCGCCTCAAGCCCCATGCGCATCCCGCGCAAGGACTGATCCGAACTGGTTAGCAATGCGCGCAAACCGTCTGCCGCGCCATTTGCCTTTGTGCCAATCACGCCCGCATCGATCACGCCTTTTGCACCGGTCGCGACGATCTCGCAGGGTTGCCCGCCTTCGCTGTTGATGATGGTGATTTGGTCGCCCGCCTCAACCGGGATCAGCACCGCGCCGTTGCCTTCGACCACATAGCGTTCTGCCCCGGGCGGCATCGAAAACTGCACGGGTTTGTACACCTGACTGGGGCGTGGCGGGCCGGGTTGAACCGATGGATACGGATCGTCGAGCATGTTGTGTCCTTGGCTAAAGGCCGAAAAGGCGATTGTTGCCTAAGCGGAATATTTATTTAACCAAGAGAATATCCATTTTCGCAATTCGCGCAAGAGATTCCCGACACGCAGGCAGCCTTAATGGAAGTCGATCAAATCCACGGACTTGCGTTCACGCATTTTGGTCGGGGTCATGCCGTATTCGTCCTTAACGGCTTTTGCCAACATCGCGCTGGATCCGAACCCTGTCGCGACGGCCACATCGATGATCGGCAACAAGGTTTCTTGCAACATCGCGCGCGCCCGTTTGGACCGCAGGCGTTTGTAAAATTTTGCCGGTGTGTCGTTGAACACTTCGCGGAATTGACGTTCTAGCTGGCGGGTCGAAACGCCTAATTGTTCAGTCAAATCTGTCATCGATAACGGGTCGGAAATCGTGTTTTCCATCAGCTGGATAGCGGCCGTAATGCGTTGATCAAACAGCCCTTCGTTGTGGGCAATGTCGCGGGGCTGTTCAGCGCTTGTGCTGCGAATATTTTGCAACAATAAACGGTTGCCCAACTCTGCCAGTTTCGGGCTGTCACACAGGGGCGAAATCAGCGCGATCAGCAATTCTTGGGTCGATGACCCACCAGCGGCAGTGATAATCCCATCCGAACTTTCGGCCAGATTAAACGTCATATTGGGGTGATACCCCGTTTCGCTTAGCATCACGACGTCACGCCAATGGGTTGTGACCTTGCCCGCTGGTTTCTTGGTATTTTCGATAAACGATGTCGCCGCATCCGACAGTAAAACCACCAACAAAGACCGGCGCTGCATCGCGCGCGCACGCTGGGCCCACGGTTCTGGTGTGCGACGACGACCGCCCACAACAACCATCACATCGGCAAATCCGTGATCGGCAATCGCAGGTTCGGCCCGCACCAACATGTCAGTTGCACCAGACACCACACCGGGCGTTTCAGACACGTAGCGCCATTCGAACAGGTCTTGGCCCAACACTTTGTTGGCCAAAGATAACGTGTGGGTGACAGCCGCAACTTCGAGTTCGCAGAACCCTTTGGACACGAACAACTCAAACCGGATGGTCTGCGCATCAACGCCACGACGGCCATGCACAAGGCCAAACGGCTCAGGCTTGGAACTGGAATGTTGCATCATGCGCCCCTTTGGCCACCGTTTCAAATTCGTACCATAGCTAAGATACAAAGCATTTCGATTCGTCGAGTAGCGATGGTTAACGCGCGACTCAGGGTCACGCGTTCCATGCGATCATTCATACTGTTAAATATTTTTTCCTGTCAGTCAATTCCCATCGCAATCACGATGATCTCAGGTGTTGGGTCGCACCCGCGCCCCGCTTTTGTCCGCAAAGGCTGCCAAACGACTGCGCGCGTCCGGCTGCGTGTTCACAACGCCTGCAACCACGGCTTCGGCGTAGGCACCATCCATCGCCGACATGTTTTGAATGTGGCTAACAGCCGAACAGATGGCAAAATTGGACAGCGGTAGATTTTGTGCAGTCTTGCGCGCCAAATCCATCGCCGCATCCAGGCTGGACCCCTCAACGATGTACTGCGCAAGGCCAAGGTCAACGGCCTCTTGCCCCTGATACACACGGCCCGTCAGCATCATGTCGATCATCCGCGATTTCCCCACCAAATCAGTGACGCGGATCGTCGCGCCGCCACCGGTGAACAGGCCGCGCTGGCCTTCGGGCAATGCGAAATACGCGGTTTGATCCATGACGCGAATATGGGCAGAACTGGCCAGTTCCAAACCGCCCCCGACAACCGCACCCTGCAAGGCCGCAATCACCGGCACGCCGCCGTATTCCATTTTGTTAAACGCCTCGTGCCAGCGCAGGCAAACATGCATGAAATCCGCAGGGCTGCGATCTTGGTCGTGGTGTTCGATCAGATCCAAACCAGCGCAAAAATGATCCCCTGCGCCCGCCAGAACCACGGCCCTAACGCCAGCACGCGGGGCCAGTGAAAAGAAATCAACCAGCTCATCGATCGTGTGAATATCCAGCGCGTTACGTTTCTTTGGACGGTTCAGGGTCACAACCCAAACGCCGTCGTCATGCGCCTGCACATCTAAGTTTGTGTAGCGGGAAATATCAATCTGGAGAGCCATTTCAGTGTCCTTCGGCCAAAAGAGGAATCGCAGTAAGCGCGAACGCTTTATCTGTGGCACGCCTGATCCCAACTGGGGAGTTGATCGCGACGTCATTTTAATGTGCTGACGTGAAATTTATTCGGGGAATGTTTCCAGCGACTTTAGAATAGGGCAATCAGGGCGCCCGTCACCGGCACATTCGCGCACCAAATGGGACAGCGTATCGCGGATATCCTGAAGGTCCGAAATCTTGCGCTCGATCTGGGCCAAATGCTGTTTTGCAATGTCACGCACGTCAGCGCTGGCGCGGTCCTGGTCATCCCAAAGCGCCAAAAGCGTGCGGCAGTCTTCGATCGTGAAACCAAGCGTGCGGGCCCGTCCAAGGAACGCCAGTTTGTGCATGTCACTGTCGCGAAAGCTGCGATAGCCATTGGGGTCACGCAGCGGGGTAATCAGCCCGATGTCTTCGTAATAGCGAATGGTTTTTGGCGGCAAACCGGCCTTTTTTGAAACGTCACCGATGTTCATAATCTGGCCCCCGCTGTGTCGTCGTTAAGGGTGGGATTGATCCATCGCAGCCGCAGCGCATTGGTCAATACAAACACGCTGGACAGAGCCATCGCGCCAGCCGCCAACGCAGGGGACAACAACAGCCCGAACAGCGGATAAAACACACCCGCTGCGACCGGAATAAGCAGCGCATTGTAGCCAAACGCCCAGAACAGATTTTGGCGAATATTGCGCATGGTGCGCTGGCTGACGTGCAAGGCGTTCACGACGCCCGTCAAATCGCCGGACATCAACACAACATCCGCGGCCTCGATTGCGACGTCGGTGCCCGTGCCAATCGCGATGCCAACGTCCGCGCTGGCCAAGGCGGGCGCGTCGTTAATGCCGTCGCCGACAAACACCAGCTTTTGACCGTTGCGTTTTAGGGTTTCCAGCGCTGCCACCTTGCCGTCCGGCAGCACCTCGGCCACGACGGTATCGATCCCCAATTGCGCGGCGACAGCGTTGGCTGTGTCGCGATTGTCGCCCGTGATCATGGCGACGGTTAGCCCCAATTTATGGAAGGCGCTGATCGCGTCGGCCGTCGTGGATTTGATCGGGTCCGACACCGCGATCACAGCGGCAAGCTGCCCGTCAATTGCGGCGTACATCGGTGTTTTGCCCGCCTGCCCTAGTTGCGCTGCATGGTTTTGCACTGTTTCAATCGCGATCCCCTTGCGGGTCATCAAACGGTCTGCACCCACCAAAATCTGACGCCCTGCAACCGTGGCGCTAACCCCGTATCCGGTGATTGATGTGAACACATCGACGTCGGCCAAAGTTAGCCCCATCTTAGTTGCACGCCCCACAATCGCGGCGGCAATCGGGTGCTCTGATTTCGCCTCGACTGAGGCCACAAGGCGCAAAACGTCGTCTTCATCAAAACCGTCACTGATTTTCAGATCGGTCAATTCTGGCCGCCCTTCGGTCAGAGTGCCGGTTTTATCCAACGCGATGACTTGCACATCGCTTAGTGTTTGCAGTGCATCGCCTTGGCGAAACAACACGCCAAGTTCAGCCGCCCGCCCCGTCCCAACCATGATAGATGTCGGTGTCGCCAAGCCCATCGCGCATGGGCACGCAATGATCAAAACCGCGACCCCCGCAACCAACGCAAAGCTAAGCGCGGGATCAGGGCCAAACATAAACCACGCCAAAACCGTCACCAACGCCACGGCCATAACCGCAGGCACGAACCATAATGTGATACGATTGACGAGGTCCTGGATCGGCAATTTTGCGCCTTGCGCGTCTTCGACCATGCGAATGATCTGAGCCAACATTGTGTCGTCACCGACCTTTGTGGCGCGGAATGTCAGCGCGCCGGTGCCATTGATCGTCCCGCCCACAACATCCGTTTGCGCGATTTTTTCGACAGGCACAGGTTCACCCGTGATCATGCTTTCATCAACGTAGGACGCGCCCTGCACGACGATGCCATCGACTGCGATTTTTTCGCCCGGGCGCACTTGGATCAGATCATCCGGCACGATGTCGTCGACGGGGGTTTCGACGAATTGCCCCCCACGGTCCACCAACGCAAATTTGGGGCGTAATCCCACAAGCTTGCGGATCGCTTGCCCCGTGCGCCCCTTGGCGCGGGCCTCTAGAAACCGACCCAACAGGATCAGTGTGACGATCACCGCGGCGGCCTCGAAATAGACAACACGCGTCCCTTCCGGCAGCAATGACGGCGCGAACAATGCGATTGTCGAAAACACCCACGCCGCCATGGATCCCAACGCGACCAGCGAATTCATGTCAGGCGCGCCTTTGATCAACGCCGGAAACCCCTTGAGGTAAAACTGACGACCGGGCCACGCCATAACGATTGTGGTCAGCACAAATTGCAGCGTCCAACTGGTGCCCATTCCGATCGAATTCATCACCCAATGATGGACGGCAGGGATCGCGTGACTGCCCATTTCCAGAATGAAAACCGGCAGCGTCAGCACGGCGGCCAACAGCGTCATGTGTTTTAAATGCGCGGCATCCTGTGCCTTGCGCGCGTCTGTGGTGTCGGAACTGGTTTGATCAACGATCAATGTGGCGCGGTACCCTGCATCTGTGGCGACCTGCGCGATTGTGGCAGCGGATGTCCCTGCGGCCTGAACGCGGGCTTCTTCTGTTGCCAAATTCACAGTGACTGAGGTGACACCGGATGCGGCTGCAAGCGCGCGTTCGACCCGCCCAACACAAGACGCACAGGACATATTTTCAACAGCGAACCGGTAAGTTTTGGGTTCAACAGGATAACCTGCGACGTCCAAGGCGGCGGCAATCACGCTTGCATCCAACGCACTGTTCCCGGTAACCCGCGCGGTTTCAGCAGCCAGATTTACATGCGCGCTTTGTACGCCTGTCACAGCCAACAACGCCTTTTCGACGCGGCCAACACAAGATGCGCAGTTCATATTCTGCACATCAAATGTCATTGAATTATCGACTGTCATGATCCGGTCCTTCGTTCTTGATATTGCCCACATAGGGGTTCCAGCAACTGGAAGGTCAAGAGCGTAGAATGCGTATTTTCACTAAACCCACAAAACGCGCGATCCGCTCATCACGCGACCTGCTGTTTATCAAAGATCAACGCGCCCGCCGCCAGCGCAACAATAACCAGCGCGACGATCGCCAGCACGGCCCACCCAAAGCCCGCGATAATCGCCCCGGCCCCAAATGCACAAATTGTCGATGCCAGTGCAATGACGGTATCGTTGACGCCTTGTACAACCGACTTTTCCTCGGGGGAAACGGCACTGGCCAGCATGCTGGTCGCGCCAATAAATCCAAAGTTCCAGCCAACACCAAGCAGGATCAGCGCGCCGTAAAAATGTGTCGCCGACAGCCCGCTGGCCGCAATTGCAGCTGCCACGATAAGTAGGCCCAAACCTGTCAGCACGATGCGTTTTGTACCGAACCGTTTGATCAGAAAACCGGTGAACAGGCTGGGCGCAAACATGGCGACCACGTGCCAGCGAATGACGTCACCTGCGACGGCCTCGGTAAATCCGCAGCCGATCATCGCCAAAGGGGTCGGCACCATCATAAACACCATCACGCCTTGGGAAACCGCGCCAATTGCGACGGCGGTGCGTACGGGGCCATGGCGCAAAACGGCGAACGCAGCAAATCGTTTGCCGGACGCGGCGCGCGGCACAAATGCGAGGGTCGGAATGCGCACGATGGCCAGCGGAATCACCCCAAGACAAGAGATGACCGCGATGGCCGCATAGGCCCCGGCCAACGGCACCGGCGCGAACGCGTCCTTGGCCATGATGAACACTTGCGGGCCCACAAATGCTGCCACCAAACCGGAGGTTAACATCAGTGAAATCGCGACAGGTTGCCATTCGATGCTGACGACCTCTGCCGCGGCAAAGCGGAAATATTGATAGCAGGTCAGGGCCGTTCCAAGGGCCAAATGCGCGACGCACAGCAGGATAAAATTATCAGTAAACAACGCCCAAACACCCAGAAGTGCGCCAATAATCGCCAGCCCCGCCCCCAGCATAAAGCCGGTTTTACGCCCGAACCTGCCCATAAAAAGTGACAGTGGCGCAGCGGCCACCAAACCCGCAAGGGTTTGAATCGATGCGGGTAAAGTTGCAAGTGCTGTGGACGGTGCCAGCATCAAACCCGCCAGCCCGCCCAAAATAATAAGCATCGGCATCGCCGCGCCAAGGACGGTATTGGCGGCAAGCAAACCCAAGAAGTTTCCATTTCGGGCAAAAGCATTGGCTGACATCGCGACGTTCCATTTGATGAGGTTGACACAATGCGTTGTAACGAGGATCAAGGGTGTCTTAAATGACAATATGGCTTCAAAAATGGACAATTCAGGATTTCATCGCACAATCGACGTTTTGATCTTTGACGGGGTGAACCTGTTGGATGTGTCGGGCCCGGTGCAAGCATTCGAAGCCGCGCAAATGAACACGCGCAGCCGGTACAGCATGCGATATGTTTCGCCCGACGGACAACCAGTGCGCGCAAGCTGCGGATTGCGATTGATCGCGGATGACATGCTGTGCGTCACATCAAAAAGCGATGATCTTTTGGTGCCGGGCGGCGCTGGCGTTGATGCGGTCGTACAGGACAAATCCGTACGCGCGGTCGTCCAACATTGGGCCGTACGAACCGGTGATGGACGGTTAATTTCCACCTGCTCTGGCGCATTGATTTTGGCGGCCGCCGGTGTCTTGGATGGGCACGCGGCGACAACGCATTGGTCACGTTTGGCGGACACTCGAAAGTTCAAAAACGTCCACTGGGACCTTGACCAAATCAGCACGTCTTCGGGCCGGATTTTAACATCGGCGGGCGTGACGACAGGCATTGATTTGGCCCTGTCAATCATTCGAAAAGATTGCGGGCCTGCGACGGCATTGGCAGTGGCGCGTGAACTGGTTGTGCAATTGCGGCGCACCGGTGGGCAAAGCCAATATGCGATCCACCTCGCCGGTCAATTCACCCAAGGCGACACACTGGCGAAACTGATCGAACAGGTGGTCGCACAGCCACATTTGGACTGGTCGCTAGAGGCATTGGGCGACGTTGCGGGGCTTAATCCGCGCACCCTATCGCGCCACTTTAAACGGGACATGTTTATGTCACCTGCGCAATTTGTAGAACGCGTGCGGGTTGATCATGCACGCGGCCTTTTGGTCGAAAATGTCCCGCTAAAACAGGTCGCTATCAACAGTGGATTTGGCGATTTACAACGTATGCGACGTGCGTTTCAGCGACGATTTGGCATCCACGTCAGCGAATACATTAGTGCGTTCGGGTGACGTTTTTTCGAACCGTCAAAACGCAAATCGGGCGCAACCAACTGATCACGCCCGACTTTGTTTGCCTCGTCTATGTCAGGTCAATGTGACCTTAATTTTCGGTACAACCCGCATCGATCCAGGCTGCTAGATTGTCGATCTGTTCGGCCGGGAAATATGGTCCGCCCTGTGGCATCTGCCCGGGATTATAGCTGGCGTGCGGTGGCGTTTCGCCGCGCAGAATTGCGATCAAATTCGACTGCTTAGAACCAAGCTTGCAATCCACAATTTTGATGCCGGTGTTTGGTGCATCCATCGTCGTGAAGAACGTGTAGTCCATGTCCCAGAATGCCAAGTGCGGCGATCCGTTGATGTTGACCGGATTGTCCGCCACGTATTCGGTGAACATCTTTTGAACGTCGGCGTAGGTGTTTACCGCGAATGGCGTGATATTGCCTGTGCCGCCGACCACTTCTGGCGCGGTGAACGGTGCGTTGGCGATCAAAAAGCTAAAGTCGGCGCCTTTGCTTTGCGCAACACCGTGGCACCCCATGCAGCCACCCATGTTGATGTTGTGACCACCCGTCCAGTTGTTCATGTCAGCCTGTGTTCCAGCGGCCAGTTTTCCAGTAAAATTTTGCAGTTCAGCGTTGGTTTCAATCACGATGTTGGACAAGAAAAAGCTAGAGTTGTCGTTCGCGTTGCTGGCCGTCCCGACAGCGTCTGATCTGGCGACACTGACGTCCGTGGGATAGGCCTGAATTCCGACCAACTGATAGTTGGCCCAGACACTGCCTGCGACTGCCGCTTGCGCAATCGCGTTCACCGCAACAACTGGGGCTGGGATTGGATTATCGCGCGCCGTGACCAGAACAGATGCACCAAACGTGTCACCTGTGCCACGCCCGGTCTGCGTAATCTCGTCGATGTAACCGATGCCTGAGGTGATGTTATCGACGTGTTCAAAACTGGCGTAGGTAAAGGACGGGAAATTCACCGTTTTATGGATAATGTGCAGCCCGATCAGGCCATATGTATCGACGCGCCACTTGTTGTCGATCTTGCCAGTTCCGTCCGCAACACCTTGATAATGAATGACCTCTTTCGCGTAATAGTCGCCGCTGGCCAATTCTGCCGTGGATAACGCACGCCATGCCGCTTTGATTTCAACGTGACCTTCGCTGCCACCGATACTGCCGCATGTCAGGGAAACTTGCCCAGTTGGTGCCGTGGCGCACGTGCCACCAAAACTCGACAACGCTGCAACACCGGCGGCCAGAATTGGACCACGTGTTGCCGCGGTTTCCAGACTGTTTCCAAGAATGTAGTTGAACGCATCCTCGTTCATTTTTGCCTCATAAACGATGCGATTGGCGTTGGTAAAGTCGGTGATTGCCTTTGCTTGACCGAACATCTGATCGACGTTCAATTCGCTGTCCTCATCCAGGTTATTCCAAAGCTGGTTGTTCATTGCACCCGTCGAATTGGTGTCGAAATGCGCAGCATCAAGGGTAAAGGCGTTTGGCGAATATTTGTACGTCGGCGACCCTGTGATCACGGCCTTTCCATTGCTTTGCACAGGCATTTCATCATAGGGAAATACTTCGACGCGGTGCCAATAGGTTTCCCAAACGCGTGGGCCCGTCAGGTCTGTATAGCTAGAACTGGCCATAGGCTTGCCGCGATGCGCGGGGTCAGCCGGATAGTTAAGCGCGACAAATTCCTGCCACGCAAACAGCGCGAGATTGGTGAACGAAACGTCGGGAAATGCTGTCGTTGTCGTGGTCACATCGTGTGGGAAATCCGGGCTTGGTGTGAACGTTTGCGCAGACGCAATGTGCGGTGCGCAAAGCCCTGCAACAACGGCCATAGCGCAAAGCGATCTTGATTTCTGTTCTGTCGGTGGGGTTGAAGGTGCAAAAAGGTGTTTGTTCGGGTGGCGTCGAAAAGCTGCCTGAATATGGAACATGGTTTCTCCAAAAAGATGTGCAAAAAATATCGAATATAAATAGCGGCAAAAAAAATGAGTGGGCTTACCACCTAAGCGGGTAGCCTAACCAGATTTCAAGATTTTGCCAGCTTTCTTTGCAACAGCGACAGCGTGCCTAACGAAACGTGTCAGGCATCAATGTTGTCGGCAGCCACAGCGCAATGCCTGGGAACAAAATGATCAACAGCAGGATCAACAGCATTGGTGCGAGGATGATTAGAACATCCGGCAAAACCTTGACCACATTAACCTTACCGATGGATGCCGAGATCAATAAACACAGGCCATACGGCGGCGTGACCAACCCAAATGCCAGCGACACAATGCCGATAATCGCAAACACGACAGGGTCGATTTGGGCCGCTGTGGCGACGGGCAGCAGGACAGATCCCAAAATAATAATTGTCGGAATCGCATCGATAAACAGGCCGAAAAACAGGAATAAACAGGCGATCATAATGGCCGTGCCAAAGCCGCCGAATTGCATGGTTGTCATGAATTCAACAATCAAACGTGGCGCATTGTAAAACGACAACATCCATCCAAACGCAGAGGCAGTGCCAATCGCAAACAAAGAAATCGAGGCAAAGCGCCCGGTGTCATAAAGGATGTGCCCAAGGTCGCGAACCGAAACCGTGCGGTACACAAAAACACCTAGGATCAGTGCGTAACCGGCGGCGATTATTGCGCTTTCTGTTGGGGTGACAAGCCCGCCAACGATGCCGCCAATCACAAGGATCGGGGTTAGGATCGCAAGAAATGCGCCCTTAAACGCGGTCCAGAAATCACCAAATGTGGGGCGGGCGACGATCGGGTAGTCATAGATTTTGGCATAAACGTAGACCGTGGCCATTAGCGCAAAACCGATCAAAAACCCAGGGATAGCGCCTGCTAAAAACAGCGCGCCGACTGATACTTGCATCACACCGCCCCACACCACCATCAGAATGCTGGGCGGAATAATCACGCCCATCACCGACGAACATGCGGTCAATGCGACAGCAAAACGGGTGTCGTACCCTTCTTTGACCATCGCGGGGATCAGGATTTTACCGCACCCTGCGGCGTCCGCTGTGGACGACCCTGAAATGCCTGCAAACAACATCGAAACCGCGACGTTTACGTGCCCTAATCCGCCCGGCATCCAACCGGTCATGACCCGTGCAAGCGCAATCAGTTTGTCGGTGATTTTGCCTGAATTCATCAAATTCGCGGCCAGTAAAAAGAACGGCACGGCAAGCAGGATAAACGAATTATACGATTGGAACATGCGGTCCAGAATGATGAACGGCGTTAGCCTGATGTCCAGCACAACAATCGGAATGATTGCAATACCCAGCGCAAACGCGACAGGCACACGGATTAAAATCAGCGCTAAAAATCCGCCGACTAGAATGGCACAGGCCACACCGGTTGTGATGATCATGGTGTCGCCCTTTTGGTTTTTTGGTATTCGGCAAACGCCTCGTATAATCGGTAACTACAGAACACGGTCCACACAAAACCCGCGATCGGAACTGTCACGTAGGTCCATAAAAAGTTGGCGCGCATCATCACCGAACTT
The DNA here is from genome assembly GCA_047626725.1 of Ascidiaceihabitans sp. Classification (GTDB taxonomy): domain Bacteria; phylum Pseudomonadota; class Alphaproteobacteria; order Rhodobacterales; family Rhodobacteraceae; genus Ascidiaceihabitans. The sequence goes on from JBLHSG010000025.1 coordinate 39,667, forward strand.
TGGATCGAACCGATTTTCGCATATTCAATTCCGTACCACGCGAACAGCAAAGCAAAGCTGAGCACAAAGACGTAAACCACGCCTTTTTGTAACAAAATCAGGATGGGGCGGCGGGCGTCAGGCGTGATGACCACATCGAAATGCGTGCCCTCCCAAACGGCGACCATTGCGCCGATCATGACAACCCAAACAAAGATAAATGTCGCGAGTTCTTCGGTCCATAAATAGGTGGGGATGATGCCGGTGTAGCGTGAAATGACCTGCATCCCGACGGGAATTGCCAACAAAGCCATCAAGCATCCGAGCAGAATGCGCAGCCCTTGGCAAAAGGTCTCAAGTAACTGTCCCAGCATAGTTTTTCCCACCCCTAAGAAACACGCAAACCAACCCAAGGGCACCCGAAATCAGATGCCCTTGGAGTAGATTACATGCCGCGTACAGCATTGAGAAGCGCTGTGGCTTCGATGTCTGCTGCAAAGGCGTCTTGCACAGGAATAACCATTTCAAGCAGCGTGTCGCGGCCTGCAAATTCCTGAACCGTCAACTGGCCCGCATCAACCATTTCCTGAAGCTTTACGCCGTCTTCGCGCGATTCAAGTTCACGACCAAATGCACCGGCTTCGTTTCCGGCTTTTTGGATAGCAGCTTGCAAATCGGCAGGCAGTTTGCGGAAGGTTTTTCCGCTCATCACGATGGGGCGCACGGTGATCGTGTGCTTGGTCAAAGTGACAAAAGGCGCGACCTCGTAGAACTTGAGGTTCTGGATGCTCGCCGCTTCGTTTTCAAAACCTGCGATCACGCCGGACTGAATCGCGTTGTACACTTCGTTATAGGCAATCGCAGATGGCGCGGCGGTCAAAGCTGCAAAAATCTGCGCTTGGATCGGGGCACCCATGACCCGCATTTTGTGGCCTGCAAGTTCGTCCAAATTGCCAATTGGCGCGCTGGATACCAAGTTGCGAACGCCGCCGCCTGTGTAGCCAAGGATCATGATGTCGGCGTTTTTCTCAAGCTCGGCTTCGAGCGGGGCAAATGCGTCGCTGGACAGAACCGTGTTCCAGTGGTCCAGATCGCGGAACAAAAATGGCATGTCCATCAGCGGAATAGACGGCGCAAATTTGGCCATGTTGGACGGTGCCATGATCGTATAATCGATCGCGACGCCTTGCTGTAGGAAGTTCACGTAGTCTTTTTCGACGCCCAATTCGCCGTTCAAGCGCAGATCAAACGTGACGTTGCCATCGTAGTATTCGTCGACCAATTCCGAGAATTTAACCATGGTTTTGGTGAATGCGTGGTTGTTGTCAAACATGCTGGCGCCGCGCAGTGTGACGTCTTTGGCGTAGGCGGGTGCCATCGCGACGGTGCCTAGGGCTGCGGCCAATGTCAGGCTTAACGTGCAGCCGATTGTCTTTCTTTTTGCGGTGTCAAAAAGCGTCATAGTATTCCTCCCAGAATTCATTTTTTCGCCCAAGATCGTGTTTGGACGGTCAGATTCTTCGCAAATCTGGCCCGAGATAATCCTGCATTTGCTCGCACGTCAAGCAAAATGCAGACTAGTATGGTACATTGATTTGTGAGATATTGTTTTCAAGCTCGCAAACCGCATAGCCACCCTATGCCCCACTGCACGGGTGTGTCTTATCGGTTTCGTCACAAAGTATCGGCGGCGAAGAAGTTGAAGAAAACGCTCATTGGTCGTAAACGGCAGGCTGGAAAAACGCGCAGAACAGTAAGATAACGGACAAATTAGGTATCGGATTATAACATGATCGCTCTTCATTCCTCTAAAGACGCCAAACGCCTGACCACGGCAGAAGAAGTGTTTCGTCAACTGAAGTCCGATATTATTTCGTTGCGTTTGACGCCCGGCAGCAAGCTGTCCGAGGTCGAAATTGCCAAAGCCTGCGATGTGTCGCGCCAACCGGTCCGTGAGGCATTCATGCGATTGGGTGAGTTAAGCCTGCTGCAAATCAGACCACAAAAGGCGACCCGGGTGCGCAAAATTTCGCATCAGGAAATCCGCAACACACGGTTCATTCGGGCCGCTGTCGAAGTCGAAGTTGTCAGAATGGCGTGCAAAGTTGCGACGCCGGAAACGCTGGCCCCTATCCGCCAAAATCTGGACCAACAAAAGATTGCGATCGACACCACAGACGCGGGATTGCTGCATGATCTGGATTATCAATTTCACAATCTGATCTGTGCCGCTGCGGATTGTTTGCCTGCTTTTCAAACCATTGCAGAAAACAAAACCCACACGGATCGGGTTTGCACCCTCGAACTGGCGGACGTGTCTGGCATGGCCGAAGTCCTCGAAGGACACACAGCAATTTTCGATGCCATCACCAAAGGCGACGAGGACTTGGCCGTTGAAATGACCCGACTTCACCTCAAGCACCTTGATGGCACATTGGCCAAGGCCAGCAAAAACTACCCTGATTTTTTCGAGGACTAAGATCCGCCCAACTAGCGGATTGACAGATTCTGAATACTACCATACCAGTTTGACCCTGTAACAGGGGCACTGAACGCCTCGATGCTATGCACTTGGGGGCAAGCCATGACTTTGAACGGAAAAACGGCAATTATTACCGGCGGCGGACGCGATATCGGACGCGCCTGTGCGCTGCGTTTGGCACGCGAAGGCGCAAGCGTCGCAATCAATTATCACTCCAGCAGCACCGGCGCAGATTCCGCTGTTGCAGAAATTATCGCGGCTGGCGGCAAAGCATTTGCCTTGCAGGGCGACATGACCAACGCGGCAGATGTCGAAAAACTGGTGGCCGAAACCACGGCACAATTCGGGAATGACATTGGCGTTTTGGTCCATGTGACCGGCGGATTGGTCGCACGCAAAACCATCGCCGACATGGATATCGACCACTGGAACGCAGTGATGAACCTGAATGTGACATCGCTGTATCATTTGGCCAAAGCCGTCACACCACACATGCCAGCGGGCAGCAGCCTGATCTCATTCGCATCCCAAGCCGGACGCGATGGCGGTGGCCCCGGTGCCGTTGCATACGCCGCATCCAAAGGCGCTGTGATGACAATGACTCGTGGCATGGCGAAAGAATTTGGACCAAAAATTCGCGTCAATGCGGTCTGCCCCGGCATGATCGACACCGATTTCCACAACACATTCACCAAGGATGAAGTCCGTAAAAACGTGGCCAACGCGACCCCTCTAAAACGGGAGGGCGCATCGGACGAAGTTGCAGATTTGGTCGCATTCCTTGCCTCTGATCAGTCCTCGTTCATGACGGGCGCAAGCATCGACATCAACGGCGGCATCCTCTTTTCCTGAGGATGATCAAGATCGGTCAAACAGCGCCCGTGCGGCTGTCTGTTTGACCGGCCACCTGCGTCCTGAAATCAAACGATCATAACGTTTGAAACCATGGTTTCGCAGACTAGTTTCCACACGATGGAACACACGACACGCCCCACAAAAACGCCAGTTCAGTTGGTTTGGTTCAAGCGCGATTTACGTGTTGACGACCACTGTGCCCTGTCGCGCGCTGCTGAACGCGGGCCTGTTCTGCCGCTGTTCGTTGTTGAGCCGGAATTTTGGCAGCAACCGGATGCGTCCGCGCGGCAATGGCAGTTCGTCGCAGAATGTTTGCAAGACTTACGTCATCAGCTTTTTTCCATCGGATTGCCCTTGGTTGTGCGCCAAGGGGACGTGCCAACGCTGTTCACCCAGATCAATCAATCCATCGGTATCGACGCCCTTTGGTCCCACGAAGAAACCGGCAACGCATGGACATTCAAGCGCGACAAACAGGTCGCTGCGTGGTGCGCAGAACACGGCATTCAGTGGCATCAAATTCAGCAGCACGGCACGCAACGCAGATTAACCAGCCGAAATGGATGGGCAAAGTCATGGGATGCAACAATGTCCGAACCCGTGGTTGCCCGCCCCAAGGCGACATCGATCACCGGCATTCCGCTTGGCGATATCCCGACTGCAAACGATTTGAATTTGCGCGCAGATACCTGCCCTGAACGTCAGATTGGCGGACGCACAATCGCGCAAAAAACACTACATTCATTTTTGAACGAACGCGGCGAATTTTACCGCACTGAAATGTCGAACCCGATCAATGGGGCGACTGCCTGTTCGCGCCTTTCGCCCTATTTGGCATGGGGGGCGATTTCAATGCGCGAGGCGGCGCAGGCAACTTGGGACAAACAGTTGCAGCTAAAACAGGCCCCTACATCCACAACAGGAAAGTGGCCCGGCGCGCTGACATCGTTTTCAGGCCGCCTGCATTGGCATTGTCATTTCATCCAAAAACTTGAGGACGACCCGCGGCTAGAATTCCGCAATATGCACCCTGCCTACGAAGGAATGCGTGCGACAGAACCAGATACCGCGCGGCTTCATGCGTGGGAAAGCGGCGAAACCGGCCTGCCATTTGTCGATGCGTGTATGCGATCACTTGCTGCCACGGGATGGTTAAATTTCAGAATGCGGGCCATGGTCACGGCGGTGTCTAGTTACCATTTATGGCTGGACTGGCGCAAACCGGGTGAACATTTGGCGCGTCAGTTCACGGATTACGAACCGGGGATTCACTGGCCGCAGATTCAGATGCAATCGGGCACCACGGGCATCAATACCGCACGCATCTACAACCCGATCAAACAAGGTTATGATCAGGATCCAACTGGAAATTTCGTGCGTCGTTGGGTCCCTGAACTGGCCGATATCGGTGATCAGTTTATTCACGAACCGTGGAAAGCAGACAACGCGGCGGATGTTTTAGGCCAACGCTATCCATTTGCGATTGTTAATTATCTAGAGGCCGCAAAAGAAGCCCGTCAAAAAATCTATTCCGTGCGCACCGGCAATGATTTCGGCGATCAAGCCAAGGCCATTCTGGTCAAACATGGCAGTCGGAAAAATCGTGACCGGTTGACTGGAACACGTAAGAAAGCAAAGCCGGTCTCCGACCAGCTTGCATTTTCATTTGATGCAAAGACCACTCCGTAACAGCAAAAATTCAGGGCACCGAACATGACACAGCTGACGTTTTTAGATGATGTTCAACCTAGCGGGATCGCATGGGCGGGCCAGCGAAACCATGCTCTTGCGCGCTTGAAAACGTTTGTTCCGCGTGCAGGCAGAGCGTATGCCAGTACGCGCAATTACGACTTTGGCCCCGACAATCGTGATAACATTTCCTGCCTGTCGCCCTGGATCAAACACCGGCTGTTGCGCGAAGACGAAGTACTGCACGCAACGTTGGCGCGGCATTCATTGTCAGGCGCCGAAAAATTCATCCAAGAGGTGTTTTGGCGCAGTTATTTCAAAGGCTGGCTTGAACAGCGCACCGGTGTCTGGGCAGCCTACAGTCGCGATGTGATAGCGCAGCGTGAACAACTGGACGGGTCAACTGATTTGCGCGCGCGTTATGACACCGCAATTGCCGGAAAAACCGGTATTGATTGCTTGGATGCGTGGGCACGCGAATTGATTGAAACCGGTTATCTGCACAATCACGCACGCATGTGGTTTGCCAGTATTTGGATATTTACGCTGCGCCTGCCTTGGCAATTGGGCGCAGATTTTTTCTATCAAAATCTGCTGGACGGTGATGCGGCCGCAAACACACTGTCTTGGCGCTGGGTTGGTGGCCTTCATACCAAAGGTAAAAACTATATTGCCCGTAAAGATAACATTGAAAAATACACCGATGGACGGTTTTCACCGATCGGTTTGGTGCCAAACGCGGAACCATTGTTTGAGGCCATTGAACACAGCCCTAACCCACTGCCGCTCGTTACATCGTTGGATGGTTTGGCGACCTATGGGCTGGTCATCACACCCGAGGACTGCCACGCGGAATCGCTGCCATTGCCCCATCACCCAGCCGCGATTTTGGGACTGACTGCGCCGAACACGTCGACCAGTGACCTTGTGAAAAAGTTCGCCGATGACGCGCTAGTCGACGCACTAGATCGCGCCAAAATTCACTTTGAGTGCACCACCCAAAACAGCGATAAATCGGATATCGCAGACGCCTTGGTACAGTTCGCGCAGAGCAATAATGTGACGACGCTTGTGACAGCATTTTTGCCTGTCGGCCCGATGCGCGATCAAATCGACGCGGCCATGCCGACCCTCGCGGCTGCGGGTATTCGTCTTGTGCAGGTTATGCGCCCCTACGATCAGGCCTGCTGGCCGCACGCGACCAAAGGGTTTTTTAAACTAAAAGCCAAAATCCCGAAGCTGATCGAGACCCTGACGTTTGAGAACCCCGACTAAGCATTTGAAATATTATACTTTTTCACCAGCATCCATGGCTTTCAAAAACCGCTGGCTGTCTGCTGTAATCGCTTCTTTTTTATCATCACCCATTCGCGAAAAGCTCTTGTAGATTAGCCCCATACGTGGATTTCGATCAAAGTACTGTCGATTTCTGGTCAGAAAATCCCAGTAAAGATAGTTGAATGGGCACGCGTCCGGGCCATTCTTTTTGGCCACTTTGTAACGACACGACTTGCAGTAATCCGACATTTTATTGATGTACGCGCCGCTTGACGCATAGGGTTTTGACGCGACCACGCCGCCGTCGGCAAACAACGCCATGCCCGTGACATTCGGCAATTCGACCCACTCGTAGGCGTCCGCGTAAACCAGTAAAAACCACTCGTTCACATCTTTTGGATCAATGCCTGCAATCAACGCAAAGTTCCCCAAAACCATCAGCCGTTGGATGTGATGCGCGTAGGCGTTTTCCTTGGTCTCGCTTACACATTGGCGCAGGCAATTCATTTGCGTGTCTGCGGTCCAGTAAAACGCAGGCAAAGGTCGCGTCGCATCCAGGTGATTGACCGATTGATAGTCGGGCATCTTAAGCCAGTAAATTCCGCGCACATATTCCCGCCAACCAAGGATTTGACGAATGAAACCTTCAACTGAATTCAGCGGCGCATCACCATCGTAATAGGCCCGTTCGGCGCGGCGAATACACTCTAGCGGGCTTAATAAACCGCAATTGATATACAGGCTGATGTGGCTGTGAAACATCCAGGGTTCGCCCTGCACCATCGCGTCTTGATAATCACCAAAAGTCTGCAAACGGTCTTCGACAAAACGGTCAAGCGCGGCAAGTGCGTGATCCCGTGTTACCCCATAATGAAAGGGCATGATGTCGCCAAAATGGTCCGGGAATTCTTGCTCGACCAACGCAAGAACATCTTTAGTTATCGCATCTGGCGTCGCGTGATATGTTTGGGGAACATCCAGCCCGTCCTTAGGCGGTTTGCGGTTTTCAGTGTCGAAATTCCACTTGCCGCCAACGGGTTTTTCCCCCTCAGTCAGGACAGAATATTTGCGCCGCATTTCACGGTAAAAATATTCCATTCGCAGCTGTTTTCGACCCTCTGCCCAGCGTGCAAATTCATCATGATCACACAAGAAACGATCATCATCGACCACACTGACATCGACATTCAGTTCATCTGCCCACCCCGAACATTCGGCCATTAATCGGTATTCAGACGGCTCAGTAACGACAACTGCGTCAAAGGTTTTCGCCGCTAATTCACGCTTAACTTCACCCAGCAATGACCCGGTGTTTTTCGGATCGTCGTATTTGACATAATGCACGTCAAACCCTTGTGACGACAGATCATCGGCGAAATGGCGCATCGCAGAAAACACAAATGCAATCTTCTTTTTATGGTGTTTTACATAGGTCGCCTCGGCCCGCACTTCGCACATCAAGATCACATCGGATTGCTTGTCTGCGTTCGAAAGGCTCGAAATTCCTTGGCTCAACTGGTCCCCTAGGATCAATCGTAATTTCATGTCAGGCACCTTTGATCCAAGTTGTGAGGGGGTATTTGAAGCACGCGCAAAACCTATTTGTAGGTTTCTCTGCGATCACCAAAGTCACGCACGCGCTTGCGCCACGCTTTGTAACTGCCAGCTTTCAGAGTGTCACGCATAAGCGTTTTGACCTGCTTTTCGCCAATGCCATATTCACGCTGAATGTCAGAAAAACTCACGTGGTCCGACAGCGCCATTTGGACTATTTCGCTAATGTGTTCTGGGCGGAAATCTGGTGCTTTGGTCATGACCGACGATTTAGCGGGGCACGACCCAAAGGCAAGCGGGTATGCGACGAAAAATCACCACAATATCAAGATTGAAGCGTCCAAAAATCGGCAGGCTGATCATGCAGTTGCTGCGCTGCGGTGTCGTCGATCCAATCGCGCTGTTCATCAGCCGACATTGAATCAAAATCAGGATTTTGCGCGGCCAATGCGTGGGCCTTGGCGACGGCTTGTTTGTGCTTCATCACGTCAATCGGTTCTTTCGGAACAATCGCGTAAACAAATTTGCCGCCCATTGCCTCTGCCAAGCGTTCCATTTGTTTTAGCGAAACAGAACCTTCTTTTTCACTGCGTTCGGCCTGATAGACAGCATTTCTGCTCACACCTTTGCGTGTCGCCACCTGATCTGCGGACATGCCAAGCGCATAGCGCATCGTCGCAATCCAGCCCCGTTCAGGGGTCGTAACGTCAGCCATGCGTTCAGCGCTACGGTCAAGAACCCGCGCCAATTGCCTTCGCTGCATGAAATCTGGCATGTTGAACCCTTTGCGCCCTCACCAACGTTAGCTAGGTATAGATAGCCAATTTTACAACATAAAACGCATTAAATTTAAATATTTGCACATATATCCCTAACATTATTCGTAGCAGTACCTATATAGGAGTTGAAAGGAATTATATGATCAGTTTATTTTTAGAGCCGCATTCAATGCCGTTTGCCATCGCACTGGCCATTGTGGCCGGGTTGTTTATCCTTGAAATCCTCAGTTCGTTTCTGGGGGCGACGGTGCTTGGCCTTGGCGGCGAAGGACCGGATATTGATATCGACGTTGAGGCAGATTTTGATTTGTCAGCAGACATCGATATCGAGGCACCCGGCATCGACGCCGAAATGCCCGAGGGGCCATCAGGGTTGCTAAGTTGGCTGGGTGCGCGCGACGTTCCGTTTTTGATCTGGCTGGTTTCGTTCTTAACCATGTTCGGGTTGGCCGGACTGATCATTCAATCTGTTATCACGACGACCTTTGGCGCGCCCCTGCCCGTCTTGATCGCCTGTCCGCTTGCCTTTGTGCCCGCACTTGGCGTCACACGCGTCATTGCCAATTGGGTTGCACTACTTATGCCCAAAACTGAAACCAGCGCCATGCGTACAAGGTTTTTAGGCGGTCATCGCGGCACGATTACCCAAGGCACGGCCATGCGTGGCAAGCCCGCTGAGGCCAAAATCAAAGACCGCCATGGCAACGTTCATTACTTGCGGGTTGAACCGCTAGACGATCATGGCGTGTTCGAACAAGGCGCTGACATAACGTTGATCCGCAAACGCGGCGACCATTTCTTTGTCATCTAAAACTTAACCGAAAACACTTAAATTTAACGACCTAAGGAGACTACACATGGCTTTTACGCCAATTTTGACGATCGCTGCTATCATTATCGGCCTGTTGTTATTCATCGGCCTGATCATGGCGCGGCTGTATAAACGAGCCACGCGCGAGACAAGCTTGGTGAAAACCGGATCAGGTGGCCGCAAGGTTATCATGGATGGTGGCACGATTGTTGTTCCGTTCCTGCACGAAATTTCCAAGGTGAATATGAAGACATTGCGGCTGGAAATCGCACGCGTGAACGAACAATCCTTGATCACAAAGGACCGGATGCGCGTCGATGTTGGCGTTGAATTCTACGTGTCGGTAAACGCAACTGATGACGGCATTTCGCGCGCGGCCCAAACCTTGGGCGATCGCACCTTTCACGTCGATCAACTGCGCGAGATGATCGAAGGTAAACTGGTTGATGGTTTGCGTGCGGTTGCCGCACAAATGACGATGGACGAGCTGCATGAAAACCGCGCCAACTTTGTTCAAGAAGTACAGAATGCCATTTCCGAAGATCTGTTGAAAAACGGATTGGAGTTGGAGGCCGTGTCGCTGACCGCGCTCGACCAAACGCCGTTTGAATCGCTTGATGAAAACAACGCGTTCAACGCAGTCGGTATGCAAAAGCTGGCGGCCGTTATTGCCACATCGCGCAAAAAACGTGCCGAAATCACAGCAGAGGCAGACGTGTCTGTCGCGCGATCCGAAATGGAAGCAGAACGCCTAAAGTACCAGATCGAACGCGAAAAGAAAGAAGCCGAAATCGTTCAAATTCAGGAAATTCAAACCCTGCAAGCCAAGCAGGAATCTGAAATTGCACGCAATCAAGAAGTCTCGGATCAGTCCAAAGAACAAGCCCGCATTGAACGCGAACGTGCTGTGCGAGCCTCAGAAATCGAACGTGAACGCACCATTCGCGAAGCCGAAATTGGCAAAGAACGCGAGCTTGAGGTTGCTGATCAGGAGCGTCAGATTATCGTGGCACGCAAATCAGAAGAGCAAAGCCAAGCACGTGCATCAGCCGATTTAGCACGGGCTGAAGCCGTCAAAGCATCTGAAGCAATCGAAACAACACGCGCCGTGGCCGAGGCAGATCGTCAAAAGCAGATCGCGTTAATCGAAGCCCAAAAAGAGGCCGAGCGTCGTGCAACCGCTATTCGTTTGGAAGCTGCTGCAGAAAAAGATGCCGCATCTGACCGGGCCAGTGCAAAGCTGGAAGAAGCGCAGGCAGACGCCGATGCGACAATCGTTCGCGCAAACGCGAAAAAGACCGATATGTTGGCAACAGCCGAAGGTCAGACTGCGATTGCGAATTCTGAAAACGAGCTGAGCGCAGACATTATCGCGATGAAAATCCGCCTTGCCAGCCTAGAAGCCATGCCAGCGATCATCGCCGAAATGGTGAAACCAGCCGAGAAGATCGATTCGATCAAGATCCATCAGGTTACAGGCATGGGCGGCGGCCACGGCACAGGCGATGCGTCAGGCAACAGCGGCACGCCCGTGAACCAAGCGCTCGATTCAGTCTTGGGAATGGCGCTGCAAATGCCGGCGATGCAAGCCCTTGGTAAGGAACTGGGGATCAGCCTTGAAAATGGTGTGGCTGGTGTTGCCGATCAGGCGATGCGCGGTGCGTCATCTGCACCAGAAGAGGCCCTGCCGGCCCCAACCGCAGACGCCGAAACAGCTGCATAAAATCCAATGGGCCCCGCCGAAATGTGCGGGGCTCATTTTCGTTTAGATGTGTCGAAATGGTCTAAACCTCGCCGCACAGCACCAACGCAAAACATCGGCTTGCCTGTTTTTGGTGCAACCGCGATATTAAACCCACCCAAAACCCATGTTCGCCAAAAGACGTGCAAGACCGCGCCTTTTAATCAGTTGCCTACATCGACGACCACGCTACCTCTGAATTATTCAAATGATGTGAATGGCCGAAATGTCAAAAAAACCGATTATCGTGGCGAAAAATATTGGGAAATCCTTTGGTGATTTCAAAGCCCTGAGCGACGTCAGTTTAACTGTACACCAAGGCGAAAAAGTCGTGGTGTGCGGCCCATCAGGTTCAGGGAAATCAACACTTATTCGCTGCTTTAACGGGCTCGAAAATCACGATTTGGGGCAATTATCCGTCAACGGAATAGCCCTGTTCGAGGAGGCCCCTGAAATCCGGCAACTGCGCCAAGACGTTGGTATGGTGTTTCAACAGTTTAATCTGTTTCCGCATTTGACCGTTCTGGAAAACTTGATGATTGGCCCGATGAAAGTCCGCAAACTGGACCGTAATCAAGCAGAGGCGATAGCGCGAAACTACCTTGATCGCGTGCGTATTCCCGAACAGGCAGACAAGCGTCCCGCGCAATTGTCGGGCGGGCAACAACAGCGTGTCGCCATCGCGCGTGCCCTGTGTATGGAACCAAAAGTCATGCTGTTTGATGAGCCAACATCAGCCCTTGATCCCGAGATGATCGGCGAGGTTCTTGATGTCATGGTCGAACTTGCCCACACCGGAATGACCATGGTTGTCGTCACGCACGAGATGGGATTTGCACGCAAAGTGGCCGACACGATGGTGTTCATGGAAGCAGGGCGCATCGTCGAAATATCGCCGCCAGATACGTTCTTTACCAACCCGCAAAGCGCGCGTGCGCGTGTGTTCCTAGACCAAATTCTGGAGCACTAGGACATGCGAATCAAAAGCCCCATGACGGTTCGGCGCGCGCTGAATATGCCGCCCATCGCCGTCGCGCTGTATCTGTTTGTGATCGCGGCAATCGCATGGGTCGCCTATGCAGGTGCGTTGCAGATGGGGTATAATTGGCAATGGTATCAAATACCTAAGTACATTTACACCTTTACAGATGACGGGTTTCACGCCGGCGAAATCCTGTGGGGATTGTGGTCGACAATTGTACTGTCCACCGTTTCTTTTGTGCTCGCGACCGTACTTGGTCTTTGCGTGGCGCTGTTGCGATTGTCCGGTTTGGTGGTCGGTAAAGGGGTCGCAATCGGGTATCTGGAATTCATCCGCAACATCCCGCTTTTGGTGTTGTTGTATCTGTTTTACTACGTCCTTGGCCCGGTGTTCGGGTTCGACCGCTGGACAGCCGCGGTGCTGACGTTGGCTGTGTTTCACTCGGCCTTAATCTCGGAAATTTTTCGCGCTGGAATCAATTCTGTGGCACCCGGACAATGGGAGGCCGCGGCGTCCATCGGCATGAGCAAAGCGCAAGCCTACCGCTATATTATCCTGCCGCAATCCGTGCGCTTCATGCTGCCTCCGCTGACTGGCGAGGTCGTGCACCTGATCAAATCATCCGCAATTGTCAGCGTTATTGCCGTCGCCGAACTGACGACAATCGGGCGCAATATCATCTCGGACACCTACATGAGCTTCGAGATCTGGTTCACAATCGCGGCGGTTTATCTGGCCCTCACACTTGTCTTGTCGTTCGGCGTTTCCGCCGTCGAAAAGCGCTTTCAACCCGAAACTTAATACGACTCCAACAAAGGAAACTATCATGTCTACAACACGAAGAAAAATCATGTCCAACGCGCTTGGTCTGGCGTTTGCCGCGCTGACAAGCACAGTATTCACGATGCCGGCGATGGCACAATCCACGACCCAAGCGCTTAGCTCTGAGTCGGTGATTGAAACCATCAAAGAAGACGGCGTTATCCGGATCGGCCTGTCCGTTTTCACACCATGGTCCATGCGCGACAAAAACGGCGAATTGATCGGGTTTGAACTGGACGTAGGCCGCGCCCTTGCCGCTGATATGGGGGTCGATGTTGAATTCGTACCGACCGCGTGGGACGGCATTATTCCGCAATTGGTATCGGGCAATTTCGACGTCATCATCTCTGGCATGTCGATCACTGCTGCACGTAATTTGACCGTCAACTTTTCCGACCCTTACGCCTATTCCGGCCTGACAGTTTTGGCGAACACAGCCATGACCGACGGCTTTACGCTTGAGGATTACAACAACGCCGACGTCACATTTGCTGCACGCCGTGGTGCCACACCAGCCACCGTGATCGCGCAATTGTTCCCCGAGGCAACGCTGCTGTTGTTCGACGAAGACGGCGCGGCAACTCAAGAGGTTCTGAACGGCAACGCCCACGCCACGATGGCCGCCGAACCGACACCATCCATCGAAGCACGCCGTTACGCCGACACATTGTCAGTGCCATTTGGTCAAACATTCTTGGCAACAGGCGAAGGTTTTGCACTGCGCAAAGGTGACATGGATGCGTTGAATTTCTTTAACAACTGGATCGCCGTGCGCCACGCCAGCGGTTGGTTAAAAGAACGCAACGACTACTGGTTCAAAGGCAACGACTGGGAAAACCAAGTCACTCAATAGGATCTCGGCGTGCCCTCATTTATCAAAAACCTGCGCTGGCTAGACTGGCTGATTTTGGCCGTTTTGGTCGGGTTCGCAAGCTTTCTAGCACTGCGCATTGAGGGCACGCTAAACTACAATTGGCGTTGGGAATTGATCCCCGATTACATCATTCGATACCGCGAGGATCGTGACGAATGGTTCGCCAATCTGCTGCTTCAGGGTCTGTTCGCCACCATCCGTATCAGCCTGTATGCCAGCGTTCTGGCGGTCATTTTGGGCACAATTCTGGGTGTCGCACGCTGTTCTGAAAACCTGACTGTCCGACTTTTGGCGCGGACCTATTTGGAATTACTGCGCAACATTCCACCAGTCGTCATTATCTTTATTTTCTTCTTCTTTTTGTCACAACAATTGATCGATGCGCTGAACCTAAACGCATGGTCCCGTGGCATTGCGCGCAGCGATAGCGCCCCAATTTGGGAATTCTTCTTTGGGGACATGCGCCGTTTTCCATCGCTGATTTCTGGCGTGATTGTGTTGGCCATGTTCGAGGCCGCGTTTGTCGGTGAAATCGTACGCGCGGGCATCCAATCCGTCCCCAAAGGTCAACGCGAAGCCGCGCGTGCCATCGGGATGAGCCGCTTTCAAGAAATGCGTTACGTGATCATGCCCCAAGCGTTGAGCAAGGTTGTGCCACCCATGGCGAACCAGTTCATCAGCTTGATCAAAGATAGTTCGATCATTTCACTGATTTCGGTGCAGGAATTGACGTATAAAACCGTCGAGCTTGTCGCCTCAACCCGCATGATTTTCGAGGCCTGGCTGACAACAGCGGCGTTCTATTTCATCCTGTGCTTTGGATTGTCGATGCTGTTTCGCCGGCTGGAAAAATCCAAAGATCAGTTTTGATCAGCACATGGCAGAAATTGCCGCCAGCGATTGCCCGACCTCATCCAAAAGAAAATCAATGACCACCCTGACATTTGCGGTCAGCACATTTGGCTCTGGATAGGCTTCGTGGGTAAGTCTCATTGCCATTGAAGAGATTATCGCTAATTCCGTTATCGATAGGCTTACCGATAATGAGATTGTATGTGGCGATTTGACCAAACGAGCGACAGGACTGGCGCTGAACCGCTTTGCGTTTTCACGGCTGTGTTCGCGGCTTTTTGCGCACGCTTATCAACAGGCCGACCGTCAAAAGCACAAGCGCAAAAACCCCGACATAGCTAAGGTTTTCCCCCAAGATCAAAGCGCCCAATATAGCACCCCCACCTGGTACAGCAGCAAGGATCGTCGAGGTATTCGCATTGCCAATCGTACGCGACGCGTGCGCAATAAACAGCAACCCCATCAAATTGGGCACAAAACCCTGGTAGACGGCTTGCAACAACAGCGGTCCCAAAGGGGCGTCGGCCAAACCCGATGGCAACCAAAGCGCCCAAATTGGTAAATACAGCGCTGCGTTGACGATCGTCCCACAGAAAATGATCTGCATTGCACCAAGCTGCCAACGTTCAGACAGCAGGATGTACGTCGAAAAGAACAGCGCGCCCACAACAAACAGAAGATCACCGATCCATGCATCCTGGCCGCTTATCGCGCTCTCTCCCCATGCCAACACAATCGCTGAGAACAAGATCAAGCCAGCGCCAACAACTTGCTGAACACTTGGCTGAGTTCGCAAAAGGAAAATCCCGGTCAGAATACTGATAAGAGGCAAAACTCCGTTCATGAAAACACCACCGTGAGCGGCAGGTGCATAAAGGAAGCCAGAAAATACACACAAGATGTAAACAGGGCCCAAAATAAACGAGATCACCAAAATCTGAAACAAACTAAGGCCACGCCACGGTTTGTAATAAAGACAAAGCGGCAATGCTATGATCGACGCGAGGCCATAACGCATGGCAGCAAGATCAAAGACCGTCAGGCCACTCTGGTCAGCAACACGGCTCACAATCAGCCAAAAAGACCAAACAAAAACAATAATCCACGCCGCTGCAAAGCCCGTAACAAGGGGTGAAAACTTGGTCATCATGTTCATGGAGCCTTTTAGTCAGGCACAAAGGCCATTGTCGAATTGATCGCTTACGTTTCCCAATATTAAACCCATCAGGTCGTGAATGCATCACCCGTCATAAATGAGACTTTGCTTTAGGCAATCGATGAGAACCATAAAAGCACAGCACGACATCAGCGCGTACACAGCACCATTCAAAACTGACTTAACTAAGTTTAAATGGTGCCCGAGGGCGGAATTGAACCACCGACACGAGGATTTTCAATCCACTGCTCTACCCCTGAGCTACTCGGGCACGGGTTGCCGTAAACGGCTTGGGTGTGGGCGTGATAGGCCGAAGCCGCCAGCCTGTCCAGACCAAAATCACAAAAAACTGCAACCGTTCAAATCACCGCAAACAACTGGCACCGTTCAGACACAACTGTGCGGGATTAATGCGGTAGGTCTTTGGTGATTTCGTGATCCAGATCAATGTCGATTTCGTCTTCGCGTTCGGACGCAACTGCGTATGATCCGTTGATCCAGCGCGACAAATCAACGTCTGCGCAGCGCTTGGAACAAAACGGTTTGAATTTCGCGTCGATTTCGCGCGCACAGATCGGGCAGCTCACTTTAGCACATCCGCCAAAGGCAGGCGCACGCGTTTGCGCTGCAATTCGTAGTGACCCAGCGGCGTCCATCCGACCAAAGCCGTTTCAATATCGTCGGTTTTGAAAGCGCCGCGCAGGGCGTCCTCAAACGGGCGGCGATCCTTTTTGGGCATAGGGGCCAGATCCAGCGTGATTTGCCCTGCCAGCCCGCGCACACGCAGTGCCTGGGGCAACAGGCGCGCACAGGTCATGTTGGCCTTGATCCCCGCCGCGAGGGACGCGTCGTTGCCGGTGTTTACGTCTACGGCCACCAAGGCGCGCGTGGGTTCAACATACATGCCGCCTGACTTGCCAAAGCTGACAAAGGGGCCCCGCACGTCTTCGAGCGCGTCTAGAACGCCGTGGTCCTCAAAACCGCCGTCTTGGGTGACGATTTCGGCCACTTCGACCCAATCGCGCCAGGCCAAAACATGCGGTCCATCGCCATCCAGCAAGGTTTCCATGTCTGTGCTGTCGTCTGACATCACGCGTTTAGCGGTTTCAACCATGGTAGCGATGTCGTCACTGATGTCATCGACGGCAGCCGCCGCACAGCACGACCGCAGGATCAGGCCCATTTTGGTTTCGTCTTCGGACACGTCCATCGCGTCGTGTGCGATTTCCAACAGCTTGTCGCGCAGATCATCGTCGCGAATGCTGCGCGAGATGTTGAAACCCGGCGCTTCGGGCGTGACGATCGCATAGCGGCTTTTGAACAAGACCTTTTGCGTGACAGGAATGGCTTTGCCCGGCTCGGCGTATCCGGTGACTTGCACCAGCAATGCTTGCCCCGGGGCCAGCCCTTTGACCTGGCGCAAAAATGCGGAACCATCAGGGGTTTTCAAAAACATGCCCCCCTGCCCTTTGACGGGGCGATCCGCGATGGCGCGGTAAATCGTGCCGGGGGCCGGAGCGTCGGCGGCAATCAGGAAATCGCTAAGACGTCCGTCGATCATCAAGGCGGCGGCTTCGCGGTCCTCGACGTGGTCCAGAATGATCGTGCGGCCCTTCATGGCGTGTCCTTGTACAATGGGTAACCGGCGGCAATCAGCAGTCCGGCAGTTTCGGTCAACGGCAGGCCAACGATGCCTGTGAATGATCCGCTGATCCATGGAATGAATGCGCTGGCGGCCCCTTGGATACCGTAACCGCCGGCTTTGCCCTGCCAGTCGCCTGTGGCGATGTAGGCTGCGACCTCGTCACGGCTTAGGTTTTTCATGCGCACGGTGCTGACCACGTCTTTTTGCCAGACTTGGTCGCCACGCTTGACGGCAACCGATGTGATAACTTTGTGGCGCCGCCCCGACATGGACCACAGGAATTTTGCGGCCTCATCGGCGTGCGCAGGCTTGCCCAGAATGCGGCGGCCCAAAGCGACGGTTGTGTCTGCGCACAGCACAATGTCATCGGCATCCGCCTGAACAGCAGCGACTTTTTCACGAGTGATGCGCACACAATACGGGCGCGGCAGTTCGGCTTTGATCGGGTCTTCGTTGATGTCAGGCGCGCGCACTGCGTCCGGCACAACGCCAATTTGCCCCAGCAGCTCGAGGCGGCGGGGGCTTCCTGATCCTAAAATAAAAACCATTAGGTCTTTATTTAAAGCGGTAATTGATCCGACCTTTGGTCAGATCGTACGGCGTCATTTCGACTTGGACTTTGTCGCCCGCCAGAACGCGGATGCGGTTTTTGCGCATCTTGCCTGCCGTGTGTGCGATGATCTCATGGCCGTTTTCCAGCTCGACCCGAAACGTCGCATTCGGCAAGAGTTCCCTGACAACACCGGGAAATTCGAGCAATTCTTCCTTGGCCATGATCTCTCCTACATGGATTCTGTCCGCCAACTGCGAACGTGGCTGTAAATGAGCGCTTTTTGCTAGGGTTTCAAGGGAACAATCGGGTCTAGCCCACTTTTATGATGCACACGTCACGTCAAAGCCCCTTAATCCGCCGAACACTCTGAATTTGCATTCATGAAAATGACACTGGCTTTACTTGCGTCGAACAAGGCAGGTTGCTACCTGTC
Source organism: Ascidiaceihabitans sp. (assembly GCA_047626725.1). Lineage (GTDB taxonomy): Bacteria > Pseudomonadota > Alphaproteobacteria > Rhodobacterales > Rhodobacteraceae > Ascidiaceihabitans. The sequence continues at coordinate 58,152 of JBLHSG010000025.1, forward strand.
ATATTAACAAATTTCAAATAGGGCAGGCCAAAACCATGATTGCAAAAGGTGTTACGCTGCGCGGGCTCGAGGTTTTTGAAGCGCTGGCCAGCAGTGGATCAGTCGCCCAAACGGCAAAAATGACCGGATTAAGCCAGCCAGCCGTCAGCCAACAGCTGAGTAAACTGGAACACGCGCTGGCCACAGACCTGATCGAACACAATCGTCGCCCCATGCGTTTGACGCCCGCTGGTCACAGTTTTTTGACCCGCGCAAAATCGGCATTGGCCGAATTGCGGCTGGCCCACACCGAACTGACGGTGATGGATTTGGCCCACCTAAAAGCGCTTAGCATCGGGCTGATCGACGACTTTGATAACGACCTGACGCCGCGCCTTGCGACCATTTTGGCGGATAGTTTGACGGGCTGTAAATTCAAATTGATCACTGCGCCCAGCCACGAAATTTCCAAAGCGATCGAAGATAAATCGTTGCACATGGCGATCTCTGCCAACACCGGAAACATGATGGACGGCGTGCTGGAATACCCGTTGGTGCGTGACCCGTTTATTTTGGTGGTGCCCAAAGGGTCGGTCACCAGCAAGGCCGAGGCGATGGCAGAGCTGAGCAAAATTCCATTCATTCGCTATGATCAGGATCAGTTGATCAGCCGCCAGATCGAAGCGCATCTGAAACGCCAAAAGCTCGACTTTCCGCACCGTTTCGAGGTCGGCAGTCACCTTGCCCTGATCGCGATGGTCGCGCGCGGAATTGGCTGGACCGTCACGACGCCGCTGGGCTACATGCGCGCTGAACGGTTCCACACTGAAGTCGAGGCGTTCCCCCTGCCCTTCAAGCCGTTCTCGCGCGAGATCACGCTATACGCCAGCGCGGATTGGGCCGGTGATGTGCCAAACGATGTTGCCCAAACCATGCGCCGTTTGGTGCAGCGCCACATCATTGATCCAGCGGTTGATCAACTGCCTTGGCTGGCGGGCGAATTGCGGATTTTAGACGCATAACCGGATTTAAAATTCAGTTTATCCACACCCGAACAACGGCTTTGGATTTGCGCCCGTGTCATCGCCGTAAATAGCGACGGATCAATATTTCGGCGATGACCAAATTCAAAACCCAGGCAAAAACCATCAAAGCGTCGCGTGCTGGCCCCACCGCATCTGAACCGACAAAAATTATCCAGCTGATCCCCAAAACTGTCTGCGTCGACGCCCCCTGTCCAATAGCATAGGCGCGCACCATCGAGGCCCCGTGCTGAAACATATTGCGGTTCCTGATCGCGATCACAGCCCAAATAATCAGCCCGAACATCGCAGGCCCAAGGACCATACGCACCCAATACAACAGGTTGCCCTGAAGGTCGGCGGGAAACGAATACATATGCGTCATCCACACACCAGTCGCCGCTGCAATACAGCCAGCAAAGGCGATACAGCGACCAAGAACGCGGTGTAGGCCACGATGATGACGCCGGATGCTTGGCAAAAACTGCACCGCACCGACCAAACAAAACACAAAACTGCTAAGGATATGCAGCACGATTGGGACAGGTGCGGACACAGCACGCGAATTCAAAGGGGCAATTGCCGGACCACCCGCCAGTTCCAGAACGCGTATCAATCCACCAAAGGCCGGGATAAAGGTATAGACAAATATCGCCGCTAAAATCGCCCATTCGGACCTGCTGAGTGATCGAAAGATGTGTGGCTTGGGGCGTGTTGTTTGATGGGCCATGTTCAGAATGCCTTCGCCGGTTTGTGTGCCCAAAACGCTGTGGTTGCTTGGCCGACGCAGGGCCCCAGGCTGACCGGTTGGAACCCGATGTTGACCAGATGGCAGCCGCGCAACCACGCCACGCCTTGTTGTTCTGTGACGGCCCACGTGCGCCACCGCAGTTGCACCAACGCCCCAAAAATAGATCGCCGCGTCATGCAGGCAAACAGCACGCCGCCCGGTTTCAGGACGCGGACCATTTCGGCCACCGCCTGCTGTGGATCCGAAAGATGCTCAAGAACATGCGCGGCCATCACAACGTCAAACGATTGATCCTCGTGCGGAATGTTCAGGATATCTGCCTGCTCAAGTTGCGGTGAAATACCTGCTTTTTGCATTTCAGTTTTTGCGGCACCCAGCATGGCTGCGGAAATATCAATGCCGTAAAATGCGGCGCGGTTTGGCGACAAACTATTCAACGCAATCGACAGGCTTCCGCTGCCTACTCCGCAATCAAGAACCCGCGCCATTGTGCCTGTTTTGGCAAGGACCGTAGGCGCACCGCAGGCTTGCAGCGGACCTTGATATGCCGTTTCAAGATCAAAGTCATGCGCAGTTTTGTGCCACCGCGTCGACGCCGCGTCATACTGATCCGCGAGGTCTTTGGTATTGTGGGATCGCCGGTTTACCGCAACCTCCCATGACCCGATTTGCCGTTTGAGTACGGGAATCATCTTTTGAACCAAAGGATCAAGCGGCGATTCTGGTGTTTGATTTTTCAGATGCATGACGGCCAAATTATTTGCATGGGGGTGTCGTTGATCTGGCTTGTAAGACGAATGCCCCCGATACTAAATTGTGTATCTGCGTAGTTCAGGTATACGCAAATGATGGAGTGGCAAAGATTAGCATTTGACTGGAACCAAGCGCGGGCATTTCTTGTCACGGCCGAAGAAGGCTCGCTTTCTGCGGCTGCACGCGCCCTTGGGTTGACCCAACCGACGTTAAGCCGACAAGTTTCTGGCCTTGAAACCGCGCTGGGGCTGACCCTGTTCGAACGCACCCCGCGCGCGCTGTTGCTGACGCAAGCAGGCACCGAAGTCCTGGCGCATTTTCGCAGCATGGGGGACGCGGCAAATCGCATTTCGCTAACCGCTACGGGGCAATCGCAGGCCATTACGGGACATGTTGTGATCGCGGCCACCAACATGATGGCGACCCATTATTTGCCGCCGATTCTGAAAAAGATACAGGCCAAAGCGCCAGAACTGACGATCGAAATCAATGCCTCAAACGAACTCAGCGACCTGCGGCGGCGCGAGGCCGATATCGCGATCCGTCATGTTCGTCCGCAAGATGAAAACCTGTTTGCCAAAC
>JBLHSG010000026.1:0-61215 GCA_047626725.1 Ascidiaceihabitans sp.
ATGCGGTACACCACTTCGGTCCCGCACGAACTGGCACCGCCACGCGTGACGATATCAACGATATTTTCCATCGAAGTGTTGGCCGGCACCAAATAGCTACCCGCCTTTAGCTTGTCCGCTTTGTCGGCGTAATCTGCACTGATGCGAAAAATCGTACCACTGCTGACTGCGCCCTCTTGTTCGAGCGTTGCACTGACGCGGCGCATGTTTGAACCGCGATCAACCTGCAGGCAAATCGCCTGATCCAATGGGCCAGACGCGGTGTATTGGGTCTTGCCCCACAGCACCAATCCGCCAATCAAAAACAGGCCCAGCGCCAGAAACGTCACCGCATTAGATGCAAGATGTCGCCACATTAGCGGACTTTCCCGAACACAACGGATGCGTTTGTGCCACCAAACCCGAACGAGTTGCTAAGGGCGACGTCGACTTTGCGTTCCACCTTGGCATTCGGGGCCAGATCGATTGACGTTTCAACAGCAAGGTTATCGAGGTTGATCGTTGGCGGGCAAACCTGATCGCGGATTGCAAGAATGCTAAAGATCGCTTCGATTGCGCCTGCAGCCCCTAACAAGTGGCCGGTGGCAGATTTGGTCGATGACATGGTCACGGTGCTGGCCGCGTCGCCCAACATGCGTTCAACTGCGCCCAATTCGATGGTGTCGGCCATGGTCGATGTGCCGTGCGCGTTGATGTAATCGATGTCCGCAGGTTCAAGGCCCGCGTTTTTCAAAGCGGCGCGCATAGACCGTTCTGCCCCGTCGCCGTCTTCGGAGGGGGCGGTGATGTGATAGGCGTCGCCCGACAGGCCGTACCCCAACACTTCGGCATAGATTTTTGCGCCGCGTGCTTTGGCGTGTTCGTATTCTTCAAGCACAACAATACCTGCGCCCTCGCCCATGACAAAACCGTCACGGTCCGCGTCATAGGGGCGTGATGCTTTTTTCGGATCGTCAGCGCCTTTGGTCGACAAGGCCTTGCAGGCGTTAAAACCCGCGATGCCGATTTTACAAATTGAGGCTTCGGCGCCACCGGCCACCATAACGTCGGCATCGCCAAACATGATCAGGCGGGACGCATCACCAATGGCGTGCGCGCCGGTAGAACAGGCTGTCACAACCGAGTGGTTCGGGCCGCGAAATCCGTACTTGATGCTGACCTGACCGGAAATCAGGTTGATCAATGCGCCGGGCACAAAGAACGGGCTGACGCGACGCGGGCCTTTTTCTTCCATCATCACAGCAGTGTTGGCGATTGAATTCAAACCACCGATGCCAGACCCGATCAACACGCCTGTGCGATCCAGATCAGCGCGATCTTCGGGCATCCAACCGGAATCCTCGACCGCTTGTTGTGCGGCGGCCAGGCCGAACTTGATGAATGTGTCGACCTTGCGCTGCTCTTTCGGGGCCATGTACGTATCAGCGTTGAACGTGTCGTCGCTGCCGTCGCCCAATGGCACTTCGCAGGCGTAGGTTGTCGCCAACCCTGTTGTGTCAAAACCGGTGATCGGGCCTGCGCCTGATTGGCCGTCCAAAATACGGCTCCAGCTTGCTTCAACGCCGTCAGCCAGTGGTGTGACCAGCCCCAAACCCGTAACAACTACTCTGCGCATATTTCGTGCCCTTTAAACATTTCTAACTTTGTCCTTACCAAGGCATGCCCCCCCTGTTCAAGAGCGCACAACCCGAATGACCCAACGCCCTAACTTGGCGGCTTTGGGCGGGACATCAGTTGGGCGGCATCATCACCAAGGTCCGCCATACGCAATGGCGCGTACCCCAGTTCATCCGCGACCGCCCGCGAGGCCGCATTTTCAGCAGATAACATGCACACCAAAGGGCCGGTGATCACGCGATCAAACCAGTCATGCGCGGCCTGTGTCGCCTCGTGTCCAAATCCACGTCCCTGTGCTTCGGGCGTTAGAATCCAGCCTGCTTCGGGGCAATGATCAAAATCATCACCCAATTCGCGTGATCCGTTAAAAAAGCCGGTCTGCCCGATCATCTGCTTGCTGGATTGTTCAACAATCGCCCACTGCCCAAACCCGGTGACCTGCCATTGTCCGGCATTGCGCAGAAACGACGTCCACGCCTGCGCGCGCCGCCATGGCTGCCCACCGACATAGCGCACCACATCAGGCATCGCCCAGATTTGCGCAAAGCGGTTAAAATCCTGCGGCTCCATTGCGCGCAGGGTCAAACGAGAAGTGTTGATCGTGGGAATTACACGCGACATGGGGCCTCAAATCTGGTGATTTTTTCCCCAGATGGCCTGCTTTGGACGCCCAGCGCAAATGCCAAATCCGTGCGATGATGAAAACAGCGGCTTTCCGCGAACGGATCAATTCAACAGGATCGCATTCAGCACCGCCGACAACCGCATGCCGCCTTGATACAAGCGTTCCTTGATCAAACGATCCTGTTTGGCGGCGTATTTATATTCCAGACGGGGCACGTTGTAGGCCGCATTGCCGCCAAAATCATACACCGCGCCGCGATAGCCCACAGATTCCTGCGCCCAAGACTGCGCGCCGTCGCCAAAATCACCCATGTCAGTGGTGCCAAAACGCTGCTCAAGAAAAGCGGCGAACTCGGTATAGCTCAGCTCTTGTCTTTCGATCAGCGCCTCGTCCCAGACTTCGTGCAGTTTCATATTCTCACCGAACCAGTCAACAGTGATGGTGTTGCCGCCACGATCCGGCCCTTTGCCCACGTGCAACGGCTGGTGCACATCGCCGACCAGATGCACCACCAACGCCAAGGCGGTCTGTTCGATCGATCCATTATAAGGGGCCGCGCCATTCACCTTTAGCATCTGGGCAAAATCCGCGGCCTTTTGTGCATCGCCGTCCAGAATGTCAGAAAAATAGGTGATCGCATCGACCACATTTGCCGGCATGCCCAGCGCATTAAAGCTGTCCTGTCACAGCTGCCGGATCTGTTGGGGCGCACGCTGCGCGCATCATCAATCGACGTGCCGTCATCCACCGTCAGAAAATGCCAGGGCTTGAAACAGTCATATTCGGGAAACGAGCGTACGAAATCTGGCCAGGTCGCCATCAGCGCCAAGGATTGATCCCCAACAATATCCTTGAGACGTTCAGCGGCCACAGACGTCAGGTTGTCCTCGCCGATTTTGGCGGTAATGCGGTGCCCGTTGGCCCCCCATGCAAACACGCTGCCCGCATGCAAAAAAATCGCGAATGTCGCCAAGGCTATGATGCGCATGGTCTGTCCTCCTGAAAATTTATCGTTCAAATATCAGGACAGTGTAGCGGGCAAATCGGCGGTTTGGGAAAAATTTCAGGGCACAAAACAAAAACGGCGCCGCGTTTTTCAACACGACGCCGTCTTTTAACTTTTAAACCTCAACCAATCCAGATCGGATTAGGAAGCTTTTGTGATGAAGCCAACCGCATCGCCGAAGCTTTGGATTGTTTCAGCTGCGTCATCAGGAATTTCGATGCCGAATTCTTCTTCGAACGCCATAACCAGTTCAACTGTGTCCAAGCTGTCTGCGCCCAGATCATCGATGAAAGACGCGCCTTCGACGACTTTGTCTTCTTCAACACCCAAGTGCTCTACAACGATCTTTTTAACGCGTGCTGCGATGTCGCTCATAACTCAATTCCTCATTCGTGCGGATCGTATTGATCCAAGTTGTGGCCCCCAAGTTCGGGAAACCCTGCTTTGCCCCGAAGGGCGCTCAGGCCCAGCCAACGGCAAGGGCCGATCATCAAACGCGTCAGTTCAACAATCAATTCTGCGCCGCCTATAGCATAGTCGGCGCACTTGGCAAATGTTTTGCATGATGCGTCATAGGCCAGCGCCTACAACATGGCCATCCCACCGTTCACGTGCAAGGTGGTGCCAGTCACATAACCGGCCTCAGGAGAGGCTAAGTACAAGACAGCGCTCGCAATTTCAGCAGGATCACCCATACGATTTGCCGGGATTTGACCTAGAATGCCCGCCTTTTGGTCATCGGTCAACTTGTCGGTCATTGCGGTGGCGATAAAACCCGGTGCAACCGCATTTACCGTGATTCCCCGACTCGCGACCTCGTAGGCGAGCGATTTTGACATGCCGATCATGCCCGCCTTGGACGCCGCATAGTTCGCCTGACCGGGGTTGCCGGTGGCCCCCACGATGCTAGAAATGTTCACAATCCGGCCCCAACGGGCCTTCATCATGCCGCGCATCACGCCTTTGCACAGCTTGAATGTGGCCGTCAGATTGACGTTCAGAACCGAATTCCATTCATCATCCGACATCCGCATAAACAGGTTGTCGCGGGTGATACCGGCGTTGTTGATCAGAATATCGACTGATCCCATCGCGGCGGCGGCTTGTTTCGGCAATTCAGCAACCGCGTCCATATCGGACAGGTTACACGGCAACACATGCGCGCGTTCGCCCAGTTCTGCGGCCAATGCCTCAAGCGGTTCAACCCGTGTCCCACTGAGGCCCACAGTTGCGCCGGCGGCATGCAGCGTGCGCGCAATATCGGCACCAATGCCACCCGAGGCACCGGTAACCAGCGCATTTTTTCCAGTCAAATCAAACATATCGTCAGTTCCTTATTGTCGTAATCTTAGATCGATGCTGCGCGTTCGCCAAAGATATAGCGCGCCACATCCACAAAATCGAAGGCCAGCGAGATCGCGATGATTGTCATCACAACCCACATAATCCGGCGCGGCCAAACGGGCATATCGGGGCGTTTTGTCTGGAAATACAAGAACACAATCAACGGGGTCCAAAAGATCAAATGCGGCAGACCTAGCAGTTTGACGTAGCCCAGATTGTTGAACAGCACATTGATCAACATGCCGGCAATCGCGCTTGCCAATAGGGTCAAAAGACCCGCAACACGGCTTTGTTTCCAGATCAGCAGCGCAATCGGCAAAATAAACGCACCAACCAGCAGAATGTTCATCCAGATCAACACCCACGTGGGCTGTAGTGCCATCGCGTCGTTAAACGTGAGGGTGTCGGTCATTGTGCCTCCAGCAGGGCTGCGATGTCGGCGGATGTGCCAACTGTGCGCGATGCGACGCTGCGATCAATGCGGCGGATCATGCCGGACAAGGCTTTGCCTGCACCGATTTCCCACATTTCTGTCACGCCTTGGCTTGCCATCCACGACACGCTTTCGCGCCAGCGCACGGATCCGGTGACCTGTTCGACCAGCAATGTGCTGATGACGTCGGGGCTGATGACGCCCTCGGCGCGTACGTTCGCAACCAAAGGCACGGACGGTGCTGTGATCTGAACACCACCCAACGCGTCTGCCATGACTTGGGCTGCGGGTTCCATCAATGCACAGTGGAATGGGGCGGACACCGGCAACAACATTGCGCGTTTGGCCCCTTTGGTTTTGGCGATTTCGATGGCGCGTTCAACGGCGGCTTTGTGACCTGAAACCACAACCTGGCTTGGGTCATTGTCATTGGCGGCCTGGCAGACTTCGCCTTGTGCGGCCTCGGCGGCGACCTCGGCGGCGGTCGCAAAATCAAGGCCTAGCAATGCGGCCATTGCGCCAACACCAACTGGAACCGCCTCTTGCATGGCTTTGCCACGAATGCGCAAAAGACGCGCGGTGTCAGCGATAGAAATCGCGCCCGCAGCGGCCAAAGCCGAATATTCACCTAACGAGTGACCGGCGACAAACGACGCCTTGGCAATCGTGATCCCTTCGGCCTCTAGCGCGCGCATCGCGGCCAAAGACGTGGCCATCAACGCAGGTTGTGCGTTTTGGGTCAGGGTCAGGGTGTCTTGATCGCCCTCCCAGATCAGCGTGCTTAGCTTTGCGCCCAGCGCGTCATCGACCTCTTGAAATACGGCACGCGCGGCGGGATAGGCATCCGCCAGATCACGGCCCATACCGATGGTCTGCGCCCCTTGGCCCGGAAAGACAAAAGCAACTGTCATGATAGAAATCCTCGATGTGTTGGTCTGTGAGATCGGGTGTATCGCGCAGGCCTGATCCGCACAAGTCAGCACACAAACATGCAGATGGTTTGTGCGCGGATGCGCAGGCATCGCACTTGCAACTTTTTCAACGAATGAAATGATGGTCTGACGTGTTAGATAGGTACAAGCTGCGCAAAGGATCATCGAAATGTCGCTCGCCAACACCCAAAACCGCTACGGCAGTATTGCCAAAACCTTTCATTGGCTGACCGCCTTGTTGATCCTGACGCTGATCCCGCTGGGGATTATCGCCAATGACATGGCCTATGACACGTCCGAACAACTGGCGCGCAAGGCATGGCTGTTTTCACTGCACAAAACCCTTGGTGTGACGGTGTTCTTTGTGGCCTTGGCGCGGATTGGCTGGGCATTCAAACAGCCAAAACCCGGCGGGCTGCATCCTGAACGCAAGGCAGAAAGCTGGCTGGCCGAAACGATCCATTGGCTGTTGTATGGATCATTGGTGCTGGTGCCGTTGTCGGGCTGGATCCATCATTCGGCGACCACCGGTTTTGCCCCGATCTGGTGGCCGTTTGGTCAATCCCTGCCGTTTGTGCCCAAAAGCGAAAGCCTCGCCGAGGTGACAGCCGGATTGCACATCGTGTTTGAACGCGTGCTGGTTGTGTCGATCCTGCTGCACGCCGCGGGCGCGCTAAAACACCACTTTATTGACAAAGACGCGACATTGCGCCGGATGTGGTTCGGCAAATCCGCCCTGCCCGACACAAAACCGTCGCATCACAGCAATCTGCCGCTGGCCAGTGCCTTGGTGGCTTGGGGTGTTGCATTGGTGATCGGCAACGCCATCGGGGTTTTTGCCCATGAAAACACCACACCACAGGTTGCGGAATTGTCGGCGGTGCAATCGGACTGGACCGTTCAGGACGGCACCATCGACATCACAATCACGCAATTTGGCAACGACGTTGTGGGGCAATTCAACGATTGGACTGCGGCGATCGCCTTTGATCCTGACAGCGGCACCGGCACAGCGCAGGTGAACGTTTCCATCGGGTCACTGACCTTGGGGTCGGTCACAGCGCAGGCCATGGGGCCCGATTATTTTGACAACGCGACCTTTCCCACCGCTGTGTTCATAGCCGACATCGCAACAATTGTTGACGGGCATATGGCCACAGGAACATTAACGATCCGCGACAAAATCGTGCCGATCGAGATGCCATTTGCCCTGAACATCCAAGACGACACCGCACAGATGAGCGCGGCGATGACGCTGGATCGCAGGGATTTTGATGTGGGCAACAACATGGCCGATGAATCCAGCCTGAAGTTTCCGGTGCGTGTGCAGATCAATCTGACAGCAACACACTAACGGCAATTTGGCAAATGTCATCAGACACAAAAAAAGGGGCGCGCAATCTGCACGCCCCTTTTTCGTATCTGTCGTGGTTGATGCGGCCTTATTCGGCTTTCATCGCTTCGACTGAAATTGTCACTTCGACTTCGTCGCTGACGAAGGGTGCGAATTTGCCCAGTCCAAAGTCGGAGCGGATCAAAGTTGTCGTGCCATCAAAGCCGGCCCACGGTTTGCCTGCCATCGGGTGATCGCCCACTTGGTTCAGTTTTGAGTCCAGAACCACGGATTTCGTCACACCGTTCATTGTCAGATCGCCAGTGATGTTGGCTGTGCCTTCGCCTGTGACTTCGATTGCAGTGGATGAAAACGTGACCATGTCACCGTCTTTTGCGCCAAAGAAATCGTCGGACATAAAGTGCCCTTCGCGTTTTTCCCAACCGGTGAACATGCTTTTGACCGGCATGGATACGGTCACGGATGAATTTGCGGCATTTTCTTGATCAAACATGATCTCGCCTTCAAAGCCAGAGAACATGCCGTAGGTCGTTGAGAACCCAAGGTGGTTGTACGAAAACAAGACTTGGCTGTGGCTGGAATCCAGCACGTATTTGTCAGCGGCGGCAGCAAAGGATGCGGTGGATGCCAGTGCGGCGGCGAGAATTAGGGATTTCATGTGATGCTCCATTTTGAATGTTATGCAGCATAATGTGGCCTGTGCGCCCAAAAGAGCAACTGCGCACGGTTCAACAAGTTGTGCGCGCTCCTGAACAGAAGCACGCACGCATAAAACCGCCGGTTTAGGAGTTAGTTGATTAAAGTTTGCCCGCCTGCATCATGGCAGATGTCAGACTGCGGCGTACATTCGGGTCACTCATCGCGACTTCGGCCAGCATAACGCCACCTTCGGCCCACAAAACCATATGCGCGCCTTGCAATTCTGCGCGGTCAAGTTCGGCAAATTTATGCGCACTAAGCACGTGATCACCACCACTGTTGCGGCGGATCACCCGGACTTCGCGCCGGATCGTGTCAATTTCGATTTCAGGAGAGGTCGATGCCTTGGGGCTGTGCAGCATCGCAATCCCGCCCAGAACCATCATCAAGGACAACACCAGTTTGATCAAAAGCAGATCACCGGACCAATCAGCACCGGGCATCGCCCACAAGCCAACAGCCGCCAGCATTAAAACGGCGCCAATAAACGCTTGGGTTGCGCGCACAACCAAACGGCTGCCATCCAACGCATGGGCCGGCGCGCTTTGAATACCAAAGGCGTCGTTGCTATGCGCCGCATGTTGCGTCGGCATGAATTCTGAAGTTGCTGTCATTCGTTTTCCCACTCGTTTGTTGTAGCGAATTAAGGTTAACAAAAAGACCAGAATGAGGCAGGTGATGGGCGATGCCGTGGCAAAGGGCGCAAACCGGATTTATGCGATTGTCAGATGATCCGCCAAAGCCATACAGCGAGGCCTTGCACCGACGCCCAAACCCTGTATACGCAGCCAATCCTTTGCAGTTTTGAATAACCGCGCAGTCTCTCGTGACGACCCCGCAAAGGTTCATATGGGTCGGTCTTTGAAATGCGCCTTGATATAAGTGGAGCAAGCATGCCTTTGTATGAGCATGTCATGATCGCCCGCCAGGACTTGTCTAATACACAAGCCGAGGGTCTGATCGAACATTTTGGCACCGTACTGTCGGACAACGACGGTAAACTCGTAGACAGCGAGTATTGGGGCGTCAAAACAATGGCCTATAAAATCAACAAGAACCGCAAAGGCCACTACGCCTTTTTGCGTTCAGATGCACCAGCAGCAGCCGTCCAAGAAATGGAACGCCTGATGCGCTTGCATGATGATGTTATGCGCGTTCTGACCATCAAAATGGATGAGCACAAAGACCTGCCATCTGTTCAAATGCAAAAACGTGACGAGCGCCCAGAGCGCCGCGAACGTCGCTGATTAGCTTAGGAAAGGACGTAACCCATGGCCGCAAAACCATTTTTCCGCCGTCGTAAAGTCTGCCCATTCTCAGGCGACAACGCACCGGCAATCGATTATAAAGACACTCGTCTTCTGCAACGCTACATCTCTGAGCGTGGCAAAATCGTGCCTTCCCGTATCACCGCAGTCTCTGCGAAAAAGCAACGCGAATTGGCCCGTGCCATCAAACGCGCTCGCTTCCTCGCCTTGCTGCCGTACGCTGTTAAGTAAGGAGAACCTGACATGAAAGTTATCCTTCTAGAACGTGTAGCAAAGCTGGGCCAAATGGGCGACGTCTGTGACGTCAAACCAGGCTTCGCGCGCAACTACTTGCTGCCACAGAAAAAAGCATTGTCCGCATCTGCGAACAACATCGCTTCTTTCGAGGCTCGCAAAGTTCAACTTGAGGCGCAAAACCTCGAGACAAAAACCGAAGCCGAAGCAATGGCAGCCAAATTGGACGGACAACAGTTCGTCGTGATTCGCTCTGCCTCTGATGCCGGTGCTCTGTACGGGTCGGTCACAACACGTGACGCCGCAGATGCCGCAACAGCCGAAGGTTTCACCGTGGACCGCAAACAGGTCGTTCTGCTCGCCCCTATCAAGTACTTGGGCCTGCACGAAGTAGCTGTTGTTCTGCACCCAGAAGTCACTGCCACAATCGAGATGAACGTTGCACGTTCGGTCGAAGAAGCAGAACTTCAAGCCGCAGGCAAATCGATCCAGGAATTGGCCGCTGAAGAAGAAGCAGCAGCCGAATTCGAAATCGCTGAGTTGTTTGAAGATATCGGCGCTGCCGCATCCGAAGACGACGATCTGGCAGAATCTGCAGGCATCGAAGTCTCAGACGACGCAGGCGAAGAAGAAACACCTGCAAGCTAAGCCGCTTACAGTTATTTTAGAAAAGGCCGCTCATTGATTTGGGCGGCCTTTTTGTTTTGGATTATTTTTCTAGATGTCCGCTCTGCGGACGAAGCTGTCATTGAAAAAGCCATTATGGTACAAGGCACTGCGCTTTCTGGAACCATTTTACAGTGTCATCAAGTTGCCTTTTCCTCAGGTTGGGTAGTTTTATGGAAGATCAATACGGGCATTCCAAAAGCTATGGCTCGTGGATATTTGCAGTATTTCTCTATTTCTCTCGACCCAAAAAACTGAGTAAAAGTGCCAAATAACATTCTCAAGAATGTTCTCACGATGATGGGTTTCGAAAAAAATTAGATTGTTTTCATCAACGCGGTTTTCGGCCTCTTCACGTATTTCTGCATCTAGATTAGGGAACCGCTCCAACGTAACGTTGGTAGAGGTTGGGTCGTATTTCTTAGGTTCACCGATAGTAAAACCTTTACTTCTAAGAAAGTCTTTTAACTCGCTAGCTTCATGAAGTTTAAAATTATTTAGCGAACTCAAAGACAACGACACATCAGGCTTTACATATAACCAAGAGAATGCGGCGAAAATAAAACAAATTACCGCAGCGCCTAATACTTTTCTCATTCTGGCAACTCCTCGAATACTTCGCTAATACAGTCATCACTCCGTGGCTTCCTCTAAGCCAGAATAAGTCAATTGGGCTATTGAAGGCATCACGACAGAAAAATGGAACCATATGCCTTCAAGAAATCCCATTGATAATATTAAGATGTGTAAAGCCTAAAGATCAATCTTAAAGGGTAATGCAGTGCTTTAGTCGCTCCAAGGAGCGGTAACTTTGGGCTCGAAGCGGACATTGGCTCAAGCCCTAGCCCACAGCCCCATTCACTTCCCCAAACGCACCAACATCTCCCAACCCGAACTCTACCGCGTATTTCCCTAAAAAATGCGTCAGGAACGTATTCACCGCGATGCGCACGCGTGGATCGTCGCCCAGATGCTCATCACAGGCCTCAAGCGCTTGCTGCATCAGCTTGACCCAGCGCCCTGCCCCACGATCGTTCATCAGCGCAATCGCGTTGTGCGTGTGGTGAAAGCTAAGCCTGAAATCAGCGCCATGATAATACGGGCCACCCCCCATCACATCCGCCCACATCGACGCCTGCGTGTTGATATGATGTTCGACCCCACCGACACGCGCAAACACTGACGTGAACCAGTCTTCGTCTTCAAAAACCCGTACATAAAAATCCTGCACGATCTGAATGATAGGATCAGGGCCAAGCACCGAAAACAGCTGCCAGAACTGGATCGGCACGTTCGGGTCAGTCGGGGCCTTTAGTGACACGATTTCGGCCCTGCGCATCGCATCAGCGGGCAACAGACCGTGTTCAATCGCCGCCACAACATAGGCACGCTGCGCGGTCTTGGTCATGTAACCATGCTGGGTTGGATGCATCAGAAAAACCTAGGGGAGCGCGCGATGTGCATCAAAGTACTGACTGCATTCGTCGCAGCCCACGCGCGGAATTGAAAATGGAACGAAAAAGGGCCGCACCCCTGCGGATACGGCCCCTGTTTTCTTAACGAATGAAGATTTACTCTTCTTCGAGCGCTTCAACAGCCTTTTGCAGGTCGTCTTTAGACACTTCTTTTTCCGCAACAGTTGCTTGCTCAACAACGTGGTCTACCACTTTGTCTTCAAACAACGGGGCACGCAGCTGCTGCTGCATTTGTTGGTTTTGCTGAACGAATTCAAAGAACTGACGCTCCTGACCAGGGTACTGGCGGGCTTGGTTCATGATCGCTTGGGTCATTTCGGCGTCAGTCACTGTAACTTCGACTTTTTGGCCCAGCTCTGCCAACAACAGGCCCAAACGTACGCGGCGTGTTGCCAGCGTTGTGTGCTCTTCTGTTGTTTCGATCTCTGGGTGATCGTGGCCTTCGACTTCCGGGTTTTCTTCGTGCCACAGCTGGTGCGCGATTTGACCTGCTTCGGCTTCGACCAAGGATGGTGGCAGATCAAAGCTGACCAAACCGTCCAATTGATCCAACAACGCACGCTTCATAATTGCGCGTGATGCACCGCCATATTCAGCTTCAAGACGCTCGGCGATTTGACCTTTAAGTCCGGCCAGATCTTCGGCACCAAATTTGGTTGCCAGTTCGTCATTGATTTCAGCAGCGACCGGTTCTTTGACAGCTTTGATTGTGCAATCAAATACGGCTTCTTTGCCGGCCAGGTGCTCTGCTTGGTATTCGTCAGGGAAGGAAACCGTTACGGCTTTTTCTTCGCCTTCTTTCACGCCAACCAGCTGTTCTTCGAAGCCGGGGATGAAGGAGTTGGACCCAAGAACCAGTGGGTAATCTTCGCCAGCGCCGCCTTCAAATGCAACGTCGTCGACTTTGCCCAGGAAATCCATGGTGACTTGGTCGCCGTCTTTGGCTTTTGAACCGGCTTTGCGCGCTTTGAAATCTTGGGCAGTTGATGCCAAGTTGGCCAGCGCTTCTTCGATTGATGCGTCGTCGGCTTTGACAACCATTTTTTCCAAAGAAATCTTGGTCAGATCAACTTCGGGGATGTCTGGCAGCGCTTCGTAGAACATGTCGACCTGAACGTCGTCGCCCGGCTTCCAGTCTTCGTTGGTCATTTTAACGTCTGGCTGCATCGCTGGGCGATCGCCACAGGCTACAAAGTGGTCGTTCATGGCGCCGTCGATGGATTCTTGCATCGCTTCGCCCATCAGCTTGTCGCCGAATTGCTTTTTCAAAAGCGGCATCGGCACTTTGCCTTTGCGGAAGCCTTTCATTTCGACTTCTGGCTGCGCTTCAACCAGTTTTTCGTCGACTTTGGCTTCGAGTTCGGCGGCTGTTACGGTGATAGAATAACCGCGTTTCAGACCTTCGTTCAGCGTCTCGTTAACCTGCATGTGTGCTCCATAGGATAAGGGCGCCATCGATGGCGCTGGCAAGAATTTGCGCCCTTCTAGTGGGGTGTCACGCGAGGTGCAAGGAAAAGCAGACATGGCTGAGGCGCGGGGATCAAAATAGCGTGTATAACCGTGGATAATCGCGCAAATTGGGCCCGCGGTAACCACACAAGGCCAACCGCCACGCGCCCTGCCCGATTTGGGCCCGCAGATTATGGTGCGTCAGACGACAGTTTTTTGTGCGCGCGATAGGACAACGGCAATGTCGCAAGATACGCTAGATTAAGCACGACCAAAGTTGGCCACGGATACGTCATCAACGAGATCACAGCCAACATCACCACCAGAATCGCGATCGGCAAATGTTTGCGTTTGATCGACGCGTGCTTGATCGAAAACGTCGGGATAGCGCTGATCGCCAAAAACCCGACACCAATAATATAGATCGTGCGCAAGGCCGGATAATCGACATTCTGCCAGCCAGACAAATGCATAAATATCGGCATCAACGCCAAACACGCCAAGGCAGGTGCCGGCACGCCAACAAAGAAATTCTTTTGCTTGAGCGTCATGTTCGTATCGGCCAGCGACAGGTTAAACCGCGCCAATCGCAAGGCACAGCAGACGGCCAAAACCAATGTGGCAAGCCAGCCCAAATTTGCGCTTGGCGTGTCCAGATACAGCGTGATGTACAACAAAATTCCCGGCGCGATGCCAAAGTTGAAAAAGTCGGCAAGCGTGTCCAATTCTGCGCCAAACGGGCTGGCGGTATCCAAGAAACGCGCCAGTTTTCCATCTGCAGCGTCCAGAAACACTGCGATAAGGATGAAAAACAGCGCCGCTTCTAGATGGCCCTCAAGGCTCATCCGCACGGATGTCAGGCCCGCACAAATGGCAAACACCGTGACCACGCTGGGCACGATATGGCGCAGTTTTATCTGCTTGCCGTTGCTCATCGAGAGATGCTCAGCGCGACATGATCAGGTGTGTTCAAATCGGCCAAAACCGTTTCGCCTGCGACGGCGGTGGTGCCCAATGGCACGATTGGCGACACGCCCGCTGGCAAATACACATCCAAGCGGCTGCCAAAACGGATCAAACCAAACCGTTCGCCAACATCCAAGGCGTCTTCTTCTTTGACGAAACACACGATGCGGCGCGCGATCAGACCTGCAATTTGAACAACGCCAATTTTGACGCCAGCGTCGGTTTCGATCGTCAGGCAATTGCGCTCGTTGTGAATGCTGGCCTTGTCCAAGGACGCGTTCACGAATTTTCCGTGGTGATAAATAATATGCGTCACACGTCCGGCAATTGGCGCGCGATTCACGTGGCAATTAAACACGTTCATAAACACCGAAACCCGCGTCACTGGTGTATCACCAAGGCCCATATCAGCCGGTGGCACAACCTGTTCGATCAACGATACAACCCCATCCGCAGGTGACATAATCTGCCCCTCGCGTTGTGGAATAATACGCACCGGGTCGCGGAAAAAGTAATAACACCAGACAGTTGCGCCGCAGCCCATCCAAAACAACGGGGTCCAGATGAACCACAAAACGAATGTGATCGCCGCAAAGATCGCCACGAACTTGCGCCCCTCTTTGTGCATCGGGACGGCAACGATTTTGAGCATGTTCATCAGGTATCTTTCCAAGAGTTTCGAAAATTGCAGCACGATTGCAGGACAGGTGCCAACGCGCTTTTGTGCTTAGCAGCAAAAATGTGCCGAACACCAGTGATATGGACCAAACTTGCCCCCATCCTGCGTCCAATTGTTCATAAAGACGGGGCGTAATACGGCATACACCCCGTATGGTGTGTTGACAGATCAAAGCCGCGATCTCTAGTCTGTTTCACAGGGCGGAATTCTGTTTCGCAAAATATTTGCAACCGTCTTATAAAATTTGCGGCACTTTACCCCCGCATGTTCGGAATTTTTGGGAGGAAATAATGAACTATATTACATCCACAATTGCTGTGTTGGGCCTGTCTGCCTCGATGGCGACGCTGGCCACTGCGCAAACCTTCGAGCTGCCAAAGCAACTAAGCTGGACGGCCTACGGGACCGGATCGGCGGGCTATAACCAGTCCGTGGCGATTGGCGCTGCCCTTCAGGATGCAGCAGGCGTGAACCTGCGCGTGTTGCCCGGCAAAAACGATGTGTCGCGCACTGAACCACTGCGCCAAGGTCGTGTGCAGTTTTCTGCAACAGGCGTCGGCGGCAGCTTTATGGCCCAAGAAGGCGTGTTTGATTTCGGCGCTGAAAACTGGGGTCCGCAGCCTGTGCGCGTTTTGATGGCCAACAACGGCGGTGCGATCAATCTGGCCGTCGGCGTGGCTGGCGATCTCGACATCAAGGAATTCTCGGACCTTAAGGGCAAACGCGTCGCCTACATCGTTGGGGCCCCTGCCCTGAACGTAAACACCGAAGCCTATCTGGCCTATGGCGGCCTCACGTGGGACGACGTAGAGCGAGTTGATTTTGGCGGCTACGGTGCCAGCTGGAATGGCCTGATCGAAGGCCAGGTTGACGCGGCATTTGCCTCTACCAACTCGGGCAAAGTGTACGAGGCGGCGGCAGGCCCACGCGGTTTGTTCTGGCCACCGATTGACCCCGCCAAAACCGATGAATTCGCCAAAATGCAATCCATCGCGCCGTTCTTTCAGTTGAACAAGGCACGCGTCGGGGCCAATATTGACGGCACAGACGGCTATCAGGGCGCGGGCTATGCCTATCCGGTTTTGACCGCAATGGCCGCAACCGAAGACGACCTTGTCTATAACATGACCAAAGCGATGGTCGAATTGTTCCCCAAATATGACGGCAATTCACCGGGCATTGGCGGCTGGGCAATGGACAAACAAAACATGGAATGGGTTGTGCCCTACCACGCCGGCGCGATCCGCTATTACACCGAAGCAGGTGTGTGGTCCGACAGCGCCCAAGCGCACAACGACAACCTGATCGCACGTCAAGCCGCATTGGCCGCCGCGTGGGAAGCCACCAAAGCCGCAGCGCCCTCAGATTGGGTCGCAGCATGGGGCGAAGCCCGTCGCAAAGCGCTCGATGCAGGTGGTTTCAAAATCGTATTTTGATCCCGTTTACATGATACAATCGGCCGGTTTTCGTGACCGGCCGATTTGCCCTGTTTTACCCTAAATTCGAGTGCACCAATGTCCGATCCAAACACCTCTGCCCCCACGCCTCAGAGCCATGAACAGGTTGCCATCGACGGGGCCACCCCGTCAGAACGTTTGGGCGGCCCTGCGCGCTGGGTTGTGGTGATCGGCACATTGTTTTCGCTCGTCTTGGTGATCAACCAACTGTTTAACATACAGCTTTTTGGCATTGTCCTGATCGAAGGGCGCTATTTATACATCCTTGGCGGCTTGTTTCTAGCGCTGAGTTTCCTGATTTTCCAGATGCGTGGCGGTAAAGGCGGCGTGCCATCTTTACTCGATTGGATCCTATTTGCCAGCGCGCTTGCCGCCACGGCTTACCTGTCTCAAACCGCGCAGCAAAACCTGTCGCAAGGCTGGGAATACGCACCACCAAAGACCGCCCAATACGTGTCGGTCGTGTTCTTTTTCCTCGTTCTCGAGGCCACACGCCGCGCCGGTGGCACGGTTCTGTTTTGCATCGTCACATTTTTCGCATTCTATCCAACATTTGCCGGCCACGTGCCCGACCCGTTTTCAGGGTTCCAAAGCACATTTATGCAGACTGTTCCCTACCACATCTATTCCGCAGAAAGCAGTTTTGGCATCCCGATGAAGGCATTTGGCGGCGTCGTCATCGGCTTCATTCTGTTTGGCGCAGTGCTGCAACGCACCGGCGGCGGGCAGTTTTTCAACGACCTCGCGCTTGGGCTTGTGGGCGGTTATCGCGGTGGTGCGGCCAAAGTGTCGATCTTTGCCAGCGGGTTTATGGGCTCGATGTCCGGCTCCGTTATTTCCAACGTTTTGACGACGGGTGCCGTGTCCATTCCCGCGATGCGCAAAACTGGATTTTCCGCAAAAACCGCCGCCGCAACCGAGGCCTGCGCATCCACGGGCGGCGTTTTGATGCCGCCGATTATGGGGGCGACCGCCTTCATCATGGCCTCGTTTCTGTCGCGCCCTTACGTGGAAATCGCGCTGGCGGCGGCAATCCCCAGCATCCTGTTTTACTGGGGCCTGTTCACGGGCATCGACGCCTATTCCGCCAAACGTGGCCTGCGCGGGTTGCCCAAACCTGACCTGCCGCGACTAAAAGAAGTGATGAAAGAAGGCTGGCCCTACATCTTTGTGTTCGCCCTGTTGCTGTACATGATGATCGGGCTGCGTCAGGAATCGTCCGCACCGTTTTACGCCACGGCGCTTTTGCTGATCGTAAACCAGTTTCGCGCGCGGTTCCGGCTGAACCTAAAACGACTGGGCAACATGATTGTCGGCGTTGGCATGGGGCTGGCGGAACTCACCGCGATCCTGCTTGGCGTTGGCCTGATTGTCGGGTCGTTTTCCGCCACGGGGCTTGCCGGTACGCTGGTGAATGAACTGGTGTTTATGGCCGGTGACAGCACCCTCGTGCTGCTGTTAATGGGCGCATTGACCGCATTTATTTTTGGCATGGGGATGACGGTTACGGCCTGTTATATTTTCCTCGCCGTGGTGCTGGCCCCCGCACTTGAGGCGGGTGGTTTAAACCAGCTCGCCGTGCATCTTTTCATCCTGTACTGGGGCATGGTCAGCTACATTACGCCGCCAGTCGCGCTTGGTGCTTTTGCAGCCTCAACGATGGCAGGGTCCAACCCGATTGCGACTGGATTCGAAGCGATGCGCCTTGGCGGTGTCATTTATATTGCACCGTTTTTCTTTGTGCTGAATCCCGCGCTGGTTGGCCAAGCGCCCGCGTGGGAAATCACTGTCGCGCTCAGTTCTGCACTGGTTGGTGTGGCGATGATTTCTTCGGCCCTTCAGGGGTACATTAGTCTTGTTGGGCCGCTGTCCGGTTCTGCGGGCCTGCCACTGCGGGTGCTGTTGTTCTTTGGTGGCTTGCTGATCGCAATGCCGCAAAATGCGCTGATTAACCTAAGTTATGGGCTGTCTTTTGCCATTGGCGCAGCCCTTTGTGCGCTGCCTGTGTTCATCGCGTGGCGTGCAAATGCGGCCACCCCAACCCCTGCGTGACTTCCATGATCCAGATCACACCACCGGCCCCCGAAACACCACCAACAGAAACAATCGTCGCGCGTGTTCGCGCCAACGCACTCGCGCATCCAGATCAATTGGCGCTGGTTTGTGGCGCTGATCGCCTGACGTGGGGGGCGTTTGGTGAACGCATAAACCGTGTCGCAAATGCGTTGCTCGGCATGGGGTTAAAAAAGGGCGATAACATCGCGATCCTGTCGGCCAATTCAACCGCTTACGCCGAACTTTTCATGGGCATTTTGCGCGCTGGCGGATGTGTGACCCCGCTGTCGTCCATGGCCTCATCCGACGCGTTGCAAAAGATGCTGACCGATTGCGGGGCCACGGTGATTTTTGTCGCCGAACAATACCTTGATCTGGTGTCTGATTTTGTGACCGACATGGCGATCAAACGTGTTGCCATCGATTTCGAACATCCTGATTTTGACGGTTTTGAGGCCACCCTAACCAAGGCCAAAACCACAGATCCGATGATCGATATCGACATGTCTGACCCCTTCAATCTGATCTATTCCTCAGGCACCACGGGCACGCCAAAAGGCATCCTGCACAATCATTGGATGCGCGCCGCCCAGATGGAACGGGTCACGCCAAACGGCTACGATGATCACGCGCGCACGCTGATCTCGACGCCGCTGTATTCCAACACCACGATCGTGTCGTTTGTACCGACGTTGTTTGGCGGATCGACCGTGCATTTGATGGCAAAATTCGACGCGCGAGCCTATTTGCAGATCGTTCAGGCCGAACGCATCACCCACACGATGCTGGTTCCGGTTCAATACAAACGCATCATGGATGTTCCCGATTTTGACAGCTTTGATTTGTCGTCTATGCGGATTAAATTTTCGACCTCGGCCCCTTTGCGCGCTGATGTGAAATCAGACGTTTTGGCCCGCTTCCCTGGCAAACTGATAGAATACTACGGCCTCACCGAAGGCGGCGGCGTCACCGTATTGGTCGCTGATGAAAATCCCACCAAATTACACAGCGTCGGCACTGTTGCACCCGGCAATGACATCCGCCTGATCGACGGTGATGGTAACGAAGTTGCGGCAGGTGAAGTCGGCGAAATCTGCGGGCGCGGCCCAACCATGATGGCGGGGTATTACGGGCGCGACGACCTGACCGCTGACTACATCTGGCGCGACGCAAAGGGCCGCGTTTATTTCCGATCCGGTGACATGGGATCATTCGACGCTGACGGGTTTTTGGTGCTGTCAGATCGCAAGAAAGACATGATCATTTCAGGCGGTCTGAACATCTACGCCAACGATCTGGAATTGGTGTTGTTGCAAGACCCCGACGTGTCAGATGCGGCCGTGATCGGCGTGCCGTCTGACGCATGGGGCGAGACGCCGTTGGGGTTGGTTGTGGTGCGTGAAAACGCCGTGCGCACCGGTGCTGACATTCTGGCTGACGCAAACAGACGCCTTGGAAAAAGCCAGCGTTTGTCTATGGTTGAGGTGCGCGATATCTTACCGCGCAGCACTATTGGCAAGATCCTGAAGAAGGATTTGCGCGCGCCGTATTGGGAAAAGGAAACACCGTGACAAAGACCAAAATGAGCGCCAAAATGAATGGCGCAGAAAGCCTGGTTCACACCCTGCTCGCCAATGGGGTCGAGGTCTGTTTTACCAACCCAGGCACCTCTGAAATGCACTTTGTGGCCGCCCTAGATCACATCCCGGGAATGCGATCTGTTCTGGTGCTGCAAGAAGGTGTGGCGACCGGTGCAGCCGACGGATATTACCGGATGAAAGGCACGCCTGCCTCGACCCTGCTGCACCTTGGGCCCGGTTTGGCGAATGGTCTTTCAAACTTGCACAACGCGAAGAAGGGCGGTTCTGGCGTCGTCAATATTATCGGCGAACACGCGTCGACACACATCGCATTGGACGCGCCGTTGACGTCAGATATCGAAGGTATCGCACGCCCTGTTTCCCATTGGGTTCACACATCAAAATCCGCTGAAACCGTCGGTGCAGATGCGGCAAAAGCCGTGCAGGCGGCGATGGTCGCGCCAGGCCAGATCGCATCGTTGATTTTGCCCAGCGACACCGCGTGGAACGAGGGTGGCGTTGCACAGGACGCGATCGATTTACCTGCCCCCGAACCGTTCGATCAGGGCCAGTTGGACAGTGCGGCAAGCGCGCTTGATGGTCCAGAAACGCTGTTGCTGTTGGGGGGGGCGGCGCTGAGCGAAAGCAATTTGGAAATCGCAGGCCGGATCGCGGCCAAAACCGGATGCAAGCTGTTGTCAGAATGGTCAAACGCGCGGCTCGAACGCGGCGCAGATCGGGTATTTGTGGGCCGCGTCCCCTACCCGATCGACATCGCGCTTGAGGTTCTAAAACCCTTCAAACGCATTGTATTGATCGGCGCACGCGCACCCATCGGGTTTTTCGCCTACCCTGGCAAGCCTGCGATCCTGACCCGTGACGACGCGGACATCTTAACGCTCGCGCACGCTGGCGCGGACTTGACCGCTGCATTGTCGGCGCTGTGCGATGCAACTGCCGCGACTAACACGCCCCCTGCGCATGTCGCAAAAGCCAGCCAACCTGATCGGCCAACGGGGGCCATAAACCTCGATACTCTGGCCGCTGTTATTGCCCGCGCCATCCCGCAGGACGCGATTGTTGTGGATGAATCCGTGACCACGGGCCGCGCATTTTCACCTGCAACCAAAGGCGCGCCAAGGCACACGTGGTTGAACAATTGCGGTGGATCAATCGGCTATGCAATGCCCGCTGCAATCGGGGCGGCCATCGCCTGCCCAGAGCGCAAAGTCATGTGCCTAACCGGCGACGGATCGGCGATGTACACAGTGCAATCATTGTGGAGCATGGCGCGCGAAGAGCTTAATATCACTGTCTTAATCTTTGCCAATCGCAGCTATCAAATCTTGCGCGGTGAGTTGACAAACGTCGGTGTGCAAAACCCCGGACCGCGCGCGATTGACATGCTAAGCCTAGATCGACCTGCGTTGGATTGGGTGCAAATGGCGCGTTCAATGGGGGTTACAGCCTGTCGGGTTGATGACTGCGAGGCGCTAGAAACCGCACTGGACGACGGGCTATCTGGTGGTGGACCAAATCTGATCGAAATCATGCTATAATCACATTGAGCAAGTGCCCTAAAACAAAGCCCTAAAGCCATGTTTTTAAGTCATTTTTCAATTTAATAAGAATAGAGTGGTACAGATGAAGGGACACAGATTTTGTTTTATTAAAATAGATTACGTTTCCATGCGTAATGTATGCGTAATAAAATCCCCTCATTTCAGGTATTTTCAGGCAAATTTCATCGATAACAGATAGGGCATTTTTTCTAGAGACACTCAGAGTAATCGCCCAACCATTTTATGGGCTGCCATGGCCGGAAATGGCCCGCTGTAAGCTCGGAGCCGTCGGTATCATTTCACGAAAATATGGTGATTAAGATAATAAACGTTCGACACTAGCGGCCCTAACCCTCGTTTGGTAAACTGTCTTTAGCTATAACGATTTGGGCGTGCGTAATTTGTGCATAATTAGTGCTCAAAACGATGTTCGATCAAATCTCGATACATTGAATTTAAAGAGGTATTTTTCCAACCTGATAAGTGACTGAATGTTTTTACACCTACATTTCAGACGCTTAAGTTGGTATGGTACGGGTGAAGGGACTCGAACCCCCACGCCATAGGCGCTTGGACCTAAACCAAGTGCGTCTACCAATTCCGCCACACCCGCACATGTTCTATTTGAACAATTGAGCGTCTAGCAAAGCTTTGCGCCAGAAGCGAGAGGAAAATGCACCTGTCGCAAAATCGGCCAATCACAAAAAGTGTGGCGACATTAAATATATCTTGGCATATGTTCTTTATAACCTAGAGGCAGGTTGCATAACATAAGAGACGCCCATGAAACCGAAAACGGTCGGGCGCGTCGATAGCGGACAGGATTCGCAAGAACGCGCATTTAGCACGCATGCTGGCATTGTTGCTGGCAGCATTATTTTTACGTCTGACGGGGAAATCCCCGTTGAATACCTTTCGCCGGGGGATCGTGTTGTAACGCGCGATTCAGGTATGGTTGAAC
Organism: Ascidiaceihabitans sp.; assembly: GCA_047626725.1. GTDB lineage: Bacteria > Pseudomonadota > Alphaproteobacteria > Rhodobacterales > Rhodobacteraceae > Ascidiaceihabitans. The sequence goes on from JBLHSG010000026.1 coordinate 22,363, forward strand.
TGCGCGCGATTTCGTCGCGCCGCATCACCGCCCCTGCCGTCGCAATCAAAGCAGGTTCACTGGGACATACGCGGCCCGAACACAATGTGATCTTGCCAGCCGCGCAGCATGTCCTGGTCCGTGATTGGCGCGCGCAGTCGATGTTTGGGACCCCACACGCGATTGTTCAGGCCGGTCAGTTGATCGATGATGAGTTCATCACCGACCTTGGCGCACGCGAAATGGTCCTGTTTCATATGACATTTGCCAAAACCCACGTGATTTATGCGGATGGTTTGGAAATATCAGTTCCAGTGGATGGCGTGACCCAAAGAAACAATGTGTCTGTCGCAGCATAAGTGCCGCGATCGCTTCTTTGCTCGAAAAATTATGCTGTGCGTGGGGTAAACCTGTCGCGCAGCAAATGCATTTGTGGCATTCAGCCTCTGCCAAACTCTGCTCGCGTATCCTCGAATCTGCATGGCTGCATTCAGGGGTTTTAGGCAAAACAGCGCGATTCAATTTCGCACATTTTTTGTGCAGTGCGCCTAAAAATAGATCACACCTTGCTCAAATTACCCCCACGTCCCCTGCCCGTGCGCCCCACGCATGGACCCCGAAAACACAACCTGAGACCAAGGGGCCAGTATACGCCGGAACATGCCGGAATTTTGGCCAGGGGAGGCTTCTAAATGAAAAAGATCGAAGCGATCATCAAACCGTTCAAGCTCGACGAGGTCAAAGAGGCCTTGCAAGACGTGGGCGTTCAGGGGCTTAGCGTCATCGAAGTCAAAGGCTTTGGGCGTCAAAAAGGTCACACTGAATTGTACCGTGGCGCTGAATACGTTGTCGATTTCCTACCCAAGGTCAAAGTCGAAGTCGTTCTGGACGACGATCAAGTTGAGGCCGCGATTGAGGCCATCGTTGACGCCGCCAAAACTGAAAAAATCGGGGATGGCAAAATTTTTGTCTCGCCAGTTGAACAAACCATACGCATCCGCACCGGCGAAACCGGTTCTGACGCACTGTAACCATTTCTAAACACCAAGAAGGACACATCGAAGATGAGCAACAAAACTCTCGATATGATCAAAGACGAAGAAGCCGAATACGTCGACATTCGCTTTACCGATCCACGCGGCAAACTGCAGCACGTTACATTGTGTGCTGATCAAGTTGACGAAGATTTCCTCGAGGAAGGCTTCATGTTTGACGGCTCTTCTATCGAAGGCTGGAAATCGATCGAAGCGTCCGACATGAAGCTGATGATCGACGTCGACAGCGCGTACATTGACCCGTTTTACGCCGAAAAAACTGTCTGCGTTCACTGCACAGTTGTTGAACCTGACACCGGTGAATCATACGACCGTGACCCACGTGGCACCGCGCAAAAAGCCGAAGCATATTTGAAATCCACAGGCATCGGCGACGTAGCTTACATGGGTCCAGAAGCTGAATTCTTCTTGTTCGATGACGTGCGTTATTCCAATACAATCAACAAAGTATCCTACGAAGTTGACGCGACCGACGCGTCCTGGAACACCGACACCGAATACGAAATGGGCAACATGGGCCACCGCCCTGGCGTCAAAGGCGGCTATTTCCCGGTCAACCCGATCGACGAAGCCCACGACCTGCGCTCTGAAATGCTGTCGACGATGAAACGTCTTGGCATGAAGGTCGACAAGCATCACCACGAAGTTGCGTCTTGCCAGCACGAGCTTGGCTTGATCTTTGACAGCCTGACAAAACAGGCCGACGAGCTGCAAAAATACAAATACGTGATCCACAACGTGGCCCACGCTTACGGCAAATCCGCGACATTCATGCCAAAGCCAATCGCTGGCGACAACGGCACCGGTATGCACGTGAACATGTCGATCTGGAAAGAAGGCAAGCCTTTGTTTGCAGGCGATAAATACGCCGATCTTTCACAAGAAGCGCTGTATTTCATCGGCGGCATTCTGCACCACGCCAAGGCCCTGAACGCATTCACCAACCCCGGCACAAACAGCTACAAACGTTTGATCCCCGGTTTTGAAGCCCCCGTTTTGCGCGCCTACTCTGCACGTAACCGGTCTGGCTGTGTGCGTATCCCGTGGACAGAATCCCCGAAAGCCAAGCGCGTCGAGGCCCGTTTCCCCGATCCATCCGCCAACCCATACCTGTGCTTTGCGGCCTTGTTGATGGCTGGCCTGGACGGCATCCAGAACAAGATCGATCCCGGCGAAGCCATGGACAAAAACCTGTATGATTTGCCTGCCGAAGAACTGGCCGACATCCCAACAGTGTGCGGTTCCTTGCGCGAAGCATTGGACGAATTGCAAAAAGACATGGACTTCTTGTTGGCCGGCGACGTGTTCACCAAAAGCCAAATCGAAGGTTATGTTGCACTGAAGATGGAAGAGGTTGAGCGCTACGAGCACACACCACACCCTGTCGAATTTGCGATGTACTATTCCTGCTAAGGCTTAGTACTTAAGGCAAAAAATGCGGTTAGGGCATTTGCAAAGTTGCATTTTCCTTGACCGTGCGAGACAAAAAAGGTGCCCTTGATCGGGCACCTTTACTTATTTAACAGTTGAAAAAATTAGCTCAGCAATGCCTGCGACAGGTTCACGTTTGCAATCTTTTTAATCAGATAGGTGATCCGCCCTTTACCGGCACCGACACCTTCAGGACTGCCGTGCCGCTTGAGTACTTTTTGCTGCGCCAACAGGCCATTTGTGCGGGTTTGCTTGCCCTTTTGGCTTAGCAGCAGGCCATCGTTGTCAATATCAAGGTTCCACTGGTGGAGCCCTTTGTATTTGCCACCTTCCGCCTCGTTTGGGTGAAAACTTAGGATCAAACCACCGCCGACATTCACAACAGACAGCAAGTTGAACAGGCCATACAAAGGGTCAATCGAGTGATCCAAAGAATTGAAACACCAAACTACGTCGAATTGGTTCTCGCCAAAATCCCCCAGTGCAGTTTCAAAAAAACCTTTTTGTGGGCGCGGCACATCTTTGATGTTCACGGAATCTAGTAAACTATTATATTCGTTTGCAAGCGGGTCAACGACTGTCAAATCAACGCCGTGTGTTTCGTGATCATAGCCAACATAAGACAATGGTCCCGACCCGATATCGAGAACCTTAAGCTGTTTGTGAGGATCAAAATCAAGACCCGCCAACAGTTCTAATACAATCGGAGACAGCGGTGCTTTTGGATCCGTGCGGCGCTGGTAATCTTTTGGCCAATTGGCCCCACTATTCAGAATCCATTTGTCCCAAAATACGACTTCGGATGGTGCACTTTGAATCCAAGCATCCCGGTCCCATGTGATTGTATCTTCAAGTGTCGTCAAAGCCATAACCGCGAACTTTCCTAAAATACCATGGCCAAAAACGACCTATTTTCTGCGCCTCAATTCTATCATAGATCGCACCTATCCACTATACATAGTTGAATTAATAGAAATTGACTCGCGATATAGCTGCATAATCGCCCAATCCGTTTCCAAACGGTACATTTCTTGGCATAATCAGTTCAAAGCCACAAAATCAGGACATATCATGCGCGCCACAACCTCGTTATTCGCCCTTTTGTTGACTACGTTTTGCCTCGGTGCAAATCCAAGCCATGCTGCGACCTGCGGCAACACAAGTGCGGGATTCAACGCATGGAAGGCCAGTTTCGCCACTGAAGCGAAAAAAGCAGGCGTGAAAAAACGGGGTTTGGCTGCTTTGGCTAGCGCCACATACGCCAGCAAAACCATCGCCGCAGACCGCAATCAAAAGTCGTTCAAATACAGCCTAAGCAAGTTTTTGAAAGTCCGTGGCGCAGACACAATTGTCGCCCAAGGACGCAAGCGAAAAGCGAAAAATGCAGCGTTGTTTGCAGCGCTTGAAAAACGATACGGCGTGCCCGCGGGCGTCATTATCGCAATCCATGGCATGGAAACCGGATTTGGCGGTTTTATGGGGTCCAGTCCTGTTGTGTCCGCAATTACGACGCTGACCTACGATTGCCGCCGCTCTGATTTCTTTAAACCACACGCGATTGGCGCGCTAAAACTGGTCGACCAAGGCGCGATTACCGCCAGCACCAAAGGCGCAAAACATGGCGAATTGGGGCACACACAATTCCTGCCTGGCAACGCGTTAAAATACGGTGTCGACGGCAATGGCGACGGGCGCGTGGATTTCTATAACCAGACAGATGCGCTGACCTCGACCGCCAATTTCCTGCGTAAAAAGGGCTGGAAAGCCGGCAAAGGGTATCAAGAGGGCCAAGCAAACTTTGCCGTCATCAAACAGTGGAATGCGGCAGGCGTTTATCAAAAAGCCATCGCAATCATGGGTGCCAAAATCGACGGTTAACCCTATCCCGGCCATCAAAATCCAGCCGCGCGTCTTGCAAAATAGCGCGCGGTTTTAGACATATCGGGATCTGAAAATGACCAGCATAAACCCGTTCAAATCCATTACCGCAGTCGATTATACCGTGATTTACGCACGTGATATGACGGCCATGATCCACTTTTACGAAACTGTTTTGGGTTTTGATCTGACCCGAAAACTGTCGCCCACTTGGCGTGAATATAACATCGGGCCTAACATATTTGTGCTTGCGAAACCGGGGCCCACTGCGACCGATCCTGCTGTGCGGAATGGCAGTGCCGCGCTGCAATTGGCGTTTAGGGTCGCCCCGCACGTGGTTGATCAATGCGCCGCTGACTTGGCTGACAAGAACATCGAAATCCTGTCGCCACCAACGGACCGTGACTTTGGTCATCGTACGCTGTTTTTTCGTGACCCGGACGGCAATTTGTTAGAAATCTACGCAGAAATTTAGCCACAGCAAAACGCGCGCCCGCCGCTTGCATTTCAAAACCAACATCCCTATCTGGCTTTTCATAGGCTTTAGCGCGCCTGCCGTTCGCATTTTGGTGAAGCGTTAAAAATGAAAACCATCCTCCCTTACGTCGCCGTGACGTTTGGCAATGCGAACACCCGAACACCAAAATCGCGACAAAAAGGAGACTTGGAATGGACATTTCCCTTCCCTCACGCGCCGCACTCAAGGCTCAGGCCAAGCGATTGCGCACGGGTTTGGCCGATACTGGTCAGCCCATCAGTCACGCCCAAGCGCTAGAGGCGGTCGCCCATCAATGGGGCGCGCGCGATTGGAACACCCTGCACGCCAAGGCGTCGGACGATCCGCAACCGCAATTTGCGCCCTCGCAGCGGATCAGCGGCCTGTATCTGGGGCATCGGTTTGACGGACGAATTAAGGCGGCAACGATCAAAGGCGGCGGGTTTTGGTCCCTGACTTTGGTGTTTGACGAGGCCATCGATGTTGTGACGTCAACCCAATTCAGTGCGTTTCGCAAACAGGTGGATTGCACCATTGGACCGAACGGTCAGACCGTTCAAAAAACGTCCAACGGGCAACCGCATGTGGTGATCGACAGTCATTGGTCTAAACCCAAATAACAAACGGGGGCGTATGGTATTTTGCGCCCCCGTTCCGCGATCACGTCAAAAACGACAGGAATTTACGTCGGTTTTTGGCAATCAATGCTGGTTTTTTGCGCGCACCCTGAACCGCAATATCGCCACAAGGATTGCACGATGAACCAGCACCACCGCGACACCCGCAAGATTGACCCAAGCAAAGGCAGCACCCTTGCTGACGGATCGCCCAACGATATGGACCGTGTCGAAATCGGGCCAACGCAGTTGGCGTTTGCCGAATGGGGCGCTGCAGGGATCACCGTGCCCAACCTTGATGCGATGCGCGAATATCGCTGGAAACGCCTGACCCAACACATCGTTGATCGCGGCTATGGCGGGCTGTTGATGTTCGACCCACTGAACATTCGCTATGCCACTGACAGCACCAATATGCAGTTGTGGAACACCCATAATCCATTCCGTGCCGTATTGTTGTGCGCTGATGGGTACATGGTGATTTGGGATTACAAAAACGCTCCGTTCCTGAGCAAATTCAACCACTTGGTGCGTGAACAGCGATCAGGTGCGTCGATGTTTTACTTTGCTGCGGGTGATAAAGTTGACCCTGTGGCCGACAAATTTGCCAACGAAGTACGCGTGTTGATGCAAGAGCACGCGGGCGACAACACGCGCCTTGCCGTCGACAAAATCATGCTGCACGGGGCCCACGCCCTAGAGGCCCAAGGGCTCACACTAAAGGACGGCGAAGAGGTCACTGAAAAGTCCCGCGCCATCAAAAGCATCGATGAAATCCACGCCATGCGCTGCGCCAATCACGCCTGTGAAACGTCGGTCAAAGCGATGGAAGACTTTGCCCGCGCCAACGTCGGGGACGGTAAAACATCCGAGGATGACATTTGGGCAATTCTGCACGCAGAAAACATCAAACGCGGCGGTGAATGGATTGAAACGCGCTTGCTGTCATCGGGACAACGCACAAACCCATGGTTCCAAGAATGTGGGCCGCGCGTCACGCAAGCCAATGAAATCATCAGTTTTGACACGGATTTGATCGGATCTTACGGCATTTGCATCGATATTTCGCGCAGTTGGTGGGTCGGTGATCAAAAACCACGGCCCGACATGGTGTACGCCATGCGCCACGCCGTCGAACACATTCAGACAAACATGGACATGCTGAAACCCGGCGTCACGATCCCCGAATTGACCGCCAATTCCCACCGTCTGGACGACAAATTCCAAGCGCAAAAATACGGCTGCCTGATGCACGGCGTCGGCCTGTGTGACGAATGGCCCTTGGTCGCCTACCCCGACAAAGCCGTGCCCGGATCGTTCGATTATCCGCTAGAGGCAGGCATGGTTTTATGCGTCGAAGCGGCCGTGGGCGAGGTCGGCGGCGATTTCACCATCAAGCTAGAGGACCAAGTTCTGATCACCGAAGACGGCTACGAGAACCTGACGACTTACGAGTTTGATAAGGCGTTAATGGGGGGCTGAGGTACACTCGCCAAACCATGCGCACGGTGGATCTGGGCCTTTTCCATAAACTGCAAACTGCAAAAATTTGCCTTTTCCTAACTAAAAACGGGGTTCAAAAAGGTACGATGGACCTGTGCGCTCGCATAAAGCGCACCATCGCATCCTAGTAACCCGGATGCAGGCAATACCTATGGGGCTCTGAAAAAAATTTAGCTGTTTGATCATCATTAAAATTGAGCGATAGTTTAGAGGAACGAATTTTAAGGTGTATTGGTAAATGTTTAACGGAATTATCATGAGAGTTGGACGTTTAAGCGACAAACAAGTTCACCAGATTATGGTCGAACTCGATAACGCCTGTGCGGCAACTTACCTTATTATTGTATTCGGAAATTATTTAGACCTTGAAGGGGATGGAGTAAGGTCAGCCAATTTACCGAACAACTCATACTTGACAAGTAGAGCGGTATTCCAATGCAAATCACCAGACATACATGTTGAGTTTGCGAGGGGTATCTCCAGGCGCGACTTTGAATCTCGTGAACCATCAAACTATTATGATGAAATCAAAATCACTCCTAATGCTGGCAGCAACGATCGCGACGTTACCCAGAAAGCCAGTTTAGAACATTTGGTTGAAGTTCAGACAATTATTCAGGGAATAGTCACAGTTGTTGAACCTAAAACCATAGCAGCAACCGAAGCTGGAAACACCGCGATCCTGAATGCCGAAGTATCAAAGCTGGCAGCCCTTGCGGCGGAACTTACGACCGGCGCTGACGAAAAACGAAGAGAACTGGACAGCCTAAGAGACAGGCTAACTGATGACTTTTTGCAAAAAGAGTCTGACCTGAAGTCAAAATTAGAGGCAGAAAACCAGAAGCTAGAAATTCAAAAAGCTGACATTCAAACCCAGCAAGATGAATTTGATGACCGCGAACACAAACACGTAAGACGCAATTTACGTTCTGAAATTATCAAAGAAGTATCTAACATCCTAGATCGACCTAGTGGCCGGTCTTACCGAAACTTTTGGCCGCTCTTTGGTATTGCTCTGTCCCTCGTCGGGATCGCTGGTTTGGTTTTTCTGGTGCTCCAAAGCCAAGCAGTCATTGCAGGTATTTATTCTGAAAACAGACCACCACCAAGCGCCACAGAAATTATTCTAGCATATGCAAAGATGACGCTGACAAGTGCTGCTGCTTTGGGCCTGTTATTGTATGCCGTCACTTGGTTGAGATCACTGGCAAATCAGGCGCGAGAATACGAAAACCAACTGCACCGTTATTCATTGGATATGACCCGCGCAAGCTGGACGATGGAAACGTTGATGGAACTGTCAAATGATGCGAATGAAACGGTTTCTGATCTGTGGTTAGAAAGTGTCACTAAAAATCTCTTTGATATGGAAGGCGGCAATCGCGATGATACCAACTCCTTGCAAGCCCTTGGTGCATTGTTGAATGTGACTAGTGAGGCAGAGATCGGCCCAGAAGGTCCGCGGTTTAGACTGAACCGTCGCGCCGCAAAAAAGGCGGCGTCACAGGCGGGCGGCTAGAATACCTGCCTTGGGAATTCATAGTTTAGTGATTTGTAGAAACGGGGAAATCCCTTGCCCCCCAAAAACCGAAACCACTTTCGTAGACCGTCCGAAACCTGCCCACTTCTTGTTCAAATCTTGATTTTTACAATCAAACCTCACCGCACGCGCCGTTAACACCTCCGTGACTGCCCTGACACAGACCTTCCCAAGCCCGTCCTTAGCCCCCATCATAGGATCAACCAAAGGACGCAAATATGCCCACACAACGCATCACTTTCCCCGGTCACGATGGCGCGCAATTGTCGGCCCGCCTTGATTTGCCTGTTGGCCCGCACATGGCCACGGCGATCTTTGCCCACTGTTTTACGTGCGGCAAAGACATCCCTGCGGCGCGACGGATTGCTGCGCGGTTGTCAGGCATGGGCATCGCTGTTTTACGGTTTGATTTCACAGGCTTGGGCCATTCAGAGGGTGAATTTGCCAACACGTCTTTCACCACAAACGTCGATGATTTGGTCGCGGCGGCGGACCATCTTAGCAAAACCGGCATGGCACCTGCACTGCTGATTGGTCACTCGTTAGGTGGCGCTGCGGTTCTCAAGGCTGCCACTAAAATCGACGGGATCAAAGCAGTGGCGACCCTTGGTGCGCCCTTTGATCCGGGCCATGTGACGCATAATTTTGCCGACGCCCTGCCCAAAATCAAAGCCGAAGGGTCAGCCGAAGTGTCCCTTGGCGGTCGCCCCTTTACCATCGGTCAGCAGTTCATCGAGGACGTGGCCAAGACCGAGTTGAAGGCCTGCGTCGCCAACCTGAATTCCGCACTTTTGGTCATGCACGCCCCCCAAGACAGCATCGTGTCCATCGACAACGCGGCCGAGATTTTCACCGCCGCCAAGCACCCGAAATCCTTTGTGACGTTGGATGATGCCGACCACCTGATCACGCGCACCCAAGACGCTGAATACGCGGCTGAAGTCATCACGACATGGGCCTCGCGGTACTTGAACCTCAAACACCCTGCCCCACCCATCGGCGCGCCCGAAGGTATTGTGCGCACCTGCGAGGCGGACCCGAAAGGGTTCTTGCAAGACATCCATTCCGGCCCCGTTCACCACACTCTTGCAGACGAACCATTGGCCTATGGCGGCACCAACAAAGGCATGTCGCCCTACGGGTTTTTGGCAGCAGGATTAGGGGCTTGCACGTCGATGACCATCCGCATGTATGCGCGCCGCAAGGGCTGGCCGCTGGATCATGTCAGCGTTGATGTGAACCACTCAAAGGTGCACGCGCAAGACGCGGAAACCGGCAGTGGGGACAAGATTGATACGTGGAAACGGCGGATCACATTGACTGGCAGCTTGGATGCGGATCAACGCAAACGCCTGCTGGAAATCGCCGACAAATGCCCCGTGCACCGCACGCTGGAACGCAGCTCAGAGGTTATAACCGAACTTGCGCCCTAGGCGATCTCGTTGCGGCACACACCCACAATGTAATAAGGCGCGCGTCCCAAAGGGGCGCGCGCCTTGCTTTTGGATCAGATCGAATTTAGCGGCGTGCGCGGTCGATCAATTTCCAGACCAGCGGGAACAATCCTGCGGCCAGTGCCAGTTTGATCGCATCGCCCATCAAGAACGGCGTCAAACCCCATGCCAAAATTGGTTTGTCCCAGCCGTACAACATGCCCAACCAGATCAGGCCGGGGACGTAGATCAGCACGTTGCCCAGCAACATCGCCAACGCCATTTTCGGGGCTGAACGGTCCCAGCCTTTGCGCGCCAATGCGCCCAGCAGCAGTGTCGCCAAAACGTAGCCGACCAAATAGCCGCCCGTGCCACCCATCATGTACTCAAGGCCAAAAACTTCGGCCGATGACCCTGCAAACACGTCAAAACCCAGCGCACCGATCAGCATGTAGCCAAAGATCGTCGTCAAACCCAAACGTGCGCCATACGCGGCACCAATGCTAAGAACTGCGAATGTGCCCATCGTGATCGGAACCGGCCACATTGGCACTTTGATTTTTGCAGCAATTGCCAAAACAGCGATGCCCAACACCACCAACGCGGCCTGTTTGGCGATACGCATCGCGCCACCGTTTACTTCGAACATGTCGCTGAGCACTTTGTTATTGTGTGCTGAAACCATCTGATTTGCTCCTTGGCAATATTTCCTGTGTGCGATTTCTGCCGCGCAGCAAGGATTTCTGCAAGTGCATAATCAGTCTGGACGATATTGTGTGGTCATCTGATAGTTTTTGCGCGGCCCCTGCACCTGCCAGCGCGTTGACCAATTGGGCCAATCCGCAAAATCGTAGTCCACAGAATATGCGTCAGGGTCACACCAATGCTGCGTCATCCCGCCTGTTGCTGGCACTTTGTGAAAAAACCGGCCATCCGCGAAATAGACGTTCAAGTCGGCCTCCCAGCGGTAGGACTGTTGCGACTGCATCGCCGGATGCCCCGCGATTTCCAGCACCCCTGTCTCGAGATAGTTCAGACCGTCGTGTGACGGCGTCCAATCTGCGTGTCCTGAAAACACGGCTGTCCCTGCCCCGACATGCGAAATCTGGCGCGCAATCGTCCAGCGACCAATGAAATCCGACAAAACCCGCGTCATTTAATCTGCATACGTCCCGTCTGTGATATCCGCATTAAGGCCGACAAATCGAATGTCGTTGCCACGCGCAAGCAGATCAAAACAGGCCCATAAATCATTGGGCGGCCATTGGCTGCAATATTGGTCACCCTGCACCCGCCAATATCCCCAACTTGCACGCCCGCCTTGATTATACAGGGTTTTGCCGGATTTATAGAACGTCTGGTTGGCAGATTTATACACCAGTTTTTTATCCTCAAGCGCCACCTGAATGCCCGGCCCGTCCAACGGCTGCCATGCATCCTTGGCCTGCGCGACCACCGGTAAAATCATCAATACAATCGCCCCGATCAGCTTCATTTTGCTCTCCACTGCTTGTTGTCGCGCCGCGCGCAGTCTATGAGGCGCACGACCCCTGTTAAAGTCACAAAAAGGTGCGCTCATGATCCCTCGTTATTCCCGTCCCGAAATGGTTGCCATCTGGTCGCCTGAATCCAAATTCAAAATCTGGTACGAGATCGAGGCGCACGCCTGCGAAGCCATGGCAAACATCGGTGTGATCCCACGCGAAAATGCCGATGCGGTCTGGAAAGCCAAGGACGTTGAATTCGACGTGGCCCGCATTGATGAAATCGAAGCCGTGACCAAACATGACGTCATCGCATTCTTGACCCATCTGGCCGAACATGTTGGCTCAGACGAGGCCCGCTTTGTACACCAAGGCATGACATCATCGGATGTTCTGGACACATGTTTTAACGTCCAACTGGTGCGCGCAGCTGACATTCTGATCGCTGATGTTGAATTGTTGCTGGCCGCCCTGAAACGCCGCGCCATTGAACACAAAGACACGGTGCGCGTCGGTCGCAGCCACGGTATTCACGCTGAACCCACAACAATGGGCCTGACATTCGCGCGCTTTTACGCGGAAATGGATCGCAACCTGACCCGCCTGCGCACCGCGCGCACAGAAATTTCAACCGGTGCCGTGTCTGGCGCAGTTGGCACATTTGCCAACATCGATCCCGCGGTCGAAGAACACGTTTGCGCCCAACTGGGCCTGACCCCGGAACCCATCAGCACCCAAGTCATTCCACGCGATCGCCACGCTGCGTTCTTTGCCTGCCTTGGTGTTGTGGCCAGTTCCATCGAAAACGTCGCAACCGAAGTCCGCCACATGCAGCGCACCGAAGTTTTGGAAGGGGCTGAATTCTTCTCAGCTGGCCAAAAAGGGTCGTCTGCGATGCCGCACAAAAAGAACCCTGTGCTGACTGAAAACCTGACGGGCCTCGCGCGCACCGTGCGTATGGCCGTGATCCCTGCCATGGAAAACGTCACCATGTGGCACGAACGTGACATCGCGCATTCTAGCGTCGAACGTGCGATCGGGCCGGATTCGACCATCACCTTGGACTTTGCCCTGCATCGTTTGACAGGCGTGATCGACAAAATGCTGATCTTTCCTGAAAACATGATGGACAACATGAACAAATTCCCCGGTTTGGTGATGAGCCAACGGGTGCTTTTGGCCCTGACCCAAGCAGGCGTCAGCCGCGAGGATGCCTATTCAATGGTGCAACGCAACGCGCTGAAAGTCTGGGAATTCCGCACTGATTTCCGCGAAGAATTGCTGGCAGATGCAGAAGTTTGCGCGGCTTTGTCCGTCGAAGAGATCAACGACAAGTTCGATATGAGCTATCACACCAAACACGTCGATACGATTTTTGCCCGCGTGTTCAAAGACTAACGCGACGCTCTTAAAAGACATCTCAAATTTTATAAAGTCGGTGAATTGACGTTCACCGATTTTTAGCACGTGACTGAAATTTTGAACGCCTCACTTAGGAAGGCGCGTCAAATGTCTGGCTACATCTCGGAATTCGGATACTACGGGAATTCATCCATCGAATTTATCGAAGTCGCGCTGCCAACCGGAACCGGCAGCGACGAACATTCCATCGTGATTTATGATGGATCAGGCAACGTGCAATCGACGTTTCCGCTGGGCACATCAACCGGCACGATGTCGCAGCAGGATGTCTATGTTGTCGACCAAAGCACGCCGGGATTTTCAACAGGCAGCAGCATGGGCAACCTAAATCCAGACAGTGCCATCGCGCTGGTCGATGGTGATGGCAACGTCGTGCAATTTGTATCGTACTGGGACAACACCGTGACCGCGCAAAACGGGCCAGCAGCAGGGCACACCAGCGATGACGTCGGATCATCCGGCTATGGCCAGTCCATGGAAACCAGCGATGGCGGCGACACGTACCAAAGCCAGGCAAGCCCCAATTCCGGTAGAATTCCGTCCTGCTATGCACCCGGCACACTGATTTCGACGACTGATGGGCCAAAGGCTGTCGAACAGATCAAACCCGGCGATATTTTGCACTGTGCGCGCGGCGGGGTCAGCACTGTGCGTTGGGTCTGGTCGGGGGATCAACCGCTTGACGATTTGGACCTGCAACAGATGCCCGTCTTGATCCAAAAAGGCGCGTTGGGCGATGATATTCCAAGCGCGGATTTGATCGTGTCAGGGCAGCACCACATGGCCGTTGGTTTGAACGGACAGTTGAATGATGCGTTTTGTGCCCCCTATTTGGTTCCGGCCAAAGCCTTGGTGGACTTGCCGCGCATTCGCTTTTTGGCAGGCCAGCGGTCCATCACATGGCACCATTTTGTCTGCGACGAACATTGCGTGGTGTTTGCCAATGGAACCGCCTCTGAATCCATGCTGTTGGGCCCACAGGTCATCAAGTCTTTGAACCATTTTCAAAAACGACGCCTGTCTGCCGTAATGGGCCAACCCGTGACCGCGCAGTCGCGTTTCAAAATGTCACTGCCCTGCCTAAGTGTCGGGGAAACAAAGCGCCTGTTTATAAAAGACAGCCATCCCATCGCCGCCTAGACCACATTGATTTGCAAAATCACGCCTGTGTGATCGAATAAAGTCGGGACCTGTCGGGTTATACTGCTATGTTCATCAGAACGCCCCAGACAGGAGACGACATTATGCGCACGTTTTTGATTGCAGCTGCTTTGACACTGCCATTTTCCATCGCAACACCCATCTATGCAGCCGGCGGCGGTGAAGAATCCGCGCCCAAACCCACCAAAACCAGCAAAGACTGCAAAGGTGTCCGCGTTTGGGATGAAAAAAAGCAGCGTTGCGTGCGCCCGAAAAAATCCAGCCTCGATGACACCGGATTGTACGACGCCGTGCGCGAACTGGCCTATGCTGGCCGTTACGAAGACGCCCAAGGCGTATTGGCCGCGATGTCAGATCAAAACGATGACCGCGTCCTGACATACAAAGGGTTCACCAACCGCAAACTTGGTAAAATTGACGTCGCGATGGTGTTCTACCAACAAGCATTAGATACCAATCCAAACAACATTTTAGCGCGCTCTTACATGGGCCAAGGCATGTTGGATCAAGGCGATGAAATCGGCGCGATTGCGCAGCTACGTGAAATCAACGCGCGTGGCGGGTCCGAAACATGGGCTGCAAAATCACTCGCAAACGCGATTTCGACAGGCGTGACCTACAGCCACTAAATTGCTTAGCTTTCCTTGAGAGTTTATTTACCCGTTTGTGCGAAATGTGTTTGAAACAACACAAGGTTAGCGCGCATGGATCTGGTACCAATGGCCCCGATGCCCGCAATATCGCAGCGCGGGGCCACGTCTCTTTCATCATCCGGTCCGGTTCTCAAGCTGAGCCGCAAAGCAAAAGCTGCCATTATCGTACGGCTGTTGCTGAATGAAGGGGCCGATATCCCGCTTGAGGATTTGCCAGAAGAATTGCAAGCACAGCTTACGCAGCAAATGGGTAAAATGCGTTTGGTTGACCGCGATACATTGTCGTCGGTCGTTGCAGAATTCGCCGAAGAAGTAAGCCGTATCGGCCTAAGTTTCCCCGGTGGCATTGCCGGCGCGTTGACGGCCCTAGACGGAAAAATCAGCAAACAAACCTCTGATCGGTTGCGAAAAGAAGCAGGCGTTCGTGAAACCGGTGATCCGTGGGCACGCATCCGCGACTTGGGATTAGAAGCCCTGCTGCCCGTGATGGAAAACGAAAGCATCGAGGTCGCGGCCGTGATGCTGTCAAAACTTGACGTCAGCAAGGCCGCTGAACTGTTGGGGATGCTGCCAGGCCCCCGTGCGCGCCAAATCACCTACGCCGTTTCACAGACCAGCAGCGTCACCCCGAATGCAGTTGACCGGATTGGGCTGTCCCTCGCCACTCAACTTTCTGCGCAGCCTTTGCGTGCCTTTGACGATGATCCCGTGGAACGCGTTGGCGCAATCCTGAACTCGTCCACATCGTTCACGCGTGACGACATGCTCGAAGGATTAGATGAAACAGATCAAGGGTTTGCCAGTGCCGTGCGCAAGGCGATCTTTACCTTTGGCAACATTCCTGACCGTGTCGCACCGCGCGATATCCCACGTATTTTGCGCGATGTGGAACCGGGCGATCTGGTGCTCGCCATTGCTGGTGCAGAAGCCTGCGGTATGAAACGGTCAGCGGATTACATTCTGGAAAATATGTCCGGTCGTATGGCAGATCAATTGCGAGAAGACGTGCAAGAACTGGCAAAACCGAAACAGGCCGATGTCGATGCCGCGATGAGCGTGTTTATTACCATCATTAGAACGATGGAAACCGCCGGTGAAATTTTGTTGCTGGTGCCCGAGGATCCGGAGGAAGAAGACGCTTAGGGTCACATAAATCGCCCCGCACCACATGATTTTTGCACAATTTGCACCCGCGCGACGAAACCGCTTGAAGTCACAGACCCTTCCTGCGCGTTCTGTGGCACGCCAGCACAGGTTTGGCACCAATCTCGGGGGTCATTTCATGTCTTCACCACAGCACAAAACATCATGACAGCTACACCCACTCCTGTGAATTCGCGCGCCATAACCCTCGCGGTGCTCGCTATCTTTTGCTTCAGCTGTATGGATGTTTGCGTCAAAGCCATCAGTCCAATAACCGGCGTCATGCCTGCACTTTGGGCACGTTACACCGTTCAAATGCTTTTGGTTTTAATCCTTGTCGCCCCCCGATTGCGCAGCGTCGTCCGCAGCAGATACCCCAAATTGCAAGTAACGCGGTCCCTCTTGTTGATGATGGCGACGTTCTTTTTCTTTATGGCTTTGGGCCGCATCGGTTTGGCCGAAGCCACCGCCGTGATGAGCCTGAACCCGATGTTAATCACAATTGGAGGCGCGATTTTTCTGGGCGAGGCCTTGGGACAACGGCGCGTCGCAGCAATTGTCGTGGCTATGATTGGCGCGTTGATCGTTATTCGCCCCGGATCGGATGTGTTTACGCCAGTCGCATTGCTCCCGCTTTGTGCCGCGACCTGTTTTGCCGCCTACACATTGATCACGCGACGCATCGGGCCGGACGAAGATGTCTGGACCTCGCTCTTTTACACGGGCCTTGTCGGCACGCTGATCCTAAGCTTGATTGTCCCGTTTTACTGGCAGCCATTAACGCTAAAAGCCGTTGGCTTGATGGGCTTGATCGGGTTGTTTGGCGCAACCGGACAAATGCTGCTGATCCGGGCATTGAGCATGGCAGAAGCCAGCCTACTGGCCCCGTTCAACTATTCAGGTTTGGTGTTTTCCATCAGTTTTGGGCTGATCATTTTCGCCGAAGTTCCTGACGTCTGGACAATCGTCGGCGTGCTTGTGATTGCAGGGGCTGGCCTATATGTCTGGCATCGTGAAACGCGCGTGGCCAAACCGGCCCGATAACGCCCCAAAATTAACGCAGGTGTCATGGCCAAACGATCGATAAAAGACATGCCCATGCAAGAGCGGGCCGCGCATTACGTTTCCAATGCGCTGATTTCCGGACTAATCCGCTTGGCGCGTGCTTTGCCCTATCATATTCGCGTTCCGCTTATTGGTGCGGTCATGGCCAACGTGCTTGGGCCACTTGTCGGGTATCGTCGCCGCGCGGTCAAACATTTGGCGCATGTGTTTCCCGAAATGTCACAGGCCAAGCGCATGGAAATCGCCAAAGCCTGCCTGAACAACACCGGCCGGACACTTATTGAAAACTATTCGAACCCCGACATGATGGCCCGCATGAAGGACCAAGAAATCACGGGTCCCGGTCTTGCGGCGATGAAACAGGCGCACGCTGACGGGCGTCCGACGCTTTTGGTAACCGGCCATTTTGGGAACTACGAAACCACCCGCGCCGCGCTGAACAGTCAGGGTTTTCCTGTGGGCGCGTTGTATCGCAATATGTCGAACCCGTATTTTAACCCGCATTACGTTAAAACCATGGTTGATCTGGGCGGCCCGATGTTTCCGCAAGGGCACGCAGGCACCAAAGGTTTTGTCAAACATTTGCGAGCAGGTGGCCAACTGGTGCTGCTGTTCGATCAACACGTCTTTAACGCGCCTGTGCTGGATTTTGTTGGAAAACCTGCACGCACGGCACTGTCTGCGGCCGAATTGGCGCTGCGGTTCAACGCGGTTCTGATCCCGTTTTACGGCATCCGCCAGCCTGATGGTTTGACGTTTGAAACTGTGTTGGAAGCACCAATTACGCACAGCGACGCGACAACAATGACCCAAGCGATGAACGACAGCTTAAGCGCGCGTATTCGCGAAAATCCAGGTCAATGGCTATGGGTACATCGCCGCTGGCGACCAGACGACGCTTAACGCAAACGCGCAGCAGCCATAATCGGGCCAAACCGGTTTTGCTGAATGATAACAACAACTGGCGCGTCGCCTTGCAAATCTGCGCGCATGTTCAACGGCGCTGATCCATCCCATTCTTTAACGATTTTCCAGTCATGGGCGACATTTGCATACGCTAACGTGTGCCCTGCATTTTCGCCGCGCGTGATCCGGGTTTCTGATAGCGGCGTGTAGCGCACAAGGTTCACGACAAACGGCCCTTCTGCCCCGTTGGCGACCGCATTGATCCGTAAACTGTCACCGCTGCGCACCAATTTCACGTCCATCGGGGATGGGTTCGCTGCATGTTTGGCCACGGCTTCGGACAGTTGCATTGCTTTTGCGCCGACAACATCGGTACGACCGTTAATCACCATTTGCGGTGTGTAGACGGACCGGCGGTGCCCGGCGATTGCGTATTCGCGTTGGCGTTTTGAATACGCCGGCTTCGCAAATTCGTCTTTCCAGCCGATGTAATCCCAATAATCAACATGCAGTGCCAAGGCGATCACGTCATCGCGTTTTGCCAATTCATGCAGCATCGCATCCGCCGGTGGGCACGATGAACAGCCCTGCGACGTAAACAATTCGATCACCACAGGCGAGTCTGCCCAAACCGGGGCTGCAATAGCGAAAAAAGCGGCGGCAGTGCTGGATAACAGTCGTTTCATGGCATTATTGATCCGTTGTTCATGACGTAGTGTATAGCTAGTGAAATGCGACTGAAATGACCAATCAAGGTTTCTTGAGCCATGCAACACGTTTGATCACGCAAATGCGTTCAAATGATCACGTTATAAAGGTTAAATTCGAACCATTATTCGGTACACCATGGTATACATTTTGACGCAGTTGCCCAATTTATGGTTGATCCACGGTCTTTCATAAGGCAAACCCGATCCAAAGCCATTCCCGTAAATCTGCCACAAAGGAAGAGCCCACATGCCCATCACAGTTGGACACGACACCGCCAAAGCGCGCAAAACGCTGACAGTTGGCGACCAAACGGTTGATTATTATTCCATCCCCGCCGCAACGGCCGCCGGTCTTGGTGATTTCTCGAAATTACCTGCCGCGTTAAAAGTAGTGTTGGAAAACATGTTGCGGTTCGAGGATGGCAAGACAGTCACCGTCGACGACATCAAAGCATTTGCGGAATGGGGTGCCAAAGGTGGCAAGAACCCGCGCGAGATTGCCTACCGCCCTGCCCGCGTCTTGTTGCAAGATTTCACCGGCGTTCCGGCTGTTGTTGATCTGGCAGCGATGCGCGACGCACTTGTGTCCCTTGGCGGTAATGCTGAACAAATCAACCCGCTGAACCCTGTTGATCTGGTCATCGACCACTCGGTTATGATCGACGAATTCGGCACGCCGCGCGCCTTTCAGATGAATGTGGACCGCGAATACGAACGCAACATGGAACGCTACACCTTCCTGAAATGGGGTCAGAACGCGTTTAATAATTTTCGGGTTGTGCCTCCGGGCACCGGCATTTGCCATCAAGTGAACCTGGAATATCTGTCGCAAACTGTTTGGACAGATGTCGACCAAAACGGCAGCCAAGTCGCCTATCCTGACACATTGGTCGGCACGGACAGCCACACGACCATGGTGAACGGTGCCGCGGTTCTAGGCTGGGGCGTTGGCGGGATCGAGGCAGAGGCTGCGATGTTGGGCCAACCAATTTCAATGCTGATCCCCGAAGTCATCGGGTTCGAGCTGACCGGATCCATGATGGAAGGCACCACCGGTACTGACCTCGTGTTGAAAGTTGTCGAACTGCTGCGCGCCAAAGGTGTTGTCGGCAAATTCGTCGAATTCTACGGCGAAGGTTTGAACCGTTTGCCATTGGCAGACCGCGCAACCATCGGCAACATGGCCCCGGAATACGGCGCGACCTGCGGCTTTTTCCCGATCGACGGCGAAACACTGCGTTACTTGCGCACAACCGGTCGCGACGAAGACCGCATCGCATTGGTCGAAGCCTACGCGCGCGAAAACGGGTTCTGGCGCGGCGACGACTACGCACCGATCTACACAGACACGTTGCATCTGGACATGGGCACAATTGTTCCGGCAATTTCCGGCCCGAAACGCCCTCAGGATTTTGTGGCATTAACCGACGGTAAAACCGCCTTCCGCCGCGAAATGGAAGAAACGTTCAAGCGCCCGATGCACAAAGAAATCGCCGTCGACGGCGAAGATTACACCATGGAATCCGGCAAGGTTGTGATCGCATCCATCACGTCATGCACCAACACATCCAACCCCTACGTCATGATTGGCGCAGGTTTGGTCGCGCGCAAAGCCGCCGCATTGGGCATGAACCGCAAACCATGGGTCAAGACATCGCTCGCGCCCGGATCACAAGTTGTGTCCGCCTATCTTGAGGCCGCAGGCTTGCAAGATGACCTCGACAAAATCGGCTTTAACCTTGTCGGGTATGGCTGCACCACCTGCATCGGCAACTCTGGTCCGATCCAAGCGGAATTGTCCAAAGCCATCGCTGACGGCGATCTGGTGGCCACGTCAGTGTTGTCGGGCAACCGCAACTTTGAAGGGCGCATTTCACCTGATGTGCGCGCCAATTATCTGGCCTCACCGCCGCTGGTTGTGGCCTACGCATTGGCCGGTACGCTGGACATCAATCTGGCATCAGACGCCATCGGTCAGGACCGTGACGGCAACGATGTCTACCTAAAAGACCTATGGCCCACGACCCAAGAAGTCGCTGAATTGGTTGAACAAACCGTCACACGCGAAGCCTTCCAAACCAAATACGCCGACGTGTTCAAGGGCGACGAAAAATGGCAGGCGGTCGAAACCACAGACGCGCTGACCTACGACTGGCCATCCGCATCGACTTACGTTCAAAACCCGCCCTACTTTCAGGGAATGGGCGCAGAACCGGGCGTCATCACCAATATTTCAGGTGCAAAAGTACTGGCGGTTTTGGGTGACATGATCACGACGGACCACATCAGCCCAGCGGGATCATTCAAGGCCGACACCCCTGCCGGACAGTATCTGACAGAACGCCAAGTCACCCCGCGCGAATTCAATTCGTACGGATCGCGTCGCGGCAATCACGAGGTCATGATGCGCGGCACATTCGCCAACATCCGCATCAAAAACGAGATGCTGGACGGGGTCGAAGGCGGCTACACCAAAGGACCCGACGGCGCACAAACGTCAATCTACGACGCGGCCATGGCACACCAAGCTGCGGGCACACCACTGGTCATCTTTGGCGGCGAACAATACGGCGCGGGATCATCGCGTGACTGGGCAGCCAAGGGTACGGCGCTTTTGGGGGTCTGGGCCGTCATCGCAGAAAGCTTTGAGCGAATTCACCGCTCAAACCTTGTTGGAATGGGCGTGATCCCGTTCGAATTCACCAACGACGACAGCCGCAAATCGTTGGGCCTGACGGGGGATGAAACCGTATCCATCACGGGTCTGGACACGATCCAACCGCTGCAAGAGGTGCCCTGCACCATCACGATGGCGGATGGAGCTGTCAAAGATATCACGCTGAAATGTCGTATCGATACCGCGATTGAAATTGAATACATCGAACACGGTGGTGTTCTGCATTATGTTCTACGTTCGCTTGCGGCGGCGTAAAATCAGCTAAATCTAAAGAAAAGGCCCCGACGTAAAACGCGGGGCCTTTTTTGTGTGCTAAACCTGATCAGCGCGTCTTATTCCGACAGCGCCTTGGCCAGTTCCGGCAAAAACCGGTTCTCATAATCGCTGCCAATCAGCGGACCTGCAAAACGGTACAGTACCTTGCCGTCGCCATCCAAAATGAACGTTTCCGGCGGTGCAGTGACACCCCAGTCGATGGCCGTGCGCCCCTTTGGGTCAAATCCAATCGCCGCAAACGGGTTGCCATCTGCGTTCAGATAACTGGATGCGTCACGTGCTGTGTCTTTGAAATTAACGCCAACAATCGCAATACCGTCCGCCTGCATTTCCAGCAATTTAGGGTGTTCTGCGCGGCACGGCGGGCACCAGCTGGCCCAAAAATTAACCAACGTGACGTCGCCGCTGACCAAATCATCCGGACTGACCGCAGTGAACCCAGGAAGCGTTTCTGGGGTGATTGCAGGGGCCTGTTGCCCTGTGCGCGTGCTTTGCAATGCGTTTGGATCATCGCGAAACATGCCAACGGCGGCCATTGCGACAAAGCCTGCAAAGATCAGTGGCGGGGCCAACATCAGGGGTGAAAATTTAGCCATTCCGCTTTTCTACCTCTTCCATCGCACGACGTACTTTGCGCCCCTTGTACAAGGTCGAAATGACCAAAACACCCAGCAACCCAAGGGATGCGCCGTAGGCCCACAGCACCGTGCCTGCGTATTTTCCAAGTTCGGGTAACATCAGCGTGCTCCTTCGCGCGACAGGTCTCGGGCTAGCAATGCGGCGGTGCGGCGGATGCGGATTTCGGTGCCAGTGCGGTATAAAACCAGCGCCAGAAACAGCAGGCCAAAACCGGCCATCGCGATCACCAATGGTATGAAAAACACGTCAGACACACTGCGTTCACCGGTTGCGATGGGCACTGATGTGCCTTGATGCAGCCCTTGGTTCCAGAATTGAACGGCGTAGCGCGACAGCACGGCAAACACCGATCCGACAAGGCACAAAACCGATGTTAAATCAGCGGCTGTGTCCGGATCTTCGATCGCTTCCCACAAGGCGATGTAGCCAAGGTAGAACAAAAACAGGATCAAAAACGAGGTCAGGCGCGGATCCCAAACCCACCACGTGCCCCAAATCGGTTGCCCCCAAATTGCACCAGTGACCAGTGCAATCAGTGTCAGGCACATGCCCACGGGGGCCGCCGCCTTGGCTGCCAATGCGCTAACGTGATGGCGCCGGATCAACCAGATCACAGAGGCAAGCAGCATCATGAACCATGCGTTAATTGCCATCAAAGCCGCTGGAACATGCAAGAAAATGATCTTGACTGTTGATCCCTGAAGCCGCTCGTCCGGGGTGAAAAAGAACCCCCAAACCAGCCCTGTGCAGATGCTGGTCACAGCAAAAAACCACAGCGCAGGCAAGACCCGCTCGCTGAGCCGTAAGAATTTGACTGGATTGGCGTATTCCCAAAGAGACATGCGTGTTCCTTATGCGTTTGGGCGTTTCTATTCTGTTGCGCGCCGTGGCTCAACGCGCATTTTGGCGCGCTCGCTAAAAATTCATCGCAAATTGATCCGCAAGGCGGCTGCACTGGCAAAAGGCATCAACGCAATTGTGCCCGCGGTGATCGCGGCCATCAACAACATCGGTGTGCCGACATCAGCGCCAATGGCCCCCCGACGCGCGGCTTCGGCCCCAAAAATCAGCGTTGGCACGTACAGCGGCAAGACCAACAACGACAACAATAAACCGCCGCGTTTGATGCCCACGGTCAGCGCCGCGCCAAATGTTCCGATGACGGACAACGCCGGCGTGCCCAAAAACAACGAGACGACCAGCCATAAAAACCCTTGGGGTGGTAGGTTCATCAACACCCCTAAGACCGGCGCGGCAAGGACCAAGGGCAGTCCTGTGGTGATCCAATGCGCGAGGGCTTTGACGCTCAGCGCGGCCTCTAACGGGAGCGGCGCTGTGGCCAGAAGATCAAGCGTGCCGTCTTCGAAATCCAGCGCGAGGATACGATCAAGCGACAGCAGACACGCAAGCAATGCGCCGATCCACAACACCCCCGGCGCAATGCGCGACAGCAGATCGGTGTTGGACCCAACCGCAAAGGGCACCAGCACCACGACGATCAGGAAAAACGCGAGGCCAAGGCCCAGACCACCGCCCGCGCGCACGCCAAGGCGCAGATCGCGGATCAGCAACGCCTTCACAAGAATGCCTCGTCGCTGGTGCCAAAACGGGCATTGGCTTTGGCGGCAAACGGGCCCACGTCAAGCACGGTTGCCTCGGGAATTCCAAGGTCGATGTGGGTCGCGATCAGCGCGATACCACCTTGCCCCAAATGCGTGCGCACAGCGTTTGCAAACAAGGCAACAGACGCGGCGTCTAGCGAAACAGTTGGTTCATCCAACACCCAGATCGGGCGGCCTGTGACCAGCAATCGCGCCAATCCCAAACGGCGTTTTTGCCCCGCAGACAAGGTGCCGGCCAGCCGATCCTGAAGACCCGTTAGATCAAACGCATTCAAGGCGGGTTCGATGTTGTCCTGTCCAAAAACCTCGGCCCAAAAGCGCAGGTTTTCTGTCACGCTTAGCATGGCCTTGAGCCCGTCAGAATGCGCAGCGTAGGCAATCTGGTCTTCGCCCGCGTCAATTGTGCCAGCCACGCAAGGCTGCAAACCGGCGATGGTGCGCAGCAATGTGGTTTTGCCAGACCCGTTCGGACCACGCAGGATCAGCGCCTGACCGGGCATCAGGTTAAACGACAGATCTGCAAGCACGGGCATGCCGCCGCGTGCAATTGTCAGGTCTGTGATGGTCAAATTCATGATGTCAGCGTTAAACAGGCAGCATCGCCAAGGCAATGCGGCGCCCTTCGCTGAGCAGCACATTGTAGGTGCGTGAGGCCGCTGGAGACGCCATTGCCTCGACGCCTATACCCGCCTCTTCGAGCTGATCGCGCAGGTCGGTCGGGATGTGCGCGACGTCCGCGCCCGTGCCAACAAACAGCACGTCGATTTCACCCGCCAGCGCCAGCAATGTTTCGGCGTCCGTGTACCCGCCCCACAAAAACGTGCCTTGGCCTGACGTCAAAACCGCAGACTTAAAGACCTCACCGCCGATGCGGAAAAATCCCGGGCCGTAGCCTTCGATCGGTTTTGCGTCGTTGTAGGTAATTTCGTTCAAGCGCATGGATTTATCCTTAAGCTGTCCAGAATGGCAGGCCGATGATCGCCGCACCTGCTACAATAACATAGGCCACGGTTCTGTATAGCGCCGCCTTGTCAGGGTTGAAAATTGCCGCACCGGCCAAGTTTCCGATGGCATTCGGCAGGGCCATCAATGCCCCGATAATGATTGGCGTCAGCACCAGATCACCGCGAATACCAACAATGCCGATAAACAGAAAATCGGTGAAAAACAAAAACAGCAACATGTTGGCGCGCACGATTTGCACAGGCAAGGAACTGGCCATGTAAAACAGGATCGCAGGGGGACCAGGCACGCCGCCCAAGCCACCCGAAAACCCCGACATCGCGCCCACCAAAAGGGTCACAGGCGGCGACACTTGGCCCGTGTAACGCAGCCCGCACACAAGGCAGATCACCAAAGTCAGTGCAATTCCGGACACAATATAGCGGTAGGTTTCCGGTGAAATCGTATCAAGCAGCGACAAGCCGACAGGGATCAACAGCACGGATCCGGCAAGCAAAAGGAACAAATCCCGCTTTTGCGCGATCCGCCACGCAGGGCGCACCAACGGAATAGGCCCCAGAACATCCATCACCATCAGCGTGATAATCGCCCACAACGGCGGCACAACTTGGGCGGCGAACGGCAGATAAATCATCGCCGTGCCAAAGCCCGAAAAACCGCGCACGATGCCCGCCAGCAGCGCGCCAATCACGATAAACCACAGCCCCGGTGTTTCGATCGCGGCTGTGATTGTATCGATCACTTAGGCATCGATGTTGGCAAATTGGTTGCCCGCGTTGGCATCCGGTTTGGACCAATCACGTTTGACGCCCAAGTACAGCAGGATCGTTGAGGCCACAAAAACGGAACTGTATGTCCCGACAATCACGCCCCAAATCATCGCGAATACAAAGCCACGGATCACGTCACCACCCAGCACAAACAAAGCGATCAACGCCAGTAATGTGGTCACGGATGTCATCACTGTGCGGCTTAGCGTTTCGTTGATCGAGATGTTCAAAACCTCGGCCAGTTCCTTTTTCTTATACTTGCGCAGGTTTTCACGCACCCTGTCAAAGACGACCACAGTATCGTTCAGCGAATAGCCAACGATGGTCAAAAGGGCGGCAATAATCGCGAGGTCAAATTTGATCTGCAGTTCGGAAAATACCCCGATTGTCAGCACCACATCGTGCACCAACGCGGCCACAGCGCCCAAAGCAAACTGCCATTCAAAGCGCAGCCAGATGTAGATCAGAACCGCCCCGATCGCGAGAACAACAGCCAAGGCCGCCGTCTGGATCAATTCGCCCGACACCTTTGGTCCGACAGATTCAACCGATGGGAATTTGATACTAGGATCAACCGTTTGCAGGGCGATTTCCACCCGTTCAATCGTGTCCACAGCCACCGCTTCTTGACCGTCTTGGGCCTGAATACGGATCATCGCCACGTTTTGATCATCGCGGAATGTCGGATCAAAAACTTCGGTTATCGAAATATCGCCAAGTTCAAGAACCGCCAGCGCATCGCGATAGGCACCAATTTCGACCGGTTGCGCGCTTTCGGTGCGGATCGTGGTCCCGCCACGGAAATCGATGCCAAAGTTCAGACCTTGGATCGCATAAGATGTGAAGCCGATCACAACCATCAACATCGAAATGCCCAACCACAGTTTCCAGCGGCTGAAGAAATCGAAACTCGTGTTTTCGCGGACTAACTTTAGACGCATCTTAAACCTCGATCGTTTTTGGACGGCGGCGTTCAAACCAGATTACGACAATCAGACGCGTGACGTAGATCGCAGTAAAGACCGACGTGATAATGCCCAGGCCCAACGTAATCGCGAACCCGCGCACAGGGCCGGACCCCATGACAAACAGGATCACAGCGGTGATAAACGTGGTGATGTTGGCATCGATAATCGCGCTCAGCGCTTTTTCGTAGCCCAGTTCAATCGCACGTGCAGGTCCTTTGGAGGATTTGAGTTCCTCCCTGATCCGCTCGAACACCAGCACGTTTGCATCCACCGCCATGCCTACGGTCAGCACGATGCCAGCAATGCCCGGTAGCGTCAGCGTGGCACCCACAAGACTAAGAAGGCCAAAGATCAGACCAACGTTAATGATCAGCGCAATGTTGGCGAAAATCCCGAAGGTGCCATAACTAAGCGCCATGAACACCAGCACGGCACCAAAGGCGACCATGGTCGCGATTTTACCGGCGTCGATGCTGTCTTGGCCCAGTTCCGGACCGATTGTGCGTTCCTCAAGGAACGTCAGTTCCGCAGGCAAGGCCCCTGCCCGCAACAGCACGGCCAAACGCGTGCTTTCCTCGATTGAGAAATTGCCGGTAATGATGCCAGAGCCGCCTGGAATGTGGCTTTGGATAACCGGCGCACTGACGACCTCGTCATCCAGCGTAATCGCAAACGGGCTGCCGATGTTTTCTGCGGTGTAATTGCCAAACCGGCGCGCGCCAGACGTGTTGAACCGGAATGAAACAGCAGGTCCGCCATTCTGGTCAAACGACGGTTGCGCATCGACAAGGTCCTCACCGGACACAACAGGCGCGGTTTCGATGATGTAATACTGACCGGGTTCATCCAGCGACGGCACCAGCGTATTGCCAATGCCGGGACGCGCATTGCTGTCGTTCGTGCGGTTGACCACGGGATTAAACGTCAGGCGCGCGGTGGTGCCGATGATTTCTTTTAATTCTGACGCAGAACCAATGCCCGGCACTTGGATCAAAATCCGGTCCGTGCCTTGGCGTTGAATTGTTGGCTCGCGGGTGCCGACCTCGTCGATACGACGGCGCACGATTTCAAGGCTTTGTTGCATGGTGCGTTCATCGGTCGACAGACGTTCCGCATCGGACAAGGTCACAACGATAATGTTGCCCTCGGAACTGACCGCCAAATCGTACGATCCAACCCCTGTCAGGCTTTGAACGGGACGCGCCAATGCACGCACGGCCACAAGCGATTCCGCCATGCCGTCCGCGTTGTTGATGCGCACGCGCAGCTCGTCCGGATCAGAGGGTTGTTGGCGAATACCACCCGTCACACCGCGCAACGGCTTTAGCGCATCACGTACTTCGGGCCACGACGCTTCCATCCGGCTTTGGTACACATCTTCGAGCTTCACCTCGGCCAGCAAATGCGCACCGCCGCGCAAATCCAGACCCAGATTAACCAAACCGGACGGCAAAAACGACGGCCATGTCGCAGCATCCACCTGATTTGCCGGGGTGTCTTCGCCCAGCTCGATCGCGGCGACCGCGTCATTGCGCGTCTCGACCTTTGTGTAAAACGCATTGGGCGTTGCCAACAGCAATCCCACCGCGCAGGTCAACCAGATCGCCACGCGTTTCCAAGCATCAAATTGCAGCATCAATGCGTCCTTTGTTCAAATATGTCCGCAAATTACGCGGCTAGATTACTTGGCTGGTTCGGTTTTCGACACAACCTGAGAGATCGTCGCCTGAACCACACGCACCTTAACGCCGTCGGCCACTTCGACCTCGACTTCGCCTTCATCCATGACCTTGACGACCTTGCCGATCAAGCCACCAGCGGTCACAACTTTGTCACCACGACGCAGGGCTGCGACCATCGCTTGGTGATCTTTCATCTTTTTCTGCTGCGGACGGATCAGCAGGAAATACATGATTGCAAAGATCAGAATGAGGGGCAGAAATTGGCCGATTTGGTCCATGGGTTTGTCCTTGGTTTCGGGCGTGTTGAGACGCGCTGATTTTGGCAGAACCTATGGAGTGTTGGGGGGCTTTGCAAGGTCACGCGGGGTGGTTTTTGCGGGATGCTCGGGATGGGCAGAAAACACGCAAATTTGACGCTTGGCGACAGCAAAAATGCGCGCCATGGTGGTGGTAGGTATTAAGGAACGAGTATCAGATGTCATCGTTGCGCAGTTGGTTGGGTTTTGCCCCTAAGTTTGATTTTTCAAAAGCCCGATCGCTAGGTGCATGTGTCGGCGTCGTTTTGGTTTTGCTCATCGGGTCACTTTTCGCACTCGCAGTCATTGCCGCGTTCAAGGTTTTGGGAACGTCGCTATTCGGCGATTTGCCTCAAGGTGCAAGCGCCAGCTTTGGCTTGACGAGTATCATTGTCGCCATGATTGGCGCGCCGTTTGTCATTTGGCGCACGATGGTGGCGCAAAAGCAAACCGATGTGGCAGAACAGGGAATGATCACTGAAAGGATCATGAAAGCAGTCGAGGGATTGGGTGCTGAGAAATTAATAAAGGACGATAAAGACGAGCGAAACGTTCCCAACGTCGAGGTACGTATTGGTGCCATCTACTCTTTAGAACGCATCGCTCAAGACAGTAAGCGTGACCACATTCAGATCGTGGAGATTCTATGTGCTTACGTAAGAAATAACTGCGGTTCCATCAAAACTGTAACATCCTCAGATGTCGAAATCGCTATGATGGTTTTGGGACGGCGATCTCAGGAACGCATCGCATATGAAAAAAGGTCTGGCTTTAAGCTAGATCTAGAGGGCAGCAACTTCTGCATGATGAATTTGAAAGAACTCGATTTTTCCCAAGGACTTTTCTCTCAAACCGCATGGTTCGGGTGTAAATTAACTGGAAATACGTTCTCGGAATGCGATTTCTCGCATTGTGAGATTGAAGAGAGTAACATTGAAGAAAACAGTTTTGAGGCTGCTAACTTTGAAGGATCAAAACTGAATGCTTCGACTTTTGAAAGTAATAGTTTCGAAGCCGTACGTTTAAATGGTTCACAGATTCTATTGTCGTCATTTTGGAGGGATTTATTTCAGCACGCTGATCTAACCAATGCATTTCTTTTTGGGATAAAACTCTGGTCTAATAGCTTCTTAGGGGGTGTAGTTTTCAACGCCGAAATACAAAAATCGGAAATTGTGCACGCTAATTTTAGTGGCCTTCAATTTAAGACATTGAAGTTAGACGACGAGACCGACTTCAGCGGTTGTAATTTCCGTGGCGCCGCTATGCACAATTGTGATCTTTCGAAATATTCTGGTATTGGGCACGATTTTGAAGGTGCCTATATACATACCAATTGTCGTTTAAGCACCTCGCTCACGCGAAGTATCATTGTCGGTCAAGGTGATTTCTACTCTGAATGGGCCTCCCATCAAGCCTCCATCGGCTACGATCCCGAACACCCCCAATAACCGCATCTAGCCCCCCTCGCCGCTTTCGGGCATAACGCGTCCAAATCGACTCAAACTCCAAGGACCATCCCCATGCATGACATCAAAGCGATCCGTGAAAACCCTGCCGCTTTTGACGCAGCCCTCGCGCGGCGCGGCGATGATCCGGTGTCAGCCGGTTTGGTGTCTTTGGACGAAGCGCGGCGTGCCAAAATTCTGGCCGCTGAAACGGCGCAAGCAGAACAGAACAAGGCGTCCAAAGAAGTCGGCGCTGCCAAAGGCCGTGGCGATGATGCAGAATTCGAACGCCTGCGCGCCCTCGTTGGCGAAAAAAAGGCCGAAGTCGCCACCATGCGCCAAGAAGCCGACGCACTGGTTGAGCAATTGACCGACGCACTGGCCCGTATTCCCAACCTCCCCGCTGATGATGTGCCGGACGGCGCGGACGAGGCGGACAACGTCGAAATCAACCGTTGGGGCACGCCCGCCACTTTCGATTTTCCGCCCAAAGAACACTTTGAAATCAGCGCCGTTGCCGCGTCGATGGACTTTGAAACCGCCGCCAAAACGTCTGGCGCACGGTTTGTGATGCTCAAGGGTGCAATCGCCCGCGTGCACCGCGCGTTGGCCCAATTTATGGTCGACACCCACGTCGATCACAACGGTTTGACCGAATATTTGACGCCCGTTCTGGTCCGCGACGAGGCAATGTACGGCACCGATAAACTGCCGAAATTCGGCGATGACAGCTATCAAACCACCAACGGCTGGTGGCTGATCCCCACGTCCGAAGTGACGCTGACCTATTCCGTTTCCGGCGACATTCTAGAGGCCAGCGCGCTGCCAGTCCGCATGACCGCGCACACGCTTTGCTTTAGATCAGAGGCAGGATCGGCGGGCCGCGACACGTCCGGCATGCTGCGCCAACACCAGTTTGAAAAAGTCGAAATGGTCTCAGTCACCTTGCCCGAAGACAGCGATGCAGAACAAAAACGCATGTTGCGCTGCGCCGAGGATTTGCTGGAACGCCTGAACGTCCCCTACCGCACCGTCGAATTGTGCACCGGCGACATGGGGTTCGGCGCGCGCCGCACCTACGACATCGAAGCATGGTTGCCGGGCCAAGACGCCTACCGCGAGATCTCGTCGATTTCGACCACCGGTGATTTCCAGGCCCGCCGCATGAATGCACGGTTCAAGCCCGCAGATGGTGGCAAACCGCAGTTTGTGCACACGCTGAATGGTTCGGGCCTTGCTGTTGGCCGGTGCTTGATCGCGGTGCTGGAAAACGGGCAGCAGGCAGATGGATCGGTGCAATTGCCCGACGTTCTTGCCCCGTATTTGGGTGGCAAAACCACGATTTCTGCGGACGGCGCGCTTAGCTAAAAAACTTGCGCAAACTGCCCGGGCGATAGGTGCTGATCCCGTCAGCGCGTGCTTGGGCAGAGGCATGCAATTCGCGTTTGTGCTGCGGGCCAAGACGCCATTTCGCAAACAGCTTGCGACCTTTGGAAATGCGCGGCGCAGGAACCAGCGGATCAGGCTCCGTCAACGGAAAGCGCACGTCGGATTTCAACGTCAAACGCCCTGCGCCTTGCACAATCCATTCCAACGGCAAAACCGACAAGGGCTGTTCCGGCCCTGCCCCGCCAAGGGTTTTGTGATCACCGACAAACCACACCTGCTGGAACGGGCGCAGCGGCCCGACATCGCCACTGTTCAGGCCCGTTTTATCGACACGATTGTCCAGATTATCCCACAGCGCCGGCGTATACAGCGCGCGCTGTTCATCCAGCGCCAAGGCATGGCGCGCGCTTTTCACCAGACTCGACAGTGCCATGTCGTGAAATTTGTAACGGCGGTTCCACAGACCGGCAACAGGCCCCAGCAGCGATGGCGGAATGCCCTGCGCGCCGACAGTTTCCCAAACACCGACGTAGGCGATTTTCACGATGTCAGCGCCTCCACGGGCGTCCGCATCTTTTTGCGAGGTGGCAAAATTCGGCGACATTGCCTTGCGCGCGGTTCTGATGTGCGGCTGATCGGGCGCGTTTTCTGGCCCTGTGCGGCGATACAATTCGAACGCTGCGTTGATCCCGTCGGGCGTGGTGTCTGTGGCAATCCCGCATTTGCGGATCATGCCCGCAACCGACCGCGCCGTGTACGCCCCGCGCGAAAACCCGAAAAAATACAACTCATCCCCGGGGCTATAAATTTTGCAGATGAATTCGTAGGCTTCTTTCACCTTGCCATCCAAACCCCAGCCAAAGGCACCGCCGCCCCATTTGTTGAAAAACTGACCAACACGCCCTTTAAATCGCGCATCTGTGCCGACCCCTGCAAAATAGGCGGCCACCTGTCCTTGGCTTGGATCGCTTTGAACTGCGCTTTGTAATTTGTGAATGCTGGTCGTCTCGGGAATCTTTGAGGAATTCCAAGTGCCGTCGCAAAATATGGCAATTCGGGTCATAATCGGCCTTCGTCTAAAAAATAAATCTAACCGTGCAACTTTACTTGGGCGTGAACCGTTGTAAATGCAGGTTATCATTTCAATTCCCGAACGGAGCTTGCCTCATGTCTGTCACCACCCGCCTGCCCGCAGTGTTGCCCCTGATCCTCGCCGTTGCTTTTGCGGCGTCACCGTTGTTGGTGCCCGGCTTTGGCGGCTTTGATGCAAACCAGTTTCCGGTGCCCCAAGTGAACCCAAGCGTGCAGCCTGCCGGTTACGCGTTTTCAATCTGGGGCTTGGTCTATTTGTGGCTGATTGCAGGCTGCGCCTACGGGCTTTGGAAACACAGCAACGATCCCGATTGGGCTGCAATGCGCCCTGCGTTGATGGTGTCGATGGCCGCGGGGGCGGGTTGGTTGCCCGTCGCGTTGATCAGCCCGTTGTGGGCCACAGTGCTGATCTGGATCATGCTGATCCCCGCACTGATCGCTTTGATGCGCAGCCCTGTCAGCAACAAGGTTTGGGGCAGCTGGCCTGTTGGTCTGTACGCAGGTTGGTTAAGTGCGGCCAGTTCCGTCGCCTTGGGCCTGATCGCGGCGGGCTACGGGTTTATGGACGAGACCACTGCCGGATGGGTCTTTGTCGGCTTCGCAATTGTGCTGAGCTTTGCGATCCAGTGGCGATTGGGCCGCGTGCCAACTTACGGAATCGCCGTGATCTGGGCCTTGATCGCTGTGGCTGCGCGCAACGCATTTGCATTGGACAGCGTCGCGGTTCTGGCCCTTGCAGGGGCGGCAATCATGGCGTGGCCGACGCTGCGCGCGTTTCGTTGATTTAGACGGATGGGTAAGGTGCGCGTGTCGCGCACCACTCCCGTTTGATCAATCTGGCCGTCGACCTTGCGTGTGTTTACGCAGCTTGGACGGCGGTGCCTTTTTGCGACCTTTGTAAGGGTTCTGATCGTTCTGACCGCGCATATACAGACGGATCGGCGTGCCAGGCATATCAAAATCGACGCGCAAACCATTCACCAGATAACGGCTATAGCTTTCCGGGACTTTGTCGGGGTGCGAACACATCACAACAAAGCCCGGAGGCCGCGTTTTTGCTTGGGTCATGTAGCGCAATTTGATGCGTTTGCCCTGTGGTGCGGGGGGCGGATGCGCCTCGACCATACCAGCCAACCAGCGGTTCAGATGCGCCGTGGTCACACGACGGTTCCACATGTCATAGGCGCGCATGATCGCCGCCTGCAAGCGGTCCAGCCCACGTCCGGTTTTCGCCGATACGGTGATCAGTGGCGCGCCACGCAACTGTGGCAATAGCCGCTCGAAACTTTCCTTGAGGTTTTTCAGCTTGTCTTGCTTTTCGTCCTCGATGTCCCATTTGTTCACGGCCACAACAACCGCGCGGCCTTCGCGTTCGGCCAAATCGGCAATCCGCAAATCCTGTTGTTCAAACGGGATCGCAGCGTCCAACAAAACCACAACAACTTCGGCAAATTTTACGGCCCGCAGACCATCCCCGACGCTTAGCTTTTCCAGCTTTTCTTGCACTTTGGCTTTTTTGCGCATGCCGGCTGTGTCAAAAATACGCATCGGCACAGCGGGGCCATCGGCCCCTGCCCACTCGATCCGCAACGAAATCGCGTCACGGGTGATTCCTGCCTCGGGACCGGTCAAAAGCCGTTCTTCGCCAAGGATTTTGTTGATCAACGTCGACTTGCCGGAATTCGGACGCCCCACCACAGCCACTTGTAGCGGTTTCGCGTTGGTGGGCACAGGCACGTAGTCAGGATCGTCTTCGTCCTCGTCAAATGCCACATCGGTGTCCGGCGTATCGGAGGCCGCATCAGCGCGCAAATCAAACGCATCTGACAGCGGTTGCAGTTGTGAATACAGGTCGTTCAACCCTTCGCCGTGTTCTGCGGACAGGCGGATCGGTTCACCCAAACCCAGCGAATAGGCTTCGATCACGCCCGCGTCCGCGGCGGATCCTTCGCCTTTGTTTGCAGCTAAAATCACGTGATCTGCGCGTTTACGCAGGATTTCGGCAAAAACCTGATCGGTTGGCGTGACCCCGACGCGCGCGTCAATCATGAACAGGCACACATCGGCCATGTCCACGGCGCGTTCGGTCAGCTTGCGCATCCGCCCCTCAAGGGACTCGTCCGTGGCTTCTTCTAATCCGGCCGTGTCGATCACGGTGAATTTAAGGTCAGCGAGGCGTGCCGCCCCTTCGCGCAAATCGCGCGTGACGCCAGGTTGGTCATCGACCAGTGCCAAACGTTTGCCCACAAGGCGGTTGAACAGGGTCGATTTCCCAACGTTTGGGCGCCCGACAATGGCGAGAGTGAAGGACATGAAGAGCCGCTCCGAAAATAACAGGGGGAGGCACCAAGCGCGCCTCGAAACGCTGCCTTAGACTATATCAAGTCTAACGGAAAGCGTGCAGTTGCCCTTTGCGCCCGACCACGTACAGCGTACTGCCCGCAACAACCGGCGCAGTTGTTGCACCACCCGGCACATCAGTGGTCGCAATCAGGCTGCCATCACGTGGATCAAAGGCGCGCAAGACGCCGTCGTTTGACGCAATAATCACACGTCCCCCAGCCACAATCGGGCCGTGGTGCGTAAAGATTTCGGATGTTTTGCGTGGTTTGCTTTTGACAAAGTTCGGCAATTGCACCCCCCAGACCCGCGATCCGTCGCTGGCATCAAGGCGCACCAATTCGTTTCGGTCCGTGACCGCAAAGATGCTGTCGCCCGCAGGCCAAACCGGCCCAACAGCCCCTTCGCGTGCGGTCCAGATCCGTGACCCGCTGCTGATGTTGATGGCAGCGATACGTCCGGCTTGGTTGCCGACATACAGCACGGAACCGTCCACAACAGGCGCGCCTGTCAGGTCATCAATTTTCGAAAGCGCGCGACCGGGGCGTTCGCCCAAAATCGACGCATCCCAACGGCGCAATCCACCGCGACGGAACACGGCCTGTACTTCGCCAGAGCCAAACGCAAAGATCGCCAAATCATCCGCCACAACCGGTGCAGGTGCGCCCAAAACATTGGACACGCTGGCCGCGCCGCTGATTTGCCATTCGACCCGTCCGGTTTTTGTATCAATCGCCCAGCCAGTGTCGTCGCCGGCCAACAAATACACCAGATTGCCAGACACTGTCGGTTGGCCCGACCCTGTGGCGTCTAGTTGTTGGCGCCAGCGTACGGCCCCTGTTGTTGCGTCCATTGCGACCAATTCGCCAAAGCCAAGCGAGACGTACAGCGTGCCCTCGTAAACCGCCAAACCGCCGCCCGTTGCATCGCCGTCAGAATCGCGTTCCGGCCGGATGTCTTTTGACCAGACCGCAGCGCCACTGGTGTTTGTGGCGGTGACTGTGGATGTGGCATCTAATGTGTAAATCACGCCTTTTGCGACAACAGGGTCTGCGGTCACGCGGTGCTTGCGACTGTCGCCTGCCCCGATGTTTGCGGACCATGCCAGCTGTAACGAACTGCCAAGTGCAGGGTGCGCGGGGCGATATGTTTGTGTGCCGGTGCCTTGTGACCAGCTGGCGTTATTCGTGGTTTTGCCCAGAGAAATCGCGCGGTTCTGGTTTTCGCCAACCTCATCCAAGCTGATTTGTTCCGCAGGATCCTGCAGCACAGATCGCAGCGCCTCGCGTTTACCGGGCAAGATAACCTCTGGGTCCGTGCAGGCCCCAAGCACCATCGCTGACATCAAAACCGCACCAGTTATGAACGGTGGCGTCCGCAGGGTGCGTCGCACAGGTGTCACTGATCGTGTTGTTTTAGATCGCATCATCATTGGTCTGCTCGCCTTTTTGCGGTCCTGTCGGTTGCGCATGATTTGACCGTTGTGGCCTTTGTACCGGTGCGCAGCGTGTCATCGTGTATCGTCGTGTTGTGGGCTTAGTTGCCCAGTCCCGTTGCACCAGCGGCCGCACTTCCGGTCACTTGGCTCAGGTCTGGTTCTACGCCTAAGGCCACCATCACCTGTAGGACGCGTTGTTGCAAGTCTGCCGTCACTTCGCTGTCGTCCAAAATCGTTTGCAGGCGTTCCGCCGCGCTGTCTGTGTCGCCCTGTTCGATGTCGATAAAGGCCAGCTGTTCTTCGGCCAAAAGGCGCAACCCGTTGCCCGGTTGTGCCAAGGCGCTGTAGCCTTCTGTGCGGTCTTCAAGGCTCAGGTTTGCGCTGTTCGCACCCAAGGCTTTGAACGTGGCAATCTGGCGATAGATCAATGGCAGTTCAGCAGAATTGATCACGCTTTGTAACGTTTCCGCCGCCCCTGCCGCATCGCCTGCGTCGGTTTGCTGTGCTGCTGTCATAAATGCCAAAACCGCGCCAGCCGCCGGATCAGCCGCCTGCACATCTTTTAGCGCATCAACACGCTCTGCCGCATCATTCAACGCCAGCGCATTTAGCATCCCGTCGCCCAACGCCTCGGCTTGACCGCGCGCGATACGCTTTTGATTTTCGGAATAGCCAACGCCGCCAACAAGTAGCAGCACGGCCACAACACCGATCCAGCCGTATTTGCGCAACGCTGCAAACAGCTTGTCGCGGCGGACCTCGTCGTTGACCTCATCAATAAAACTGTCTGTGTCGCTCATTTTGATCCCCAAGAA
Source organism: Ascidiaceihabitans sp. (assembly GCA_047626725.1). Lineage (GTDB taxonomy): Bacteria > Pseudomonadota > Alphaproteobacteria > Rhodobacterales > Rhodobacteraceae > Ascidiaceihabitans. Next base: position 59,254 of record JBLHSG010000026.1, read on the forward strand.
CGCTGGACGCGCCCGATCTCGTTCATGACCTATTAAAGGCCGTTAACGCCTCTCTTATCGCGCCAAAAGGATCAAGCCAAGGGCTGCGTGACGGCATTTGTCGCGAACATCATGCCGAAAGCTAAGGAATGGCGGATTTGTTGATCACGTTATTGTAGTGGGACGTTGATTATTGTGGTGACCGGAAGATCCGGTGTTGATGGGCAAAGGCCTGCATCTACGGGCTTTGGACGTTCTATTCGGGAAATGAGGTGTTGGCCCAAATGTTTGGTGTAAAGCCCCCGTTAAGGCCACCAATCTGCGCTTTGTTGAACGTAGAGGCGCGAAATCTCCCAGGCAACGAGAGACAGCAAGGACAGCTCAGAAATCCAAGGCGTTCAGCTAAAGCGCAGTTACCATGCAGTCAGTTCATGTGTTCATTGAGGTGTTGGAACCAGCCCATGACCTGCATGGCATGGGCTGACTTTGGCTAACTGGGGTATGTGTTGTTCATGTAGATAACGATGTTGCCATCTGAGTTGAGCGTTACAAAATCCGCTGGGCTGGTGCCGAAGTTTGCATAGTCGCCAGTCTGAATTACACTACCCATGGTAATATCAGGATCATCGGGTTGCCTACCATCATCAGTCGAGTCCCAATCCCACCAAATTACGAGTTTTGAATTATCGCCATCCAATAACATCCAGTCGCTAGACCCATCCCCGTTAAAATCAGCAAAGGGGCCAAGGACGGCAAGCTGAGTATTTTGAATGCGTTGACCAGTGCCATCTGTGTCAGACCAATCTGAATTATAGTAAAAAACCTGTGTATGATTGTATCCGATCAAAAAGTAACGTGCGACGTTTGACCTGTCGGCATAGCTACGACTTGGATCCCCGGCGCTGTATTTATTATCTTGTTGTGGATTGTTTTGCGGGCGAAGCGCACCGCCATCACGACACCCTTCAACACTAAGTCCAAAAGCCTTTCCGGTATCGAAACTACCATCACCATAGCCCGGGTAGATGAACGTATCGGGCGGTGTTACACTGTTATCACTGTAACAAAGTGCCATGTCAGTTTTTCCATCATTGTTAAAATCCCCAGCTGCCACATGCCCAGAGAATAACGCTGTGAACAGTAGCGCGTCAGAACTGCTTTTGAACGCCTGCGATTTCGCGAGCGCATTAGCCAGCGTTATGTCGCCGCTATCATCCGTCAAAAGTATGCCGTAATACCCTTGGCTGGCGTATGTGGTTGTGGGTGGTTCGTCGCCATCAGTTGCGCTTGAACTGTTGGTCAGTGTCGCATGAAAAACGATGTCGAAACTGCCGATCCCTTGCATCATTCCAAAATCCAGATCATCAATTGTGATGAAATTCGAGGCAGAGAACGTCTGCCCCGCTATTGTCGGCGTGTAGGTTTGCTTTGGATGGAAATAGCTGGCGGTGGGATCATTACTAGACGAATCTTTTGAGATAAAAACGTTGATCGAAGACACATATTCGTTCGTTGGCGGTGCAGAAATCGTAATCACATCAGCTAAGTTATCTTTATTCAAATCACTAACCCAGATCTTTTGATGCGTCGCGCTATCGTCGATCAGCGCTGACACAAAGGCAGGATCGTCATGAGGTGTGTTAATGTAAAACCGCAGATCACCACTGTCATCGACATAGATGATATCCGCCCAACCTGCTGCACGCACATTACCGCCCCCAACAGATTGAACACCGCTCACGTCAGAGACGCTGACAGTTGTCAAACTCAGCCCCTCATCCGCGTGAGCGGCTGAAAGCGTAAAGGTACCCATGCTTGCCGCCAGAAATCCTGCGGCATGTTTTGAAAAATGCTTCATTGTCCGTCGTCAGGGTATTTGGAACCAATGGCAGCTTAAGCTAAGAGAGAGTTCGGCTCATCTGGTTGGTTGCATTATGCGGCGCGTTGTCTGTGATGCAAGCGCCGCGTTTCGAGTGTCTTACG
>JBLHSG010000027.1:0-61208 GCA_047626725.1 Ascidiaceihabitans sp.
AGCGGTCAAAACCGCGCAAACAGGCCGGACACATGACTGCTTCTGACTAATGCACAAATCGGATCAAATATGTCTTGCTATGCAAGAGCCATCCACACAGGACCTTCGCCGCCAATGCAAAACGAGCGATAGTGGCAGCTGGGTTAACAGCCGTTACAACAATACTAGCGTTTTTTACTTAACCCAGGGGCAGAGTGCTTCGATCTGTTGGCGACCAAGTTTATTCAATGTTTTTATGTTATCTGTATAAATCTTTTCAGGGTCCAAAACGTGAACGAGGGCTTTGGTCACTTGATCTTGACGCAAAAGATGTATGGTTGGATAGGGTGAGCGATTAGTGAAGTGGCTAAGATCGTTAGCAGCTATACCCTCAAATTGATATTGAGGATGAAATGATGCTAATTGCACATGCTCTGTCAGTTCTGCCTTCTCCAAGAGCTGCTGAAACCAATCGAGTAATGCGAGGTAATCGTCGAACTCTTCTACACCTCGGGTAAACATGAGCAAGCTAGTGGCAACGTCATTTTCGTTAGCTTCAAGCAGGCGCTGTAATTCATTCACATAGAACTGCTTTAATTGTACATCGATGGTGGCATCACAGATGGCAAAATACACTTGGTCTTGGGCCATAACGTTATGGGCAAATGGGCACAGATTTAATCCTAAAACCATTTGTTCAAGCCATCGACGGGTGTTTTTAACTACGTCTTGATGGGCTATTGATAGTGTCTTTGGGTCGAATTTATCGATACCATAGATCCTTTCTTGGTTAACTGAATTAAAGCATATTTTGGCCATATCTCAAATTTATTTGCAAAAGCCAAATCCATCGACTCGGCGCAGTTACAAGCGGCCCTTAGCTGCCGTTCGACCACCCTTTGCTATGCTGCGATGCGGCCCGTCAGACCGGACATTCGCTGCACGTGCGCAATCAGATGATAGGCGAACTCACAGACTGCGGGACGAAGTTAGCTTTCGCTGCGGCTGCGCCAATGACCGCTTCAATTTCGAAAAGATCCTTATGGGTGTCGCATCTTGCGTTTGGGACAAAATCTCTAGCAAGGTGCTATGTTAAAGCAGGGCCACGGGGCAGACGCCTTCTATGCCTTATCTGCGGCTAGATATCAGTGTCTTAAGATTCTCTGTTGGTTTACATTCAAGACAGCTCTTTCGTTGCCTCCAAACCCTTAATATTGCACGCTTTCGCGAAGCGCTTGCCAAGTTCCGTTAAAGTGACGACCGAAACGGATGCGGAAAACACTACATCACCTTCCATATGCCGAAACACCTTCCTAAACTCATGGTCATATACTTCAAGCAGCCCAAATACGGCAGGTAACAACACCGCACTCCTACCCAAGGTGTAACGCTTACCTTTGAACTCTGGCGAAAAACCTGCCGTTCCTGCTGAATTTGGTTTTGCTCCGTCATCGAACTTCACGCCAATATTTAGACAAACAAATCCGTTGTTATTTACCTTCTCCCCATTAATTTCGTATTCAGCAATGCGTTCATCATAACATGTCAGGAGCGATCTTAATGCATTCATAGTCTCGCTAGCGATTTCCTTCGTTTGAATGTCATCGGCTGTTTTGTCTCGCACGCAAGTTTCGCAGAGGTTATCCAGCAGACCAGCTAACTTTTCTCGACTTTGGGAATCCGGAGCGATGTGGAGAACCGTAGCGTACGAGAGCATACTCTGCATATCAATCTTCGACAGGACGTCTGTACAGAACATATGAAACGCTAGCTTGTCTTGATCCTTACCTGCTCTTATGAGCAAGTTTGCCCAAGCTCCATGTAAGTCCTCTTGTTCTTCGAGTGTTGCAACATCAAAAAACTGTCGCATGAACTTTAGCGGTGGAGCTTTTAGTTTGTATCCGTTTTGCTGTGCAATTTGCGCTGCACGGCGGCAAATCTGATTTCCTATTTCCATACGCCCGGCTCGGACAAGGTCACCAAATGCACCACCCAATTCAGTCAGCGGACTCACTGTTTCCAATGCAGTCGAAAATACTTCGTCAGCAGTTTCCGAAGATACTTCTGTTTTTACGCTTACGTCTAACGGACCCGACATCTTGACCTCACAGGCTTAAGCAAAAATACTTAAGATCTCCAGTATCATGAAGAATGTAAACGTACACTCAGCCGTATGGTAGGGCTTGTTCAAAGTGAACCTTCATGCTTCTTGCAGCATCCGTCATTGTGGGCTCGGAGCTGCCGTTAGCCGCATCGCCGCATCCTGCTAAACGGTCTCGATTTGATCAACATGAACGGCCCATTGCTGCCGTTGGCCACTACCGTTCGATGCTGCGGTCGCAGCCCGCATTGCCGACATTCGCTGCAAGTGCAAAATCTGGTGGTGGACGAACTCACGCAATGCGGACAAAGCCGCCCCTCACCAAGCTCCGTCCAATGTCTACGCTCGGTCAAAAACATTTATGTGTTTTGGATTTTGAGGGCAGAAAGCATTCAATCAATGACGCAGCTAACTTTCAGGCGATATTTTCTCAGAGCGGTCATTAAAGCCAAGTATTCAAAAAACTATAAGCAAGCCCTGCTAGGCGACACTAAGAGTTCCGTTTCCTTCATTCATCCCGGGGGCAGGATCACACAGCACGTACCCCTGTCCCCAAACTGTCTCGATGTTCCTTTCTCCACCAGTTGCCTGCGCTATTTTTTTACGCAGTCTGCAGATGAAGACATCGATAATCTTCAGTTCGGGTTCGTCCATCCCACCATAAAGGTGGTTCAGAAACATGTCTTTAGTCAATGTGCTGCCCTTGCGCAATGAGAGGAGCTCAAGCATCTGATACTCCTTAAAAGTCAGTTTTACCTCTTTACCGCCAACCTCAACTGTCTTGGATTCAAGATTCACCGAAACCTTTCCAGTTCGAATGATCGACTCTGAATGACCTTTGGACCGACGGATAATTGCAAAGATGCGAGCGACCAGTTCTTTGTTTTCGAAAGGCTTGATCATGTAATCATCTGCGCCAAGGCCGAAACCTTTAAGCTTGCTCTCAGTTTCATCAGTACCGGATAATATTAGGATTGGTGTATCTATGCGTTCTAGTCTTATTCGGCGTACTACATCATGACCATTCATGTCCGGAAGGTTAAGATCTAGAACGATCAAATCAAAATCATGGTACTTAGCAAGATCGATACCTTCCTCACCAAGATCAGTTGCATAGATGGTCATACCAGCTTTGGTCAGGATCAAACCGACAAGGCGTGAGATGTTGGGGTCGTCTTCAACTAAAAGTACTCTCATATTTGAACCTCCGGTGCATGGCCGTCATTGCCAACGTCCATGCTTTTACAGAACACTATCGGATAATCAGCCTTTTTCTGCTTTGACCAGTACATCGCGGCGTCTGACTGAGATAAGATTGTTTCCCACTGGCTGCCGGGAGTCGAGACGGCTAATCCTGCTGATGGGGTGATCAGCTGTTCATGATCGCCAAACAAAATTGAGGCCTTTGCCAAATTAAGTATGCGTTGCGCAACTACAACAGCTGCATTTTCTGGATCGGAATCAATGATTACACATACAAACTCGTCCCCGCCAAGCCGGGCAATAATATCGGATTTCCTAACTGCGGACTGAAGCCTATCCGCCGTTACACGCAACGCAATATCGCCCGCCTCATGGCCAAAAGTGTCATTTAGCTCTTTGAACTTATTCAAATCCAAATAGATCGCGGCCAGATGGCCTTCTTCAAGGCTCTGCAAGACATATTTACCTTGCAGTCTTTCCGCCAAACCCGCGCGGTTCAAAAGACCTGTGAGTTGATCAGTAGTCGCAACAATATTGGCGCGCCCAAGAGCCCTGTATTGCAAGCGAAAATAACGCGCGACTAACCCACAAATCGCGAGGATGGCCAATGCTATAAACGCTACACTTGGCATCAGCTTTTGTCGCAAGGCTGCCGCTGTCGAAGGCATTTCCCAAGTTAATGTTGCGACCGGTATGTTGTTCATATCATTTATTAACAGTTTGTTTCTTGTAGGGCTTTCAGAGTTCTCTCTGGTGTAGCTCGTTAGGGTTGCTGATCCGATTTGGGCAGCACCAATTAGGGCTTGGAGCTTCTTTTCGTGCAGATGTACGACACCAATCATTGCCGCGAATTCGGCGTTGGGGGCTTCAATAGCCGTGTCTGGTGTAATCCAAGCTGCAACGACAAAGGAAATTTCACCTTCGAAGTCTATCATTGAGGTCACAGATTGGTAATCTTCTGCCTTAGATTTTTTTAGTACTAACCACAGGGGGTTGAAGATATCTGGATTGAATAGAGAATGCGCGTTTACTCCTAAATTCTCATCAAACGCGTACAGTAGGTCCTGACCAGAGTCCAAAATGAACAATTGATCAAAAATGGCACTTTCTGTGGCACCAGAGCCTAAATGTTCCAGAACCGCAGCATCATCTTTTGATACTACCGACTCGTGAGCAAGGGTCCAGTAAGCGTAGTCTTCGACTGATAGAGCAAGCGCTTTTGAAGTTTCATCCAACTTGAGATCAATCAGCGAATGGGTCTTCTGTTGCTCAAGCCTCTCCATCTGAGTCGTCATCCAGAATAAAATCCCAATAATTACACATACAGAAAATAGCCCTAAGAAGGACAAGAGGAAGGAAATATGCCGCCAAGATGCCATGTGGATCACCGTACCTTTCAAATCGGTAATCAGTGTCGACAGTCGCAAATTAACAATTCGTTAATTACTAGCAAAAACATGCGTAACTTATTGAAATAAATCATAATATCAACTTAAGGTTGCGGGCATTCCGTGGTGGGTTGATATCTCCAAACGAAACATCACCTGTCAGCCTACCACATTTGGGTTTTACAGGGCTGAGAACGCGCAGCAGCCAATTGACCTTCAAAATAATGTGCCGTCATCAAGGTCGGCTTAGAGAATCCAAGAAAAATGGTTTGTTAAGTTAATAAATTCCCTATCTGGGACGAGGTTAGTTTTTGAAACGCATCATTTTTGGTGCATAGCTGCCATTAGGCAAATCCGCAGCATTGGACACACTGGGCTCTTTGCCGCCGTTCGCCGCACATGCATTCATTCGAGTGCGCCAAAAACGCCACGGATGGCGGCACAGCGGACAAACCGGCGTTTCGCTGCTGCTGCACCAAGGTCTGCTTTTTCGTTGGATCAAAATACCAGAAAAACGGCTGGTCGACTTTAATTCTGCTGCGTGGCTACGTACTTTGATCACGAACGAAGTTAAGGAACGCACCAATTGCAAGGTCCTACATCTGACTACGAACGGCAACATGCCCTAGATCAACTCGCCTTGTTGGTCGAAAATCGGTCTGTGGTCGACTACGATTTTAAAAGGGCAACAGGGTCACTCGCACAGGACTTGAAATTTGTTTCTGATGCCCTTCGTCGCGATGCGAAGGTGTGGAGAATGAACCGGGCGTTTCATGCGGTTCATACGCCAAGCTTTCTGGCGATTATGTCAATGTTGGATAGCATCGATGAAATGAAGTCGGTCAGCGACGAAGAGCGGCTTCAAATCAGTGGCTCGATCCATCGTGCTGCTCAATTGGCATCTTCTGCGCGTGAACGCATAGAACAATCTGTTCTTGCTGAAGCCAAGGTGGAGCTTGGTGTCCTCGCCAATTATGCGCCCAGCACCACAGAGAAATTTCAGAAGGCGTCGCTGTTCGAACGTACTCGCGATGGCGTTTTGTCAGCCTCCAACACCACCCTGCAAAAGGCTAAGAGCGGCGTAAATTCCGTTCCAAACATAGTTGGTACATTGAAAGATGGTGTTTCAACGTCCCTGGGACGCGCAAGTGCCGTATCGATTCTCGCATCAAATTTGCAGCGTACGCTTTCCGGCGTGATGTCTGACAACGTGACATCGCCTATTCGGATGAGGCTACAGGCTAGCAGCAAAGCACTGACCCGTGGGGCTGGCACTGGCGTTGGTCTAGGAATTATGGCTGCAGTTCTCTTTCCTCCGTTACTTCCAGTCAGTGCCGGAGCAGCGGTTCTGGTTGCAATGCGCTCTTGGCGGACGGAAATGCAAAAGACCCGTGAACTGAATGGACAAGAAAGGGATGAACGGATTGCCGAACTCAGGACGGAAAGAGCGGCAGCCCTTCTCCAACTGACGAACGGAGCATCTTCTGTTCAAATGGAAACCGAAGAACTTAGCCTAACACTCGATGCCGAGACGGGTGAGGCCGATGCATTGATACTAAAAGGGAGGTACGCAGGACGAACGTGGACTGATCTTTCCGCACTTGAAAAAGCAGAAACCGTGTCGTTGTTTGCGCAGGGTGCTGACGCCCTCTTTAATATCCTCGAGTTTGGAAGCGAAAATCTCTAAGTTGCCCCCACATTAGCGGCCATTCACATGCGACGCAGCATCGGTCGAAGTGGGCTCACTGCTGCCATTAGCCGCTGCGCAGCATCGCGGGGGCAAGCGCCGATTTGAGCGTCACAGACGGGACAAAGCTGCCGTTCGCGTAGACACTCGCAGACCTATTATTCAAGTAAATGCGCCAAAAATCTCACACGAATTTAGCGCACTTCCAAAATCACAGCGCAAATTGCATTGTCTCATTTAATCGAACACCCAAAACTGCGGCTTCATATTTTTTTAAGCTGGGGCGGGCAGAATGCATTGCCTTAATGTCGTAGCGTTTCATTGTGTGTTTAAGGCTGTCGTTCAGCGATGCATCAAAGCTGGATTCAGTTTGTTTTCCTGGTTGGAAACTCTCACTAAGAACCCCGTTTCCTGTGATGATCTCATGTTTATCAAACAGCAAATGAAAGTAGATAACCTTCCCACCGCAATCTTTCCTGCGGATGGTTCTGTCATTTATCAAATATTGGGCCTGCACCAAGATTTGGTAAGAGCCAAACAATACCATTGCGTCTGGATCATGAATCAGCAACCGATGCAGTGGCGAAACCTCTGTCATCGTTGTTGCGCCAAGTACTCCCTTATCAATCTCAATTGGTGCATCTTTGCCTTGGGCGCATCTTTCGGACCGTCCAACCCAGAGAAGGGGCTTCGGGCCATGGTCCAAAGTTTCCACCAAATCGCCTGGTTTTAGCGTCTCCACAGGTCGCTCACCTTGCGGCGTCAAAATACGTGTACCAGAAGTAAAACACGGTGTTGTTGTGAGAGTAACAAATCCAACGTCAGAATTTCCATCTTCGTCTTCGACAGTGTATGAAAATACATTTTCAGCGACTTCGTCATTCGCTGTCGCGAGAACAAAACCATCTGCCGTCAACTCAATTACTTCGCCGGAAGGTAAGGTTACGGATTCACCAACTGACACTGGCTGCCCGTTGATGTGAGTAATCGTTAATTCACTATTATTGGTGTTTTCGTCGTTCGCCAACAGATCGACGTCAATATCTTGCCCTACATTTACAGAGATTTCATCATCACCTGCGATGAGCGCCGTTTGCACCGAATTCCCGGCAATCAATAAATTGCTGTCGTAGCTGCTGTCACCACCGTCAGCGATACCAATCTTTATCGTATTCGTGACGCCCGGTGTAACTGGTGCCTTCAAGGTCAGGGTTACAGTGAAACCGTCCATTTCTGTATTATGGGAGTCATCCGACTGTGCATTGTCGACATAAAGATTTTCGTTTGAGGTATCGTTGATATTGTCAATCGAAACATCGCCGGTGCCCACGGTCAATTCGGCCTGAACGCCATTGACCCAAATCCCGACAGCATCGTTAAAGCCTGAATCTACATACTCAAGATACTCCTCCGAAGAGAACACAATTTGCATTGTCAGCGTGCCACCTTCGGGAATGAATTCTGCCTCGAAAACGGCGGCGTCATATGTTGTTTGGCCGGAAACGGAATCCAGGTCGCTATCACCGCTGGTGCCGTGGCTTGTAGACGTTCCAGCAGACGAATTTACATCACCGCTGCTGTTTGTAATGTCGGTGGCACTTCCCGTGGAGAGGATGACGCCAGTGTCAGATGGCGTAATATCTGGCGCAGTTGCATCACCATTGGAGTAAGTGCCAGAGGCCCCAGCTGCCCCAGTATAGCTGGAGGAGACAATCGAAATTCCATTGCCGAAAATTGACTCTGCCATGTCATTTGCGGAGGCATTTGTATCAATGGGTAGTTCTGATGCTGTCGGCATTTATGAAACCTTTGAAAATTGGTGGTTTCACTTGACCTAGCAAATACATCTTAAAATGAAGTTTAACACATGAGCTAGACCTGCATCCTCATGCGAACCATGCTCAAGAATGCTGACCTCAAAGCTACTGCCGGCGGCCAACAGTGCCGGAATCCGTCGAGAGCAAAACACGAATAAAATGAATACACTGTGTGCAAGGCATCTAATATTGGACTTGGTAGGTTTGGAATCACGGCCCCGAGCGTTCACTTCCCTTAAGTCGCACAATCTAGTTTGCAGGCGCAGCGAACGTCTCCTTTCCGCCCTTGCCGACTGTTTTTCCAATAACCGAGCGGCGCATTTTTCGTACGCCGCTCAATCAATTTCCAAACTACCCGACACTCCTCGTATCATTCAAAAACACATACCGATCCTTGGCGCTTTGTAGTTTTTTCACGGTGTCTTCCGGCTCCATCTGCGCGGTGTCTTTGAACCCTTCAATCGTCGCATCAAAAAACTCAGGCAGGTCATCAATCGCCACCCCGTTCAAAGCGGCCAGCGTAATATTCAACCCAAATGCTTGCCGCGCGATCATGCTGATGTGCGTTTCCCTACCGGAAGCCTTGTGCAGCGTTTCATAGCGTCAGTAATGTTAGGCAGGCGAGTGAATGGGCAATAATAAATGTTTGTAATCAGTTATTTATGTCTGATAGGCGCGTTCTGGCGGAAACCAGAGAAAACCCATTCTGGCCGCTTTTAATCAGTAGGTCCCCGGTTCGAACCCGGGCGGGCTCACCATTTTTACTTAAATGACAAATGACATGTGATCGTTCCTTTGCGACACAGTTCTTTCCTTTAGTGATTGATAAAGCGGTTGATCACCTTTCCCACACAAGCCGCAGCCTTGGCATTTGCGAACAGCTTTCCGTTCGGAGGAAAGAAGTCCGCCAAGCGACTAACAGTTTTAGGCAACCCAACGTCTCAGGGCGACCGGTACTGGCAGCGGTGAAATCGGACAATACCATATGATGCGTGTTGTTTAGCGGGTTCGGCCCTAAGTGCCGATTGGTGCGAAGGTGTGTATATCGAAAATTTTTGGACAGTATGCTCTGTTGGCAGACAAGATACGTACTAAGATTACAAGGCCATCAGTTTTACCTTGGTTCTCTCGCTTCGGCGATGGAGCGTTGATCGCTATCGGGGGTTCGGCACGTCAGAGTTGGGCGTCTCGTGCCAGAGGTCATGTGAGTAAGGCTGGATGGAGATTATTGAGATTGTGCGCTCAACTACTTGGGATATGGGTGATCGATGTTGAGAGATTTTGCACCAGGTGAACTTTTGCGAGAAGACTTGCCACCTGCGCTCAACAAACCCGAAGCAGAGGTTGTGCGTTTGCTTGGTGTTTCTTTGCATCAGTTGAACGACTTATTAGGCGAACTGAAACCGATCGATCAGAAAATGGCTCGTCAACTCAGCAAGATCTTTGAGAATGGATCTGACTTTTGGATGAAAATGCAAAGAACACACGATGCGTGGCACCTTTCTAGGGATTTTAATTCGCCAGATGCTTCGTAATTTGACGGATCAAGTTGAACGCCATCCGCTTGCCTAGCGTAATGGTTTTCTAGGTCTGCGTTGCTCGCGATAATCTAACTCTTACAAATACCGTCTGCATGCACCCAAGCCATTTCCACCACCACACTCGATCCGCCCCGCAGTGCGGCGTCTCCTGTGGGCCCCGCGCTTCATGGGTCGGGGTCCCCAAATCCCATCTCGTCAATCAAGCAGCTTAGGGCGCGAATGCCTCGCGTTCAGTGATTTTTTCAAATTCGGATAGAAACTCTTCGTGGTGCAAAGCGAGATATTTCGTGATCCGCTCATTGCTCACCAATCTGGCGATGTAACCACGCGCAAGAACGAGATCGAGATGGTCGATGCCATAGCCATTCTCAACCAAGCGCACCTCCCGTTCGAGGTTTGCTGATTCATTTTCCATGAGTGTGAGTTTTTCGCGAGAGATGCCTTTGATCTCCTTCGGCTTCGCACTGGCAACAAGCTGACGCTCAGACGTCGCCGCCAGCAACGAACGGGCATAGTTGATTGTATACTTGTTCATCGCGACCATCAGTTGCGCAGCCTCGATTTGACGCAGCGGCTTCATCTTCTTTAGAATTCGAAAACCAGTCAATGCAACTTGCTTGTCCTTGAGTAGCTCCGCCGCCTCGCTGCAAATGCCATCCAAGAGTCGCCGCTTCTCCTGTAATGTCTTGATGTTGACGTTAAGCGCACTTGCCAGACGTTCCTCAGGGACACCCAATGTCAGTGCACGCAAGATCATCTTGTGCTCTTGAATTGTCGCCAAACGGCTGATGCGTTTGTTGTAGGTAAATGCCTCATCATCTGTCGAAACAATGCACTGTGTCGCTGTCTCACCATCGTCTTTCAAGGCTTCAAACCGCAGATGTCCGTCAAGCAGTGTGTACATTTTGGGGTCGTGCCGGTCGCGGGTAACCACAATGGGTTCAACAAGACCAATCTCACGAATGGACGCGACGATCTGGCCGTATTTGACCGTCGCCTTTGTTTGCGGCGTGACCAGATAAAGGGGTGCGATGTGCTCAAACGATATGTGTTTTAGCTCTCGTTCAAAGGCGGCAATGATGGTCTGTTCTGAAACCGACGGCGTCATGCTGTCTCCCCTTCTAGACGGGCCAACCGATCGGCGATTGTTTTGGGAATGTTAGCCAGACTTTCAGCACGCAACAGTGTCACGAAATTTTCGTCCGACAGGAGGGTTTTCAATGATTGTGTAAGAAAGAGTATCTCACTGCGTGTCGCACCAGCTTTACGCAACAGGATTTTCTTCCGCTCGACATCATCTTGATAGGTCTTCATTAGCGCTTCGACGGATAGGTTCTTCTTTGAGCGTAGATTTGAAGTGGCCTGACCTTTGCCATGCTTCAACCTTGCCTCAACGAGCCGTTTTGCGGTCAAAAGACGACCGCCGCGCAACAGCTTGCTTTCATAGGCTTTGCGCAGAACTGTTTGAACGTTGATGTCATCCGCATCTGCAATGTCGACAGCGACGCTGACAGGGATTTTCCCACTTTCAACGGCGCGCAGAAGCCGATGTTCATGGTTTTCCAATAGACGAATGACGCCATGGACATATTTGTTTGAAAGCTGGGTCTTTGCTGCGATCTCCCTTTCGGCATACCCACTGTCTTTGAGACGTTTGATGTCTCTCAATAAATCAAGTGAATGATGTTGCCTGCGTGCAAGGTTTTCGACCAGGCTCATCACAAGACAATCCTCAGAGCTGGCGGTGATGACAATTGCGGGTATTTTCTCTTGCCTTAAGGCCTTGAAAGCTTCCAACCGGCCTTGGCCGCAAACCAGTTCATATGCCAGACCACCGCTTGTTTCATCATTGCGCGCGGCAACGGTGATTGGACGTTTGAGGCCAAGCTCAGCGATATTTGCGACGATTTCGTCAAAGACCTTTTGATTGCGGATACGAGGATTAACCACTGTGATCGCATCAACCACAATGAGCTCGGTGTGATCCTGAGGGGCATCAGACATCATGCGACCTCCAAGACCGAAATGCGTTCACACATGGCAAAGAATTGTGCGAGGTCATCAAATCGATAAGCGTCGAGCGACAAGCCATTGCTTTGCGAAAGGCACAATTTCGGACGTGTCATGTCTGTTGTTGGCAACAGATAGTAATCGAGTGGGGTTTCGTTTGTGCGATCCATGCGCACAACAAACGTGATGTCAGGCAAAAGGCCGATATCCAGCCGGATGTTCCATCGATACGCCCCGGCACCAGTTTGCGTACATCTGGCAATGACAACAGATACAGAAAATTCATGATTGATGGTCAGAAGACCCGTCTTCGTATCATGCTGGACCTGCCCGCCTACCTGTTCGATCCCGCCAACGGTGTCCTCGATGATCTCGGCATGTATTCTTCGCAGGCGCTTGTTAATTTCGATGTATCGATAGTCCCGGTCTGGGATGAAACCGACCAATTTGTATGCTCTGAGTAAGCTGCCGAACCTGCTTTGATATGCCCCACTAGACGGTAAGGCACTGGCTTCATTGATAACAATTCCAGATAGGAAGCCATGCATCTCGAGCGCGTCCCGCAATCCATCCAGCATTTCTTCGTCAGAATAGCGCTGTGCTTTAGCAGCAAAAATGGCTTTGGCGGCGGCAAACAACCCAGCGTCGACAATTGCTTCAAACGCGCCTTCAGATCGAATCCAGCTGTTGGGATCATTTTGAACATGCCGCTTTTTCAACTTGAAGGAATGGCGGTTCCAGATGTTGTTGCCGATATACTTTTCATTTGAGAGCAGCTGGCGCACAACTGCCGGTGTCCAGTCCCGGTCCAGATCAGTTTTGATGCCCTTTGCGTTCAAGTCCGCGGCGATGATTGCCTCGGATTGACTGTCATTAACAAAGCTATGGAAGATCTGGTTTACCACCGCAATTTCGCTCTCAGGTCCGGGAACGAGTGTCACGCGATCTGTTTGAATGCTCTTGTGTTCGCCTCGAACGAGAACACCTTTCTGATTGCCGACTTCGTCAATTAACATCCGCCGCAGGCCAAAGCCGGGCGGACCGCCCTGACGATACCCCATTTCAATCAATCTTGACTGACCAGCAAAGACCTTTTGCGATAACTCACGGCTGTACTCGCCAGCCATCGCACGTTTGACGCCTTTAACGATGGTTGAAACGGGACTGCCGTCATTCTCAAACTGCTCGGCGCAATACTCGATTGCTATGCCCGCGCGTTTGCAGATGTATTCATAATACGCGCTCTCATCCGCATCTTGAAACCGGCCCCAACGGCTGATGTCGTAGACAAGAACTGTTTTGAAATCTGCCTGCCCGGCTTGGATGTATTCGAGCAATTGCGTCAGACCATCGCGTCCTTTGATCCGCAATCCGCTTTTGCCTGCATCGGAATATGTCTGAACGATCTGATAGCCGCGTTCTTTAGCATAAAGGCCAATAGCGTCTGATTGGTTTTCGGTAGAGTAACGCTGATGTTCTGTCGACATGCGGACGTATTGCGCCGCCCTTCGGCTGCTATCTTTTTCAGAATTGTTAACTGGCCAACTCACTGCTGCTGCCCTCCATCAATCAAATTCGCAAACCTACATAAATATTCTGCGATTCCTTTCTCAATCTTAACGGGTGAGGGTTGGAAACATGTTTCATAAAAAGGGCAACATCTTTCGTAGGACGCGCCAAGGCGCGATTGGTCAGGCAGAATACCGAGAGGCGATTAGTGCAGCACTTGTGCATGACTTGGGTGGCGCAGGGCGTGCTGCCAAAACCACGACCAAGTGGACTGGTGTGACTGAACGAACTGCTAAGAACTGGATCTTGGGATACTACGGCCCATCAGGAGAGCATTTGATTGAGTTGATGAGGCATTCCGACACTGTGCTTGCTGTCGTTTTGGAGTTGGCTGGGCGAGATAGGGCGCTGGCAGAAGAACAGATTAAGCATTTTAGGCATGAACTGAGAGTGGTTTTGAAAAGCCTCGACGCGATCTACGGCCCACAGGACGAATAGCAGTCTTGTGATTTAGGTCAAAAGCACTGGAAAATTCTGATGAGTGCCGGGGACTAACTGAGTATTCCGATTTTAATCCACGTCGACGATCTGGTGAACCTCGATGACATTTCCATCGGGGTCATAGAAAAAAACTTGATGCCAGCCCTTCACAGCACTGCTGCCCCAATCTGAATAGGGCACGCCTTGATCATCCAAATGCGCCATGAACGTTTTGATATCATCCGTGCGATAGGCGATGTGTCCGCGTTCAAGCGGATTTACGACCTGCCCTGAACGAAACGAATTTAGAACGTCGCGTGGCGTCAGGTGCATCTGAATGTCGCCATCCGTCACAAATGAGACATCCCCCACCAACCCTTTTTCTTGGTTCAATGGGGGCAGATTTGCAGGCTCATCATCGCCAAGAGTGAGCACGTCGCGGTAAAAACGGTCCATCTCGGGCACATTGGTCGAGCATAAATTTATGTGGTGTAATTTAAGTTTCATACAGCCAACGTGGCCCAGAGTGGTCGTGCACGCAAGTGGTCACATTTGAGGGCGCACTGAGGTGACAGGCTAAGTCATACGTTGGGGTCACGCCTTGCGAACAGTGTCAGCAATTTTTCGCAATTTCGCGCCCGACGCACCATCACGCGCCAAAGTCGAAAACCCCTGAACCGTGCAAAAAATCATCGCAGAGAGGGTTTGTGCATCTGTATCTGTGCTCAGCAACCCGGCGTCGAAATCGTTCTGCAAGATGGCGTTCGATGTTGTTTCACAGCCTTGCGCCCAGAACGTCCGCATCGCGGCTGTTAACGCCTGATCACGATCAAAACAGCGTGGCCGTCCGATTTTCTTTGTGGGTTTCAAAATAGTTTCCAAGCAACAGTTAGGAAATGTAATGAGCTTCACTGATCATCACACCCTTGGCCCTTCCGGTCTTGTCGTGTCCCCGCTCGCGCTGGGCGCTATGACATTTGGCGAAGGCGACTGAGGCGCAGATGAACAAACATCGCGTGCCGTTTTTGACAGCCATCGTGAAGTGAGCGTCAATTTCATCGACACTGCAGATATCTATTCCGGTGGGCATTCCGAAGAAATAGTCAGAAAATTTGTAGCAGCCTCAAAGGCCCGCGACGAGGTCGTGATTGCGATCAAGTTTGGTTTTAAGGGCACGAACACGCCGCACAATGGCGGGAACGAGGCCAAGAATATTCACCGCGCTTTGAACGGGTCGCTTAAGCGTCTCGGCACGAATTACATCGATATGTATTGGATGCACGTTTGGGATGCCGTCACGCCGGTAGAGGAAAACTTGCAAACGCTGGGCGATTTGGTGCGCGTTGGGAAAATCCGATACTTCGGTTTTGCCGATATGCCTGCGTGGGTGGCGATCAAGGCTGCGGTAATTGCAAATATCCGCGGCATCGAACGTGCATTGATCGCCGGCGCAATCGATTGCGGCATGGATGTTCAACCGTAGTCGCCGCTGGTGGTTGGTCCTAGCTGGCAAACCATTCAGGGCGCAATGTTGCGAAATCGCAGAATCCCCTAGATAGGGAACTGCCATTAATCGGGCTTTCGCCACTGCCATTTACCGTTTAACTTTGCCTAATGCTTTTACCAACCACAGCCAAAGAAAACCTTCGTGCCTTTCAGCATGAATTTACCCACCAATGCATGCGACGAACGCAGTTTAAACTGGCGGGGCACGACCACGCTTTGTTCAGCGAAATTTCGAGCGTTCTATCAAAGGCAGGGCGTGATAGGTTTGCCGATGCTGAACATCTTGTTCACTTAAGAACCGAATTCGACCAGTTTGGTGAAAAAGGCGCATTCACAGATCACACGTTGTCAGAGTTAGGATTTGCCCGATTAGATTTACAGGCGCATGCGCAGGCAGAGCGCGCGATTATGGAATTCGTTGCGTCAGAACCTAGGCTGGCCACGGCCGTGGTTGGCCCATTCGGGCATGTCTTTATCGATGCCAAGTTCGAGGCTGCGCGCCTAACTATCGTGGCACTTTGGGACAGCGCGCAGGCGCGGAGCAATGATGATGACCTGATCGCAAAAGTGATGGAAGTCGTTGGGATCTCGATGATTCCGCTAGCAGATTACGATGCAGCTTTGGTGGCTGAAATTAGGGACTCGACCGCCTTTAAATTGATGACTGAAGATCCTCAAAAGAAGGTGTTTATCGGGTCAGACGGCGATTTGCGCAATTCTTTGAAACCGACTGATTTCCAGCTGAAATTCTATCTTTGGACGTTAAGCAGCAAACACGCAGGGTTGGCGTTTTCCAACAAAGGAATAATCGCCATTCCTTTACCAACGCACCGTCTTGAGGACCCTATTGTGCGGTTTTGGCCATCGGATGAACCTGCCTTTCCATTGCAAACAGCCGTCGCCGAACGTTCCGGATCACACCAAAAACATTTGGCCCAGTTTTCGTCTGCCATCAAATTAATCGATGTCCGACAAAAGAAACTACAGCCCTGGTTAGGGGGCGGATTGGCCAGCATTTTTGCGCGCGTGCGCCATCCTGTTTCGACCTATCGACTGTTTCTTCATCTCGGTGGTTTCGGATGTTCGAACGGCATGCTTTTTAAACCTTGGCGTGACGTCCTGCTCTCGGTTCTAGTCCTATTTCTCGCTCATGATTTTTTTGACTTGGGATCAATCCTGCAAACGATATCGGGGATCGGCGACGTCAATTTTTCGACTTGGGGCTTTGCAGCCTTGCAGTGCGGTTTCATCGCCATTCTTTTGCTTGGTGCATTATCGCAGCTGATAACCGGTATCGGCCTTTTACGCGGCACTTTTTTACGCGGCATGCACCGGCAATACATAACGGGCAACACCAGTCTGCAGGGAACCGGCAAAACCAATATTATTCTGCGTTTAATGGGGCATGAAAAACGGCAGAGTTAACTATGTAATCGTCGCGGCCTGTGCGTCTTTTGCGGTGCCGTACTGGGGTAAATCCGCCGTGGTTTTCCCGTGTGCAGCCATCAAAGTGTCGCGGACGTAGGCGATATGGGCGGTCTCTTCGATGATTTCGGCCAAGTATTGTGCAGCCATCAAATCCTTGCCGACACCGATTGTGCCATGGTTGGCCAGCACCGCCGCTTTGATGTTTGGGTCACGAAAAACAGGGCTGATATCGATGTCGGTTTGCGGCCCGCCTTGGGCTGACAACGGGATCAACGGCATGCGCCCCAGTTTTTCGATTGTCTGAACTGTTAGGCACGGAATTTCGATACCGGCGCTTGCGTACCCTGTGGCCCAAGGGCTGTGGCAATGCACGATCCCGTTGATATCATCGCGAATACAGTACAGATCTAAATGAAAACCAAGGTCTTTGGACGGCTTATAATCAGAGGGTTCAATCGTGCCGTCCAGATGAACAAGTTGCAGGTTGTCGCGGGTACATTCGTTAAACCCGACCCCTGACGGTTTGATGATAATCGCATCCCGACTGGCCAAGCGCACGGACAAATTTCCGCCAGCATTGGTTTGTAGGCGCAGATCAAAACAGCGTTTTGCCGATGCAATAAGAGCGTCTTTTTTGGCGATGATATCCGCAGCGTCGATCATTGTTTGTCCTTTAGGTAAGGGCGCAAAGCGCCAATTGCGGCAGCCGCAGTTTCGGGATCGTTGATGTGATAGGGCAGGCGGGCCACGGTAAAATGGTTTGCATTGGCCTCGAAAACTTTGGCAACGGCTTCACGCAATTCTGGATTTTTCATCGCACCATCTGTGCGGTCTTCGCGCGAAAATCCCCCCATAGGCAGCAAGACTTCGACAGGTCCGGTGCAGGTGTTCAGATGATCGCAAAGGGTTTGGGTGACATCGCGCGCTTCGTCCAGCGTGAGCGACACGTGGGTGAAAAAACCCGAATGCTGATAGTGGCACCGCTGACTATAAACCGGCCCGATTTCATGTAGTGCGCCAAGGCCGATAAAATTGATCCCGCCGGGCAGAATGACACGCGGCAAATGCGACCCGCAGGTGAAACGGTCTGGCATCGGGGCATGGACGCCGGCGATTTGCGTCCGTGTGATTTCGTGCACCGTCATATCAAGGATCGCGTCAAACGCGCCGTCACGGGCAAAGCGGGCGAATGCAGCGCCGCCGTACCCGTTTGCGTGAAACACCATCGTTTCGCGGCCTTCGTTTTGAAGCCCGGCTAGCAGATGTTCGCAAGCGCCCTGCGTCGCGCCCAATGCGGTAATTCCAACGGCAAGCGCGGGTGGCCCAACATCGGTCGGACCAGAGGTCGCAAGCCCGGCAACCATCGCCGCAGTGTTATCCAAAATTTGGCGCAACGAGGCATTGAGCCCTGCAATATCCGCCAAGGTCGGGATGATCGTAATGGCGTTGTCCGCCAATGCTCCGCGCGGATCAAAGGGCAGTGTGGTGACCAACAGTTTTGGAAATGCCAGCGGTAGATCGCGCAAGATGCCCAAGATCATCTCGCCCCCTGTGCCGCCACCCATCCCGATAATTGCTGCGGTGTGATCAACGCGGGTCAAAACATGGGCCAAAACCCGTTGCATGGTTTCTTGCATACGAACAAGCTTGTCAGCGGCCGACAAAATCTGCCCGCCAGACAGCAACGAAATATCACAAATTTCAGGCGTTAAACCGCGTTTGACCAAGGCCTCGGCCAGATATTTGACTTCGCTGGCTTTGGTTTCAACGGTGGCCAGCAACAAGACGCGCTTGTCCATAGATTAACCTTTTACCGCACCGGCTGTCATGCCTGTGATGATTTGTCGGGATGCAAACAGCGTAAAGATAATCGGCGGAATCGCCAGCAACATCCCCGTGGCCATGATGACCCCCCATTCGATATTGAATTCAGACATGTTGTTTACGATCAAAATCGGAACGGTTTTTGTGTCGCGATCTGACAGGGCAGACGCCAGCAAATATTCGTTCCAGGCAATGCGAAAGGTGAAAATCGCCGCCGCCGCAAGGCCGGGTTTGATCAGGGGCAGCACGATTTTAAAGAACACCTGAAAGGGGCCAGCACCATCAACGCGCGCGGCTTCTTCTAATGAACGGGGGACCTGCAGGATAAAGCTTTGCAAGATCCAAATCACAAACGGCAGGTTCATCGCCACATAAATCAGGATGATGCCAGAATGCGTGCCGGCGAGGCAAACATCGCCGCGCCCGCCAAATGTATCGCGGATCATGCCGCCAATCAGGCCATCTTTGTCGAGGCAGAATTCATTGTTCCACAGGCCGAATACTGGCACCAAAAGCACGGCAGGCGGAACCATACGCACCATCAATGTGGTCAATGACGCAGCATCGCGGCCCATAAACCGAAACCGCACCAACGCGTAGGCGGCCATGCAGCCAATGACCAGCGTCAAAGCCGTCGAAACCAGCGCGATGATCAACGAGTTGAGGAAGGCACCGCCAAATTTAAGACCGCAAAAATCAAGGTGATCAGGTTCATACCAAAGCACATCACACAGCGCGGTTTCGTAGTTCTGAATTGTCGGCATAAACAGCAAACCGCCAGTACCGCTGGTGATGTCGACGTCCAGTTTAAAACTGTTGGCAAACATCAGAACGATTGGACCCACCGACATGAAAATCAGGGCAACCAGCAGGGCGTAAAATGCGGGGTTTTGCTTTTCGTAGGCTTTGTCTGACATCTTAAACGTCCTCTTGGATTGCGGCGGCCAAACGGGCTGCGCGGCGTTCTTGCCAGCGGGTAAAGGCGAACATGGACACGGTCAGGATCATCAACAGGATCAGCAGATAATTCGACATGGCAGCGGCGACACCCAATTCACGAAATTCAGTCGCCGTGCGCGAAATCCGTAAAGCCACAATTTCAGTAGATAGACCCGGGCCGCCCTCGGTCATAACCAAGATCACCTCGAGCACTTTGAAGGCATCAATCAATCGCAACAACGCCGTCACGATCAGGATCGGCAACATCATCGGCAGCTTGATATAAATAATCTGTTGCCACCCAGATGCGCCGTCAATTCTAGACGCCTCAATCGCGGATTGCGGCAGCGATTGCAGGGCGGCAAGCGACAGGATGAAAATAAACGGGGTCCATTGCCAGATGTCAGCCAGAATGACGGACAGCAGCGCATTTTGGCCAAGCCAATCAACTTTGGACAGCCCAACTGCCTCAAGACCGCGGTTAAAAATCCCGATGGACGGATGGTACATATACCGCCACATCAGGCCCACAACGACGGGCGCGATCATCATCGGCAGGATAAACAAGGTGCGCAAAACAGACATGCCGCGAATATTGCGATCCAACAAAAGGGCCAGACCGACGCCGATAAACATCTCTGCAACCACAACAAAAAACGCGAATGTCAGCGTAACGCCAAGGCTTTCGCGGAATGCAGGATCGTAAAATAAAGTGATGTAATTCTTCAGGCCAACAAACTCGGCTTCACCGATGCTTTGGCTTGGGTTCCAGTCCAGCAACGAGCCGTACATCATGTACCCAAGTGGATAAATCAGCGCGATGGCCATGATGATTCCGGCAGGGGCCATAAAGAAATATGGGGTCATCCGGTTGAGTATCTGGCCTTTCACGCGCGTATCCTCCTGTGGGCGTGTCGTCGGATGTGGCCCCGCCCATTGGGCAAGACCACTGATTTTTACGAAGCTTAACTTACTTCCAAGTGCTGTAACCTGCGTCGTCCATGATCACTTTGGCGCGCGCTGCGACGCCATCAAGCGCGTCTTGAATGTCGAGGTCTTCGGTCAAAACTTTGCTCAATGTTGTGCCGAGATCTGCGTTGATTTTACCCCAAACCGGGATAATTGGACGCCAGTCCGGATCAGCATGTTTTAACGCTTCGCCAAAGGTGGCCATGTGCGGGAACTTGGCATTTACGTCTGCGTCAGCGTGCGTGGAAAAGCGCGATGGGTTCCCACCGGCAAGGGCTACCATTTTGTCGCCCTCTTTTGAGGTCAGCCACTGCATCAGCAAGAACGCCGCATCTTTGTGTTCGGCGTTGGCAGGAATACCGATGCCGAAACCACCGGTTTGGCTGGCGCGCTTTGTGCCCATCGGGTGCATTGCCCAGCCGACTTTACCCACAACTTTGGATTTGTCGGGGTTGTCGATTTGACCGGCCACAATCGAAGTATCAAGGAACATCGCCGTGTCGCCGTTCAGGAACGCGCCCAATGCTTCACCAAAGCCAAACGTAGATGCGCCTTCGGGGCCGCAATCGACGATCGTTTTTAACGCTTGGGCCGCTTGAACGCCTTGAGCGTTGTTCATCACGGGTTCCCAGTTTTCATCAAATATCGCGCCGCCCAGTGGGTTCAGGTGCAACAAAAATGCGTGGGCTGCGTGGTGGCCCGATGCAGCCCGAGACGACAGGCCGCCCATGCCAGGTTCGAGTTCAGGGATTTTGCAGGCAAGCGCCAACATTTCGTCGTAGGTTTCAGGAACGTCCAAACCGTGCTTTTCAAAGATGTCTTTGCGATAGCCCAAAACCGATGTTTCAGACCCGTAAGGCAGGCCAAACAGCGATCCGGTTTTGCCGGAAAGATAACCGCGATCACCACCAGCAAAGCCGATGTTATAGACGTAGCCATCAATCAAATCAGCCGCGTCATAGGCTGGATCCGACAATTTCGGGTTCATGAAATACTTGGCCAAATTCTCAAGCTGATCGGCGTAAACATAATCTGCTTTGGAAAATACGACGTAACCAATCAGGTCATATTCGCCTTCTTCCTGAGCCAGTTCTAGCGTTTGGCGTTCGCGCATTTTCAGGTAGGGCAGTTGATCAACTTCGACATTGATGCCCGTTTCCTTGGTGAATTCGGGCAAAATTTGCATCACCGCATCATAGTGCGGGTGTGCGGGAAAGTTCACAATCAGGGTCGTGCCTTCGTATTCTGCATACGGATTGGCCGCCGCAGCCCCCCCAATCAACGCAAGCGCGGTGGACGCGGCAAGTGTGGTTTTTGATAGATAAGTCAGCATGATTTCCTCCCAGATGCTGGTTATTTATGTCGTGGGTGTCAAAGTACCTTCTCTGTTTTCGTGTCGAACAGATGAATATTTTCAGGCTGAAAAGCGAAGCGCAGCGTCTCGCCCAACGCGATCGGGGTTTCCGATTTTAGCTCAACCGTGATTTTTGCATCGCCACAGCCACAAATCAGAACCGACTGCGCGCCGACGTATTCGGATACGATGACATTCAAATCGAGGCTTTGATCAGGGCTCGCGTCAGGCGCGTAAACCAAATCCGAAGGGCGTAAACCAAGGGTGACATCAGGCTGGCCGGACCCTTGCGCATCTTTGGCACGATCGGCAGGCAAAGCGATCGAAAACCCTTTGCCCTCGGCCCACAGCGTGCCGCCTTTGTCCGTCAACTTCGCGTCCATAAAGTTCATCGGGGGCATGCCTAGAAAGCCGGCCACGAATTTGTTTATGGGTCGTTTGAACAGCTCTTCGGGGGTGCCTTGTTGTTGGATATGACCACCGTGCATCACGACGATTTTGTCGGCCAAAGTCATGGCTTCGATCTGGTCGTGGGTCACGTAGATCATGTTCTTTTTAACTTGCTGGCGCATCAGCGCGAGTTCGGCGCGCATCTGGCCACGCAGCTTGGCGTCGAGGTTCGATAAGGGTTCATCGAACAAAAATGTCGCGGCGTCACGGGTCAACGCACGGCCCATCGCAACACGCTGGCGTTGGCCACCGGACAATTCACCGGGTTTGCGAGCCAAGAAGTCAGACAGACCCAACATGGCCGCGACGTCGCGCACTTTTTTGTCGATCTCGGCCTTTGGTCGCTTTTCCAGACGCAGGGCAAACGACATGTTCGCCGCCACATTCATGTGCGGATAAAGTGCGTAATCCTGAAACACCATCGCGATGTCACGGTCCTTTGGCTCTAGTGTGCTGATGGGTTTATCGTCGAAATAAATCTCCCCCTCGCTCACATTCTCGAGGCCGGCAATCATTCTTAGGGTCGTGGACTTGCCGCAACCGGACGGACCAACAAGAACGGTGAACTCGTTCTCTGCCATTTCCAGGCTAATGCCATGCAAGACTTCGACGGTCCCGTATCGCTTAACTAAATTTTCAAGCCGAATAGTAGGCATCGATTCCCCTCACTCCGTTAACTTTGAACATTGTGTATACAAAGTATAAAGTAAATATCCAAATTTGCATTCTGGACGAATTTTTTGTATTCATGATATATGGCCAGTAATAGATGGGGAATGTTTCATGGTTAAGTCAGGTGATAAGTTGGGTCAGGGTGGACGTGGTTCGACTGTTGGTCGCATCGAGGCCGATTTACTCGAAGATATTTCCTCTGGAGTGCTTGCGCCGGGCACGCGACTGGATGAGGTAAAGTTGACCCAAAGGTTTGGTGTTTCGCGCACCCCTGTACGCGAGGCGCTGACCAGATTGACGGCCCAAGGTATTCTGGTTCCTTGCGAAAAGCGCGGCGTTCAAGTGGCTAAATATAGCCGCGAAGAATTGGCGCAAATGTTTGAATCTATGCATGAAATTGAAGCTGCATGCGCCAGAATTGCATCGCAGCGCCTGACGCTATTGTCGCGTGCCGAAATCCAGAACGCCCAAGCTGAATGTGTCGCTGCCGCCGAACAGGGCGAGCTGGTGGAATACATGCGCGCCAACGAGGCGTTTCACCTCGCGATTTACCGCGCGACTGGCAATCCGTACATGGCCGAAATCGCAACTGACTTTCGCCGCCGGACTGGCCCGTTTCGGGCGAAAAAGTTCGCGAGCAAGGCGGACATGGTTGCCTCTGCGCAAAGCCATCAGGATTTGATCAGTCATATTTTCTCTGAAGATTCGCGCGCCGCATCCGAAGGCATGCGCGCCCATATGACAGCCAGTTTCATGCAGGCGCTTGCCGCAAATTGATCTTAGTTCATGAAAAAGGGGTTGCGCTCGGACGCAATCCTGTATCTTTGTATGCAAAGTAAAGTAATCGCATACGGAGATAGACATGGGCGTTCAGGAAACCAAGATTTACCCTATCAACACGGGTTGGCTCGAAGCCGATCTTGGCACATACATTTTCTGGAAAGGCCCTGCGGGTCAAAAAATCTGGAACCCTGTATACTGCCACTATGTGGACACGGGCACCCACAAAATCCTGATTGATACAGGTCTGTGCGACGAAGAACGCGCCACAAAATACCACCATAAATGTGACAAACGTGGCTGCCTTCAGGTGCACGAACACCTCGAACAAAAGCTGGGTGTTCATCCGGATGAAATCGACGCGATCATCTTTACGCACCTGCACTGGGACCATGTGCAGAACATGAAAGAATTCAAAAACGCCCGCTACATCGCCCCCAAAGGCGAGATCGAAATGGCGTACAACCCGCTGCCGCTTTATTATCGCACCTATGAATGTGGCATCCTCGACATTGAACCTGCCTATGCCGGTTGTGTGTTCGAAGCGATCGAAGACGAAACTGAGGTTTTGCCAGGCATCACGATGTTCCACACGCCGGGCCACTCTGTTGGTCACATGGCCGTCACGGTTGAAACCAGCGCGGGCGACATTGTCATTGCGGGCGACGCGATTTTCCAAGAACGCAACATGGAGCCAAACCCCGCAGAGATGTGGCGCTATTGGGTGCCTGCGCGCTTCGTGAATTCTTACGAAGGTTGGAAATCTGTCGAGGAAATGGACAAGCGCGCCGACTACATTCTTGCCTGCCATGATAAGGTTGCGAATGCGCGGTCTGACGTTTTCCCCTACGACGGCATGCCGATCCGCAAGCGCCGCCAAACCATTCCGGGTTTCCAGTTTTACTTTGGTGATATGCCTGCGGGCACAGCCGATAAAGTTGCCCCAGCATTAAAACCGGACGAGGTCGAAGCCTACCTTGCCACGCTGGTGCCGCCGACCGCTGATAAACCGTAAACCATGGTTCGGCTGCTCGACAGCATAGGCCAGATCGCGGATCAGTTTGATGCGATTGTCTTGGACCAATGGGGCGTTTTGCATGATGGCACGACGCCCTACGATGGTGCGATTGACGCCCTGACGCGGCTAGTGTCTGGCGGTTCAAAGCTGGCTGTGCTGTCTAATTCGGGCAAGCGATCGGATCTGAATGCGCAGCGCATTGCGGCCAAAGGATTTTCCAAAGATCTATTTGGCTGCGTTATGACCTCGGGCGAGGCGTTGTGGCAGGACGCTGCAGCAGGCAAATTGCCGGGGCGTCACGCGTATGTTGTGGCCGCAAATTCGATGGACGCGGCGCAATGGGCAGACGGTCTGGATCTGGTGTTTGTCCGCGATTTGGCGCAGGCTGATTTTGTCCTGATCATGGGATTGCCCGAAGGGGATGATGCACCAACATCAGCCGCCCTAAGCGATTTACGGGGCGCGATCATCGCCCGAAACATCCCGACTTTTTGTTCAAACCCGGATCGTGCATCGCCGCGTTCAGGGGGCCGATTGGTCGTTTCCCCCGGCGCATTGGCGCATGATATCGCAGACGCTGGTGGGGCCGTTACATTTTACGGTAAACCGCATGCTCCGGTTTTTCGCGCAGTCGAGGCGGCGATGAATGTTTCCCCAAACCGGTGTTTGATGGTTGGCGACAGTTTGGAACATGACATTGCAGGTGCGGCAAATGCTGGATGGCAAACGTTGTTTATTCGCGGCGGAATTCACGCAAACGCATTCCAATCAGCAGACGTGGAAGGTGCGCTGGGCGACCTCGTAAAATCCAAAGGCACGACCCCCCCTAATTTTTCACTACAAAGCTTAAGGTGACCACATGAATGACCTTCTTAGTGACGACTTTCGCGCGTTCTCCGCAGCTTTGGGACAAGATCCATTGCGCGTTCAAGGCCCCGGCGGAAACACGTCGATCAAAGCAGGTGATGTGATGTGGATTAAAGCATCGGGCACCGAATTGGCCGACGCAATCGACAAGCCGATCTTTGTCGCAGTTGATCGCAACGCCGCAAAAGCACAGGCTGGTGGGGCAGGGGATGGCAGTTGCAAAGACACGGTTTTGGATCCTGAAAATACCTTGCGCCCATCTATCGAAACCACATTTCACGCAGCCCTTGATTGGGCGGTTGTTGCGCACACGCATTCCATCGCGACCTTGACCCATGCCGTCAGTCCCGAAGGGCGGATCGCACTGGATGCAAAGCTTGCGGGATTGCCGTTTGTCCGCGTGCCTTATGCCAAACCGGGCTTGCCGCTGACGCAACAAATCATGGCGCGCGTGTCGGCCGATACGCAAATCATCATACTTGAAAATCATGGACTGATTTGTTGCGCAGACAGTGTCGCTGCCACGGCGAAAATTATGGACGAGGTTGAGGCCCGCTTGGCTATGCCTGTGCAAAACATGGTTTGCGCCGCGCCGTCTGAACTTGCACCTAGTGGTTTCACGTGGGCTGGCGAAAGCTGGCTGGCCCAAAAACCCGACACTGCTGATTTGATCGTTGCAGGGTCATATTATCCCGATCATGTTGTGTTTTTAGGGCCGGCACTGCCCCAAAGTAATCACGATGGAACACCGCCTGTCATTGTTCAGAAAGGTGTCGGTATTTTGATACGTGACGGCGCGACGTCCTCGCAAAAATCGATGTTACGATGTTTGTCTGACCTGTTTTCGCGCTTGCCTGCGGACTGGACTGTGTCTGCGATCGGGACAAAAGCCGAGGCTGAATTGCTGAATTGGGACGCAGAAAAATATCGTCAGGCCTTGGCTGCGCAGTCATGAGCACGCTATCGCTTGGCATTGATTTAGGGACGTCGGGCATCCGGTCTGCCCTCGTTGACGAGGCAGGTTTGGTCGTTTCGATGGCGCGCGCGGCGTACGGTGTGCAGGACGCCAACAAAGTCAACGCGCAGCTTTGGTGGGCCGGGGTGGCGCGCTGCATTACAAACCAAATCAGCGCAATGCAAAGGCTGGGTTTAGACCCGAAAAACATCGCGCGCATCGGTGTGGACGGCACGTCGGGCAGCATGGTTTTGACGGATGCAAAACTGATGCCGGTGACACGCGCGCTGATGTATAATTCTAGCGGGTTCACCGCAGAGGCAGAAGCGATCGCGCGCCACGCACCTGATCCGCACATCACGCGTGGCAGCGGATCTGCCCTAGGCCGGATGATGCGTTTGCAGGCAGAAGACCCAGATGTCCGCGCCGAACATATGTTGCATCAGGCAGATTTTATCGCCGCGAAATTGATGGAACAAGGCGGTTTTTCGGATGAAAACAATGCCTTGAAAACTGGCTATGATCCCGAAACAAAAAGCTGGCCAACATGGGCCGAAGCCGCGGGTGTACGTACCAAATTACTGCCAAACGTAAAGCCCGCTGGTAGCCCAATTGCGCCAATCGCACCGAACGTTGCCGCGCAGTTTGGCCTGTCAAATGACGTTATGATTCACGCGGGGACCACCGATAGTATTGCGGCATTTTTGGCCTGCGCGCCTTTGAAAACAGGGGCGGCCGTTACGTCCCTTGGCACCACGCTGGCGGTAAAATTGCTAAGCCCCACGCGTATTGATGCGCCTGAAATCGGGCTTTATTCGCATAAAGTCGGGGATCATTGGCTGGTTGGCGGTGCATCAAATACCGGTGGTGGCGTGTTGCAGCATTTCTTTGCAACGGAAGAATTGCGAAATCTATCGTCGAAAATCGACCCCGAAATTGCCAGCGATCTGGATTATTATCCATTGTTAAAGCCGGGCGAACGTTTCCCGATCAAAGACCCAGATTATGCCCCGCGACTAACACCACGGCCCACGTCTGATGTGGAATTCCTGCACGGCCTGATGGAGAGTATCGCGCGCATCGAGGCGCAGTGTTATGGCGCGATGAAGGCGTTAAACGCGCCGCAGCCACAGGTGATTTATACTGCCGGCGGTGGTGCCTCCAATCCGGTTTGGACAGCTATTCGCCAGCGTGTGATTGGCATCGATATTCAGATACCAACCGAAACCGAAGCAGCAGTTGGCGTGGCGCGTTTGATCAGTCGGTGACCGCCGCGTGCCGCTAAAATCAGGCAAACTCGCGTGGGCGTGCCCTGCCTAATTTTCAATCCCCAAGACCCCAAAATACCTTCACTTTACCCGTCACAAATTAGCGATTTTTTGCTCACGCGGAATCGCGCCGACGTGCTTAGGACTTGATCGTTGTTGCGTGCTAATCCGGCGTCGACCCTACTCGCCATCGGGGCACATCAAAAACAATGGAGACATAATATGGGACGCAGACATTGGTCTGTGGGGACGGCAGCGCTGCTTTCAATTTGCACCGCATTGCCCGTCGTCGCACAGGACGCAAGCACCGCTGATTTAGAGGCGCGCATTCTGGAACTTGAAAACCGGCCAAAGCTAAGTTTTGGCGTAAGTGGCGTCGAAGTAACGGTGTACGGTTACATCAAAGGCGATCTGATTTACGACCTTGATGCTGATCTGGGCACAACGGTTTTTGGCCTCGGCAGCCTTGTGCTCGGTGCCGCGACAAACAGTAATTTCAGAGGTCAGGCGATCCAATCGCGCCTTGGTGTTCGGGCCAAACTTGATGGGGCGACTGCCGTTCTTGAGGGTGATTTCTTTGGTGGGGGCGGCGGTCAATTCCGGCTTCGCCATGCCTATGTTAAAGTCGCAGGGCTAACGTTAGGGCAAACCTGGACGAACTTTATGCCGATCGAAAGTTCCCCGTCGACTTTGGATTTTCAGGGGCCAGCAGGCACTCCATTCGCGCGGGTGACCCAAGCACGTTATACCTATCAGGCGTCTGATCGGTTTGGATTTTCCGCATCCATCGAACAGTCAGCCGCCAACAGTTCTGATCCGGCGTTTACCGGTGCAGTGTTTTACAACGGCGACAATTATTTCGTGAAATTAGCCGCCCTAGGAACCACGGTCACAACCGGCGGCACCGACGTAAATGGTAGGGGCGTGAACCTAAGCGGCAACGCGCAATTGTGGAAAGGTGGCAGCATCACTGCGTCGTACACCACAGGCGAGGCGATTGGATCGTACATGAATTTTGGCGGTGCTGATACGTTCGGTGGTGCTGCGGTCGACACCCAAGGGTTAACGATCGGAGTAAGCCAACAAGCAGGCGATTGGACGTTTGGGGCGGCGTATGGTTTGCGCGATATCGATGTGGGTGCTGCGACCGATACTAACCAGCTCGAGACGATCCATCTGACCACCAATTATCAGATACGCGAAAGCACATCGCTGGGTCTGGAATACATCACCGGCACGCGTGATTTGTTCAACGGGTCAAGCGTTTCTGCGGACCGTGTACAGGCGTCTGTTCAGTTCAATTTCTGAATGTGTTCGCCATAAAAAATTGCATCGGCCGGGGTTTTCCAATCCCGGCCGGGCGTTAATGTGGCCTATCCCAGCAACAAGATATCTGACCCACCAGCGCTGCGGCGCAAGGCGTGCACATCTTTTAATTCCGGATCATTGGCCCATGCCACAGCTGCATCTTTGTCCGGAAAGCTAAGCAGCGCGGCAACCACGGGCAAATCTGGCGTGCCGTCCAACACGGTGAATTCGCGGGCCGTGCTTTCGACTTTTCCGCCGTGTTTTGCCAATGCGGCACCGGCGACATCACGGTATTCAGCCAAGGCGTCGGGATTGGTAATGGTCAGTTTTGCATAGGCGTAGATCATAGTCGTTTCCTTTGTTTTGCTATGCGGTAGATATAGCGGCTGCCGATCAGGCGAAAACGCGTGTAATTGCATCCTGCACATGCGAAAACGCACGTATGAGTATTGCATGGGATGATCTGCGCACGGTGTTGATGGTTGTGCGACATCAGTCGCTGGCCGGTGCGGGCGATGCGTTGGGTATTAATTACACAACTGTCGCGCGCCGGATCCGTCGGGCCGAGCAAAAATTGAACCAGCCGCTTTTTGAACGCTTGCCTGATGGGTACCGTGCGACAGAAACCGCCCTGTTGATTGCCGACCATGCCGCCAAAATGGAGAACGCCGAGCAAGCCTTGATGCGAACCTTACAAGGCTCTGAAACGTTGCTGTCCGGTGCGCTGACAATCACGGCCCCGCAGTTGCTGATCGCTAATTTTCTGGCCCCGGTTATTGATCAATTTGTTAAAACCTATCCAAAGGTCGACCTAAGGATTCTGGCCACCAACGACCTTTTGGATTTGGCGCGGCGCGAGGCTGATCTGGCAATTCGTATCAGCCGAAATCCTGGCGATACCTTGACGGGCCTTCGATTGTTGAACCAGCACACCGCCAGTTTTTGCAGCCCGGATATTGCCGCGCGCATTGCCGAAAACCCGTCTGCGATGATCGACTGGATTGTCTATGATACTTATCCTGACGTGCCAAAAGGCATCGCGGCTGATTTCCCAAACAACCGCGTGCGCCTGCGTTTTGATGACATGGTGGCGATGGTCGGCGCAGCGCAGGCGGGCTTGGGTGTTGTGCGGATGCCGATGTTCCTTGGGTGCACCAGCGCGGGTCTGATGCAAGTGCCGGTTTTGCCCCCGCAACCTTATGCAGATATCTGGGTCGTCGGGCATCCTGACGTTTGGCCATCCAAGAAATTAAGCGCCTTTCGCGACATTCTGATTGCGTATTGCAAGGCGCATCGTGATCAGTTTGTCGCGGATTATACCCTAAAAACGTAGGCTCATTGCAGCGCGACGCAGAACGTCTAGGGCGCGGTCAAATTCGGCGGCTTTGTCAAATTGGTTGATCGATGCTGTTGTCGCCAACACGGCAGAGGACATTCCGATTTTTCCAATAGGAACCGCGATTCCCGCAGCGCCCATTTCAAATTCGTTGCGCACAAATGCATAACCTTGATCCGCCGACTGTTCGATCTTTGCGCGGATGGCAGTGGGGTTCAATTCGGTTGCTTCGGTGAATTTTTCCGGCGTTAGTCGTGACAGCGCCGCATCCAATTCGTCACCCAAATTGCACGCAAGTAACATGCGCCCGACCGCCGTTGGAAGCAGCGGTAAAGTGCTGCCAATCGTAAAACCAAACGACACGCGCGCGGATGAAATGGCGGATCGTGCAACATAAATCGCCCGATTCCCGTCGCGCATAGCCAAGGCTATTTCGCCTTCGAATTCTTCGGCAAACTGGTTGAGAACCGGTTGAACCGAACGCCCGAAATCATTGGATGTCAGATAGCCCCCAGCGACGGCCAGAATTTTTGGCGAAAGTCGAAATGTACGGTCCGTTTTGTGAAGATATCCCGTGTCTTCCAACGTCAGGCAAAGCCGTCGGGTCGTTGCGCGGTCAAATCCGGTCAGGCGCGACACCTCTGCCATTGTCAGATCTTGTCTGCCTGTCTCGAAACACGACAAAACGCTTAGCCCTTTGGAAAAGGTCGATGCGTTGTCTTTGTTGGTCATGTTGACAGGCTTTCACAAGATACATAAGTTCGATAGGTGACTATGTGTGCGATTATCGCACATCATTATGAAAGGTCAAGCGCGTTGCCTCACACTCAAGACAGGTTTACATCGACCGATTTTGACGACACTGCCCAATGGGTCGAGATCGCAAAAAGCGCCGAACTTGATGTTCCAAGGCCGGTCATTCCTGTGACGTTGCAGGGGCAAAGGCTGGTTCTGTTTCGTGATGATGAGGGCAAACTGGGTCTGATCGGGCGCAATTGCCCGCATCGTGGTGCTGATCTATGCTTTGGACGGCTTGAGGATAACGGTCTGCGCTGCCCGTTTCATGGCTGGCATTTTGATCGCAATGGGCAATGTGTTGAACAGCCTGCGGAACCGGTTGGATCTGAAATGTATAAACAAATCAAGGTTCCGATGATATCAGTTGTGGAAACAGCAGGCGCAATCCTTGCCTATGTGGGCAAAGGCGATCCGCCAATTGATGAACAAAATATGGGCTCTGCACAGGGTCGCGTAGAAGGTGGAAAACAATGATCAGTCAGGCCCTAAATGATCGAATTACACGTGTTGGCCCAAAGGCTCCGGCGGGTGCGGTGCTGCGTCGATATTGGCAGCCTGCGGCCTTGGCTGATGAATTGGCGCACGACGATTGTGTGCCGGTAAACCTGCTCGGAGAGCGGCTGGTTCTAACCCGTGACGACACTGGTCAGTTGGTTTTGGCGACGCGGATTGCATCAGAAAATGAGCCACCGGCGTTTTACCCTGATGCGCAAGATATTCAGATCGATCAGGGCGGCCCCGTCTATCCGGTTCAAAATCGTAAAGGTCTGTATTTCACCTACATGGGGCCAGGCACGCCGCCAGAATTTCCGAATTTTGATTGTTTTCGCGCGCCCGACAGCCATGTTTTTGCGTTCAAAGGACTGTGGGAATGCAATTGGTTGCAGGCTTTGGAAATTGGTATCGACCCGGCGCATGCCTCGTTTTTGCACCGGTTCCTCGAGGACGAAGATACGTCTGACGGCTACGGCAAGCAGTTCCGCGACAAGGCGGCGCATACAGACATGCCAATGACCCAAATTCTGCGTGAATATCCGCGCCCTGACATCAATGTCGAGGAAACCGAATTCGGTCTGAAAATTACAGCATTGCGGACGTTGGAAAACGGACTGACGCATGTCCGCGTGACCAACCAGATTTTTCCCGAGGCGATCTGCATTCCGATGTCGCGTGAAATGACGATCACCCAATGGCACGTGCCGATCGATGACGATACTTGTTATTGGTACACGATGTTCACCAGTTTTCAGAACCCGGTTAACAAGGATTTGATGCGTGAACAGCGGCTTAAGGAACATCGCCTGCCGGACTACGCGCCGCTGAAAAACCGCAGCAACGATTACCACTATAATCCCGCAGAACAGGCGACGACGACCTATACGGGCATGGGCCTTGATATCAATGTTCACGACCAATGGGCGGTCGAGGGGATGGGCCGTATTCAGGATCGCACACAGGAACATTTGGGGCGTTCTGACGCTGCCATTATTAGGTATCGTCGGATGCTGCGCGCCGCGATTACCGCGATCGAAGACGGCACTGGCGATCTGCCGATGCTGAACGGAACGCCGCCCTCTGATATCTTTGGTCCGCTGTCGAATGATGCAATAACCAAAAGCGATGATTGGCGGGATGCAAGTCGACAGGCCGACATGGCGCGGCGTGCTGAATGCCCTTGGGATGCGACGGTTTAGATGTCCGGTGTGCGTGGCGCAGTTGCTGAAACGATCAAATCTGGCGGGCTGGCAAAGCTAGGGTATTGGACCACTGAAACCGCTGCGCGCGCGCAGGATGTGGTTGACCAAGTGGACGCCGCCAATATCGAAACGGTGCGGTTGGTTTTTGCTGATCAGCATGGAATTTTGCGCGGCAAAACCATCACTGCGCGCATGCTGACCAGCGCGTTTGCATCGGGCATTGGCGTGCCATCGACCTTGCTGTTGAAAGACACCTCGCACCGCACTGTGTTCGAGGTTTGGAACGGCGCTGATTCAGGTGTTGATATGCTTGTCGGTGGGGCGAGTGATGTGCTGCTTGTGCCAGATCCCGCGTGTTTTTATCCGTTGCCGTGGTCGCCCCAATCCGCGATTTTGATGTGTGATGTGGTTGACCGTTTGGGCGCGCCAATCAGTTTTGCGTCACGAACCGTTTTGGCAACCGCCGAGAAACAGTTGCACGATGCCGGCTACGAAGCCGTTTTTGGCCTAGAAGTCGAATTCCAGATATTTCAGAAAACTGACGACGCGTTAGGTCACGATCAGGCCACGATGCCGCCTGCGCCAATCGCGACCCGCAACCTGACCCAAGGCTGGCAATATCTGACCGACACGCGCTATAGCGAGGCCGAAGATATCCTTGATACTTTGCGGCGCTACGCGGAAAAAATGGGTCTGGCGCCGCGCACGATGGAAGTCGAAATGGGGCCCAGCCAGTTCGAATTTACCTTTGATCCATCCGGCCCAATGATCCAAGCGGACCACTTTGTTTTGTTCCGCACAATGGTCAAAGAGGTCTGTGCCCAACGCGGTTTACACGCGACGTTTATGGCAAAGCCAAAGCTGGAGAATGCGGCTGCAAACGGTTGGCATATTCACCAATCGCTGCTGGATATCAAAACTGGCGCAAACGTGTTTATGCCCAAAGACGCATCGCTAACGCCCGAGGCGTCGGGCTGGATTGCGGGCCTTTTGGAACACGCGGCTGCATCGTGCCTTTTGACCACGCCAACGGTGAATGGCTACAAACGGTTCACGGAATTTCAGCTGGCCCCGAACGGCATCAATTGGGGCACTGACAACAGAGGCGCGATGATCCGCGCGCTTTTGTACCGCAATGACAACGCCAGCCGTATCGAAAACCGCGTCGCAGACACAACGGCAAACCCGTATTATGCGCTTGCTGCCCAAATTCTGGGCGGGTTGTCAGGCATTACTGGTTCAAAAACCGCGCCGCCGCCCACACTGACGCCCTACGCCAAAACGGCCACGCAATTGCCGAACAATTTAAGCGCGGCGATAGATGCATTCGAAAACAGCCAGCTGTTCAAAACTGCGCTGGGCGATGAATTTGTTCAGTACTTGGCCCACATCAAACGCGCTGAATGGCAACGATATCTGATGACAGTGTCGGAGTGGGAGCAGGCAGAATACTTCAATCTGTTTTGACATGACTTTGGACATTCAGAACATTGATGCGCTGCCGTTCGAGGACATCATCGACGGGTATTTTCCTTTGCAAGAAAGCTTGCGGCAGATGATGGTGCGCAAGGGTTTTGCGCTTGCCAGCGTTGCGATTTTTCACGCGCCGATCATGAACATTCCCGGCCTTGCGCCAGACGCGCCAGTGCCGCTGCGCTTGGTTCATGGGACAGCTGGAATTGCGG
This sequence comes from Ascidiaceihabitans sp., assembly GCA_047626725.1. Taxonomy (GTDB): domain Bacteria; phylum Pseudomonadota; class Alphaproteobacteria; order Rhodobacterales; family Rhodobacteraceae; genus Ascidiaceihabitans. The sequence goes on from JBLHSG010000027.1 coordinate 34,570, forward strand.
ACAGGTTGGACATGATTATCGCGTTAGATGGTCGTGAACTGCGGCTTGTCGGATATGGTAAATGGCGTTGGCATTGTGATGCCGCTGCGACAGAAAATGTGTTGTCACCGCGTACGCGATTGGCCGAACCTGCGATTGTTCAGGGCATGGGCATTGCCTGTGGGAATGTCTCAACGGGACAGTTCAATTGGCAAGATAGTGATTTTTTGGTTCATCGAAAGCAGTGATTTTTCGTGAGGTCATTTGCATAAACAAATGTATGTAATCCCCTGAACGCCCAAGCTGTACCCACAGAAAGTTTCCGCAATGACCGATGCATCCTCTGAAATTATTTTGCACAATTACCCTCAGTCACCAGTGGCTGAAAAAGCACGTATTTGCCTGGGCATTAAGGGGCTGTCGTGGCGTTCTGTCGAAATTCCGCGACTGGCGCCAAAGCCGATGTTAACGGCGCTAACCGGAGGCTACAGACGCACGCCCGTCATGCAAATCGGGGCCGATATCTACTGTGATACGCAGTGCATCATCCGTGAATTAGAGCGGCGGTATCCGTCACCAACGTTTTTCCCGACGTGCGATGCAGGCCTGATGTGGTGCCTAAGCCGGTGGACGGATGGCGCGTTTTTCGACCTCGCGGTTAAGGTCATTCTTGGTTCAGCCGGCGACGGGCTTCCCAAGGATTTTGCGCAAGATCGGGGGCGTTTGTATTTTGGGTCAGATTGGGTTGAGGGGCTAAAAACCGCGAATTCCACTTTGCCTCATCTTGCATCGCAAGTGCGTCCGCCATTGAGTTGGGCAAACGACCAATTGTCGGACAATCGCAAGTTTTTGTTGGGGGATGAACCTGCCGCAATCGATGCGCAATTGTACCATCTGGTTTGGTTCCTTCGCGGGCGCTGGAATGACGGGCCGATGTTCTTGTCTCAGTTTGCGGACCTTGAGCGTTGGGAACAAAATGTCGGTCAAATCGGGCACGGAAAAATGACAGACATGTCACCAGATGAGGCAATTCAGCGGGCCAAAGACAGCCAGTCTATCGCACAGTCGGCGACGGATGCGTTTGATCCTCAGGGCCTCAAACCGGGGATGCGCGTGACCGTGTCACCCGATCTAGATGGGGGTGAACAACCGGTCGCGGGTGCCGTGGTTTTTGCCAATTGCGATACGATTGCTGTTCGTCGAACCGAACCTGACATCGGCGATATCTGTGTTCATTTTCCGCGGCTTGGTTATCGCGTGGATATTACGGATGGGGCAAACGGCTAAGGCTTGGTTTGATCTACGCCTTTTGTCGGATATTCAACCACAGTCGCCCAATCTGGGTGTTTGTGCATTGCCCAATATGCATCGCTGATTTGTGTGGTTATGGGGCCGGGGCAACTGCCTGAAACGGGTGTGTCATCGATCACGCTTACCGGCATGATGCCCCCCGCGGTGGACGTTACGAACACTTCATCTGCGGTTTTTAACATCTGCGGCGTCACATTTGTGACAGCATAGCGAAGCCCTAGTTGTTCGCATAAATCGAAAACGGTTCGCCGCGTAATTCCGGGCAAAACACCAAACTCTGGCGTAAGAAGCGCGCCGTTCACCACGGCAAAAACATTGAACCCGGGCCCTTCGGCGATGCTGCCATTGGTATCCAAAATCAACGCCGTTTCCGCCCCCTTATCGAACGCATCGTACAGGCCGCGCACTAGGTCCATCCAGTGATAATTCTTGATCGTTGGATCGACAGAATTTGGCGGAATACGCACGACGTCACTGATCGCAATCCTTAGGCCGCGCGCCATTTGGTCGGCGTTCGCGACAGACCCGTAAGGCACTGCAAAGGCCATGAAACGATTAACAGCATCACGCGGATCACGGCTGAAATCTGGCGATCCACCACGGGTGCAGATCATTTCAACGTAGGCGCTTTTGAGGCCCGACAGCGCGACGCAATTGGTCAAAACCTCGGTAACTTCTGCCCGATCAAGCGGGATTGTCATGCGCAGTTTTTCGAGGCCCGCAAAAAAGCGATCCAAATGCAAATCCAGTCGAAAAAACGCACCATCCCAAACGTGAACCGTGTCGTACGTGGCATCGGAATGCAGGAAACCCCAATCAAGAACCGACAGTTTCGCATCCTTCATGGCGAGGTACTGCCCATCCTGAAACGCGATGCCTTTCGGGTACTGATAGGGGTCTTTGTAGGACGGGGATATTTTTGGCAGAGACATTAGGGTTTCTTTCCGTGATGGTGATGCCCTATATTTTTAGCGTAGTATCATAGGCAAAGCGCCGAAATTTACTAAACCAGCCAGGTAGTTTGCCAGATATGTTTGTTCAGAACGGGATTTTCACCAAATGCTAGAAGACATTGACCGGTTGATTCTACGTGAATTGCAACAAGATGCTCGTCTTTCTTCTGACGAACTGGGCGTGCGTATCGGGTTGTCGCGATCGGCAACGCAGCGGCGTGTTCAGATTTTGCGACAGACCGGCGTGATTGAAAAGGAAATCGTGGTTGTAGATCCGCAGCGCGCAGATCGTGGCATGATGTTCGTCGTCGAGGTCGAGCTGGAAAGAGAACGCGTCGATCTCTTGGATGAATTCCGGCGTTCAATGTTGGCGCTAGAAGACGTGCAGCAGTGTTATTATGTCACCGGGCACACCGATTTTATTCTGATCGTGATGGCAAAAGACATGAGCAGTTATGAAAGTTTTACGCGTCAGGTTTTTATCGAAAACCCGAACATCCGACGCTTTCATACGAACGTTGTTGTCGACCGCGTCAAGGTTGGTTTGACGGTGCCGGTGTAACGTTTCGGCGCTTGCCCCCGCGCTGCCTTTGACATTGGTGTTTGTAACCGCGACTGTCGGGTAAGGCCGCGGGCTTGCAAAAGCTTGGTAACGCCAACGCCGGTGCGCCAAAACATCAGCGTGCTACAGTTTCGGTCGCGTCCTGGAGGAAGCTTTTGCCGCGACTGAAACCAATCAGATCAGATAATACCGCGCGCCTTTCATGGGCAAACGGATCAAGACCGCAGTCAAACCCGTGTCATTTCGGCATAGGATCGCTGCAAATCGAAAGGACAAACGATGGCCAAAGGCAAGAACAGTAAAAAAGAGACGAAGAAACCCAAAAAAGAGAAGCCGAAAGTCTCTGCGACTGCGAATTCTCAAGAAGGGAAATCCGGGCTGTCCATCACTGGTAAAAAGTGACGTAATTCGATTGAATTGGCGGTCAGATCATTGGGTTTTAGAAAACATAATCAGTGCACTGGCCGCCTATTTTTCGCCACTCTTTGTGTTTATCAAATCACGGGCTTGGCGGCCCTTGTTCAGAACGCTACTACGACCCTCTGACCATTTGAAAGGCCCGTCATGACAGCCATCGCAGACCGCATCGCCCGCACAATTTCGACCGACATTGGTGCCCGACCAGAGCAGGTAACTGCGACGATTGCGATGCTTGATAGCGGCGATACAGTGCCGTTTGTCGCGCGCTATCGCAAAGAGGCGACAGGCGGGCTGGATGACACGCAATTGCGCAAACTGGCGGAACGTTTGGACTATCTGCGCGATCTGGAAAAACGGCGCGCCAGTATTTTGGGTGAAATCACATCACAGGATAAACTGACCGGTGCATTGGCCCGTGCGATTGCGCTGGCAGACACCAAATCTGTGCTTGAGGATCTGTACCTACCGTTCAAACCCAAGCGACGCACCAAGGCGATGATTGCGCGCGAAAACGGGTTAGAACCCCTGTTGCGCGCGATCCTTGCGAACCGTTCAACTGATCCCGAAGTACTGGCGAAAACCTATATTTGCGAAGCCGTCCCGACACAAAAAGATGCGCTAAATGGTGCTCGTGATATCTTGGTCGAAGAGTTGGGTGAAAACGCCACGCTCTTGGGACGTCTACGTGATTTCATGCAAAAAGACGCGCTTATCACGGCCCGTGTGATCGCTGGAAAAGAAGAAATAGGCGCGAAATTTTCCGACTACTTTGATCACAATGAAAAATGGGCGGCGATCCCGTCGCACCGCGCCTTGGCGATTTTGCGCGCCTCGAAAGAAGAGATCGTGATTATCAATATCGCGCCTGAACCTGAGGTGGGCCTGCCGCGCGTGATCGGTATTGTTGCCGCAGCAATCGGAATTCAGGGCGAAGGCTTGGGGGACATCTGGTTGCGCAATGTTGCGACTTGGGCGTGGAATATCAAGTTAAGCCTGACGATGTTTATGGATCTGATGACCGATCTGCGCCGTCGTTCCCATGACAGTGCGATTGACGTGTTTGCCCGCAATCTGCGTGACCTGTTGTTGGCAGCGCCCGCCGGCCCGCGCGCAACGCTGGGCCTAGATCCTGGCATCAGAACGGGATGCAAAATCGCAGTTGTGGACGAGACGGGCAAGCTGCTGGATACGGCGACGATCTATCCGTTTCAGCCCCGCATGGACGTGCGCGGCGCATCCGACACGCTGACCAAAATGATCCGCAAACATGGCATCGCTTTGATCGCTATCGGCAACGGAACGGCCAGTCGCGAATCCGAACGTTTGGTCGCTGACGTCATTAAGGCGCTTCCTGCTGGTAGCCCGCGTCCAACGCCTGTGATCGTGTCAGAGGCTGGCGCGTCGGTCTATTCCGCGTCCGAATTGGCGTCGCTGGAATTCCCCGATGTGGACGTGTCTATTCGTGGCGCAGTGTCGATCGCACGGCGTCTTCAGGACCCGCTGGCAGAGCTGGTCAAGATTGAGCCAAAGGCGATTGGCGTCGGTCAATATCAGCATGACGTGGACCAACGGCGTTTGGCGCAATCCTTGGCCGCAGTGGTCGAAGACGCCGTGAATGCTGTGGGCGTTGATCTGAACATGGCATCTGCACCGCTGCTCTCGCACATCGCGGGGCTTGGGCCGTCGTTGGCGCAAAATGTCGTGGCGCACCGCGATGCAAATGGGCCGTTTGCCAGCCGCAAAGCCTTGCTTAAGGTCGCAGGGTTAGGGCCAAAAGCGTATGAGCAATGTGCAGGGTTTTTGCGGATCACGGATGGAACAGAACCGCTGGATGCGTCTTCGGTTCATCCAGAGGCGTATGGCGTCGCGCGCAAAATCGTGCAGGCCTGTGGGCGCGATATCCGGTCGATCATGGGGGACAGTGGCGCGCTGACCAATCTGCGTGCCGAGCAGTTCGTCGACGCCAACTTTGGTCTGCCGACTGTCCGCGATATTTTGACAGAGCTGGAAAAACCCGGCCGTGACCCGCGCCCGACGTTCAAAACCGCGACGTTTGCGGATGGCATCGACAGCATCACCGACCTGAAATCTGGCATGTCATTAGAAGGCACTGTGACCAACGTGGCCGCCTTTGGTGCCTTTGTTGATATCGGTGTGCATCAGGATGGTTTGGTGCATGTTAGTCAGCTCGCCGATCGATTTGTGAAAGACCCGCACGAGATTGTAAAAGCCGGCGATGTGGTGCGTGTGCGCGTGACCGAAGTCGATGTGCCGCGCAAACGTATCGCTCTGACCATGCGCAAGGACAACAATGCGACCACGCCGCCGCGTGCGCGTGAGGCTGAAAAACCAAAGCCGTCCCGTGGGGCAAAATCAGGAACCGCACGCCCACAAGAGGCGAAAAGCGAAGGCGCATTTGGATCCGCGTTGGCCGCCGCGATGAAGCGTCCACCAAACGACAAATAAATTTAGGGCGACCGCCTATCAGCGATCGCCCTTCAGGACGCCGGGTGGTGGGTGGTCACCACGGATCAGAGAAGACGCCCTGTGGAGGAACCTGTTGGTTTGTGTCTGTAATAGGTTTTCCCAAGATCAGAATAGCCGATCAGGTAAATCAAAAGCGTGATGATCTGACCTACAATTGTCCCGATCACAAACGCGTATTGCCAAAAATTATGTGGCCCGTCGTGCAGATAACTGAATTCAAAAAAGAACGCCGCGATCAATAGGAGTAACGCTGGCACAATTGCGCGAAAAACCACCAAGGACATTCCTGAAATCAATATAATCAATATCAGGGTTATATCTGTAGCGAGGTCCGCTTGGGGAGCATGGGCAATTCCAGGCGCATAAAAATGAACACTGAATTGGCGCCAGAAAATTTTTAGTACTCCTAATGTCATCGCTACATAACCGGTCAAGATGACCGAAACAAATCCGACACGTTTCATGTCTTAGCCTCCAATGGTTCCCCCCCAGTTGGATGTCCTAGAGTTGCGTTATTTGCCGTGTCGCTCAACATCGAAAGTTGCAGTTTTAGCGCTGCAGAAATGCGGGGTTAGGCATCAAAGCATTCTTTTATGAAACTTAAGGAAAGACGCACATCAGGATCAAGTCGCCTGCTTTCGTGATAGGCGGCCCAGACGGGAAAATAGCGAATTGGAGTTTCGGGTTCTTGCGGGATCAGGTCAGAATACCGCCGGGCAAGCCGCGTTGGCAAAATGACAATCAATGGCATTTCCTGCGCTAAATTGATGGCACAGGTGATGCTTGTGGTTTTTAATCGCGGCGGTCCGAACTGATCCTGTAGCAGGTCCCCCATCGTGGTATTCGCGCGTTCGAAATTTAATATCTCTACCCAACCCTGTGGCGGAACTTTGTGGTCCTTTTTGACGTATGTGCGAAAGCCGACGGCACCCAGACGCAGACGAACAAGCCGGCCTTCCATAGGTTCTTCGTAACTTAGGCGAATGTCGACTTCGCCAAATGCGATCGACTTTGCCTCGTGGAATGTATCCATCGTGAGGCCGGGATTATCGTTTAAAAACTGTGGGATGCTTGGGGCCAAAACGTCCATGCAGATATCAAGCGGCATCGAGGTACGAAGCGTGCGCGCCCTGAATTGATCTGGAACTGACAGTTGTTTGTCGTTCTGGAAACCGTCGGTCACTGCCTCTGCGAGACCAATAAAAACAAACGCTGCGGGGGTTGGTTCCCATGTCTGTCCACGACGAACAAAAAGCGTTTGGCCAACGTCTTCGGCGCATCGTTCAAGCCGTCTTGAAACAGTCGCTGTGCTTAGGTTCAAAGACTTCGCAGCCGAGCTCATTGTCCCATACCGGCTGAGTGCCAGCATCAATTTTAGATCATCCCAGTTGTTCACCAAATGGCCCTTTGTATGTGTCCGGTTTGTGCAATCCTTCCGCAAACGGACGCATTTTATCGGGCGTCAGAACACGGGGGTTACAGTGGCAGTGCTAACAATTCTGGCGGTGCGGCTGCAGTGCGCATTCGAAGGGTTTGCAGGCGACAAAGGATATAGTCATAGCCTTTTGAATAGGTCGCGGAACATCGATAGGACGTTCAATCGATGTCGTAACTTTCCGAACAGAACAAAGCAAAAGCAACCGCTGCGCCCAGAATGATGGCATTCGCCGCGGCAAAGTAAACTGCGATTTTTGGAATTAAACTTAACCCTGAAGGCCATGCGATCCAAACGGCTGCAATTCCAAAACTTAGACTGGCGCAGACGACGATCCAGTATACGACGCTGATTTTTAATGTTGTCGTCGTCGAGCTTTGGCTCTTTTGATCCGCGCCAAAAATTTGATCGGACAGTACGTCTGGATCAGGGAATGCCAAGGCGCGCAAAGCCACATTTGATTTAGCGCGCTCTGTTGGTGGGTATGCGTTTTCGTCAATGAAATGTCTTTGCCAATTTAGTGACTGTGGTCTTGTGCGGGATGCTATAGAAACCGGACCTTGGAGTATTGTTCTGATCATTTTTATTCTCCGTTTTGCCTCCCCCAAATACAAAGTCTCATTCATTTGCGAATGAACCAATCTTCAATGGTGCAGTAATGAAACTGCAAAGTTTGACGGCATGTTTCTTGAGTTGAAAAATTTGGGATTTGCGTCAGCTGAACTGCTTTTTGACCCTGCCGCGGGGTCAAATCATGGTTCCTAAGGCGCTAACCCTTGGTTGTTTTTGGTTCAAAAATTTATTTTGAAATTCTTTTTATGTCGCATCGTAGTCGCAGTTTTAATCGAAACTTGTCTGATTTTAAGTTATAAACGCTAGAAGTGGTCAAATCGGGGGCACCACTTCATGTTCTGCAAAATCGAAAACTCACGTTTGCGTTACTGGCCCCTTTCAGGAATGGGAATTCTGGGCAATATTTAAAGGGTAGCTAGTACAAGCTCGCTGTTTTGTGCGCTGATCGTTTCTTTCATCAATTTTATTGGAGGAATTATGCAGCACTGGGATGACCTGAAATATCTTCTCGCTTTAGAAGAAAGCCATAGCCTTATTAAGGCAGCCAAAGTCTTGAAGACCAATCCGACGACTGTGTCGCGACACATCAAGCGATTATCCGAGGCCTATAAAAAGACTCTCGTTACCCGTCAGCCAAGCGGTGAATGGGCCCTGACAAAAGAGGGTAAAGTTTTTGCAGCAACAGCAAAACGCTGTAATACGGAAATCGATGCGTTGAATGGTGATGCGCAAACGCCCGCACCCGAAATCATTATCACAACTACTGATTTTGTCGGTGAACACATATTGGCACCACACATTAGTAACGTGATTTCCAGGCCCAATGACCTTGTCCTGACATTGGATATGCGTGACCGGAACGTAAGCCTTGCGTTTGGCGAAGCGGACCTTGCCATTCGTCTGGGTCGCCCAACAACGGGCAAGCTGATTGCGTCAAAACTGGCTGATATTGAAATGGGTGTTTTTTCAATAGACGGCAAGATGACAAAGCGCTGGATCGGGCTGCCGTCGCAATATGATTGGGTGCCTGAAATGCAATTCGCGTTGGATTTTTTCGGGTGTGAACCGATCATTCGGTTGGGCAGTTTTGCCAGTATTCGTGACATCGCCGTCAAACATGACCTTGCCTGTGTTGGTCCACATTTGATGATGAACGGATGGCGGGGGTTGGATTTTATGGATTGCCCGGACCCTGCTGCAAATCGCGAAGCCTGGAGCGTTTTCCATGAAACGCGTAGTCACGATCAAGCGCTTTTTCGAGCGCGGCAATGGGCCAAAGATTGTTTTTCAAGCCTGCCGGAACGGGCCGCTGCATAGATCGAAAATGCTATTCTTTTGAACCCGCCAATCTATCCTTTTGGATAATAGTAGGCAAAGGATTATCACTGTAGTCAGTCATTGGGGGCGATACATAATGACTTACAAAGGTGCTGCCATGACTGATTTTTTTGTTATCTCGACCGTTTTTTCCGTGTTCATGTTGTTTGAACTTACTGCAATCAAACTAGGCTTTCGAAATAAGAACAAGTAGACATTTTGCGCCGTTTTGCCTGTCTGGCAAGCGGCGGATGATGCCAGCGAAACATCGCGTTCAGATAGAAGTGAAATGTTAAGTATGTGCCTGTAGATGACATGTGTCAGAGCGGAGGCGTGTTTATCTTACTGGTTCTCAGAATTGTGTTTGTTTTAACGATTGGTGTGTCTTTGACGCTTAGGGCCGATGCTGTCCGGGCTGGTGTTATCGATGATGCGGCGCTGTTGCGGATTGATACGCTGACGGGCCAATTGGGCCTGGCAAACAAAGCAGGAAAATCTGTGTGCTTTTTGATGATGGGCGCGGATCGCGGCCTGTTGGAAAAGGCAGCTTTGACATCAATTAAAAAGTTTGACGCTTCTCTTTCCGGGTTGATACACGGCGCGCCACAAACCGGTCTTGAGGCAGAATCCGATACGGAAATCAGCGCACAACTCACGGCCCTTCAGGTGTTGACGCGACCTGTCATGCTGTCCGCCCGCCAGATCGTAGCAGGTGATTTGCACCCTGTTCCTATGGGCATGTTTTTGAACGGGATTGACCCACTTCATCATTCTTTGGACGACATCACAGTTGCAATGTTGGGACAGTTTTCAAGCCAGCAAAAAAGTGAACGTTCGGTGATTTTAACCCAGCAACAAGACGCGTTGGTTCAAGGGTTACTGCGCGATGCCTGCCTGCTGCACGTCGGTATTCTGGGGGACGCAGGGCACGCTAGGGTGCTAGCCAATATAAAACTGTTCGAGGACAACATGAACACGTTGCTGAAGGGACGCGCTGATCTAGGCATTCCGGCCCCGCCAAACACTACGATCAGAGTGACCTTGGAAAAGGTCGCAAAACAGTGGACTCGGATCAAACCTGTGATCGAATCGACGTTGCGGGATGAGCCCGTGACGATGAAACAGTTGCAAAAGGTGTCTATTTTCGGCGACCTTTTGGGCAAATATGTCGTGAAAATGCGCGGTTACTACAGGAAAATTTGAAGCTATTTTGGCTTGATCCATGTGTTTCTACCGCAGCAACTTACGATCTCAATTCCTCATTTTTTTATCGGTCGATTTGCGTCCAAAGTCGTCTTAGTTGCTCGTGAAAAGCTGACTGTCATACCTGAAATGACCTGACTCAAAGACGCAAGGATCGAAAAAAGTACCGCCAATGCCAACAAGAGCGGGCTACTGATCGCGACATCTATCAAACTTGGTCGAACCAATGTGTCCGCTGCAGCCCCAAAGTACGAAAGCGATAATTCGGTTCGCCCGGGATGTGACAGCGCGACCAATTGTAAACGTGTCCGATCGCCAGAACCGATCTGGCTCAGGTGGCCGTACATTGTTGCAGGTGTCAAACCGTCGACGCACGCACCGTCTTGTACGATTTTCGCACGACAGTGTTCCAAAACTTTCAACACAGACCCGCGGACAGCACGGCCGGATTTTATGATTTCTGACACATCTGGCCGACCAGGTGAAATCGCCCATCCAGATTGGCGAAATTCCCAATGCCCTCGTAACAAAAAGTCAGCCAGGCCAGACCGCATTGGTGATCCGACCGTCAGATGCGCTGCGAACGGCAACGCGCCTTGTGTCGCCCAATCTTCGGCCTCCACAACGATGCGGGTGCCGTCCGGAAAATCGTCAGGACCGTTCGACATAATCACAACGGCAAGCCCATTTACATCATGCGTGACTTCAACTGTCGTCCCTTCGGACCACCGGATCGTGATGTCTGATGGTTCGGAAACGTTGAAACGGCGTTCATCACAGGCCCCAATTCCAGCGGCGCGCGTAGGATCAAAACCCGTTTCGCGCGGCAAACATATAGTAGCGTTTTGCAACGTCCAAGCATTGGCTTGCGCCGTAAACGAAAGGGTTGCTGCGCGTGTTTCAACATCCAGTAAAATCGTGCGTTTTTCGTTGAATGCTGCTGACCAAATGAAACCTGCAACGATCACAAATGCGATGCTCAACAGGCCAAATTGCAGCGCAGAACCAAGCCGTCCTTGCAACCTGCCAATCAACAAAAGCGCCTTGCTGGCCATGAGCATCCTCAAGGTTGCCCCAACCATATTGATGTGTAGGTCGGATCAGGCGCTTTGCCGTTTTTGACGCGGTACACTGTTAATTCGACTTCGCTGTGAAGGTCCTTGGGAAGTTGGCAGGCGTGACCGTAGGCGGACAAGCCGGACATCAATAACGCCTCGCACCGGATTGCCGTTTCGCCCGCGTAGACAAACACTTCGTCCGCGGCGAATGCATTGATCAGAATGGTTGATTGCTGTTTGTTGTCGCCATTCCAAAGGGCGAGCGCGCTTTTGTTTGTGGGCATGCTGCAATCACCCGGTTCAATGCGAACGGCAACACCATCTTTTGGCAATGCCGACAAGATATCGCCATGTAACGTCGGAAATGCCAATTCTGCGCGCCCGCCGGACCAATCATCAGGAAGCGGATAGATGTTTTCCGCCTCGTAAAATCCGTCAGATGACAACACCCGCACGCAGATGTTTTTTTCAGTCCAGTTTGGGGCAAGTTCGACACCAAGGGACGGGCCGAGGTCTGCGCCATGCTGCATAACACCCACAATAACCACGCCAGAGATTTTAGCCCCATCGCGCAGCACTTCGTTGAATTGCCCATCACGCGGGTCTAGTCTGATGTCATCGGCGGCCTGCGCCGGTTCCCACATTAGGAGACCCGCCAGAATGCCAGAAATAAGCCGCATCCCCATGACCCTCATTGGTTATTTGTCCACCATGTTAGCGGCGATCCTCTTTGGTGTCATTACTGCTTCTGCCCAAACTGTCGCCGTAAAAGGCGGCATGGGCGAACAAGGATTTGGGTGGATGTTTCGCGAAGGAGGCGTGTGTTACGTGGTTTTGCCCGCACATGTCGCAGGCCCGTTGCCCAGAATATCGCTAACATCTGCGGCACCTGTAACTGTCGGAGCGGGAGAGGTCATTCGCCCGTTCTGGATGGGAATTGACCTTGCCTTGGCTGTGGCGCGCGGTGGAATCGAAGATCGCTGTGTCGCCCGCTTACATGATCTGACTGACAACAAATTTGTGCGCAGTGCAAATGCCGCCCGCCTTCACCGTTTGTCCCAATCAGGCGAAGACGAGTGGGTCGATTTAACAATTGTTGAACGTGAATATTTGACGCTGGATGCGCGAACCTCGAAATCCACGATGCAAATCTATCAAGGCACATCGGGCGCATTCGCTTTTGTGGGCGCGGTTCCTATTGGCATGGCGATTACTTCGAAGGGGCCAAGCCAGGTCACACTGATGCGCACCGAAGAAATTGAAATGAACATTTCGAGATTTTTGGCGGAACAGGGCGCTGCCTTTCGGGCTGACACGGCCCCGAAACCAGTGGTTCAAGAGGGTGGTTTTGCACTGTCCGTTTCGCAAATTACAGCGCCGCCCGTGTCACCAAACAATGGCCCCGACAAAATCTTGGGGGACGGATTGTACGTTTTCGCGCCGCAACGACAGATCGAAATTGTGTTGCGCGTCGATGGTGATGCTGCCGTTCCCCTATCGAGACTGGTCATAGAAAGCCCAGTGGATGGCTCGTATTCAACGCCGCGGCGCATCATCATAATGACTGATGCAAGCGAAGCAGGGCAACGTTTGCGCGTGTGGTATCGCGGCGAAATGGCCCCTGACGGTTTGATGGATACAGGCGTCAGGGCCTCGCGTGATGTGCGCTGGATTAAGATCATCGTGGCCAGCGCATGGGGTGCGGGTGACATTGCCATCGGCAAAGTATCGGCACGATAAGTTGCCGGATTAGTCGACCAGATCAATGGTGATCGGGATAGATTCGGTGACGCCGCCTAGGCTTGCGACCCCTGACAATGTGCCCGATCCGTCATTCTGCAATTGCGCCGAAAGGTTACTGCCAGATATCGCGACGCCATTCGCGCTTACCTTTACAAAACACTGGCTGTAGCCTTCGAACAGATAGCATCCTTCGCTTTCGTCAAAGCCCCCGACCTTCCAGGTTGTGTAGGCCACACCGTCTGCATCGACGCTGCCTCTCCAACTTCCGCGAAGCAGTTGTGCAAAGCTGGGCGACTCTGTTTTTGATCCGTCCAATCGCATCGTCAATGATGGACCTGCCGCCAAATACGCATCTAAGGCGCGGCGTCTGACGGCTGGGCTGCTTGATAACAATCCAAACTCGATGGCCATGCGTTCCAGCACGACGTCTTTGCTTTCTAACATGATTTCCACGGCGGCCATGCTGCGCGCGGGATCAGGGTCGGCCAGCAATTCCTGATAGGGATTTACCGCAGCGACGCGCTGATCGATCTTTGCGCGCAGTTCTTCAACGGTCAGGGATTGGGCCATTAATGGTCCAGAACAAAGGCCCGCAAACAGCAGTGCCGAGGTGAAAAATTTCATACGCTTTACTCCCTATCACAGGACGACAGTTTTGAATGAAAAGACGGCCTCGTCAATGCGCGTGAGGGGCGAATGTGATTTTCATTGACCAAAAGTGTGGCGATCAATATGTTTCCTTATGCAAATACTTAGTTCCGAAATGCAAAACTTGAGAAAGACTTGATCCTATGACCAACTCCGGATCACACGGGCCGATCAACGGGCAAATTCACTGGTACAGCACGGCGGGTGCCGCGCCTCAGTGTTCTGTTCTGAAAGCGGAAATTGAGGCAGATTTTGTCGTGGTTGGTGGCGGGCTTACAGGCACGCGCACGGCCTTGGGTCTGGCCGAACAAGGTGCAAAAGTTGTGTTGCTTGAGGCCCGTGAAATCGGCTGGGGCGCGTCGGGGCGCAGTGGTGGTCAGTGCAATCCGATGTGGCGTGCAACTCCGGATGATCTGGCCCAACGTTTGGGTGATGCCTGCGCTGTGCGTTTGGTTGAAACGACAATTGATTCAGCCGACGCATTGTTTCGCGACATCGAAAAATATGACGTCGATTGTGATCCTGAACAAAATGGTTGGGTTCAGGCGGCCCATTGCGGCAAAGCGCAAACCAGCCTCGAGCGATTGGGTGAGGCGTGGAACAAGGTCGGGACGAACATCAGTTTTCAGGATCGCGCGCAGACACTGTCCGCCAGCGGATCGCCCGACTATGCATTTTCGCTGTTTCACCCGAATGGTGGGCATGTGCAGCCGTTGTCTTTGACCCGTGGATACGCACGCGCGGCAATCAAATTTGGTGTACAGTTGTTCGAAAATAGCGCGGTTTTAGGCATGGCGCGCGTCGGCACCAAATGGAAGGTCAGCACCGCAAACGGCGCCGTCACAGCGCCGCAAGTTATCTTGACCACCAACGCCTATTCCGACGATTTGTGGCCACATCTGCGCGAAACGTTTTATCCGCTGGTCAGCATTTCATTGGCCACAGCGCCGTTGTCGGATGATTTGCAAAAGACGGTTTTGCCAAATGCAGTGACCATCGCAGACAGTCGGCGCGCAATTTATTATTCGCGGTATGACCGTGATCGCCGCCTGATTTTTGGTTGTGTCGGCAGCACGGACAATGCCGCGACCTTGGGGGGTATTCAGCGTTTGAAACGTGGGCTTCGCACTGTGTTTCCGCAGCTTGCAGACCAACCGATCGAGGCAACTTGGGCTGGTCGTATCGCCGTCACGCCTGAAACGATGCCGCATTTGCACGAACCTGACAGCGGTGTCTTGGCGGGCCTCGGCTTTAGTGGGCGCGGCATTGCAATGACGTCTGTAATGGCCCGCACGCTGGTGAAAAAAGCACTGGGTGCAGATGATGCGACGCTGCCGTTTCCTGTTTCGCCCATCAAAGCGATTCCGTTCCAGTCTATCACGCGGCGGCTCATTCCGCTGGCAGCCCCGGCGATGACACTGCGCGATCGGCTAGATCCGATCCTTGGGCGATCCTAATCCACCACTCATTTGAATTCATAAGGTTCTACAGATCATGACGTTCACATTGTTTCGCGACCAATCCCCTGACCGCGTTGAAAAAGACATCGCAGATTCCATCGTTAGCGGCACACCAAAGCAACACGCGCAGCTGATGTTTTCGGGCCAAAAAGACACGATAAAATCCGGCGTTTGGGAAAGCACGGCAGGGGTGTTCACCGCGGTCATGCACGATCAGGTCGAATTCTGCCACATCCTCGAAGGGGGCGCGACGATCCGCACGACGGCGGGCGATGTGTTCACGGTCAAAGCTGGCGATGCGTTTGTGATGGAAAGCGGACTAAGCACGGAATGGACAGTCGACGCGTACGTCAAAAAGCACTTTGTCATCTGCGCAGTCTAAGGCTCGAAATCTGATCGGAAAAACCGGTTAAATCAATAGAAAACGCCCGCAAAACCTGCGGGCGTTTTATTGATTTCAGTTGGGAAAGAAGTCTTACTTCCAGCCAACCGTATCAAAGATTTTTTGCGCTGTTGGCACGTTCTTTGCAACGGCGCTCAGGTCGACCGCGTCTGCTTTGAACTCGCCCAATTTGGCGACGGATGGGCTAAGTGGTACGCCATCAACTGCCGGGAATTCATCGTTGCCCGCAGAGAAATAGACCTGCGCTTGCTCGGATGCCAAATACTCAAGGAACTTGACTGCGTTCGCTTGGTTTGGGGCGTTTGCCGCAATGCCAGCACCGGACAAGTTCATGTGCGCGCCTTCGGCGTCTTGCGATGGGAACACCCAACCGATCATATCGATGTCAGCTGTGACGCCTTTGACGTCTTTGCGCAACGCACGGGCAAAGTAGTAGGTGTTCGAAATTGACACTTCGCATTCGCCCGATACCAAGCCGCGCAATTGGTCAGTGTCGCCGCCCTGTGGATCACGGGCAAAGTTGTCGACGAACCCTTGGGCCCATGCTGTCGCCGCTTCTTCGCCGTGGTTTTCGATGACGGCTGATAGCAATGTTTGTGAATACACGTTCGATGATGAACGGTGGCAAACCATGCCTTTGTACGCAGGATCGGCCAGATCAAGGTAGGTCATTGGCGGGTTTTTAACGTCTGTTTTGTCGTAAAAGATGATGCGAGCACGTTGTGAAAACCCGAACCATTGGTTGTCGGAATCTTGCAAGTTGCTTGGGATGCGCTCTTCGAGAATAGCACTGTCTGTGGCTTGCAAAACGCCTGCGTCTTTGGCGCGCTCAAGGCGGGATGTGTCGACCGTCAGCAGCACATCGGCAGGCGAATTTGCGCCCTCGGCTTGCATGCGTGCGATCAATTCGTCGGCTTTGCCTTCGATGCGGTTGATGGTGATGCCGGTCATTTCTGTGAAATCCGAGTACAGCCGTTCATCGGTGTCGTAGTGACGCGATGAATACAAATTCAGCTCGCCTTCGGCTTGCGCAGTGGCGCCAACGCCTGTTGCGACCATGGCGGCAAGAGCAGTGATTTTTACGGTGTTAGACATGTGGATCCTCATCGGGTTTTTATCTGACTGTTTTAGTCAATTACCCGATTCCACATATTTTGCAAGTATCTTGAGTTATTTAGTCAGAATTAAATTCTAGGCAGTCTAGATGTCCTTTAGCAGGCGTAACGCATCATAAATCGCCGCATGGGTGTTGCGCGCAGACACGGCATCACCAATTCGAAACAGTTGAAATGCCCCGTCAGGATTGCGTGTTACCTGCTGCTTTTTCCCGTTGATCAAGGCGTCATGATCGACCGCACCGCCATTCACCGACAGGGGTTTTAGATCAAAATACAGATCAGCCAATGGCATCGTGCCGTAATTCACCACGACCTGATCGTAGTTCTTTTCAGTGACCAGATCGCTGTAATCCGTGCCAATTGTAGCGGTCAGTTGATTGCCGTCACGTGCCACGTTCAGCAGGCGTCGCGTCACGGTAAACGTCACATCCTTGTCCTGAAGGTTGCGCATGTAAGGGACCAAATTCATCGCCATAACGTCAGGCGAAAAGGTACGATCGGGTGTCATGATTTCAACTTTGGCACCACTGTTCGCAGCTGTTTCTGCCGCCATCAACGCCGGGTGGTCGCCGCTTTCATCATAGATCAGAATGTTGCTGGCGGGGGTCACGTCACCGGCGATAATGTCCCACGTGGAAACCGTCAGAGACTGTTCAACTTTGCTCTCGAACAGTTCCATATTGGGTAGACCGCCCGTGGCGATAATCACGACGTCAGGGTTCAGGTCGGTCACGTCGTCCGCCTCTGCCCACGTATTGAAGCGGAATTCGACGTCACGCGCTGCACACTGTGCCATGCGCCAGTCGATGATCGATATCATTTCGCGACGGCGCGGGTTTTGCGCGGTTAGCCGGATTTGGCCGCCAGGATCGCTTGCTGCTTCGAACACTGTCACGTCGTGGCCGCGCATTGCTGCGACCCGCGCGGCTTCTAATCCGGCGGGGCCCGTGCCGACAATCACCACCTTTTTGCGCGTGTCAGTTGCGGAAATATCATGAGGCATCGACAGTTCGCGACCTGTGGCGGCGTTGTGAATGCACAGCGCCTCACCTGCCTGATAGATGCGGTCCAAACAGTATGTGGCACCGACGCAGGGGCGGATATCGTCCTCGCGCCCCTCCATCAATTTGCGCACAATATGAGGGTCGGCCATATGCGCGCGGGTCATGCCAACCATGTCGAGCAGGTCATTAGAAATCGCGTGACGGGCCGTTGCTAGATCAGGAATTTTGGCGGCGTGAAACACGGGCATGCCTGTCGCGGCTTTGACTGCGCCTGCAAAATCCAGGTGCGGGGCGTTGGCCATGCCTTGGACGGGGATGATATCGGTCATGGCGGGATCGGTGTGAATGCGCCCGCGAATGACGTTCAGAAAATCAACCTTGCCTGTCGCCGTTAGCCGCTTGGAAATCTCTAGCCCTTCGTCGGAGGTGATCCCGCCTGCCTCGGCCTCGTCTGCAGTATAGCGCAGGCCGACGATGAACTTTTCGCCAACGCGCGCGCGAATTGCATCCAGCACATCCAGTGGGAATTTCATCCGGCTGTCCAGTGTCGCACCCCCATATGGGCCATCCAGATCATTGGTCAGCGGCGACCAAAATTGATCTAGCAAGTGGCCGTAAACCTGCAATTCGATCCCGTCCATTCCGCCCGCTTGCATGCGTTCGGCGGCATCTGCAAAATCGGAAATGATACGCTCGATGTCCCAATCTTCGGCCAGTTTGGGGAACGCACGATGCGCAGGTTCGCGATGCTTTGACGACGAAACAGAAGGCAGCCAATCCCCTTTGTTCCACGTTGTGCGCCGCCCGAGATGGGTCAGTTGGATCATCGCTGCGCAGCCATGTTCATGCAGCGCGTCGGTCAGGCGTTGAATATGCGGAACGACCTCGTCTTTGTAGGCGAGAATGTTGTTGAAAACTGGCGGACTGTCGCGCGAAACTGCGGCAGAACCAGCGGTCATCGCCAGTGCCACGCCAGCCTTGGCTCGCTCCGCATGATAGGCCAAATAGCGCGCGGTTGGCATGCCACCTTCGGGATAGGCAGGTTCGTGGCTGGTCGTCATGATCCGGTTTTTGAGCGTCAGATGTTTCAGTTGGAAGGGCTGCAAAAGCGGATCATTAGACATTAGCTGGTGCGCCCTTTGAATTGTGTGACATCGATGTTTGCGCCTATCAAACTGTCGCGCACCGCGTGTGCCATTTGTACCGCCGTCGGGCCATCGCCGTGCAGGCAAATCGTGTCAATCGGGGTGGGAATGTGTTTGCCGGATTCAGTGATGATGGCTTGGGATTTGATCATGTCGACCATGCGTTGACCGGCGATGCTGGCGTCATGGATCACAGCGCCGGGTAATGAACGATCAACCAAAGTTGCGTCATCGTTATAGGCGCGATCAGCAAAGATTTCGCAGGCATAGGCGCAGCCCAATGACTGCACGGCGGGCACCTGAGCGGTCGCGGCTAAAATCATCACGATCAGGTCTGGATCCACCTGCAATGCGGCCTCGTAACAGGCGCGCGCCATCGCCTCGTCTTCGCATGTCATGTTGGACAGCGCGCCGTGTAATTTCAAATGTCGTACCTTGACGCCAAGCGCTTTTGCCATGCCCAGGGACGCGCCGACTTGCACCCGTATCGAGTTTTGTAGCGATGCGATTGGCACGTTCATCCGCCGCCGCCCAAAGCCCTGAAGATCGGCAAAACCGGGATGTGACCCAATCCCGACGCCATTGTCATGGGCCATTTGCATGGTTGCGGCCATCACGTCAGGATCACCTGCATGGGCGCCACACGCGATATTGGCAGAGGTCACAACACTGAGCAAACCTGCATCATCACCCATCTTCCAAGGGCCAAAACTTTCGCCCATATCGGCGTTCAAATCGACCCTAAACATAGGTTATCCTTTGTCCGTTGCAGTGGCAGAAATGGCGCCGCTGATCAGTTGATAGCTTAGTAAATCTTGCATGGTTGCGGGGTCGCGTAATAGCGGTTTTACGACACGGCGCAGGGTCGCGAGCGACGCATTTGCGCGGGCCTGGATCGATGCGGCCTGATCAAAGGTCAGAAATTCAAACCGAAGCGTGCCGCCAATCGGGGCTTGCGAAACTTTTGACAAATCCGCAGGCAAAACCGTGCCAATGCGCGGGTAGCCCCCAGTCGTTTGACATTCGTGCATCAACACAAATGGTGTGCCGTCGCCGGTGATTTGAATGTCTCCGGGTACAACAATTTCCGACACGATGTTCAATTGCCCTGTTGCGTGAAACCCGTCGCCGTCAAAATCCATTCGCATGCCTTGGCGATTGCCACGAGGGTCACGGCGAAATTCGGTTGCTTCAAACCGTGCGCGCGTTTGGTCCGAGAATTTGTCAGTCTGCATGCTTGGCACGACACGGATTTTGCCACCATCCAGACGGGGTTCAGGCACCAGATGCAGGCCGGTTTCCGCCCCATCGTCCGGCAAGGCGTTCAGCGTATCGCCGACGGCCACCAACTGCCCCAAACCTGCTGACAAATGTGCGCCGCGAGTGCCCAGATAAAACGGCGTGTCAAACCCGCCACCCACATGCAAATAGCCAAAAGTGCCGCGTCGGGCAGCACCGATTGTCAAAACCGCGCCATCGGTCAATGCGTGTGACGCGTTCCAATGGGCGGGGTTGCCATCAATTGTCGCCGTCATTTCTGCGCCAGTTAACGCAATGCGCAGATCGCCGTTGGCCACAAATGTGCCACCCAAACCGGCCATTTCCAGCGCTGCCATGTCGGGCGCGTGACGCAGCAATGCGGCCCCCTCGTAAAGGGCTGTCGGGTCTGATGCACCGCCGCGGGTTAGCCCATTAGCCAGCAACCCAGTCCGCCCCAAATCCTGAATTGCACAGGCAGGACCGATGCTTCGCACGATCAAGCCGCTCATGTGATTGCCTCGCGTTGGGCACCGCCAAGGCCGTCGGTGACTGTGGCCTCGATCTTTGCGAATTCTGTAGGCGACACCGGATCAAAAATCATCTCGTCGCCGGCGCGCAGCGCAAACGGTTCGTCCGCCCATGGTCGAAAGCTAAGGAAACCAGTCTGCCCGACGTGGCGCCAACCTGTCGGCGTATCGTAAGGAAACAGGCAAAATTGGCGCACGGCTGTGACCAACGCACCGGCAGGCACGCGCGGCGTAATCTGTGACAGGCGCGGAATATCCCAGTGATCGGGCAGGGTGCCAAGGTAGGGCTGGCCGGGGGCAAATCCGATCGTCAGCGCACGCATGGTTGTCGTCGACAATTCGTGAACAGCGTCATCAACGCTGCGCCCGGCTAGGTCCGCCGCCTCTTGCAGTTGGGGCGCGCGATCTGTGCCAAACAATGTCGGAACCCGCCAAAGCGTGCGCCCATCGGGCAACGGCGCGTTCAGCCAATCTTGGGATGCCAGCGTGCCTTGCAATCTTTCGACAATAGGTTCGGGCCGATGTGCGGCCAAATCGATCCGGAAAAACGCGGACACCAATGTCGAATTGCTTTCTTCGATTTCGGCCCAATTCTGGTCTTTGACCGCTGTGCGAAACGCAATCGCAGCCCGATTTGCAGGTTCTGACAGGACAGGCGAAAACGTCACCAAAATGCCGGCAAGCCCCACAGTTTTAATCTGCGGCCATTGATCACTAGTGAGGGTCTGCGCGGTCATTTCGTCAACTTTACGCCTGTGGTTCGCGCCTAGCCTAGGGGTAGGCGCGGCGCCCCGCAAGCAAGGGTTGGCGTGTTAGGCCGTTGCAGTTTAGAACAAGAGTAGAACGAGGAGACGACCATGGCCAATCCGCTATTTGACACCCTATTTGCACCCCACATCGGATCGGCTGCACCGTTCCTGCATTTGCCCGGTGGCGGTCGGATCAGTTATGGCGATTTCCTAACGCAAGCAGCACGATTTGCAGGGGTCATTCGCGCGGCAGGTTTGCAGCCCGGTGATCGATTTGCCGTTCAGATTAACAAATCACCCGAAGCGCTGGGCGTCTATGCGGCCTGCGCGATTACTGGCGTCATATTTTTGCCTTTGAACACCGCGTATGCGCCAGCCGAAGTATCGTATTTCCTGTCTGACAGCGGCGCGCGTCTGTTGTTGTGTGACCCGGCCAAAGCCGATGCGCTGACGCCTGTCGCGCAGGCCGTTGGTGCACAGATTATGACCTTGGGCAGTTCTGGCGACGGTACATTTTTTGAGGCTGCCAAAACCCAACCGGCGCAGTTTAATGTGGCCACGCGCAACGCTGATGATCTGGCTGCATTTCTGTATACATCGGGCACAACGGGGCGATCAAAAGGCGCGATGCTGAGCCAGCGAAATCTACTGTCTAACGCCGAGGCCTTGACCGCGTTGTGGCAGTTTACCGACCGCGATGTGTTGTTGCATGCCTTGCCGATCTTTCACACGCATGGCCTATTCGTTGGCACGAATGTGACGCTGATTGCCGGTGGTGCGATGTTGTTCCTGCCAAAATTTGATGTTGATCAGATGGTGTCTAATATGACCCGTTCAACCACGATGATGGGCGTGCCGACGTTCTATACGCGGCTGTTGGACCATCCGGAATTTGATGCGGATTTAACGCAGCACATGCGTTTGTTCATTTCAGGGTCTGCGCCGATGTTGTCCGAAACCCATGCGCAGTTTCAAAAACAAACCGGACACACCGTGCTGGAACGATACGGGATGACCGAGACAAACATGAGCACGTCGAACCCCTATTCCGGTCAGCGAAAACCAGGCACCGTTGGGCTGCCTTTGCCTGGGGTAGAGGTGAAAATATGTGACCCTGATACCGGCGAAAACGTGCCGCAGGGCGATATCGGTGTGATCGAGGTGCGCGGTGATAATGTGTTTCAGGGGTATTGGAACATGCCCGAAAAAACAGCCGAAGAATTGCGGAGCAACGGGTTTTTCATCACCGGCGATTTGGCGCAAATGGACGCGGATGGCTACGTTACGATCGTTGGACGCGGCAAGGATCTGATCATTTCTGGCGGCTTTAACATTTACCCCAAAGAGCTCGAGATGATCTTGGATGATCAGCAAGGGGTCTTGGAAAGCGCGGTGATTGCCGTGCCACACGCAGACATGGGCGAGGCGGTTTTGGCAATTTTGGTCGGCATTGGTGATGGCCCCGATTTAGACGCGATCAAGGCGCTGATGACCCAAGACGTCGCGCGATTCAAACACCCGCGTGACTATGTGATCGTCGATGAACTACCGCGCAATACGATGGGCAAGGTTCAGAAAAATGTGATGCGAGACACCTATGGGGATTGGTTCGCAAAGCCTTAAATAGGGTCTAATCGCAGCCAATTGTCATCGAATTCTACGCGGCTTACGCCTGCTAGTTTTGTCAGTCTTTGGACTTCGGATTCAAAGGCGTTGGCGCGGACCGATGTCCATCGGACACCACGTTCTGGCCACAGAGCTTTGACGCGCAAAACGTCCTGATCGCGGAACGCTTTCATGTCGACACGGCCCACCAGTTTGTCACCCTCAAGGATCGGGAAAACATAGTACCCGTATTTGCGTTTTGGTTCAGGAACGAACACCTCGATTGTGTAGTCAAATCCGAACAACCGGCTGGCGCGTTTGCGATCGCGTAGGGCCGGATCAAACGGACTTAGCACGCGCAGACGCGAGGTTGGTTTTATATCTAGTGCGACGTGATCGGCGATGTTGGGGCGGGCAAATGCGGGTTTCAGTTGCCTGTCTGCACCCTCGATCATGATCTGGACAATGTCGCCTCGCGCCACGGCGTTGATGCACCATATTTTGGCTTCAGCGGGTGGGATGTGCGCCCAGAATGCGGCCAGTTCTGCATGGGTTCCAAACCCCAATCGATCAAGTGCTTGATTGCAGCACCAGTCGATTGTTTCGTCGTCATCAGGTGCACGCGATGCGTCGTAAACGTGCTGATCTAACACGCGTTCTGTTAGGTCGTAATGTTTTTGAAATCCGTTGCGACCCACAACACACAAGGCCCCGCTGCGCCACAAATATTCTAATGCGGTCTTGGATGGATGCCAGTCCCACCACCCGCCTGATCCACGTTTTTCATCCTTGCCAACGTCGGCAGAGCAGCATGGACCTTGGGTGCGAATTTGATCGAGCACAGCTTGAATTTTAGTCTCGAACCCTGCGCGGCGACCTTCTTTCCAATGGCCCTTTAGGCGGGTCGCATCACGATTGCGCCGCATCTGCCAGTGGGGGTAAAATTCTATCGGGATCACGGCAGCATCGTGGGTCCAATGTTCAAAAAGCGCGCGATCTTTTTCGTACACAGCCTTTAGAACCTTGGGGCGATATTGGGCTTTGCGCGCGAACAATGTCAGGTCGTGCGCCCGCGCGACGGTGTTAATGCTATCGAGTTGCACAAACCCCAACTTGGTCACAATATCCAAGATTTCAGCGTTCTTGGCAGGACCTGTGGGCGCGTCGGTTAGTAAATGGTGGTGCAAAAACACACGCCGTGCAGCGCGGTTGTTCAGGATAAAATCGCTCACACTCGTCGATTGCGGCGCAGCGTATCGCCAAAGCTGATGGTGGGCGTTAGCGTTTGCAAAACAGGCGCGTCGTCAGCCCCGTCCGCGTTACGATCCACAATGATTTGCGCGGCGGCACGACCAATTTCCAAACGACAAGCATCCATCGTCGCCAGTTTGCGCGGCAATCCCTGAAGCAGCTCAACATCGTTGAAACCAGCCAGTCCGATTTTGCCCGGCACATCGATCCCTTGATCCAACAACCACAACAAACCACCTGCGCCGATCATGTCGTTCGAGTAGTACAAGAAATCCAGATCAGGCGAACGATCCAGCATCGCTTGCGTCATCTCGCGCCCCTTGGCGAGGGCTGAGCCACCAGAATAAAATTCGCGGTCTTCGATTTCGATACCGGCCTTCGCAAGGCCCGAAGTGAACCCTTCAAACCGTTTGCGCGCGCGGTGATCCAACGGCATTTTTGTGCCCATAAATCCGATGTGCTCGTACCCTTGTTTCAAGATCGCTTTGGCCATTTCCTGACCTGCACGCCGATGCGAAATACCGACCATTGAATCAACCGGTCGTCCGTCAGTGTCCATAATTTCAACGACGGGAATACCCGCATTGTGCATCATGGCACGGGCGGCTTCGGTGTGTTCTAGTCCGGCCAAGATCACACCAGAGGGGCGCCAAGACAGCATCTCGTACAGCACGCGTTCTTCTTTTTCGGGCAGGTAATCTGTGACGCCAACAACGGGTTGCAGCGGCGTGCCATCGAACACCTGATTGATGCCATTCAGGACCTCGGGAAAGACCATGTTGGACAATGATGGAATAATGATCGCGACCAGATTTACGCGTTGGCTGGCCAGTGATCCGGCGATCTGGTTCGGGACGTACCCCAGTTCTTTTGCCGCGGCCAAAACGCGTTTGCGCGTCGCATCACTTACATCACCGCGATTGCGCAAAACGCGACTGACGGTCATTTCAGACACGCCAGATGCTTCGGAAACGTCACGCAATGTCAGCGGGCGGCGAGGAGGTTTGTTCAATGCAACTATCCTGTGAGGTGTTAGACTAACGCTAGCGCAAACGCGTGCAATGTTTCAAGGCAGTTGCGCGTAACAGTGCGGGGATGACAAGGCGGCTGCGGTGTATTAGATCAAAGCCGCGCGGCCCCGTGGCTCAACTGGATAGAGCAGCCCCCTCCTAAGGGGCAGGTTATTGGTTCGAATCCAATCGGGGTCACCACAAACACCTTTAAAATATGGCCTATTTACAGGGCTTTGTGCAGAAGCTTGCAGAAAGTCCCGCGAGCTTTCGCATCGAATTCTGTTGAATTGGCGGAAATCTCGTACAAAACCTGTACAAAATTCGCACGTCTTTGCGCCTTTGGGGGTCTTCCAATGAGCTGGCGGGTTGCGAATACATGCGCAGAACGGAAGTTCGGTAGCGCAACGCGCAAGCAGATCATCATGTTTCTGGCGGACAAGGCGAGCGATGATGGCTCAGGCATCTGGTGTTCCAAGGGCACGATTCAACGGCATACCGAGCTTGGAGAGACAACAGTCAAGCGAGCCGTGCGTGCGTTCCTGAAGGAAGGCATCCTTGTCGAGACCGGCGCACGGACATGCAAGAACGGTTTCACCGTCGTTTACCGGATCGATCTGGCCAAAGTTGAGGCGCTGGAACCGACCGCAGAACCCGAGATTGAGACGGGGTCCACAGTGGCCCCCGTCCAGTCTGGCCCCGGTACGGGGGCCACTGTGGCCGGGGTACCGGGGCCACCACGGCCCCCAAACCATCCTAAAACCATCCATAAACCACCTACGCGCCAGCGCGAGGCGGCGGAAGAAGACGAAGCTGAGAAGATTTTGGATGCCTATCCGCCTGACCGGCTACGCGGCAGAGCGGCCTGCATCGCCCAGATCGATGAAGCCATGAAGGAAGGGATCAAGCCGGAGAACTTGCTGCAGGCAGTCCAAGCCTACGCGACCGACAGCGCAGGTTTCACCCGCTCCAAGGTCTGCTTTTCCGACAACTGGTTCCAGTCGCGGCGGTGGCTGGCTTATGTTGAGAAGCAGGCGGAAGACCGAGAAAAGGCGACGGCGTTGGAGGCTGATCATCGCGCTCGACTGGCTTGCTGGATCAGCGATAGCCACCCGATGTGCAAACACATCACGCCGACGCAGGTTACGGCTTTGCTTGCCTCAAAACTGGTGACACAGGCCCAAATCCAAGCCGCAGGCCTCAGATCATGACAGGAACCGATCCCACTGAAGAGCAAACAGCAAGGCGACCCATGTCATACGCTGGCGCTGCTGACACGGGACCTTGCGAGGGGCGGCAAGCCTCCCCTTCGTGTCCGTCGTCAGGGTATTTGGAACCAATGGCAGCTTAAGCTAAGAGAGAGTTCGGCTCATCTGGTTGGTTGCATTATGCGGCGCGTTGTCTGTGATGCAAGCGCC
>JBLHSG010000028.1:0-58429 GCA_047626725.1 Ascidiaceihabitans sp.
TAGGAACTTCCCAACGAGCAAGATAATACCTTTCTCGAGGCGCTGAATATACCTGTGCGGCAGGCAAAAAAGGATCTAAATCTGGCCCGGCATGCGGACAACCATGGAATCTCACCAAGTTACATCTTGCCGATGCCTGAAGACGAGAATGAGGACGGGTACCGATATTCAAACATTAATGCTGCCTAATCGGTTTAGACGTGTAGCAAAAAGCATTGTCGATAATCCTCGGAACTATGTTTTGTCCCTTTGGTGGCGCCGCTTTTTCTGTGCATACCCTTGGAAGAAACCTCAGCTTTATTGCTGACGAAGCTGACAAAATGCAGGGGTAGTACATTCTTCCGCTAAATTCGGATCGCGCCAACGCTGACGCCTCAGACGCGTTGGATAAACTACAGGGTAAAATCCGAGCGACGCTTACAAAAGATAGTAGGTTCCTGAAAAGGTGATGCCAAGAAAAATAGTTTGATTTTATCAATACGCTTAGCTTGATAAATGGTTAGAACCGCTACTATTCCGAACAACTCATTCCCAGATTGTCAAAATACGGGCGACCGCCCATTTGTCAGCATATCTGCACCAATACGGCGGGCGCTGTGCTCGATCCGTTTCTCCCCACCTGAACCATTGAGGTGGTACCGTTTTGTTCAGCTTTCCAGTGACTGGGTTGCTTAGGTGCGTTTTTGTGAAACATGTAGCATTGCCTTATCATTGGCGTCTGGTGGTTAGTCGTAAACGCTTTCCACACAAAAAACCGCATGCCACCTCCTGGATCAGGATATTATTCTACGTCGCTCGCCGCTAATGACTCGGTAAGATTTCAAGGTCAGAAAAAACGCCTTCAAGCACTCAGAACGTTCGACATTGAGAAAAAACCTCCGAACGGTGACAGCGCAAACTATTGGGCGAACCGCGCAAACCTTTGGATCGAACGTAAGGTTATGCGCAATCCTACAGCGCATTAGAAGTCGAGGTTTTCCACGTTCAAAGCGTTTTGTTGAATAAATTCACGGCGAGGTTCTACTACATCACCCATCAGTTTTGTGAACAAATCGTCAGCTTCAGCCATGTCCGCAACCTGTACCTGCAACAACGTTCGCGCATCAGGATCAAGCGTGGTTTCCCACAGCTGGTCCGGGTTCATTTCACCCAAACCTTTATATCGTTGCAGCGACAGGCCCTTTTCGCCTTCGGCCAGAATGGCGTTCAGCAAGTCCATTGGACCGAATATCATTTGCGTGCGATCCTTGCGAACC
Organism: Ascidiaceihabitans sp.; assembly: GCA_047626725.1. Taxonomy (GTDB): domain Bacteria; phylum Pseudomonadota; class Alphaproteobacteria; order Rhodobacterales; family Rhodobacteraceae; genus Ascidiaceihabitans. Next base: position 1,257 of record JBLHSG010000028.1, read on the forward strand.
AACTGCGCGGGCAATGAATATACGTCTTGCAGGCTTTGCGTGAACGATCCCGTTCGACGCGCTTCGCCTCCACGCAGGATGCGACCGTCAAGCGTGCGCACCTCTTCGACACCACGCAAAATACGCGCCAATCTGATTCCGTGATCTTGGGTAATGCGGCCCTGCCAGCCCTGTTCGTATTCAAGCGCAATCAGGTTCAAACGTGCAGCCACTTTGTCAGCCGTGCCTTGCAGATCGGATTCCACAACGCCCGGTGAAAAGGCACCTGCGATTGCGGCCTGCTCCAGAATATGGCGTGGATAATGGGTTGGAAACGCGTCCAGAACCCGGCGCATTTGACGGGCCAGATCAACGACGCGCATCAGATCAGCACCACTGATTTCTTCGCCGTTACCTTGGCGTAGCATTGCACCATCGATACCCTGATTGACCAGATAGTCTTCCATCGCGGCCTGGTCTTTTAGGTATACTTCGGACTTTCCGCGCGACACTTTGTACAGCGGCGGTTGCGCAATATAGAGGTGACCACGCTCGATCAATTCGGGCATCTGGCGGAAAAAGAACGTCAAAAGCAACGTACGAATGTGCGCACCATCGACGTCAGCATCGGTCATAATAACGATCTTATGGTAGCGCAGTTTGTCGATGTTAAACTCGTCACGCCCGATACCCGTGCCCAGCGCCATCACCAAGTTACCGATTTCTTGACTGCCCAACATACGATCAAAACGCGCACGTTCGACGTTCAGAATTTTACCCTTCAAAGGCAGAATTGCTTGCGTTTGACGGTCACGACCCGTCTGCGCAGATCCACCAGCAGAGTCACCCTCGACGAGGAAGACTTCAGTTTTGGAGGGATCTTTTTCAGAGCAATCCTTGAGCTTACCGGCCAAGAAATTCACATCCATCGCAGTTTTGCGTCGGGTCAAATCACGCGCCTTGCGAGCAGCCTCGCGTGCCAGTGCTGCCTCAACAATTTTACCAACGATAACCTTGGCCAGGTTCGGGTTTTCTTCAAACCATTCCGCCAATTTTTCGTTCACCAAACCTTCGACTGCAGGGCGCACTTCGGATGACACCAATTTGTCTTTTGTCTGAGACGAGAATTTCGGATCGGGCACTTTGACCGACAAGACACAGGTCAAACCTTCGCGTGCATCATCGCCAGTAAAGCTGACTTTTTCTTTTTTCGCGATGCCAGACGACTGCGCGTAGTTGTTGATCGTCCGGGTCAATGCGCCGCGAAAACCCGCCATGTGCGCGCCGCCGTCGCGTTGCGGAATGTTGTTGGTAAATGGCAAAACATTCTCGTGGTAACTGTCATTCCACCACATCGCGACTTCGACGCCGATTTCGTCACGTTCACCGGTGATAAAAATCGGTTCCTCCATGATCGACGTCTTCGAGCGGTCGAGGTATTTTACAAATTCCTTCACGCCACCGTCGTAATACAGTTCTGATTTCAGGTGCTCGGCAGGGCGTTCGTCTGTCAAAATGATGCGCACGCCAGAATTCAAAAACGCCAATTCCCGTAGGCGTTTTTCAAGCGTTTCGAACGAATATTCCAGATTGCTGAACGTATCTAGCGAGGCCAGAAAACGTACTTCGGTGCCAGTACGATCACCGCAATCACCCACAATTTTCAGATGCTCTACCGTGTCACCGTGCGAAAACTTTGCGATATGTTCTTTGCCATTGCGCCAGATGCGCAGGTCCAATTCAACCGACAGCGCGTTGACGACCGATACACCAACGCCGTGCAAACCGCCCGATACTTTGTACGAATTGCTGTCAAACTTACCGCCCGCGTGCAGTTGGGTCATAATGACTTCTGCTGCAGAAACGCCTTCTTCTTCGTGAATGCCGACAGGGATGCCGCGCCCGTTATCACTTACCGAAATTGAGGAATCTTCGTGAATTGTGACCGTGACAGCGTCAGCGTGACCCGCCAATGCTTCGTCAATTCCGTTGTCGACGACTTCGTAAACCATATGGTGCAGGCCAGACCCGTCATCGGTGTCACCAATATACATGCCTGGTCGCTTGCGAACTGCTTCTAAGCCCTTGAGAACTTTGATAGAATCAGCGCCGTATTCTTCTTTTGGTTGCTCGGTCTCGGACATGCGGTTTTACCTTCGTATTTTTGTTATTTTATACGATTTTTCCACGGGAATGTCACGGCTTTGGCACCAGATTTTGTGTCAAAGAACGGCGATCACAATACCGACCAGAATCAGCAGCGCACCAGAACCGATATTAATCCGGCGCAGTGTATTTGGCGAAGCGATCAAGCCACGCATTTGCCCCACACACGCCGCCATCGCGAGGTTCCCAACCAATGGCACAGCGATAGAGGCCGCGATGATAATGACGACATCGATAGCCGTCACCACGCGCAAATCAAAGAAGCCCGGCAAGACGCCCATGTAAAACAGAACGGCTTTTGGATTGCCCAAAATGGCCGCCAGACCTGCGATAAAACCCGCCCACTTACCCGGACGCACAAGCGTGCTGTTTGCTGAAATGGCCGCCCCCGCATGACGGATCAAAGCGACGCCCATCAACACGAAAACACCACAAGCGACCCATCGTAAAACTGTCATGAACGTATCAAAAACCGACAGTATCCAAGAGATGCCCAAGACGGCGATCAGCGGCCAAATAATATCGCCAACAGCGACCCCAATTGCCAATGGCCACGCAGCCTGAAATCCACCCGACAAAGACCGCGCGGAAATTGCCAGCCAAACAGGACCGGGCGTTGCGAACAAGATCAGCAACGCGCCGCAATAAAGCAATAGATCGTGGCCAGCGATGGTCATGGCATTTGTTTCACGTGTGATGCGCCCGCGTCGTCCGTCACTTCGAGGTACTGGGCCCGTTCACCAAGGTCGGCAAACAATTCCATTCCCGTTCCCGTCATCCATGCCTGCGCTTTGAGCGCGCAAATTTCATCGTACAACGCGGCGCGGCGATCTGCATCAAGGTGGGCGGCAACCTCGTCTAACAACAACAACGGCGGGGCGCCAAAATCACGGGTCAGCGCACGGGCATTCGCAAGGATCAGCGACACCAACAGCGCTTTTTGTTCACCCGTCGAACAGTCTTTTGCGGGCACGTCTTTGGCGGCATACACCCCGTAAATATCTGCGCGATGCGGGCCTGTTAACGTTCGGCCAGCTGCCAAATCACGACTGCGCCCATCGGCCAATGCAGTGCGGAAATCGTCAACAGTTTCAGGCAGATTTTGATCACCATGCGTTAGCGTTAAATCCGCAGATGGAAACGCCGTTTGCGCCCCGTTTTGCGCGTCTTTCAATTGCGCCAACGCGGCCAGTCGATTTTGATGAATTGCGATGCCAGTCTCGGCCATTTTGGTTTCCAGCGCACTATACCAATGCGGATCACGCACCATGTCCTTGAGCAAGCGATTACGTTCGCGCATCGCCTTTTCGTAGGTCAGGGACAAATCAGCGTGCAAAGGCGTAAAACTAAGCGTCATGCGATCTAGAAACCGGCGTCGCCCTTCGGCCCCTTCGATCCACAGACGATCCATCGACGGGATCAACCACAACACGCGCGCAATACGGCCCAACGCAGTCTGCGCCGCCGCCTTTTCATCGATGCGTGTTTGGCGGGGTTTGCCAGCTTCTGACCAGATTTCAACTTCGTGAATCTGCGACAAAGAATGCAGCACACCAGTGACTTTCCATCCCAAAGTCTCGGGCCTGCGCGTCATGTCTTCGGCGCTGGCACGGCGCAAACCGCGACCCGGTGAAAACAGCGAAACAGCTTCGAGGATATTGGTTTTGCCTGCACCATTTGGGCCAAAAATCGCGACAGGGCGTGGATCAACGGAAACGCGCGCAATTTTATGCGAGCGAAAATGGGAAACCGTCAAAGAGGATAGATGCAAAGCCATGTCAGGTTTGCCGTTTTCTAAGGCCGAAAACGCGTCTGGTCATGCGTGCCCAGTTACACACGCATCGGCATGACAACGTAGACTGCCGAGTGATCGTTGCCTTCGCGCATCAGCGTCGGATCACCAGAAGAATTGAACATGAACACAGCGTTTTCGCGATCAACCTGGCTGGCGATTTCCAGCAGGTATTTCGCATTAAACCCGATTTCCAAACGTTCATCTGAATAGGCGACAGCCAGTTCTTCTTCGGCTGCACCACTGTCAGGCGCGTTGACGGACAGGATCAAACGGTCTTCGTCCAGCTGTAATTTCACAGCGCGAGAGCGTTCAGAAGAAACAGTTGCAACACGGTCTACGGCTTTAGCGAAATCAGCGGCGTCGACTTCCATTTTACGCGTGTTGCCTTGCGGAATGACGCGCGTGTAATCCGGGAATGTGCCGTCGATTACCTTGGATGTCAGCGTGATGTCCGGTGTGGCAAAACGCACCTTTGTTTCAGACACAGACACGGCAATTTTCATGTCGTCATCGTCCAGAAGCTTGCGCAATTCGCCGACAGTTTTACGCGGCACGATCACACCCGGCATGTCAGACGCGTTTTCAGGCAAATCTGTATCGATGCGCGCCAAACGGTGACCATCGGTGGCCACGCAACGCAAAACTTTGGCACCGTCAGATTCTGACACGTGCATGTAAACGCCGTTCAAATAATAACGGGTTTCTTCAGTAGAAATCGCGAACTTCGACTTGTCGAACAGACGGCGTAGTTTTGACGCCTCTATCGAAAAATTCGACGCATATTCAGACGACGCCATTACTGGGAAATCTTCGCGTGGCAATGTCGCAAGCGAGAAATTGGAACGTCCTGCTTCGACCGTCAAGCGACCTGCGGCACTGTCGGCTGTCAACGTGACCAAGGCACCGTCCGGTAGTTTGCGCACAATCTCGTGCAGTGTGGTTGCTGAAACTGTCGTGGCGCCTGCGCGTTCGACTTGACCCGGCGCTTTATCCACGACTTCGATGTCCAAATCGGTGGCGCGAAAGGTCACATCGGATCCCTCGGCTTCGATCAATACGTTGGCAAGGATCGGAATGGTATTGCGCCGTTCAACGACGGACTGCGCTTGGGACACTGCTTTTAACAGATCTGCGCGTTCAATACTGACTTTCATATGTCTTCTCCCATCCGGACTGCCGGAGGGTTAAACTACCCTCTCACAGCATATTCTCAAGCGTTATATTGCTTGTGCGGGGGTTTGTTTGGGGCGTCAAGGGCAGGGGCTTTGCGAGATTGCACCTCAGTCGGCACCACAAGTCAAAAATACCACTTAATTGCTTATGGTTTTTCGAACATATCGACAATTGCAGGGATATTTCGAGCGAATTCAACAAAAGCAGCAGGCGGTCGTTGATTCTCTTGCGGCCAGTCAGGGATTTGGATGCTTGATACGAGGTAGATTATTCCATCAGACTTTTTTTTCACCCACACAAAGCAGCTTTTTGTCATATCCGACACGTTAGGAGGAATTTCGATGCAGGACGATGCGATCCGGTATTTGCCTTCCAACCAGCCAAACGTTTCCATATGCTGCCTGTATTGGTCGTCATCAAAAGGTTTGGTTAATCGGTAATGGGCCGGGTTGACTGCCCCTTCGGTGACAGGGTTGGGGTTAACCCAAAAATCTAGATTCGAACGACCGAAGTACAACGTGTGAAATGACGCATGCCAAAAAAGGTTCAGCTGTTCTGCAATGTCCAAAAATGGGCCTCGGCCAAATTGAATGTAGCCAATTTCTGACCTCCCTGCGACCTCTTCAACACAAAACCCTCTAGTAGGCTCGCCGTACGCGTTAAAATCTGTATGAACAATTCGAAGCCCCAAGGGGTCATCTTTTGAAAATGGAAATTGCAGCATTATGTTTTTTTTCGCAGGAATCGACAAAGACCGCCCATTCAGAACGACATCCAGCGACATCATGTATGTGCATGCCTTTGGTTCGGGCGCGTAGTAGTATCCACGAAAGATGGCGATACCAACAATGGCCCCGAACAATACAACGGCAAGCGCCGCTAAGCCAAATACAACCCGAACGCTGGCGGAAATAAACCTGACGATCAACATTACGCCTCTAGCGCACGACGCAGCAATTCGAGGTCTTCTGCCATCTGACCATCCGCCAATTTCAGTTCTTCGATCCGTTTCACGCCGTGCATAACCGTGGTGTGATCGCGCCCGCCAAACCGACGTCCGATTTCAGGCAGCGAACGACTGGTCATGTGTTTGGACAGATACATCGCGACCTGACGCGGACGCGCAAAGCTGCGCAAACGTTTCGGGCCAATCATGTCAGACAAACGGATATTGAAGTGATCCGACACCTTGCGCTGGATTTCTTCGACTGTGATTTTACGTTCTGAGGCGCGCAACACATCAGCCAAGCAATCTTGGGTCAATGCCATATCGATTTCGCGACCGACAAGCGAGGCAAAGGCGAACAGACGGGTCAACGCGCCCTCAAGCACACGCACGTTCGTGGAAATACGGTGCGCAAGGAATTCCAAAACACCGTCCGCGATCTCAAGACCGGGGTAGTTCACGCGCTGGGTTTCGATCTTGCTTTGCAAAATGCCAAGACGCAGTTCGTAATCTGTTGGATGTAGATCGACAACCAAACCACATTGCAGACGCGATTTCACGCGGTCCTCAAGGTCTTTGATTTCACCAGGGGCGCGATCTGCGGAAATGATGATCTGTTTTTGCTGATCGACCAACGCGTTGAAGGTGTGAAAGAACTCTTCTTGCGTGGAATCCTTGCCAGCGATGAACTGCACGTCATCCACCATCAGCACGTCAACGGAGCGAAAGATTTCCTTGAAGTCCATCATTTTGCGATCACGCAAAGCTTGAACAAAACGGTACATGAATTGCTCAGCAGACAGATACAGGACGTTCAGATCAGGCCGCGATGTTTGTAGTTCCCATGCGATGGCGTGCATCAGGTGGGTTTTGCCAAGGCCAACACCGCCGTACAGGAACAGCGGGTTAAACGTGACGGGGCCACCTTCGGCCACACGTTTGGCCGCGGCATGCGCCAGTTCGTTTGGCTTGCCGACAACAAATTTATCAAAGGTGAACCGCTTGTCCAAAGACGCGGCGTTAAGTCCATTTGCGGCCGCAGACCGTGTTTGCTGCGCTGCGGTTTTCGGCTTGGCTGCGATGTTCATACGCGGCGACGGAGCAGCGGACACAGCAAAATTCAAACGGCGAATGGACGGGTCGGTTGATTGCAGTTCATGCAAGATCAGATCCGAGAAATTCTGGCTAACGTAGTTGCCCAAAAAATTGGTTGGCGCATTGAACGATGCAATGCCTTCGGTGACGTCACGCAAACGCAGGGGTTCAATCCACGTTTTAAAATTGTTTTGACCCGCTGTTTTAATCAGCTTTTGGCTCAACTGTGTCCACTCGTCCTGTGTCATGCGTCTTATACCGTCCCGTACAATCTTGCCTGTCAGAGTTGCTTCCTGGCCTACTCTGTTTGCCCAACACTTCACTTCAACAGGGAACACTTATCGGCCCCGTTCCCTACACGAGAACAGGCGTCCAACCTTGGATATTTACAAACTGCGCAGTCAGCTAGGCCCGCCCAAACCGGACCATGACTGAATGCTATGCATCCCAATATGTTTTTGACAGTGCGTGGTTTCTAGCAAAACCGCGCAGACACCTTCAAAAGCGATCGCTTGCTTTTGCTCGGCAACTCACCATTGAGACGTCTAGTTTGACGCGTTCTCCGATGACCTGTCCCCCCGCGAAATGAATCGCTAGGACAGTGGTAGCAAGTTCGTGAGCGGCGCGGCAACTGATCTTCTGTGTTGACTCATTGAATCTAGAAAAAGAATCTCTTGGTCAAAAATTTGGATGTTAAAATGCAAAAGGCACCGCCCGAAGCGATGCCTTTTCTATCAGGTATTTAGCCAAATTTAGGCCGGTGTTGTACCGACTGCTTTGACCCGTGCAGACAAACGCGACAATTTGCGAGAGACCGTGTTTTTATGATACACACCTTTTGTTACGCCGCGCATCAGCTCAGGCTGAGCGGCACGAAAGGCTGCGTTTGCCGCGTCTTTGTCGCCAGATTCGATGGCTTCTTCGACGTTGCGCAGGAATGTGCGGATGCGCGAACGACGCGCTTTATTGACAGCAAAGCGTGCTTCGTTCTGACGTGCGCGCTTTTTAGCTTGAGGCGTATTTGCCATTTTATCTCGTCCCGTTTCATGTTCGGTGCGGTAGTTTTATGCAGCACAAGGCTACGGTGAAGTCGCGTCTTTAGGCCCGCTAGGGGTCGGAGTCAACTGTTTAGGTCTTTGTGCGCAAACGTCCCGTTCAACTGTACCCAAGGCACACGTTCGGTCCCGAAATATTCATCCGTCGGGGCGACGTCTGTGCCGTTTTCCAAAAGTGCCGCGTAAAAATGCGTCTCGTCCGGGTAAGCGTCAGATTTATAAAACATCTGGGTGCCGCACGTGCTGCAAAATCCGCGCACTTTCCCAGGACTGCTTTGATAGGTTTGAGGGGCATCACCGGTAAACGCCCACGCGCCGTTTGGCTGCCCGATCCATGTGGTAAATGCTGACGCGGTTGCCCGCCGGCAGCTTTCGCAATGGCAATGACCAACCCAATTGTGCGGGCCCGTCAGTTCAAACCGACACGCCCCACACAAACAGTGGCCACGCACGATCATTTGTCGCGGAATTGCGCTTGGCGTTTTTCAAGGAAGGCCGACATGCCTTCTTTTTGGTCTTCGGTTGCGAACAATGAATGGAACACGCGGCGTTCAAACAGCAACCCTTCACGCAAGGACACTTCGAACGATCTATTCACGGCCTCTTTGACAACCATCGTGGTGATCATCGATTTTTCCGCGATCTTTTGCGCCGCGCCCATGGCTTCGTCCATCAGTTTTTTCGCAGGTACGATGCGGCTGACCAGCCCTGAACGCTCTGCTTCTTCGGCGTCCATAAAACGGCCCGTCAGGTTCATATCCATCGCTTTGGCTTTGCCAATTGCGCGGGTCAAACGCTGTGTGCCACCGATACCCGCAACAACGCCAAGGTTGATTTCCGGCTGGCCGAATTTCGCATTGTCTGCGCAAATGATGAAATCGCACATCATCGCCAATTCGCACCCGCCGCCCAGCGCATAGCCAGCAACCGCAGCAATGATTGGTTTGCGAACGCGCGTGATTTGATCGGTTTCAGAGGTGAACAAATCGGTCGTGAACACATCAACAAACGACTTGTCGCGCATCATTGAAATGTCGGCGCCAGCGGCGAATGCCTTTTCCGAACCGGTCAAAACGATGCACCGCACCTTGTCGTTGTCTTGGGCGTCCGTCATCGCGCGGGCCAATTCGGTCAGCAACTGATCGTTCAACGCATTCATCGCGTCGGGACGGTTCAGCGTGATCAGGCTGACGTGATTGTCCACTTCGACGTTGATCGTCTCATAGGCCATGTGATGTGCTTTCATTATCCCGTTAGAGGGAATTAGTTACCACGGGCAGCGCGGGTTTCAAGCTAAGTTTGGGTTAACTTTGGCATGACTTACAGTAAAACGAGGATCGCCCCGACTGCACAATGCGTTCAATTGTATTGTCGCACCCTGTTGCGCGGCACGGTTCGCCTTCGCGTCCGTAAACATCAAAGGAATGCTGGAAATATCCAAGTTCTCCATCGGCTTGGCGGAAATCCTTGAGCGACGATCCCCCTGCCTCGATTGCCTCTGACAGCACGTCGCGGATGATTGGAACAAGGGTGGCGATGCGTGCCTTGCTGATCTGTCCGGCTTTGCGCACTGGTGAAATTCCTGCGCGGAATAACGCCTCGCACACATAGATATTACCCAATCCGCAGACAATTCGCTGGTCTAACAGCGCTGATTTGATGGGAGAATTCTTGCCATTGAAGGCTTCGATCAGAATCGAATCGTGAAAATCGTTGCTCAATGGTTCGGGCCCCAAAACCGCAAGCAGCTTGTGTTGGTCCGCCGTGGCCGTGTCCAACAAATCCATTGCGCCAAAGCGACGAGGGTCATTAAACGTCACCCGCGCACCGTTGCCCATGTGGAACACAACGTGGTCATGTTTTTCAGTCGCAGGGTGGTCGTGCGTGAATTGCCCCAGCGGGTCACCCGATACAGTCATCCGCCCCGACATGCCCAGATGGATCAACAGCGTTTCGCCACTGCTGAGGTCCGCAAGCACGTATTTGGAACGACGCCGCAAACGCAGCACCGTCTGTCCCGTCAATCGTTCTGCCATGCGATCAGGGAACGGCCACCGCAAATCAGGGCGATTCACATCGGCGCGGTCAATCACCTGCCCTTCCATTGCGGGGGTTAACCCGCGACGGACTGTCTCAACCTCTGGCAATTCGGGCATTTGATGCTCACCTGTTTGATGTGACGAAAGCGCCGCATTGTGCGCGGCCACGTCTGCTCTATAACAAGGGCTGAATTCAAGGACGGCAAGACCTCATGACCCAAGACACTGAAAATACTCCGGCAAAAACCACACATTTCGGATTTGAAACCGTGCCTGAAGGCGAAAAAGCGGGGCGCGTTCAAGGCGTGTTCAACTCTGTTGCCTCAAAGTACGACATCATGAATGACGTGATGAGCATGGGAATTCACCGCATTTGGAAAGATGCGATGATGGATTGGCTGGCCCCGCGCCCGGGTCAAAAACTGTTAGATGTCGCAGGCGGAACGGGTGATATTTCGTTCAAGTTTCTAAAGCGTGCAGGTCACGGTCATGCTACCGTTTTGGACATCACCGAACCGATGTTGATCGAAGGCCGCAAACGGGCCGAAGCCGCATCAATGGAAGACAGCCTTGACTGGGTTGTGGGCGACGCGATGACCTTGCCGTTTGCTGACAACACGTTCGATGTTTACACAATCAGCTTTGGTATCCGCAACGTCACCCGCCCCCAAGAAGCGCTGAACGAAGCCTTTCGCGTGCTGAAACCCGGTGGTCGATTGATGGTTTTGGAATTCTCGCAATTGCCAAACGCCGCGATGCAAAAGGCCTATGACCTTTATTCGTTCAACGTGATTCCGCAGATGGGCAAGATGATCGCCAATGATCGCGAAAGCTATCAGTATCTGGTTGAATCGATCCGCAACTTTCCGGATCAGGACACCTTCCTTGATATGGTGCGTGCTGCTGGGTTTGAGAACGCAAAATATCGCAATATGACATTGGGTGTTGCCGCCCTTCATTCGGGATGGAAAATCTAGGATGCGCGGACCGCACAATATTTGGCGTCTGATCCGCACCGGTGCCACGCTGGAACGCACCGGCGCGATGAACGTGGTTTTGGACGCCTTCGAGGCACCGCGATCGCTGCGATTTATTGCACACGCGCTTGGCAAACCGTTCATGTGGCTTGGCTACAAAGGTGATCCATCGGTGCCGCCGGCCCCACGTGCGTTAACCGCATTGGGCCCCGCCTATATTAAATTTGGTCAGGTTTTGTCGACCCGTCCCGATGTGGTTGGCGATGAACTGGCCGTGCAGTTGCGCGTTTTGCAAGACAAACTACCCCCGTTTTCAATTGAAAAAGCCAAGGCCGAAGTCGAGAGCGAATTGGGCCTGCCCCTGTCCGATATGTTCTCGGAATTCAGCGAACCAATCGCCGCGGCATCCATTGCGCAAGTCCACAAAGCCCGCCTGAAGTCCACGGGCGAAGAAGTTGCAGTCAAGGTGTTGCGTCCAGGAATCGAGCGTGCGTTTTCAAAAGACGTCGACGCGTTCTATTTTGCCGCTCGGATTGTCGATATCTTTGCCCCCGGTGCCCGCCGTTTGCGCCCGATGGAAGTGATCGAACATTTTGACGGCGTCGTTCAGGGCGAACTTGATTTACGTCTAGAAAGCTCCTCTGCTTCGGAATTTGCAGCAAATACCGAAAAGGACGAAGGGTTTGAACTGCCTGAAATCAAATGGGAATATTCCGCGCGCCGCGTAATGACGCTTGGCTGGGCTGATGGCGTTTCGATGGGCGACAACGATGCGATTGACGCGGCAGGCCATGATCGGAAAATCTTGGGCGAACGCGTGCTGCAACTGTTCCTGAACCACGCCTTACGCGACGGGTTTTTCCATGCAGACATGCATCAAGGGAACCTCAAAGTCGCACCAAACGGCAACATCATTGCCTATGATTTCGGGATCATGGGGCACATCGACGAATACACACGCCGCGTTTACGCCGAGATTTTGTTCGGCTTTATTCGCAAGGATTACAAACGCGTCGCCGAGGTCCATTTTGAGGCAGGATACGTGCCCGCCGACAAAGATGTCGATGAATTTGCGCGGGCATTACGTGCTGTGGGCGAACCGATCTTTGGGATGAACGCTACGAACATTTCGATGGGTCGTTTATTAAGCTACCTGTTCGAAGTCACCGAACGGTTTGGCATGGAAACTCGCACCGAACTGATCCTGCTGCAACGCACGATGGTTGTGGTCGAAGGCGTTGCGCGCAGCCTGAACCCGAACATCAACATCTGGGAAGTCGCCAACCCGATCGTCACCAGCTACATCGGCAAATCCATTGGGCCAAAGGCGGTCCTGACCGACCTTGCCAAAACCGCGCGAATCCTTGGCCGATTTGGTCCGCGATTGCCTGGTTTGGTAGAGGCGGCATTGATCAAACAAGGCAATCCAGAACAGCCAAAACGCCGGCCATTCTGGCGCTGGATTATCCTAACAGCACTGGTGTCATCTGCTGCGGGTGCCGCGATTTTGGCCCTGATTGACCAGCTGTTTTAGGGTACGTTTGGAGGCACGAAAGCCCCCAAATTTTGCTATTACAATCGTTCAATCGCTAGGGCAATTCCCTGCCCGCCGCCGATACACATGGTGATCAGCGCCTTTGTTCCGCCTGTTCGCTCCAGCTCGTACAGCGCTTTGACTGTGATAATCGCACCTGTCGCGCCAACCGGATGACCCAGCGCGATTGCGCCGCCATTCGGGTTCACGCGCGCGGGGTCAAATCCCAGAACTTTGGACACGGCCAAGGCCTGCGATGCGAATGCTTCGTTGCTTTCGATCACATCGAAATCAGACACGCTAAGGCCGGTTTTTTCCATCAACTTTTGAACCGCAGGAATTGGGCCAATTCCCATAACTTCGGGCCGCACGCCAGCATGGGCATACCCCAGAATGCGGGCCTTTGGTTTTAAGCCAGCCTTTTCAGCAGCCGAAGCCGTCGCCAGCACAATCGCCGCGCCGCCATCGTTAATTCCACTGGCATTTCCCGCCGTGACAGACCCGTCCTTTTGAAACACCGGTCGCAAGCCGCCCAAGATTTCGAGGCTGGTCGCCTTTGGATGTTCATCAACGTCGAACGGCACCATGTCGCGTTTTACCTTCACGTCCACGGGCACGATCTGACTTTTGAAATAGCCTGCTGCAATTGCCGCTGCTGCACGTTCTTGGCTTTGCATCGCGAACGCGTCTTGATCTGCGCGGCTTACATCGTGTTCGCCTGCAACGTTTTCCGCCGTCACCCCCATGTGCCCTGTTCCGAACGGGCAGTTCAGCGCGCCAAGCATCATGTCTTGGGTACGGATATCGCCCATCTTGGCCCCCCACCGCTGGGACGAATTGATAAACGGGCTGCGCGACATGTTTTCAGCGCCACCTGCCAGTCCAAAGTCTGCATCACCCAACATCAACGACTGCATGACCGACACGATCGCCTGCACGCCCGATCCGCACAAACGGTTCACGTTCATTGCTGGCACAACGTCAGGGATATCGGCCTGCATTGCCGCCACACGAGACAGATACATATCGCGCGGTTCGGTGTTGATGACGTGACCAAACGCAACGTGCCCGATTTGCCCGCCCTCAACGCCTGACCTTTCTAGCGCGGCCTTGGCGGCGATGGTTCCCAGATCAATCGGGGTGGTGTTGGCAAGTGCGCCGCCAAACGTGCCAATTGCAGTGCGCGCGCCGTCCAGAATAACGATGTCGGTCATGATGTTTCCTTTTGCTTTGAGCAGGTTTTACCACGCTGGTTCGCAGTGTCAGCCCAAACGTCCCGTCATTGATGTGGTGATTGACACGGACCGCGCGCGGCGGCACATATCCGGTATGACGGAAAAATCTGACGCTATACTGACCCTTTTGCCTGCCCGCCTAAAAGAAGCGCGGCGGACCCAAGGCCTGTCCTTGGACGCTGTCGCAAAACTGTCCGGTGTTAGCCGGTCTATGGTCAGTCAGATTGAACGCGGCGAAAGCAGCCCGACAATTGCGACGCTTTGGAATTTGACGCGCGCCTTGCAAGTGGATTTCGCAGGCTTGCTTGACGCGGGTAACACGCAAACCCAGATCGAAGTTTTGCGCGCCGCCAACGTCCCCACAATCGAAGCGCGCGGCACCGGGTGCACCATCCTGATTTTGTCACCGCCAGAAGAAGCAGGGCGTCACGAGGTGTACGATCTGCGCTTCACCAAAGATGGCGTATTGGAAAGTCAGGCACATGCACACGGTGCGCGTGAACATTTAAGTGTGATCGAAGGCACGATCGAGGTCACAAGCGGTGAAAGTGTACAGCGAATCGAGGCAGGTGATACAGCCCGCTATGCCGCAGATGTACCGCATAAGATTGCTGCAATGGGCCCAGCGCGCGCATTTTTGGTTGTCCAAGACGCCTAGATAATCCGCAATCACGGATTATTTCCCTCATTACGGAATTCTTCTATTTCGGAATCGCATCCGTTATGCTAGATGATGCTTCAAAGGAGTATCATCATGACCCAACCTTATCTTGACCACATCGCTACCATTCTTGATCAAATTCAGGCCGATGGCATGATGAAAACCGAGCGATTGATCACGTCGCCACAAGGCGCGCAAATCGCGGTTGGCGAACACGATGTCATCAACCTTTGTGCCAATAATTACCTCGGGCTTGCCGATCATCCCGAGCTAATTGATGCTGCCAAGCTGGCGATGGATCCAAAGGGCTACGGCATGGCATCTGTCCGGTTCATCTGTGGCACCCAAGACATCCACCGCGAGCTGGAACAGCGTTTGGCACGGTTTTTGGGCCACGACGATTCAATTTTATTCGCCGCGTGTTTTGATGCGAATGGCGGCCTGTTTGAACCGCTGCTGGGGCCCGAAGACGCGGTTGTATCCGATAGCCTGAACCACGCGTCGATCATCGATGGCATCAGATTGTGCAAGGCGCGGCGCTATCGTTACGCCAACAACGACATGACCGATTTAGAAGGTCAGTTGAAGCTAGCCCGCGACGACGGCGCGCGGTTTATCATGGTCGCAACGGACGGTGTTTTCAGCATGGACGGGACGCTTGCGAACCTGCCGGAAATTACAGCATTGGCAAAAAAATACGATGCTTTGGTGATGGTGGATGACTGCCATGCGACCGGATTTATGGGCCCCAAAGGCGCGGGAACGCCAGCACATTTCGGGGTCAAAGTAGACATTCTAACCGGTACTTTGGGCAAGGCGCTGGGCGGTGCAATTGGTGGTTACATCGCAGGGCCGCAGCCTGTTATTGACCTTTTGCGCCAGCGCGCACGCCCCTATTTGTTTTCAAATTCCTTACCCCCAGCAATTGTCGCAGCAGGCATCAAAGCCATTGATTTGGTTGAAAAAGGTGACGATTTGCGCGCCCATTTGTTTGAAAACACCCGCTATTGGCGCGCTGGGTTGGAACGCTTGGGATTCGATTTATTGCCCGGCGAACACCCCATCGTTCCGGTCATGTTAGGCGAGGCCCAATTGGCACAAGACATGGCCGCACGCCTGTTCGACGAAGGCGTCTATGTGTCCGGTTTCTTTTTCCCGGTTGTTCCACGCGGACAAGCCCGCATTCGCACGCAGATGAACGCCGCTTTAACCCGCGAACAACTTGACCGCGCTTTGGCCGCATTCGAGGTCGCAGGTAAAGCCTGCGGTGTGATCTGATGCGCGGTGACATGAAAGCCTTGGTAAAACGCCACGCACGTGAAGGTTTATGGGCCGAAACCGCGCCAATTCCTGACATTGGGCCCGAGGATGTGCTGATCCGCATCCACAAAACGGGGATTTGCGGCACTGACGTGCATATCTGGAACTGGGATGAATGGGCCGCGCGCACGGTGCCTGTGCCGATGATTACTGGTCATGAATTTGCAGGTGAAATTGTCGAAGTCGGGCGCAATGTCGATGGGCTTTTGATTGGGCAGCGGTGTTCTGGCGAGGGGCATTTGATTGGCAAGCAGTCACGTCAATCGCGGGCTGGACGGTTTCATCTGGATCCTGAAACGCGCGGTATTGGCGTCAATGAACAAGGCGCGTTTGCGGAATATTTGCGCCTGCCCGCATTCAACGTCGTGCCCCTGCCCGATGAAATTAGTGACGACATCGGTGCGATCCTTGATCCGTTGGGAAACGCGGTTCACACAGCGCTTAGTTTTGATCTGATCGGCGAAGATGTGTTGATCACAGGCGCGGGGCCAATCGGGATTATGGCAGCCGCAATTGCACGGCATGTGGGCGCGCGCAATGTCGTCATTACCGACATAAATGACGCACGATTATCGCTGGCCTCAACGGTTGCAGACGTCGTTCCGGTGAATGTCGCCCGCGAAGATTTGAACGACGTGCGCGCCGGTTTAAAAATCAAACAAGGGTTCGATGTTGGCTTGGAAATGTCCGGCAATCAGGCAGCGTTAGATCAAATGATCGAAGCAATGGTGATGGGTGGCCGCATCGCAATGCTGGGTATTCCACCCGGTAAATCGCCGGTTGATTGGTCGCGTATCGTGTTCAAAGCAATCACTATCAAAGGTGTCTACGGCCGCGAGATTTTCGAGACGTGGTACAAGATGATTGCGATGTTACAAAACGGTTTGGACGTGTCCGGCGTGATCACGCACCGCTTGCGCGTGGATGATTTCGAAGCAGGGTTTGCGGCGATGAAATCAGGCACCTCGGGCAAGGTGGTTTTGGACTGGGGCTAGTCAGCTTTTAGTTCGACGCGGCCCTGATCTGTTAGTTTCCAAACCCGTCCGTCTTCGAACACGGTAGCTGTCAATTCTTTGCCATAACCGGCCCCTGAATCGATATTCACGCGGTTGCCGTAATGCGTTGCTTGGTCGACCGGCGTGTGCCCGTGCACGATCAATTTTGGATGCGGCGCGGTGTAATCGTGAAATTCCTGCCTGATCCAGATCAGGTCATGTTTGATTTGTTCATCCAGCGGTACTTCGGGGCGAATACCTGCGTGACAGAAAAACAGATCTTCGTGCGTGTGCGACAATTCCAGTTCATTCAGGAAATCGACATGGGACTGCGGAATTGTCTCAAGCGCTTCGCCGTGTGTGGTCGAAAGCCGCTTTTTCGCCTCTGATTCAACACCATAAGACGCCATCGTTGTGTCACCACCAAGGCGCTGATGGAGCCAATACAATTCAGTCGGAAGATGCGCGTCGTGCTGCGGTGGGGATTGCATAAACATAGCGAACATCTCGTCGTGATTGCCCAACAAAAACGTCCAGTTGCGCCCTGCTTCTTTGGCCTCAACCAATTGATCAATCACACCTTTACTGTCGGGCCCGCGATCCGTGTAGTCGCCGACAAACACAATTTTCGCGTCCTTGCCGCCGTCCTTTTCAATCAGGTCCAAAACCCAATTCATACGACGCAATTGACCGTGCACATCACCGATGGCGTAAACAGTTTCAGACATGAGACCCCCTTAAAAAAACGCCGCCCCAAGGTGGAGCGGCGTATTGATCGTTTAACCGATGTAACCAGCTTAGGCCACGTCAAAGGCGAGCGGTTTGACTTGCGTAAACATGCCCGTCGTTTCCAGCGCGGCAACGACATCAGCGGCAATCGGATTGTCGATATACAACAGTGCGATCGCCTCGCCGCCAACGGAATTCCGCCCTAGCGTAAAGTTCGCAATGTTGACGCCGTTTTTGCCCATGGTGTTACCCAGCAAACCGATGATGCCCGGCACGTCTTCGTTTGTGGTGTACAGCATGTTGGCGCCGATTTCGGCATCGATGTTGATACCTTTAATCTGGATAAAGCGCGGCTTGCCGTCACTAAACACTGTGCCCGCAACTGAACGTTCGCGTTTGTCGGTGACAACTGTGACCTTGATGTAACCCTCAAATGCGCCGGATTTATCCTGGTTTGTTGTGGACACCTGGATACCACGTTCTTTGGCGATCACCGGGGCCGATACCATGTTAACGTCTGGGTTCGCGCGTTTCATGATGCCTGCAACAACACCACAATTCAGGGCTGCAAGGTTCATTTCAGACACGACACCATCGTACAAAATGTTGATGGCTTTGATCGGCTCATCCGTCATCTGACCGATAAACGAACCAAGGTGACCAGCCAGCGAAATCCATGGGCCCATGACCTTGGCTTCTTCGGCGGTGACCGATGGCATGTTCAACGCGTTTTCAACAGCACCTGTCAGCAAATAGTTGGCCATTTGATCGGCAACTTGCAGGGCAACGTTTTCCTGCGCTTCGGTTGTGGCAGCGCCCAAATGCGGTGTGCAAACGACATTAGGAAGGTGAAACAACGGGTTTTCGTTTGCAGGCTCTTTGGCGAAAACATCAAACGCAGCGCCAGCCACATGGCCGGATTTCAACGCATCAGCCAATGCTTCTTCGTCCACCAAACCACCGCGGGCACAGTTGATGATACGCACGCCTTTTTTGGTTTTTGCGATGTTTTCACGGCTTAGAATATTCGCGGTTTGATCAGTGAATGGAACGTGCAAAGTGATGAAATCAGCACGCGCTAACAGGTCATCAAGTTCAACTTTTTCAACGCCCATTTTGTCGGCTTTTTCATCCCCAAGGAAGGGATCATACGCGACAACTTTCATTTTCAGGCCACGCGCACGATCGCACACGATGCCACCAATATTGCCTGCACCGATGACGCCAAGGGTTTTACCCGTCAGCTCGACACCCATGAATTTGGATTTTTCCCATTTACCAGCATGTGTTGATTCGCTGGCTTCTGGAATTTGACGCGCCACTGCGAACATCATTGCGATAGCGTGTTCAGCCGTCGTGATCATGTTGCCAAAAGGTGTGTTCATCACGATGACACCTTTTTTTGATGCGGCTTCTTTGTCGATGTTGTCGGTGCCGATCCCTGCACGCCCGATGACTTTTAGATTGTCAGCGGCAGCGATAATTTTCTCGGTCACTTTGGTCGCGGAACGGATCGCAAGGCCATCGTAATTGCCGATGATTGCGGCCAGTTTGTCTTTGTCTTTGCCGATGTCAGGCTGGAAATCCACGTCGATGCCACGATCTTTGAAAATCTGAACGGCGGCTTCGCTTAACTTGTCGGAGATGAGTACTTTGGGGGCCATGAGTTTGGTCCTTTGAATGGGTTTTGGCACGATAACCGCACCGAATAGGGAATGGATTATGCGTTGATTTCAGCGTCAAACGCCCAAGACAGCCAAGGCAACATTGCCTGAATATCCGAGGTTTCGACGGTGGCACCGCACCAAATACGCAGGCCCGCAGGCGCGTCACGATAGGCACCAACGTCAAGCGCAACATTTTCGTCAGCCAACCGTTTTGCGACAGCTTTGGCAAATGCCGGGCCATCGGTAATCCGGTCATCCGAGAATTTCAGGCACACAGATGTGTTGGAACGTGTCGCAGGATCCGTTGCAAGGAAATCGATCCAATCGTTATCTTGAACAAACTGGCTGATCGCGGCGGTGTTCGCATCTGCCCGCCCGATCATACCGTTCAGTCCACCGACGGACCGTGCCCAATCAAGCGCGAAAAGGTAATCTTCGACCGCAAGCATCGAAGGCGTGTTGATTGTTTCGCCCTTAAAGATACCGTCGATCAATTTGCCACCTTTGGTCATGCGGAAAATCTTTGGCATCGGCCATGGCGGTGTGTAATTTTCGAGGCGTTCAACGGCACGAGGCGACAGGATCAGCATGCCGTGCGCCGCTTCGCCACCCAGTACTTTTTGCCAGCTGAATGTCGTTACATCCAGTTTGTCCCACGGCAAATCCATCGCAAATGCGGCGGATGTCGCATCGCACAATGTGAGCCCGGCGCGATCGCTTGGGATGGCATCGCCGTTTTGCATGCGCACGCCGGACGTTGTCCCGTTCCATGTGAAACAGACGTCGTTGTCGTAGTTCAATGTCGTCATATCCACGATCTCGCCGTAGTCAGCGGTGTGGACGGAATGTTCGATTTTCAGCTGCTTGGCCACGTCTGTCACCCAGCCCGCGCCAAAGGATTCCCATGCAACCATTTGTGCCGGGCGTTCACCCAACATGGACCACATCGCCATCTCGTAAGCACCGGTATCAGATGCAGGAACGATCCCGATTTTGTAATCCGCAGGCACGCCAAGAATCTCGCGCGTCTCTTCGATTGCAGCCAAAAGTTTGGCTTTACCAACGGCAGCACGGTGCGAGCGCCCAAGAGGTGCATCAGCCAGTTTTGCCAGATTAAAAGTGGGGGGTTTGGCACATGGGCCAGAGGAAAAGCGCGGATTCGTCGGCCGCGTGGTCGGTTGCTGTATAGCCATTTCTGGTACCCTTACAGATAATTGCCTCTCGTTGGGGAGAGGTGTCCCACGGGCAGACGTATGGTGATGCCACGCGGCATGCAACAGCAAATAGGGTCAAATACGACCGATCCTGAAATTTGTGCGACGCAGTTTGACGCCAATCGGAAACTTATGGCGGATCGGGGCCTTATCCAATTACTGGTAAACCTGTCATGGGTGCGCTAAATCGCGGCTGACCTGACCCAGAGGATTTCACATGTTCACCGCCACATTTCTAACTTCGCCTGAACGCCAAAATCTGGACCCCACGCTGGTTCAATCCTTGCGCAATGCATGGGGCGGTGGCGATGTTGTCTGGCTTGCACCCGATATCGCGGCCGAATTTTCGCTGGCAGCGGAACCTGCGAATTTCTGGGAAGTGTGGGAAACCGCGCAATCCATGGGCGTTGATCTGGTTTTGCAGCACACTCAAGGACGGCGCAAAAAGATGCTGTTGGCGGATATGGACAGCACGATGATCCAGCAAGAATGCATCGACGAATTGGCAGACGAGGCCGGCGTGGGTGACCACGTCAAAGGCATCACTGCGCGCGCGATGAACGGCGAATTGGATTTTGACGCGGCCCTGCGTGAACGCGTCGGGCTGTTAAAAGGTCTACCTGTCAGCGTCATCGAAACCGTGCTTGCGGATCGTATTACATTGATGCCTGGCGGGCCTGAATTGCTGGGCACAATCAAGGCGAACGGGGCATATGCGGCGCTGGTTTCGGGCGGCTTTACCGCCTTTACCGCCGCGATTTCCAAACGCCTCGGGTTTGATGAAAACCGCGCCAACACGCTGATCGCTGCGGATGGTGTTTTGACAGGCGAAGTCGGCGTTCCCATCCTTGGTAAGCAAGCCAAAGTTGACGCGCTAAACGAGATCACCGCGCGCCTTGGTCTAGACCCCTCAGACGTGATGGCTGTCGGCGATGGCGCGAATGATTTAGGCATGTTGCACAAGGCCGGTATTGGCGTTGCGCTGCACGCAAAACCTGTTGTCGCAGCAGAGGTCAGCACGCGAATTAACTTTGGTGATTTAACGGCACTTTTGTACATCCAAGGGTACAGCATCGACGAATTTGTAACGGCCTGATTTGGCCCGTTATCAGGGCTTCCCCAATCTGTGTTAGAGTTCCACGACTCGAACATCATAAGGGAGAAAACCATGTCGAAATTTTTACTAGCGTATCATGGCGGCACATCGCCAGAGACACCCGAAGAAGGCGCAAAAGCCATGGCCGCTTGGACCGCATGGTTCGAAGCGATCGGACCCAATGTCGTGGATGGCGGCAATCCCGTTGGGAAATCAATCACACTGGATGGCAATGGCGTGACGCCAGACGGTGGGTCAAATCCGGTGTCTGGATATTCGATTATTCAGGCTGGCGACATGGCGGGTGCTATCGAAATCGCCAACGGGTGCCCGATCATCACGACCCACGGCGGAACCATCGAAATAGCCGAGATCGTCGATATCGGTTAGATCAATGCAGGTGCCGCGCGCAGCGTTCCCGTGCGCGTTCCAACCCAATTGCGGATGGGCGCGTTCAGGTATTTCATCGTCTCGGGGTGTTCCGCATCCAGCACGCCCAGCTTGACCAAAATCGCAGCAATCGCGCATTCACTGGCCCGCGTTGCACCATCCGAAATCTTCAGGGCAACGCCCAACTTTAGCTCGGGAATGATCGCGACATAGAACGCCTCGGCACCGGTTTTTATCGCAACTTTTCCGCCCATTGCACGCATCAGATTTGTGCACGCGCGTCCTTCGCCTGCGACCAATTCGGGGTGCAACATCATTGCGCTGCGCAGGCGTTCTTCGGGGCTGCCAGCGGGGGCTGCTGCAAAATGCGCCATCGCGCGCGCCATACCGGACAAAGTTGACGCATAATTTGGCGCACCGCACCCATCGATACCAAAGCCCGGGGATGTGATGCCTGTCAGCCGTTCATGGACCTCAAGTGCGCCGGTTTGAACTGGGTGATCCGGTTCGATGTATTCCGGCCCAGCGCCCAAATGTTTCGCCAGCGTCAGGAAACCTGCGTGTTTGCCCGAACAATTATTGTGGATTTGGCAGGGCGACTGATCCGATTTGATCAACGCATCGCGCGCAGGTTCATCGTTGGGCGTTTGCGGACCACAGCGAAATGCATCGTCGTCCAAACCAAGATGATCAAGCCATTTGCCAACCCGGTCCGTGTGGATTGCAGCGCCCTGATGTGACGCACAAGCCAGTGCCAAATGTTGCGTCGTCAGGCCAAACGCATCGGCCGCACCCGAGGCAATCAAAGGCACCCCTTGGATCATTTTTGATGACGATCTGGGCAGTACAACCGCCTCTGGATCACCCCATGCGTGCACGATTTGACCACTGTCATCGCAGACCACCGCATGGCCCGAATGGACACTTTCAAGGAAAGGACCACGCCAAATTTCGGCCATTGGGGTAGGATTCATCATTTTTCCACTCACTTCTGCGCGAAAAAGCGCCAATCAGGCTTTCGCAACTCGCTCAAATCGCGCTAATGTGCCACTTGTCGAGAAGAATGTGTGTGCTGGCAAGTGCGTGGTCAAAAAAAGAACCCGCCAAAGCGCATGAATGAGTTGAGGTTACGGACAGTCTGGAGGCTGGACAAATGGGATTTAAAACGATTTTTGCCGGAACGCTTGGGGCTTTTGCCCTTATTGCGACTGGCGCATTGGCGCAGGATCAAAGCACAAACAAGGTCGCGCAAAAAACGAAATGGAGCGTGTTTGTCGAAGACAATCCGACCGAGTGCTGGAGCGTATCCGCACCCGAAGAAACGGTGAATTCGAAAAATGGGCAAGTTGTTGCCGTCACACGCAGCCAAATCTTGCTGATGGTGTTTTATCGCCCATCAGAAGGCGCCAAGGGCCAAGTCGCATTTACCGGCGGCTATACTTTTGCATCTGGCAGCACAGTTAACGTGAACATTTCCGGCAACGAATTTGAGATGTTCACCGACGGCGAGTGGGCGTGGCCTGCAAGTGCGGCGGACGATTCAAAAATGGTCACCGCAATGAAGCGCGGCGCATCGGCAATCGTGACTGCGGTGTCCGGTCGTGGTACAAAAACCAAAGACACGTTTTCACTGCTTGGCTTTACCGCTGCAGTCGAGGATGCGGAAAAACGCTGCGGCGGGTAACACCCCAAACACAGTCTGAAATTGATGCAGCGCCCAATGCGGCGCTGCTTTGCATTTTCGAATCCTTTTATTTCCGCCCCTCTTGCCTATATAGAGGCGCATCTTAGCCCTTGAGGGATATCGCCATGTCTGCGCCAAACGCTCCTATCACCCAAGACCTCGTTACCATTCCGCGCAAATTGCCGGACGGGCCGATCAATCTGGTGGGTTTGACACGTGATGCGATGCGCGATGTTTTGATCGAACATGGCACGCCCGAAAAGCAGGCCAAAATGCGCGTTGGCCAAATCTGGCAGTGGATTTACAATTGGGGTGTGCGTGATTTTGCCGAAATGACCAACCTGTCAAAGACCTTTCGCGCAGAACTGGCCGAGAATTTTGTGATCGCCATCCCCGAAGTTGTGAACAAACAAGTCAGCACGGACGGCACACGCAAATATCTGGTGCGCATCGCTGGCGGTCACGAAGTCGAGGTTGTCTACATTCCCGAATCCGATCGCGGCACGCTGTGTATTTCCAGTCAGGTTGGGTGCACGCTGACCTGTTCATTCTGCCATACAGGCACGCAGAAACTGGTCCGTAATTTGACGGCGGGTGAAATCATCGGTCAGGTTATGCTGGCGCGCGATGATCTAGGCGAATGGCCGGAGCACGGCACGCGCACTTACGAGGCTCGCATGCTGTCCAACGTCGTTTTGATGGGCATGGGCGAACCGCTGTACAACTTTGAAAACGTCCGCGACGCGATGAAAATTGCGATGGATCCCGAAGGTATCCAGCTGTCGCGCCGTCGCATTACCCTGTCGACATCAGGTGTGGTGCCAGAAATTCACCGCACAGCGCAAGAAATCGGCTGCCTGTTGGCTGTGTCCTTTCACGCCACAACTGACGAAGTGCGCGATTCACTGGTTCCGATCAACAAGCGCTGGAACATCGAAGCATTGCTAGAGGCATTGCGCGCCTATCCGAAGGTGTCAAATTCCGAACGGATCACGTTTGAATATGTGATGTTGGACGGTATCAACGATTCACCCGAAGATGCGCATCGCTTGGTGAAACTGCTCGAAGGCATTCCAGCAAAAGTTAACCTGATCCCGTTCAATGAATGGCCAGGCGCGCCGTACAAGCGATCGTCTGGAAACCGAATTCACCGTTTTGCCGACATTATCCACGACGCCGGATATTCCAGCCCGATCCGTACACCACGCGGCGAGGATATCTATGCTGCATGTGGTCAGTTGAAATCAGCCACAGAACGCGGACGTAAGTCACGCAAACAGATCGAAGCGGACGCAGGACTGTAATCTGCCTTTGGACAGGCGGCCGGTAAATATGGCCGCCTGATATCTGAATATTCTGGCCTAGCGACCTTGATGATTGGATTTTACGAATAAATTCAAATACTTAATTGTATCTGAATTTGACCCAATCCACAGACCTGCGCCTTATTGTATTCAAATTGCCCCGCAATTGCCCAACTTTGGTACATTTGCCGCCGCGCTTCATCGCCACACTCAATCCAACGAACAACGGATTGGAGAGTAACGATGTCTATTATTATCAAGCAAGACGCATTCATCACTGCACAGGTGGTCGAATTGGTCGCAACAGAACGCAACAAGGCACTGTCAAAGCGCGAATGGAAACACCGCTTGGCCGGATTTGGCTACGGTATCCGCGAAACAGATGCTGGCCAAGTTATCGAAACCTTGCCGCATCGCGTCGAAGTCTGCGCATTGCCAGCAGAACTTTGTGCCTGAATATTCAAGCCGATTGGCTTGAATAACAGGTTTGATCAAAGCGGAAGTAAACGAAGCGAATTAACGCCCCGGAATCTCTTTGCGCATTTCGCCGACTTCCCAGTTGTCGATTTCTTCCATCGCTTCTTGTGCTGTATCGACAAAACGGAACAGGTCCAGATCTTCGGCAGAAATGGTGCCCGCATCAGCCAGAACATCCCAGTTGATGATGCCATCCCAGAACTTTTTGCCAAACAGCAAAAACGGAACACGCTGCATGCGGCCGGTTTGGATCAGCGTCAACGCCTCGAACAATTCGTCCAGCGTACCGAACCCACCCGGGAACACGGTAATCGCTTTTGCGCGCATCAGAAAATGCATTTTGCGGATCGCAAAGTAGTGAAAGTTGAAACACAAATCCGGTGTCACATAAGCATTTGGTGCCTGTTCAAACGGCAACACGATATTCAACCCGATTGATGCACCACCCGCGTCGACGGCGCCGCGATTGCCCGCCTCCATCACACCAGGTCCGCCGCCGGTCACGATCACGTCTTCGGTGCCGCCACTTTCCATCGATTTCAGTGTCATCAACCGCGCAAATTCACGTGCCTCGTCATAGAAAACCGATAGGTCAGCCAGTGTTTTTGTGCGCGCGGTTTCTTTCTTGGCTGGTTCGGGAATTCGCGCACCGCCAAACATAACGATCGTGCTTTTGATCCCCTGTTCGTCCAACAGCAGTTCGGGTTTCAGCAATTCAAGTTGCAAGCGCACAGGACGCAATTCGTCGCGGCACATAAAATCTTCGTCTGCGAACGCCAGTGCATAGGCCGGCGCGCGGGTTTGCGGCGTATCCGGTGCCCCTTTGGCGGCTGCGCGGTCAGTGTGGGCATCGCGAAATGGGTGTGCTTGTTTTTTGCTCATCGGGCTCGTCCTCAATCTGTTTGACCGTAGGCGTACCCTGCGCTGCGCACCTTGCCCAGATATGATTGCACAAACCCACAGTTTGTTGTCTAACCGCGCCAACAGTTTTTGAGGGGAAATACGATGTCAAACGCACAGCTTGAAACCGCAATCGAAGCCGCATGGGAGGCCCGTGACACGATCACGCCAGCCACAACCGGCGAAACGCGCGATGCGATCATGGATACGCTAAACGCGCTGGACGGCGGTGGTTTGCGAGTTGCCGAACGTCAAGAAAATGGCGACTGGCACGTAAACCAGTGGGCGAAAAAGGCCGTATTGTTGGGCTTTCGCCTGAAGGATATGGAAATGCAATCCGGTGGCCCACAAGGCGTCAGCTGGTTCGACAAAGTCGATAGCAAATTCCACGGTTGGGGCGAAAAAGAATGGGGCGAGGCGGGTTTCCGCGCTGTTCCCGGAGCCATCGCGCGCAAGTCGGCGTACATCGCGCCCGGCGTTGTTTTGATGCCTTCATTTGTGAACCTTGGCGCCTACGTCGACACGGGCACGATGGTTGATACCTGGGCCTCTGTCGGGTCATGCGCACAAATCGGCAAGAACGTGCACCTGTCCGGCGGCGTTGGCATTGGCGGCGTGTTGGAACCGATGCAAGCGGGCCCGACAATCATCGAAGACGGGTGTTTTATCGGGGCGCGGTCCGAAGTTGTTGAGGGCGTCATCGTACGCGAAGGCGCAGTTTTGGGCATGGGCGTTTACATCGGCCAATCAACCAAAATTGTAGACCGCGAAACCGGCACAGTATCTTACGGCGAAGTGCCCGCAGGATCGGTTGTTGTGTCAGGCACCATGCCATCCAAAAACGGCGTAAACCTGTATTGCGCGGTCATCGTAAAACGCGTCGATGCAAAAACACGGTCCAAAACCTCGATCAACGAGCTGTTGCGTGACTGATACTCCGAAACCCAAAAAACCATCGCGCCAGCAGGTTTATACCCTGCTGGTCGAAATCGGTCGCAAGGACGGTGACGGGTTGCCCCCCAAGGCAACTGGCGCGGCGCTGATGTGTTTTGCGAGCGGCATTGACGAGGCCGAGGCCGTGCGTGAAACCGTCGCGATTTTGAAGCAGGCAGATACCGCGCCGCTGGATGTAACCGGATACGGCACCTTGGCCGAACGCGAAGCCGAAGGGCATGAGATTGACGACGAGGAACGCGGTTTGATGCAGCGCGCCTTGGACGAAAATTCTGTCATTATTGCGCAGATGACGCCGTTCTTTGACTAAGGTCTGATTGGTCGATTACGGCGTTTCACCGAACCATTTGCGATACAGCGTAGCGTAAGTGCCGTTTTCGCGCAGCTTTAGCAGGGACTGGTTGATCGGTTCGTTCAGCGAACTGCCAGTCGGAAGCGCGATGCCGTAGTTTTCCTGCTGGAAAATCGGGCCTGCAAGTTCCGCGATTTTGGCCCCGTCGGTGTTCACGTAATACGCCAAAATTGGTGAATCAAAGACAACTGCGTCGATGTCTTTGGCCTCAAATGCTTGCACAAGTGCCTGAAACCCTTCGTAGCCTTGCGCTCGGATATCGCGTGAATCCAGGAACAGTTCAGCCGTGCTGCCGGTCACTGTACCGACGCTTTTGCCGTATAAATCATTCACAGAACTGACCGAACTTTCGATCGCGCTGACCGTCATCGCGGCTGTGATGCGCGCTACAAAAATCGACACTATAAACAGGGACGAGATCACCAGCAGAACACCAAAAATGCGCCCCATAAAAGAACTTGGAATGCGTTCTTCGAACCCGCCATTCACGACCAAATTCAAAGCCCACCAAAACGCGGGAAAGACCGCCTTAGATGCTGGCCGATCAAAGTATTCTTGTTTCTCGCGTTCGAAAAACCACATCAGCATGCCACCAATCAGCAGCAACCCAAACGCCAGCATCACCGCAAAGAACAAGTCCCAAGACGCCAGTGACCAGATGATCGAAAAGTTGGATATCGATTGACGCTGGATCATTGTGCGCAGACCAGACGCGAAAATCGGATGAGTAAAATCCATCTCGAGCTCGCGCTGTGACGTGATCGAAATATTCGCAATCGCTGCATCGGATGAACCGGATTTAACAGCCTCTAGCATTTCCCCGAAACTGTCGTGACGGATCAGTTGAAAATCGCGCCCTAAATCTTTTGCAACGGCGCGCCACAGTTCAATCGAAAACCCCGTATCAGCACTGTTTTCTACAATCGAAAATGGCGCACGGGTCACTGTCGATACCGTTAAATCCTGTGCAAACGCAGGCAGCGCAAGCGCCATTGCCAAAAGGGCAGATCCGATAAATTTGAGCATGGTCTTCTGCCTCTTGTAGTACGTTTCGTCCAACGCTTAGGCAGCGCGATGTGCCGCCAGCGCAATTGCTTCGAACGCTTTGAGCATAGGAAAGAACGGTTTACCATGCTCTGGTAGACTATTGCGATCAAGAGGTGCCAAAATACTTGCCTGCAAGTCCGCCTCTTTGCGCCTGATCCGCCCGATATAGAGACTTTCTAACGCTGACCCCGATACCATCAGGCTTTGGTGCGCAGGCAACAATAAGTGTGTGTACGTAACTGTCGCGCCGGCCGGTTCGTAGCGCGCGGCGTACCCGTTCACCAAATGGCGCGCAGGGACCAAAACGGATTCTTGCCCGAACATATATTCCACATCAGACCCGCGAATAACC
This sequence comes from Ascidiaceihabitans sp., assembly GCA_047626725.1. Lineage (GTDB taxonomy): Bacteria > Pseudomonadota > Alphaproteobacteria > Rhodobacterales > Rhodobacteraceae > Ascidiaceihabitans. Next base: position 30,393 of record JBLHSG010000028.1, read on the forward strand.
AACCGCTGATCAGGGGCCGCAATGATATCGCGGCGCAGACCAAAATAGGGGGCACGCAGGCGAATGGGGGCAAAACTGCCCAGCGCGGGAACGGTTCGCTTGATGCTGTGCAACACAGGAACCGCACCATCATCAGGCGTCGAAACGGTATCGCCACGTTGCAAAGTGCCCGCGGCTTTTGTTCCCCATGGCGTTAAAATCGGGGTCGATGGGCACAATGTTGGCATGGGGCCCACCGGTTCAACTTCGGTCGAAAGGGCGACAAAAACCGCGTCATTGGCCAACGTGCGTTCGCATTTTCCCAACATCACGTCGTGCAAATCCTGGGTACACAGGGGTTTAGGATTAACGATATCTACGGATGTCACAGTCGAATCTTCGGGTCGTTCTAGCGACAGTCGGCCAAATCCGCGCGGCGCATCCCACGCGTAAGTAATGCGCACGATGTCGGCCCGACCAGAGCCCTTCCACCGCAACGCCGCGTGGTTCACATGATCGCCGTGTTCGTGCACCAACGCGATGCCGCCCCCCGGAATGGCTTGGATCGACAGGCTGCGCGACCAAGGGAAATCACGTTTGAAACTGAACAAAACCTGCGGCTTGCCGTTCGGGCTCATTCTGGTTTCCAGCATGATCGTACCGCGCGCCAATAGGCTGGACGGATCAACGATCATTTGTTTTTCGGCCCGACGATCAACGCCTAAACCGTAGGGCGAAAAACGCCCTTCATTATGATCAGCAGAGGCGATCCACGTCATGCCGCGTTACGCCGCGTTCTGTGATTTGTGCAGCAACTTTGCCTCGAAATGCTTAAGCACTCGGCGCGCCGCAGGGCTGTAACCTAGACCCGTATCAGGGTCTATTTCAGGGAAAAGCGTGCAAATTTCGTCGACAATCGCGCGTTCAAAGCTTTTGGTGGTTTGTGGACCCGGCAAAAAGCTTTCGGTTGCGAGGCCTTCGGAATAGACCACTTGATGGCTATCAAACATCAGATGAACATAGGTCACCTGCCCCCCGACACAGCGGGTTACGGACCGATCATTCACCAGTTCTTTGGCTGCAACCAGCACCTCTTGTTCGCCAAACAACAGCTCGGCCACGCTGTCACGGATCAGGATGCGATGTTCGGGTGACACCAGCAAATCATCATGTTCACCAAAGGTGTTGGCGCGAATTCGGATCGGCGCAAAGTTGTCTTCAGCATTCACCGTGCGCGACCCCATCCAGCGCAAAGGCTGCGGTCCTTCGTCTTTGGTCAGAACCATTTCACCCAATTGCAGACCTTCGACAGCACGTTGCCCATCGGGCGTCGCGATCATTGTGCCCGCCACAAAACACGGGATCGAACTGACGTTAACAACGCCGATATCCGTGTTGGTGCCGTTGTCGACCGTATAGGTAAAGTTAAAATCTTCGGTATCACCGTCACCCACCAGATTGATCGTACCATCCGCGTTCAGCATGATGATTTGACCGGTGTTCAACGTGACCGGCACGCCCACACTGACAGGAACGCCGTTCAGATGCGTGATGGTTAACGTGCCGCCACCACCATTAATATCGTTGGCCAACACATCATGGTCTTTGGACCCGTTTGGATCAAGGTGCGTGTCATCTGCAAATGCGACGACTTGGGTTTGGACAGAGTTTCCGGCAATCAACAGGTTTGAATCATAGCTGCTGTCCGACACGTCCGCGACCGCGATCCGGATCGTATTCACCTCACCAGTATTCACTGGAATCGTCAGCGTCATCGTGACGGTAAAACCATCCATTTCCGTGTTGAATTGATCGGCGGTGTTATCGATGTAAAGGTTTTCGTTGTTGGTGGAGTTGATGTTGCCGGGGTCGGTATCACCGTTGCCCACTTGCATTTCAACCAAGGTGCCATTGATCCAAACGCCTACGAAATCCTGATAAACCGAGTTTTCGAATTCAGGATATTCTTCGGACGAAAAGACAAACTGCATCGTCATGAAATCACCGGTCGGGATGAAATCGACATCCAGAATGGCCGCGTCACGGGTGCCTGCACCTGCTGCGGCGTTCAACTGGCTGTTGTTATTGATCCCGCTGGTGTTGGTCGATGTGCTGGCCGATTGGTTTGCTTCACCGGATGAATTCGTGAAATCATCCGCGTCGCCAGTCGACAAAATAACGCCAGTATCGCCCGGTGTGACCCCCGGCGAAACGCTGTCGCCGTTTGTGTAGATCCCTGATGAATCGTTATCACCAAAAAACGTGGCCCCTGTAACGACAACCCCGTCGCCAAAGATGTTTTGTGCCATTTCGGTCGCGGTTGCGCCCGTATCAATAGGAAGTTCTGATGCTGCTACCATGTGCCTCTGCCCTTGTTTCAGAGGTCAGATCACGCGCGCAGCCACACGGGTTAACCCCGCGTTTTCAAACGTACATCGTTGGTACGAATTACCGTTCATTGACGGTCTGTTGCTCGAATGCCCTGCCTCGGGTCATATTATTACCACTTCCTTAACACGCTTTGCGCGCATTTGTTAATGGTTTTGCGTATGTTAGCCCTTGGCATCGCGCCATTTTCGCCACATTCCTATAGGCAACAGCCCAAACCACTCAGGAGCACACAATGTCTGGTATCGACCCTGTCACTCTCACCGCAGATTTAGTGCGGTGTCCTTCGGTTACGCCTGCGGATGCGGGGGCCTTGGATATCCTTGCGACACTGTTAGGCGACGCCGGATTCGAATTGGCGTGGGCAGATCGCGGCGGCATTCGCAATTTATTTGCCCGCTGGGGGACCAAAGGACATGCGCGCACGTTCGGGTTTAACGGTCACACAGATGTGGTCCCGATCGGCAATCCTGACGACTGGACCATGCCGCCATTCGGGGCCGAAATCAAAGACGGCATCATGTACGGGCGCGGTACAACCGATATGAAATCCGGCGTCGCTGCGTTTGCTGCAGCGGCCGTTGATTTTGTCAAAGACACACCACCAGACGGCGCAATTATCATCGCGATCACAGGGGATGAAGAGGCCGACGCCATTGACGGCACAACTGCCCTGCTCACCTACATGGACCGCGCGAACGAGGCGATGGATGTCTGTTTGGTCGGCGAACCCACCTGCCCCAATCAAATGGGCGAGATGATCAAAATCGGGCGGCGTGGATCATTGACCGCATTTTTTACCGTGACCGGAACCCAAGGGCATTCCGCCTATCCTCACCGCGCGAAAAATCCTTTGCCTGCGATTGCACGTTTGATGGACCGGTTGGCAAGTCACGAGTTGGACAAAGGCACCGATCATTTTGATGCCTCCACCCTCGCGGTCGTCACGATCGATACCGGTAATCCAGCAACCAATGTGATCCCGGCGCAGTGCAAGGCCACAGCCAATATTCGATTTAACGATCTGCACAGCGGTGCCAGCCTAACCGCGTGGATGCAGGAAGAAGTCGATGGCATGGCGCAAGAATTAGGTGTCCAAATCGACATGCGTGTCAAAGTATCAGGCGAAAGTTTTATCACACCACCAGGGGGGCTGTCCGATTTGGTCAGCGCGGCAGTTCAGGCCGAAACCAATATCGTGCCAGCACTTAGCACCAGCGGCGGCACATCCGATGCACGGTTTGTAAAGCATCACTGCCCCGTTGTGGAATTTGGCCTTGTCGGGCAATCAATGCATCAGGTCGATGAACACGTCACCGTGGCCCACATTCATCAGCTAAAATCGATCTACAGCCGTGTTTTGCGCGATTACTTCGCATGACGGTGGAAATTTCCGAAACACGCGATATCACCACGTGTCTCGCGTTGCGACGCACCGTGTTTATCGAAGAACAAGGCGTTTCAGAAGCGGACGAGATTGATGAATTCGATGATGATGCGTTGCATTTGCTGGCCATGAACAATGGCAAACCGATTGGATGCGCGAGGATTCTGATCACCGATACCAACGCTAAAATCGGACGGGTCTGTGTGTTGAAATCTGATCGCGGCACCGGCCTTGGCGCTGAATTGATCCGCGCGTGCTTGCAAGTCTGCGCAAATCAATCAGGCGTTACCCGAGCAACGCTGGGCGCGCAAACCCATGCATTGGGCTTCTATGAAAAACTGGGGTTCACCGCATACAGCGCGGTTTTTGACGACGCAGGCATTGACCATCAGGCGATGGAAATCGCGGTATGAAGCGTCAAACGTTGATCATCATGCTTAAGGAGCCGCGCGCCGGTCGTGTCAAAACCCGCCTTGGTCGCGACATTGGTATGACGGCGGCGGCATGGTGGTTTCGCCATCAAGTCCGTCGTTTGCTGCGCAAAATCGAGGACCCGCGGTGGCAAATCGTTCTGGCCGTGGCCCCTGATACCGCAGCGATCAACAGCCGTGTTTGGCCCGCGCATCTGCAACGTGTTGCGCAGGGTCGTGGTGATCTGGGCGCACGAATGACGCGCACGATGGCAGCCGTAACAGGCGGGCCGGTGTGTCTGATCGGCGCGGATATTCCTGATATCAATCGCAAACGCATCGCGCATGCTTTTGCCCAGCTTGGCCAGAATGATGCGGTGTTTGGCCCCGCCCCCGACGGCGGGTTTTGGTTAATCGGGCTAAAACGCACGCGCCCTATGCCGCCTTTGCTGTTCCGAAATGTACGCTGGTCCAGTGCTCATGCGCTGGCGGATACCATCGCGACCTTGCCCGATCACAGAACCGCATTTTGCGACACTCTGTCCGACGTTGACACCATTGCAGATTTGAACATGACGTTGGCGACAGACCGTGATATCTGACGCGGCATGAGCCGTATCCCCACAAAGCCCGAAGTTCTCGATTGGATCACATCCAATCCGACTCTCACCTCTAAACGTGACATCGCAAAAGCGTTTGGCATCAAGGGGGCTGCGCGAATTGATCTCAAAAAACTCCTCAAGGAGCTTGAAGAAGAAGGGCATCTGGAAAAGCGCAAGAAAAGCTATTCCGACCCTGATCGCCTGCCGCCTGTCAGCGTGCTGGTCATAACCGGACCCGACGCTGCGGGCGATTTGTTTGCCGAACCTGCCGAATGGCACGGCACTGATCCCGAACCAATTGTGCTGTTTATCGCTAAATCAGGTGATCCTGCGCTGGGCAAAGGCGATCGCATTCTGGCGCGCGTCACTCAGGTCAAAGAAGACACACATCAATACGAAGGCCGCCTGATCCGCCGCATCGGTGCGAATCCTGATCGCATCGTTGGTATTTTCCGCATCGGGGCCGAAGGTGGTCGTATCAAGCCCATCAACAAAGGCAGCGATAACGAATGGATCGTCGGCGCAGGTGCCACTGGTGGTGCCAAAGACGGCGAACTGGTCGAAGCAGAACAAGCCGGGCCAAAATCCCGCATGGGCCGCCCATTGGCAAAAATCGTTGAACGTCTGGGTGATCCATCCGCACCAAAAGCCGTGTCACTGATCGCCATCCACCAACATGCTATTCCTGACTCGTTTCCCGATGATGTTGTCGCAGAGGCAGACGCCCAAGAACCAAAAGGTCTAGAAGATCGCGTTGATCTGCGTGAAATGCCATTGGTCACAATTGATCCGTCCGATGCGCGCGATCACGATGATGCGTGTTTTGCACAGGCCGATGAAGACCCCGAAAACGAAGGTGGTCACATTGTTTGGGTCGCGATTGCCGATGTTGCCGCCTACGTCACGCCGGGGTCTGCGCTGGATCGCGAAGCACGCAAACGCGGCAATTCCACATATTTCCCTGACCGCGTTGTGCCGATGTTGCCAGATCGTTTGTCCGGCGATTTGTGTTCCCTGCACGAAGGTGTTCCACGCGCTTGTATCGCTGTGAAAATGACGTTGGATGCGACGGGCCAAAAACTGCGTCACGAATTCATGCGCGGCCTTATGCGTTCACCAGCATCTTTGCACTACGAAGAAGTCCAAGCCGCGATTGATGGCAATCCAAACGCGCGCTGCGCCGAGCTGTTAGAGCCTGTTTTGCAGCCGCTGTATGCCGCCTATGCCGCCTTGGTCGAAGCCCGCAATCGTCGTCAACCGCTGGAACTGAACCTGCCAGAACGCCAGATCGTTTTGGGCGACGACGGCACAGTGCAATCGGTGAATTTCAAAGATCGTTTGGACGCGCACAAACTGATCGAAGAATTCATGGTGCTGGCAAATGTCGCCGCTGCTGAAACCTTGATCGAAAAGAAGACCGGCCTGTTGTTCCGCGTGCACGAAGAACCGTCACCGGAAAAATTGAACGCGCTTCGCGAAACTGCTGGTGCGGCTGGTTTGCAGTTGGCCAAAGGGCAAGTTTTGCAGACCTCGCATTTGAACCGTTTGCTGTCTCAGGCTGCGGATACTGATGATTCTGAACTGATCAATCTGACGACGCTACGCTGCATGACGCAGGCCTATTACAGCCCGACAAATTTCGGGCACTTTGGTCTGGCGCTTAAATCTTACGCGCACTTCACGTCACCTATTCGCCGTTACGCTGACCTGATTGTGCACCGTGCTTTGGTCACATCCCACGGCTGGGGCAAAGACGGATTAACGCCTGCCGATGTCGATGAATTGGAAAAAACGGGGACGCATATTTCCGACACTGAACGCCGGTCCATGATGGCGGAACGTGATACGACGGATCGCTATTTGGCGTCGTATTTGTCTGAACGTGTCGGCGATGAATTCACCGGCAAGATCAACGGCATTGCCAAGTTCGGGATGTTCGTCAAACTGGACGATTCCGGCGCGGATGGGCTGGTTCCGATCCGCACGTTAGGGAACGAATATTTCCACTTTGACGGCGACGCGGGCACCCTCGAAGGCGCGGACACGGGCGTCGTGTACCGGATCGGCCAACGGGTCACCGCCAAGCTGGCGCAAGCAGACGCGTTGACCGGTGGTGTTGCCCTAGAATTGCTAACCGTCGAAGGCACCGAAGTTGTACGCGGAAGTCGATCGCCTGCGGGCCGCGCCCCACGTCGTAAGGCGGCGTCCCACAAGCGCAAAACCGATAAAACCAAACGCAAAGTCCATCGGTCCCGCCCTTGACACAAGGCGTCGGCGACCCGATCTATGTAAGTGGACAACACTGTGTCGCCCTCAATACGGCGGCGCAGTGCGGTTGGGTGCGGCGTTGTTCGCATGGCCCCTAACAACGGCGCAATGCTGGCATCTGCAAGGCTAGGGGCATCCCCAAACAAGTAGGGACCGTGCCACAATCGTTGCGTGATCGCCTGCAAATCCGGCTCTATTCGGGCCATCCGCTCTTGCGCACTCAGACGGCCTAGCCCTTGGGCGTGCATCCCTTTCATCAGCTTTTTGCGCAACCCCCTGGTGACGATCAATCTGGGAATTTTTGGGATATCTTTGAAGTACGTGTCACGCACAATTGGCCAAACATCGTCGTTGCCCCACCGGTCCATCACCACGTGAAAATACATATGTTCTTCGGCCATCCGGATCATGGATTGAGCAGTGGATTTATCCAGATCTGACAGACCAGGTTCCAGATCAATGCCCAAGGATTCAAGGTATAGTCGAATACCATTGCTGTCCCCGATCGTGCGTCCATCGACAGTGATCGCTGGCAGTTTTGCCTTTGGCCATTTGCGCGGATCGTTAGTGTCTTGGCGTTCCCAATCCACACCTGCCATGTTCAGCAAATAGATTGCTTTGGTGCAAAACGAACTGGCGCTTAGCTCCCCGAATGTCGGGGGAAAGGTGATGAGTGTGATCATTGTCGGCTCCGTTCAATTGTAATTCAGTGCTTCGTAAACCCTCCTCCTGTCAATTTCTGTCAGTATGTGATGTGATGGTCAGATCATGAGCAGAACACATCGATTATTCCAAATGATGCAGTCCTTGCGCCGCATGCCACCCCCCGTAACTGCGATGCAATTGGCGGATGACATGAACGTTTCCCTGCGCACAATTTACCGTGACGTAGACGCGCTGCGCGGATTGGGTGCAGTCATTGATGGTGAGGCTGGATTTGGTTTTACCTTGATTGAAGACGCCGCTCTCCCCCCGCTTGGCTTTGACAATGATGAACTTGAATCGCTTGTTCTGGGCCTTCGCAACGTTGAAGTTATTGGTGATCCAGCCCTTGCCAAAGCCGCGACATCCGCCTTGGCAAAAATTCAGGCGCGTGTTCCACCGCGACAGGCCGACCGGTTAAAATACGCCATTTTGGATGCGCATAGATTTCATCGCCCTGATCCACCAATCGTTGATATTGCTGCTTTGCGGCAAGCCACGTGGGACGAACTGTGCGTGCGATTTGATTACGTAGACGCTGCGGGTGCCCCGACTGAACGTACTGTTAAACCACTGGGTATCGTATACATGGATCACAATAATTCACTGCTGGCATGGTGTTTGTTGCGGCAGGATTTTCGTGTTTTTCGGCTGGATAGATTGCGCAGCTTGCACATAACTGGCGATAGTTTTCGGCCACATCGTGTCGCGTTACTGCGTGAACAACTGGCCAGAATCCGCGCACGCAGTGATACATCGGCAAAGCCCCGCGATGGTGCGGACTGACGGCTTTCGCACGACACTGATTGTCCCTAGATTGGAAACAACAAATGGTTTCAAAAGAGGCGTCTTATGTGGATTTTACGAGTGTGCGCTGTGATCGCGGGAATACCTGTTGCAATGCAATCCGCGGGTGCCGACACAATTATAAAATCGCCGCAGCTTACAAACGAGACTGAGCTTCAAGCGGTCTCATTTGAAACGCGTCCACCCATCAGGACACAGGATGTAACGCAACCTAAACTGATCGCATCAGATGCGGGATTGCAGCGGTGGATCGATGATTTCAAGGGTCGTGCGATCGCCCAAGGTGTTGATACCGAGCTTTTAAATGATGTGCTTCAAAATGTGACGTTTGACCAAAAGGCTATCAAACGTGACCGCAATCAGTCTGAATTCACCAAAACCCTGTGGGTCTATTTAGACACTGCGGTATCCGATTTGCGGATCAAAAACGGCAAGGCTGCGCTACGTAAACACGCCAAAACCTTTCAGGACATCGAAACCAAATACGGCGTAGAAAAAGAAATCGTGGCTGCAATTTGGGGTCTGGAAAGCGCGTATGGGACGTTTCGGGGCAGCGACAGTGTCATCCGATCATTGGCGACTTTGGCCTATGATGGGCGCCGCGGGGAATTCTTTGAAGGAGAGCTGATTGCAGCCCTTCAAATTTTGCAAAACGGCGATACAAGTGCGCGCGATATGACTGGTAGCTGGGCTGGAGCGATGGGGCATACGCAGTTTATTCCGACGTCATTCCTCGCGCATGCTGTCGATTTTACTGGCGATGGGCGACGCGATATTTGGTCCGATGATCCGCGTGATGCGCTTGCGTCTACGGCGGCATATCTGGCTAATTTTGGCTGGCAAACGGGTGTGCCGTGGGGCGTCGAAGTGACCCTGCCTGACAATTTCAACTATCTTTTGGCAAATCGCGACATCACCAAATCACCCCAAGAATGGGCGAACTTGGGCATCAAAGGCGCACATGGAACTATCAAGAATTTTGGTCCGGCGTCGATCCTGTTGCCAGCGGGTGGCGATGGTGCTGCCTTTATGATTTTTGGAAATTTCGAGGTGCTTGAAAAATATAACACCGCCGATGCCTACGTGATTGGCGTTGGTCACCTAAGCGACCGGATCAAAGGTGGACCAGCGATAAAATCAGGGTGGCCCTATGATGACCGCGCCCTAACCCTGTCGGAACGCGAAGATATGCAGCGTCGCCTGACGGCCAAGGGGTTCGACACCGACGGGATTGATGGAAAGATCGGGCCAAAAACCATCAATGCCGTGCGCGCCTATCAAGTCAGCGAAGGATTGCGGCCAGATGGCTACGCATCGCCGGCATTGGTTCAACAATTGCAGCGTTAAGCTGGGGACATTCCACGCAGGCGTTCTGACCGGCGGCGCAACAATTCAACAACTGTCAGCAAGCAGATCGAGATAATCACAAGCAGTGTTGCTACAGCCAGAATGGTGGGGCTGATTTGTTCGCGCAAGCCTGTGAACATTTGCCATGGCAGCGTTTTCTGACCAGCAGATCCAACAAACAGCACCACGACCACCTCATCAAACGAGGTGATAAAGGCAAACAATCCACCCGAAATAACACCCGGCAAAATCAGTGGCATTTGCACGCGAAAGAACGTCGTTACAGGGTTCGCACCCATGTTCGCCGCGGCACGTGTCAGTGAATTGTCAAAACCGACCAGCGTTGCTGTCACAGTGATAATCACAAACGGAATTCCCAGAACGGCGTGGGCCAAAATGACTTTGACGTAACCGACAAAGTTTTTACCCAGACCCAGCGTGTTTTCCATAAAGTTGCCAAGATCAGAGTAGAAAAAGAACATCCCCGTAGCCGAAATGATCAGCGGAACGATCATCGGTGAAATCAGGATCGCCATAATCGTACCCTTAAACGGCATGTGCGATTGGCTAAGTCCGATAGCCGCAAGCGTGCCCAAAGATACTGAAATGATCGTCGCAATTGGCGCGATCGTCAGCGAGTTTTTCAAGCTGCGTTGCCATTCGTTGCTGGAAAAGAAATCTTGGTAGTGCTTCAGCGAATAACCGGCCGGATCAAAGCTGAGCATTTCTGGCGTATAGGTAAAGAAATCCTGCGCATTAAAGCTGAGCGGAATAATCACCAAAATCGGCGTAATCAAGAACACGAAAATCGTGCCGGCAATGACGCGAAAGGCGTAGTGCCACAGGACTTGGCCGCTTGTTAGATACGGTAGCAAACGGGCGCGATAACGCCCTTCAAAAAGCCAGAATGTGAACCAATGAAAGAACCAACCAGCGAGGCCACCAAGGATCAAAATTGGCAAACCGCCAAACAGAAAACCGGCAGCACCAAATCCAAAGATCGCCAGACCGCGAGTGATGCTTTCGTATTTCGCCGTCATAATCAGGCCAAGGGCGATCACCGCCATCAGCACTGCGCCGACGACCAAACCCGTTAAACCGGACCCATTCGAGGTGCCAACCAGCAGCCCGACAAAGGCCCCGGCAAGCGCCACGCTTGGCAATACAAAGGACAAAGGTGTGCGTGATATCGGTGTCAAAGCAGCCATATTCGTTATCCCAATTTCACGTTGTCGATGCCGACAATTTTATCGTAAGCCCAATAAAGCGCCAGAACCACGATCAACAAGATTGTCCCCAAGGCGGCCGCGAGGCCCCAGTTTAGAGAGGACGAGATGTGATAGGCGATCCGGTTCGAGATAAAGACACCCTTGGTGCCGCCCACGATTTCCGGCGTGATGTAGTAGCCGATGGACAGGATGAACACGAGGATCGACCCCGCGCCAATGCCCGGAACGGACTGTGGAAAATAGACGCGCCAGAATGCTGTCCAGTTGGTTGCGCCCAGTGATTTTGCAGCGCGCAGATACGTTTGCGGAATGGTCTGCATCACCGAATACATCGGCAAAATCATGAACGGCAACAGAATATGCGTCATCGCAACGATCGTACCAAACTGGTTGTTGATCAGGATCAATCGTTCGGCGTCAGGCACAAGGCCGATCCAAACAAGCACTTCGTTAATTACCCCGTTTTGTTGCAACATCACTTTCCATGCCGATGTCCGCACCAATAGCGATGTCCAGAACGGCAGCAGCACTAGGATAAGCAGCAAATTCGCGGTGCGCGCGCTGGAATTCGCAAGCAGCCAAGCAATCGGGTAGCCCAGCAAAATACAGCTGCCAGTAATGATCAGTGACATGACCAAAGTCCGGCCAAACAGTTTTAGCAAAATCTGCTTTTCTTCGGGCTGCCATGCAGGCCCATCAGGTGTTTTCTGTGCGTCAATCGCGTTCAGGAAGTAGCCAGATGTATAGATACCGGAATGTGTTTGGATCACCTTCCACATTTCAACATCGCCCCACCCTTTGTGGATCTTGATCAGCTTTTCCTTGAACGGTGCGTCAGCGATTGGGTCCAGCTTTTTCATCTTGCGGCCAGACTGGCGGAACATCGACGACATGCCGGTTTTTTCATAGTTCAGACGACTGCCTAGACGCGTGTGTCTTTTGGCTTCGATCGCGACGGCCATGTCACGTGCGAATGCGGCATAGACTGCTTCGTCAGGTAGTTCGCCGGTGCTTGCGTCCCAGCGGCCCAATTCCCGAACCGTTTCTGGTAGCGTGTTGACGACGATGTCGTTCTGAACCGACCGCGACAACATATTCGCGATGGGAAAGATAAAGGTCAAAAGAACAAAGATCAGCAATGGTGCAACAAGCAACAGGGCACGTAGTTTTTGACGACGCATTGCGCGGGCCAAGCTGCGCTTTAGCGGGGTGCCGTCGGCGGCAATAACTGGGCCGTCTGCTGTAGAATCGCTCATCTTTGGTCTCTTTAAATCAGAGGGGTTGGGTGGGCATTGCTGCCCACCCGAGGTCTACGAATTACTTCGCCAACCATGCTTGGAATTTCGCGTCGATATCGTCGCGGTAATCTGCCCAGAACTCGTAGTTATACAAGAACGTGTTCTTTGCGTTTTCTGGGTCTGTTGGCATGTGTGGTGCCATGTCGATACCCAGTGTTTTGTGCTTGCCGACCAATGGTGCGGAAGACTTACGCGCAGGACCGTAAGAGATGTACTGTGCTTGGTCTGCCAGACGCTGTGTGTCTGTGGCGAACATGATGTAGTCCAGTGCGCGTGCTTGACGCTCTGGGCTTAGGCCCGTTGGGATGATCCAACCGTCAAGGTCAAATACTTGTGCATCCCACAGCATTGCGATTGGCTGCTTTTGCTCTTCGATCGCTGCGAACAGACGGCCGTTGTATGTGGAACCCATGATGACTTCGCCATCAGCCAGCAGTTGTGGCGTATCGGCACCAGCAGACCACCAGATCACGTCGTCTTTGATCGTGTCCAATTTGGCCAATGCTTGGTTTTGACCAGCTTCGGTGCCCAAAACGTCATACACTTCGCTTTTTGCAACGCCGTCACAAAGCAAAGCCCATTCCATGTTGTTGATTGGACGCTTTTCCAAGGCACGCTTGCCTGGGTATGCTTCGGTGTCGAATACTGCGCAAACGGATGTTGGGGCTGTGTCGCCAACCAAATCTGTGCGGTAACCGAATGTTGTTGAGTACACGATTTGCGGGATGAAGCAGTCGGACACCAACAGGTCGCCAAAGTCTTCGGATGCTTTTGTGCCATCTGGCGCGTCTGCAAGCATTGTGTCCGCGTCGATTTCCATCGCCAGACCTTCGTCGCACAGACGGATCGCGTCGGCTGCAACTACGTCAACGACGTCCCATGTGACGTTGCCCGCTTCGGACATCGCACGCAGTTTTGCAACGGCTTCGGCAGATGAATCATCGTTGATGATGTTGACGCCATTCGCTTCGGCATAGGGGTCGTGATACGCGCCTTTTTGCGATGCAGAGTAAGCGCCGCCCCAAGATACGATTGTCATTTCGTTCGCCATGTGGCCGTCGGCCGATACCATGGACGCCGCAACAGTCAGGGCCGTGGTGGCCATCAGTGTTTTGGTGAGTTTCATAGGTCGTCTCCCAAGTGTTGCCCGTGTGAATGATTAGGAAGGTTATAACGGGCATGCTCCCCTTCCCTTTTTAATCGCGTCAGGTGATTAAACGCGACATCTCGTACCGCTACGCATCAAGCGCGCGGCAATCCTCTGCAAGCCAACCGATTTCGATTTGCTGGCCCGGCTTCAGGCGGACCTGATCGGGCGCGTTGCGGGTTTTGATCACGAAATTGTCTGTGCCAGCGACACGCAGACGCGTGCGGAAAATGTCACCCATGTAGATGAATTCCAGCACTTCGGCTTTCAACGTGTGCGCACCTTCCTGCAGGCGCGACGGATCCATTTCGACCCGCTCGGGACGGATGGAAACGCGTGTGCGCTGTCCGGCTGCCGTTACGTTCACAGGCTTTGCATCGATCAGATCACCGTTGTCCAACTGAACCAGCGCAACGCCGCCTTTGATCTCTTTTACAGTGCCTTCAAGCGTGTTGTTTTCGCCAATAAACTGCGCAACAAAACTGTTTTCCGGCTCTTCGTACAGTTGATCCGGCGGGGCCAATTGCTGAATGCGACCATCGTCAAACACGGCGACGCGATCTGACATTGTCAGCGCTTCGGTTTGGTCGTGCGTCACGTAAACGGTGGTAATGCCCAGCTCGTGCGCGAGGTTCGTGATTTCGAACTGTAAGGTTTCGCGCAGCTGTTTATCAAGCGCGCCCAGCGGCTCATCCATCAACACCAATTCAGGTTCAAACACCAAGGCACGCGACAATGCGATCCGCTGTTGCTGACCACCGGACAACTGTGTCGGGCGACGGCCTGCAAAATCTTGCATTTGCACCATGCCCAGCGCGCGCATGACTTTTTCTTCGCGCTCGGATTTACCGATCTTGCGCACTTCCAAAGGAAACGCCAAGTTTTCGGCAACCGTCATGTGCGGGAACAAAGCATAGTTCTGGAACACCATGCCAATGCCACGTTTGTGCGGTGGAATGTTATTGATCGACGTGCCGTCCAGACGAATATCGCCGTGCGTGGCCGTTTCAAAACCCGCCAACATCATCAGGCAGGTCGTCTTGCCAGACCCCGATGGCCCAAGCATTGTCAGAAATTCGCCCTTGGGCATCGATAAATTCAGGTCTTTGACGACGAGGTTCACGCCATCGTAACTCTTTTGCACACGTTCAAATTCAACGAACGCCGCATCATCACTAGATTTGGCCAATTCAGGCTCCCCGGTTGTCGTTAGCGGTTTTTCCCGCATTGTTAACGGAATTAGAACCAGTCAACACCAGCAATGCAACAGTCGAAGTTGGAATTCCGGCCATTGCAGGCATATTTCCGGCAAATTCGTCAAATTCAGGTCGATAGGGCTGGATATTGAAGGCTTGCGTGTTGGCCCGCCCTTTCGCAGGATGGTCCAGCAGGAGGATTCACCATGGCAGCCAAGCAATTACCCTTTGAACAATCCGAATATGATCGACGCCTTTCAATGGTGCGCACGGCGATGGCACTGGCTGGTTTGGATGCATTGCTGGTCACTGACCCTTCGAATCAAGCATGGATCACCGGCTATGACGGCTGGTCATTTTACGTGCATCAAGCCGTGATTGTATTGCAGGACGCTGATCCGATTTGGTGGGGCCGTCGCCAAGACACCAATGGCGCGTTGCGCACCGTTTGGATGGCTGACGATTGCGTGCTGGGTTACGATGACAGTTATGTTCAATCGACGCAGCAGCACCCGATGGAAGATCTGGCGCGGCATCTGGATGGCATCGGCGTTGAAAACCTCGGCGTTGAAATGGACAACTATTACTTTTCCGCCAAAGCGTTTTCCGTGCTGTTACAAACCCTGCCCAATATCGGATTTGCCGATGCGACGGGCATGGTGAACTGGCAGCGCGCGATCAAATCAGAACCTGAAATCGCATTTATGCGCAAGGCGGCGTTGATTTCGGAAAAGGTGGTCGACGGATTACTGGAACGGGTCGAACCGGGCGTGCCAAAGAACGAAGTTGTCGCGGAAATCTACCGTGATGCGATCCGTGGCGTTGACGGCGTTTGGGGTGATTATCCTGCAATCGTGCCGCTTTTGCCATCAGGCACAGACGCGGCCGCACCACATCTAACGTGGGATGGACGACCATTTGCGAGCGGCGAGGCGACGTCCTTTGAAATCTCGGGCTGCTATCGTCGCTATCACGCGCCATTATGTAGAACCTTGTTTTTGGGAAAACCACCCGATGATTTAAAACGAGCCGAGGCCGCAGTCATCGAAGGGCTAGAGGCAGGTTTAGAAACCGCGCGCCCCGGCAATCGCGCCTGTGACATCGCGAATGCCTTGGCGGCACCTTTGGAAAAAGCAGGCATCGAACGTGGCGCGCGCTGCGGTTATCCCATCGGCCTTAGTTATCCGCCAGACTGGGGCGAACGCACGGTTTCGCTACGACCCGAGGATGAAACTGTGCTGGAACCCAACATGACGTTCCATTTTATGCCCGGTTTGTGGATGCCTGATTGGGGCCTCGAGATCACGGAAAGTATTCGCATCCGCCACGAGGGTGCCGCCGAAACGTTTTGCAACAGACCACGTCAGATGTTTGTGAAACAGTAGGACATTGATGATTTCGGGGCACCCTATGACAGGTGCCCCTCAATCCGATTTGTTGAAATCAAGACGCTGCTTTTAGCAAATCTTGGTCTTTCATCTGCACGTAGGCTTCATCCAAGGCTTTGCGCGCCCGTGTGCCCATGATTTTGATTTCTTCTGGCGTGATGACCAGCGGCGGTGAAATCACCATGCGATCGTACACGTGTCGCATGATCAGATTGTTGGCAAAACACCGTTCGCGGGTCATGAACCCTGCGGTTCCAGCGTCTGCCGCAAACTTCGCGCGAGTTTCTTTGTGCGGGGTCAATGCAATCGATCCCATCATGCCGATAATCGACGCTTCGCCTACCAATGGATGATCTTCGAGCCCAAGCCACATTTCGCGCAGCGCTGGCCCTGCAACGTCTCTGACGTGGTCAAGAATGTTTTCCTCTTGGAGGATGCGCAGATTTTCAAGCGCCACAGCCGATGCGACAGGGTGACCAGAATAAGTGTAACCGTGGTTAAATTCATCCGAGTTGATGACTTCGGCGATTTCGTCCGACACGATTGAACCGCCGATTGGCTGATAGCCGGATGACAGACCTTTGGCGATTGTCATGATGTCCGGTTTGATCCCCATCGTTTCGGAACCGAACCAGTTTCCTGTCCGCCCAAAACCGCAAATCACTTCGTCTGCGATCAACAATATTTCGTACTTGTCACAGATGCGTTGAATTTCTGGCCAGTAGGTGCTGGGGGGCACAATCACGCCACCCGCCCCTTGGATGGGTTCCGCGATAAAGGCAGCGACCCGGTCTTCGCCCATGGCAAGGATGGCTTTTTCCAGCTCTTGCGCGCGGGCCAAACCGAATGCTTCTGGTGTTGAATCGCCGCCCTCAGCCCACCAATATGGCTGATCAATGTGCTGGATATCAGGGATCGGCATAAGGCCCTGTTCGTGCATCGGCACCATACCACCCAAGCTGCCGGACCCGACCGACGACCCGTGATAGGCGTTTTTACGCGAGATGATGATTGATTTGGTCGGCTTACCCTTAAGCGCCCAATAGTGGCGTACCATGCGAATATTCGTGTCGTTCGCCTCGGACCCTGATCCGGCAAAGAACACCTGATTCAGATGCGGCGGCGCCAGTTTGGCGATTTCGGCGGCCAGTGCGATTACAGGCGCATGCGAGGTCATAAAGAACGTGTTGTAATACGGCAGTTCTTTCATCTGACGCGCAGCAACATCAGCCAATTCGTGACGACCGTATCCGATATTAACGCACCACAAACCGGCCATGCCATCCAGAATTTCATTGCCCTCACTGTCATGCAAATAAACGCCGTTGGCCCGCGTGATGATGCGCGCACCTTTGGCGGCAAGTTCATCATTTGTGGTAAACGGATGCATGTGGTGGGCCGCATCAAGCGCTTGCAATTCGGCCGTGGGCAGGTGGTTTGTAATGGCTGGCATGGTGGTCCTCTGAGACGGGGCCCAAAGATCAGGCCTTTGAGACGGGTGAACGTGCTGACAATATGGGCAAATCGAGTGCAGTCAATCGCTCGTATGTCACCAACTTCTTGCCGTACTGCAAAAAACTTGGTTCTATACACCGATAACCGGGACAAACTCGGCAAACACCACGGGAGATATCTATGAAAAATGTAATGCTTGGAACAGTCGCCAGCCTGGCACTGATCGCCACGGCCGCATCCGCCGAAGAGGTCCGGGTTTATAACTGGTCCGATTATATTGACGAAGAACTGCTGACCCAATTCGAAGAAGAAACCGGCATCAAGCTGATCTATGACGTCTTTGACAGCAACGAAGTTCTTGAAACCAAAATGCTGACAGGATCATCAGGCTATGACGTTGTTGTGCCATCGGGCACGTTCTTGCAACGCCAAATCACCGCCGGTGCATTCCAGCCGCTGGACATGGACAAACTGTCAAACAAGGGCAACCTTTGGGACGTCATCCAGAAACGCACCGCACAATATGACCCCGGCAACGCGCATTCGATCAACTACATGTGGGGCACCACCGGCCTTGGCGTGAACGTTGGCAAAGTGACCGAAGCCTTGGGCGAGGACGCACCAATCGGGTCACTTGACCTTGTGTTGAACCCAGCAAACATGGAAAAACTGGCCGACTGCGGCGTGCATTTCCTTGACGCACCGGGCGAAATGATCCCTGCCGTGCTGAATTATTTGGGCGAAGACCCTGACAGCCACGACCCCGAAGTCATCGCAAAAGCCGAAGCCGTTATGATGGCAGTGCGCCCCTACATCACCAAATTCCACAGCTCTGAATACATCAACGCGCTGGCGAACGGTGACATCTGCGTAGCATTCGGTTGGTCCGGTGACATTTTGCAAGCCCGCGATCGCGCAGCCGAAGCTGAAAACGGCGTCGAAATCGCGTACAATGCACCATCCGAAGGTGCACTGATGTGGTTCGACCAAATGGCAATTCCAGTCGATGCACCAAACCCTGACGCGGCTCACAAGTTTCTGGACTTTATCATGAACGCAGAAAACATGGCCGCAGCATCGAACTATGTTTATTACGCCAACGGCAACAAAGCCTCGCAAGAGTTTTTGGTCGAAGACGTGATCGGTGACACAGCAATCTACCCAGACGCCGCCACACTGGAAAACCTGTACACGACATCGCCGTACCCACAAAAAGTACAGCGCGTTGTTACGCGTTTGTGGACAAAAATCAAATCAGGAACCTGATTTAGACACTTAGCTTTGTGACTAAGGGGGCGCGGACACGATCTGCGCCCCTCCTCAAATTCAGAAAGAGTACCAGTGTTAGAACCAATTTTTGCACCGTGGAAAGATGCGGATTCGACTCCGTTGATCACCTTTCAAAATGTCACCAAAAAGTTTGGTGAATTCGTGGCAATTGATGACCTGACGCTTGATATTTACGAACAAGAATTCTTTGCTTTGCTGGGTCCGTCCGGCTGCGGCAAAACCACGATGATGCGCATGCTTGCCGGGTTCGAAAACCCGACCAGTGGTACGATTTCATTGTCCGGCCAAAACATAGCCGGCGTGCCGCCAAACCAACGCGCCGTGAACATGATGTTTCAATCCTATGCGCTGTTCCCGCATTTGTCGGTTTGGGAAAACATCGCCTTCGGGCTTAGGCGTGACGGCATGGCCAAGGATGCGCTGAACGCCCGTGTCGAAGAGATGCTGAAACTGACCCGCCTAGAGAAATTCGGGCGACGCAAACCGCATCAGATTTCAGGTGGTCAACGCCAACGTGTGGCGCTTGCCCGCTCACTTGCTAAGGCCCCGAAACTGCTATTGCTTGATGAACCAATGGGCGCGCTGGATAAAAAGCTGCGCCAAGACACGCAGTTCGAACTGATGGATATTCAGGAAAAAACCGGCACGACATTCGTGATCGTCACCCACGACCAAGAAGAAGCAATGACCGTCGCCAGCCGCGTCGCCGTCATGGACGAAGGGCGCATCATTCAGGTCGCCACCCCTGAACACATCTACGAAGAACCCAATTCAGTTTATGTTGCGGATTTCATCGGCGACGTGAACCTATTGACGGGCACTGCCAAACCGGCAGGACCAGACACATACGACATCGAATTGCCCAATATAGGGAGTGTTTCGGCAACCAGCGCGCGCCCGTTTTCCGATGGCCAAGCCTGCCATTTGGCGATCCGGCCTGAAAAGGTCGCGATCCATGCAGAGCGCCCGGATGCAGACAACACCGTCCAAGGCAAAGTTCTGGACATCGCGTATCTCGGCAACCTCAGCACCTATCACGTCGAATTGCCCAGCGGCCAAATCATCAAAGCCCAAAGCGCCAATACACGTCGCATTTCACGTCGCACATTCACGTGGGAAGACCCTGTTTGGGTCAGCTGGACAGCCACCGCTGGCGTGTTGCTAGAACAATGAAACGCACGCTCCTGATAACGGTTCCGTACCTTTGGCTATTGGCGCTATTCCTGATCCCGTTCTTTATGGTGTTCAAGATTTCGCTGTCAGACGCGGTCCTTGCGATCCCTCCCTATGCACCAACGATGAAAGACGGGTTTCGCGAACTATTAAGCCAGTTGGATTTCGAAAACTTCGTGTTTCTGTCCACCGACGATCTGTATTGGAAGGCCTATCTAAGCAGCCTAAAAATCGCATTCTTTGCAACAGTTATGACATTGATCGTGGGCTACCCCGTCGCATACGCCATGGCCCGCGCGCCCGAAGAATGGCGTCCGACGTTGATGATGCTGGTGATTTTGCCATTCTGGACCAGCTTTCTGATCCGCGTTTATGCCTGGATTGGCATCCTCAGCACCAATGGATTTCTCAACCAATTCCTGATGGGCATTGGTCTGATTAGCGAACCACTGACCATTCTGAACACCAACACAGCCGTCTATATTGGCATCATTTACACCTACGTGCCGTTCATGATTTTGCCAATTTACGCAGCGCTTGATCGCCTCGATTCATCCCTGATTGAAGCGGCCGAAGATTTAGGCTGCTCACGGTTCAAAGCGTTCTGGCTTATCACTTTTCCACTGTCTAAAAATGGTGTTTTCGCTGGCTGTTTCCTCGTGTTTATTCCGGCCTTGGGTGAATTCGTGATCCCATCCTTGCTGGGCGGATCCAGCACGCTGATGATCGGCAAAGTCCTGTTCGAAGAATTTTCCTCAAATCGCGATTGGCCCGTTGCCAGTGCCGTCGCTGTGGTGCTTTTGTTGATCCTGATCGTGCCCATCGTGTTGTTCCAAATGAACCAGCAACGCGCACAGGAGGCAGAGCAATGAGACGCCTAAGCCTGTTCAACGCCGTTTCGCTAACCCTTGGTTTTACGTTCCTGTATTTACCAATGCTGATCCTCGTCATCTACAGTTTTAACAAATCAAAACTGGTCACGGTCTGGGCCGGATTTTCCACGCAGTGGTACGCAGAACTGATGCAAAACGAGGCGTTTTTGGACGCCGCATGGGTCACTCTCAAGGTTGCAGTTGTGTCATCAACCATCGCTACCGTCTTGGGAACAATGGCGGCATATGCACTGGTTCGCGGTGGCCGGTTCTTTGGTCGCACATTGTTTTCAGGCATGGTGTTTGCCCCGCTTGTAATGCCCGAAGTCATCACTGGCCTTTCCCTGCTTTTGCTATTCATCGGCATTGGTTTGGATCGCGGTGTGCTAACAATCATCTTGGCCCACACCACGTTTTCAATGTGCTTTGTGTCGGTTGTTGTGTCGTCCCGCCTCAGCACTTTTGACCGCTCGCTCGAAGAAGCAGCGCTTGATCTAGGTGCATCGCCATTTACAGCCTTCAGGCTGGTCACGCTGCCAATTATTGCCCCGGCTGTAATCTCTGGCTGGTTGCTGGCATTCACCTTGTCGCTTGATGATCTAGTCATCGCGACGTTTGTAACCGGTCCGTCAGCAACCACGTTGCCGATGAAGATCTGGTCGTCTGTGCGCCTTGGCGTAACGCCTGAAATCAACGCGCTCAGCACGATTTTGATCGGGTTGGTCGCGACTGGCGTCATCACTGCATCACTTGTTTCCAAACGCAATTTGGTCCGAATTCAGCGCGAAGAACGGGCCGCAGAACGCGCGCAATGAAACGCATCTACCCTGATTTCACCTATGGCGACGGGCCAAAATCAGGCTGCTGGTGGGATGAAACCTGCCAATTGCCCGATTATCCATCAGTAGATGCCGATATCAAGTGCGACGTCGCCATTGTCGGAGCGGGATTTACAGGCCTAAACGCGGCCCTGCGTCTGGCAGAATCTGGCGTTGACGTTGTCGTGGTCGATGCGCAAACCGTGGGCTGGGGCGCGTCTGGTCGCAATGGCGGTTTTTGCTGCTTAGGCGGTGGGAAAATTAGCGACGCGCAACTGGATAAACGCTTTGGCAAAGACGAGCGTCTTGCATATAGGGCAGCGGAAAAAGCCGCAGTTTTCCATGTAGCGGACCTGATCGAACGCTTGGGTTTGGACGTAGACAGACACTCCGATGGTGAAACAGAACTGGCACATAATCCGCGTTCCATACGGGACTTGGAAAATGCCGCTATCAAAAACCAAGAAAACTATGGGGTCACATCCAAATTCATCCCAAAGGACAAACTGCACAGCGCGGGCTTAAGCGGCCCATTTCACGGCGCACTGTCCACAGGAATCGGGTTTGCATTGAACCCACGGAAGTACGTGATCGGACTTGCGCAGGCCGTCACAATTGCGGGTGGCCGCATTTTTTCCAACTCAGCAGTGACGTCGTTAAACGGAACATCACTAAACACCGCTCGCGGCCAAATTTTTGCGGAAAATGTGATCATCGCGACCAACGGATATTCCAGTGAAGCAGTCCCAAACTGGCTGGGAAAGCGGTATATGCCAACGCAATCCAGTGTCCTTGTGACCCGCCCAATCAGCCCGACTGAGCAAGCCAACCAAGGGTGGACGAGCGCACAGATGGCGTTCGACACGCGGAATTTACTGCATTATTTTCGGTTGATGCCCGACGGCAGATTTTTGTTTGGCATGCGAGGGGCATTGCGATCTTCTCAAAATGCCGAAGCTAATTCACGGCGCAAAGTACACGAGGATTTCAAACAAATGTTCCCCGCTTGGGCACATGTAGACGTCAAACACTCCTGGTCAGGCTTGGTATGTTTGGCGCGGAATTTGCTACCTTTTGTTGGGCAAATTCCTGATCAACCTGGCGTGTTTGCAGGACTTTGTTACCATGGAAATGGTGTTGCGATGGGCAGTTTCAGCGGGGCATGCCTTGCAGATCTAATCTTGCACAAAACCGCTCAAGACCTTCCAAAAGCGATGCAGCAACCATTGGCCCGTTTTCCACTTGGCAAGGCACGGCGGCTTTTGTTACCGCCAGTTTATGCAAAATACGCGTTTGCTGATTTGTAAACCAATGTGCCAGATTGGTCGCGAATCGACGGAAACAATTAACCAATCCGCCCCCAATTGTTGACAGAACAGGCCTGTTCCACCATTTCGATATCAAAACTAAAGACAAAAAAGGTAAGCAGATGAAAATCGCAATGATCGGAACTGGATACGTCGGGCTTGTGTCGGGTGTTTGTTTCTCGGATTTCGGACATGACGTGATCTGCGTTGACAAAGATCCGGCCAAAATAACGATGCTCGAAGCTGGGAAAGTTCCAATTTACGAACCGGGCCTTGATGCCTTGATGGCAAAGAATGTTGCCGCTGGACGTCTGTCGTTTTCTGGCGATTTGGCAGCTGCCGTTGATGGTGCGGATGCCGTTTTCATTGCAGTCGGCACCCCGACGCGACGTGGTGATGGGCACGCGGATCTGACCTATGTGATGGCCGCCGCCGAAGAAATCGCGCACGCGTTGACGGGCTATGCAGTGATTGTGACCAAATCGACAGTGCCCCTAGGCACAAATCGTCAGGTAAAACATACCGTATCCAAGGCGAACCCTAAGGCCGATTTTGACGTGGCTTCGAACCCAGAGTTTCTACGTGAAGGGGCTGCGATCGATGATTTCATGCATCCTGATCGCGTTGTAGTTGGTGTACAAAATGACCGCGCCGCCGAAGTCATGGCTGATGTCTATCGCCCGCTTTACCTGCGCGACTTCCCAATTATGACCACCGATCTCGAAAGTGCCGAGATGATAAAATACGCGGCCAATGCTTTCTTGGCGACCAAGATCACCTTTATCAACGAAATTGCCGCCCTTTGTGAGCGCACGGGAGCCGACGTGAAAATGGTATCCAAGGGCATGGGTCTAGATGGTCGCATTGGTAACAAATTCCTGCATGCTGGCCCGGGTTATGGCGGCAGTTGTTTTCCGAAAGACACCCAAGCACTTGCGCGCATCGGACAAGATCATTCAATGCCCATGCAGATCACCGAAGCTGTTATCAAAGTGAACGAAGAAATGAAGCGTCGCATGATTGATAAAATCATCGACCTATGTGGTGGGTCCGTGAACGGAAAAATCATCGCAATCCTGGGCGTGACTTTTAAGCCAAACACTGACGACATGCGCGATGCGCCCGCGCTTACAATCGTGCCGGCCTTGGTCGGTGGTGGCGCGAAAGTGCGCGTTGTTGATCCACAAGGTCAGCGCGAAGGCGAAGATCTACTGCCCGGCGTCAATTGGATGGATGATGCCTATAAAGCGGTTCAAAACGCCGACGCTGTGGTCATCCTAACCGAATGGAATGAGTTCCGCGCGCTTAACCTAAAACGTGTCGCCAACCGTATGGCGACGCCTGTCATGGCAGATCTGCGCAACATCTATACCCAAAAAGACGCAAAACGCGCTGGCTTTTTGGCCTATACATCCATTGGTCGTGAGGATTACGGGATAAAGCGCTAAGCTCCTTCACGTAGGCCAGTGACTTGCGCCGTTGTGATAAGCGCACCGCCTTCTAGAACCAGTACCGCAGAACCTGCTTCGATTCTGGCTTCTGTTATGCGCGAATAGGTTTCAATCGGGGTCGAATCCATCAATTCCCCGTTGGATCGGGATTCTATTGAGAAAGAATACAAACCTGATTCAAATGGCGTGCCGTCATCCTGTACGCCTGCCCACTCGATTGGTTCCGCAGACACCGCCATAGATGTGCGCTGCACCTCTTGGCCCGCTTCATCAAACACAACAAGAACCATCTGATCTGCCGCAGCCAAAGGATTTGGTTCAACCGTTACCGGCGCGCCATCGAAGTAGGCAGGCGCAGTGGTCAGCGCATCCATTCCGATCCAGCCCGCCATACTTGCCATGTTACCGGCGCCCATTTGCACTGCCAAACCAGACAACAATTCATTTGATTTAACTTGCTGCTCCACCATCGAAAACTGTGCAAGTTGAGCGGCATATTCTGATGAATCGATCGGTTCTAGCGGGTCTTGGTATTTTGCTTGCGTTGTCATCATTTTCAGAAAAGTTTCAAAATCCGACGATATGACGGAGCTGGCTTTTTCAACGCTTTGTGTTGATGCTGATGACGCAGCTGAAGTGAAAGATGAAATGTCCATCGCGCGTTTCCTTATACTAAAATATCGACGCCAGAATTCGACGTGCGAAGTGTTGAGATTTGAGATTGATTTTCCAGCTTTGGCAACGCCTCAGGCGAACCGTCTTTATCGGCCTGGTCAACACTAATTGGCTGGTCGTCTTTGTGTTCAAAACCGCCGCCTTGCTCGAAATTGAAGGTTACGTTTTCGTGCCCCATTTCCTCGAATGAACGGGCCAGATCATCGATGTTTCTTCGCATCATTTCTAACGTCTCTGCACGTTCAGCAGAAATTGTTACCACCATTCCAGCGTCTGCCGGTGAAAGCGCGATCCGCACACGCCCCAATTCCGCCGGACGCATCGCGATCTCAACCGTATTTTCAGCGGTCATTTGGGCGCGAACTGCATCTGTCATTTGACGAATAACTGTCTGGCTCATCTCGGGACGAGCGTATTGCGTAGTGGCTACTGCGGCATTGGAAAAACGCAGCTCCTGACGGGTTTCAAACGTGTGCTCAAGGCCAATTTTTTTAAGGTCTTCACCCGCCAATACCACTCGCGGAATATCTGTAATTCGTGGCAGTGCACTTTGAGCCAATGGTATGGGTGCAGCCAAATTGTGTGCAACCTCAGAACGCGTTGGTGCACTTGTTTCAGATTGTGGAGTGGGGCTGCGGGATAAGAGCGTTTCACCAGAAGTAAGCCACGGTTTTTCGTTGTGGGTCAAAGTGGGGGGTGACTGCGCACCACCTGGCGAAATCTGACCTAATTCAACATGAGAAATCTCACGATTTGCCACTGGTAGAGCCGTTGTCGATTGATCACTTGAAACTGTGCCAACCGTCTGGATTGCTGTAGATATTGTCTGATCCACCACGACACCATTTGGAACACCTGTTTTTGGCGGGATACTAGTGTTTTCTACGATAGATTTTGCGTCAAATTGACTTGGAAAACTGCCTTTATCCGAATGAGGGAATTGAGACGCGATGAGCGTATTGCCAAGTACTATTTCCTGATGAGACGGCGGCATTCTCGTGCCTTCAACGCGCATCTCGTTGATCAGAACCGCTTCAATAGCCGAAGGGATTCGCAGCTGTGAATCCTCACTTTTTGTTCGTGTAAAACCAGCACTGTCGACGTCGCTTTTTGATAAAATACTTGCCTCTGGCCTCATGCCTTGATCAGGGTGCGTACTGGTTCTGGCGTCATGATCAGCCGCTAACGAACTTACATTATTTTTGGATTCATCCGCGCGATCGGCAGGAACTGGATAATCGCTGGCTTTACCATCCACTAGCTTCCTGTCTGATGCAATTTCGGGCTCGGATACGTTAACTTCCGAAACCTCAATACCGTCAGTCTTGTCCAAAGAAGGTTCGTCTTGATTCGCGGCATTCTTAAAATCTGCGTCATCAAGGTTATGTTTTGAACGCAACTGCTCAGCCTTCTCCTGATCAATATGTCGTTCGAACGCCCTGTGAAAATCTTGAGCCTTTTCAAAAGCCTCAAGGTCTTTCGCCTTTTCAGTCGCCCGTGTAGACGATGCTGTTTTTGCCAAAATTGAATCGTTGATCTGCATAGTGTGCTCCGGGAATTCTTCCGCGTTCGAGGGCACTATGACGGTTGGTGGTTACCAGTTCTTTACCGGTTTGCAGGCATGGTCGACAAAATACATCGAATTGAAGGAAGTCGACATGATCAATGCACTGCCTGTCGAAACGGCGGCTAAACCCGAACCAATTAACCGCAATGACGCGTTGCGTTCAGCGGCAAATGAATTGGAAGCAACGTTCTTGGCGGAGATGCTGAAGTCAGCCGGATTCGGGAAATCACGAGACAGCTTTGGCGGCGGATCTGGCGAGGACCAATTCGCGTCATTTCTTGTTTTAGAACAGGCCAAAGCAATGGTTGCAGCCGGAGGAATTGGCCTCTCAGAATCTTTATTTAACGCCCTAAAGGAGCGCCAGACAAATGGATAATATTATTCGGAACACAATCGATGCGTTGGACGATTTACTGGAGGCTGAGCGGGCCGCTTTGCTTACCGGTGATATCGATCAGATTGGACGGCTCATGGAACAAAAAGAATCGCTTATGGAAACGCTCAACGAACAAGAAGCCATCGATCGAACTGAGCTGGAAAAGCTAAATTTGAAAGTAGAGCGCAATCAAGAGCTGCTAAATTCCGCACTAGATGGCATTCGCGCGGTTGCTCGACGATTGGCCACAATGCGTCGGATTCGAAAAACGCTGGACACTTATGATGCACAAGGTCGCAAAAGCAGCATTGTTTTGCATCAAGAACAAAGCGTCGAACGTCGAGCATAAATGAGTTGATTCAAATCGGCACTAAACCGGTCAAGCCGTTTAGGAAAGCGTTAGCATTTGTGGGTGCAAGGTTGGGGTGCACTCTGATTGGAGTGGCGCAAAACCGATAATTCGGAATTGCATCGGTCAGAACGACATCTTGTTCGCCTCTTAGGGGCGGAAAACCAACTTGGCGCAAAGCGCCGCGAAAAAGGAAAATGCAAATGTCGAGCATTCTTACAAACAACAGTGCAATGGTTGCGCTGCAAACTCTGAAGTCCATCAACAAAGACCTGTCGATGACGCAAAGCGAAATTTCGACGGGTAAGTCCGTGGCATCTGCCAAAGACAACTCTGCTGTTTGGGCCATTTCCAAGGTCATGGAATCTGACGTAAAGGGTTTTAAGGCCATTTCCGACAGCCTATCCTTGGGTGAAGCGTCTGTTTCAGTTGCACGTAACGCATCTGAATCGATCACAGACTTGCTGACAGAAATGAAGGGTAAAATCGTTGCGGCCCAAGAAGACAACGTCGACCGCGGTAAAATCAACGACGACGTTTCTGCACTAAAAGATCA
>JBLHSG010000029.1:0-53751 GCA_047626725.1 Ascidiaceihabitans sp.
GCTAACGATAACCGCCCGAGACCAATAGATCATTGTTTTGAGCTGCCGGACACGCGCATTTTCCAATCTCAGGGGGGAACGCACGTTCATTGCCGAGCTAGAAGACAGTGTCGAGCATCACCGTTAGGTCGGCTTAGGGCCGTCCTTGCCGGTTATCCTCTGTTGCATTTTGTGTAGCAGACTTGACTACACAGGAGTGGGACATTCTAACTTTGCGGGCACACACCCCTGACCTATAATGGTAATTATGTTAATAAAATCCGAACGACCTAAACCGACAAATCAAACCAAATCGTTTTAAGTTCTGTGTACTGTTCATGCGCGTGAACTCCGTTGTCACGTCCGCCAAAACCCGATGCTTTGTGGCCCCCAAATGGTGTCGAAATTTCGCCCTCAGAATAATTGTTCACGCCAACAGTTCCGGCCTTTAGTTTGCGCGCATACCGGTGGGCGCGTGCCAGATCGTTGCAATACAGTGTCGCGGCCAGTCCGTAGGATGACGTGTTGGCCAATGCAATTGCTTCGTCGTCGCTATCGGCTTTGGTAATTGCCACCACGGGGCCAAAAATTTCCTCGCGAAAGATGTCCATTTCAGGGGTCACGTCGGCGAAAATAGTTGGTTTAAAGACAAGGCCAGCTTGTCCTTCACCTCCACAAACAAGGCGCGCGCCTTGGGTCGTGCCGCTGTTCACAAGCCCCGAAACTTTTTCAAAATGTTCGGCACTGACCAACGGACCATTGCGCGTTTTAGGGTCTAATTGATCTCCTAAAACCCAATCCGAAACCTGATTTTTCATCGCTTCAACCAAGGCGTCATGGTGATCTTTGTGCACGATGATGCGACTGTTGGCCGTACAGTTTTCGCCCATATTCCAAAAGATCGCATTGGCTTGGATTTCCGCAATACGCGGGATGTCTTTGGCATCAGACAGGACTACTGCCGCACTTTTTCCGCCCATCTCAAGGCACACTTCTTTCATGTTGCTTTGCGCTGCATATTCCAGAAATCGACGCCCCGTTGCGGTCGATCCGGTGAACGTCAGCGCGTCCACATCCATGTGTCGACCCAAAGGTTCGCCAACATCAGGGCCAAGGCCGGTCACCACGTTCATCACGCCAAGCGGCACGCCAGCTTCGACCGCCAGTTCTGCAAGGCGCAGCGCCGTCAGACTGGTTTGTTCCGCCGGTTTTACAACCACAGAATTGCCCGTTGCCAACGCAGGTCCAATTTTCCACGCCATCATCATCAGCGGGAAATTCCATGGCAAAACCGCAGCAACAACACCGATCGGTTCGCGCACAATCAGACCCAAACCGTCAGGAGCCGAGGGGGCGATCTGGTCATAAAGCTTGTCTTGAACTTCGCCGTGCCAACGGATGCAATCGGCGGTTTCCGGCACATCAATTTCGACGCAATCAGCGATTGGTTTGCCGGCATCTAGCGCCTCCAAAACGGCGAGATCCTGAAGGTTTTCCATAATCAAATCAGCCAAACGGCCCAGCACAACCTTGCGTTCTGTCGGGTGTAGTTCAGACCACACACCGCTTTCGAATGCCGCACGGGCAGAGGCCACAGCGCGATCAACATCTACCACGTCGCATGCGGCGACCAGCCCAATTACGCTGCCGTCAAAAGGATTGCAGGTTTCAAAGGTCGCGCCGCTTTGCGCGGGTTCAAAAGCACCATCGATAAAGATGCCTTTGGGTGGGGTGATTTTTGCTGCGGTGTCGGCATAATTGGTCATGGTTTGTCTCCTGTTTAGTGTCGATCAAATTTCTGAATCTGCGTGTTAAATGCCAAAGCGGTCCAGCAATCGAAATGTTGCGACCGTGGCCCCGACACCGATGTTGCGAAACCGGTGGCCGCGAATGGGTTTTGCTTTGGTCATCGGGAAATCAAGCTCGGCTTCGGGCACGCCTTGTGCCCATTTTGACAGGACCGTTCCCATCGCCGTGGCCATGCCGACGCCGCGCCCATTGTACCCCAAGGCGGCCAAAACGTTGGGTGCGATCAGATGCAAACCGGGCGCGTGATCCCGCGTCATAGCAACATTTCCACCCCACGCATGAGACCACGTTGCCTCACCAATCTGCGGATACAGTTGAATTGCGGCATCCCTAAGTGATTGTTGTCGCTTGCGAATACCGCCATCACCCATTGCACCGCGCCCACCCATGATGAACCGGCCAGCCGCGTCTTTGCGAAAGTAAAAAATCAGGCGGCGCGTGTCGGTCGGCGAATGGCCCATTGGTAAAATCGACTTCGCAACATTCTCGGACAGCGGTTCTGTCGCCACCTGAACCGAAGTTACGGGCACAACTGTTTTCCCCAGCGGCGAAACCAAATCACCGGTATAGGCGTTAGTGCAAATCAAGGCGCGTTTCGCCGTTACGTGCCCCGTAGCGGTGGTGACGGTGACGCTGTCCGGGGCAGTTTGAACCGCGATCACACGACTATCACCGTGGATTTGCGCGCCGAATTTTTCAGCCGCGGCAGCCAGCCCCAGTACAAAATTCAAAGGATGAATATTGCCGCCGCGTCGATCAATAATACCACCGACATAGGCGTTTGATCCCAGAATTTGACTCATCTGGAGCGCGGAAACCGTGTCGACCTCGTGACCACGGCGACGCCATTGGCGACTGATTTTTTCCAACTCCGTCAGGGTTTTTTGATTTGTCGCAGACCGAACCCACCCGCAATTGTTGGCGTCACAGTCGATGTTGTGTTTGCGGATCAGATCAAAAATCAATGCGCCTGCGCCGCCCGACAAGGCCACCATGCGTTTGCCCAAATCAGATCCAAATCGCGCTTCGATTTCTTCGGGGTGGGCTTTTAAACCCGGATTAACCTGCCCGCCGTTGCGCCCTGATGCGCCCCAACCAGGTGTTTCGGCCTCGAGTACGACCACCGATTGGCCTGTTTGTGCCAGGTCGAGCGCCGCCGACAATCCCGTAAATCCGCCGCCGATAATTACGGTGTCAGCTTCGATCGATCCGACCAAGGCAAACCGTTTTTGGGATTGGTTCGCCGTGGCGCTCCATAAGCTGTCGGCAAGGGCGGCGCGTTCATTTTGGATCATGACATGCGTGCAAATTCAGGCGTGTCGGCCGGACCAGACAAAAATCGTTCCAACGGGGCCACCGCATCTGCCGCACCTTTTGCCTCAAGTTCGAGAAACGCGATCGCGACAACCTCGTGTTCGGTCATCCGTTTCAAGATCGCCATATCTTGCGGCGGGGCCATGCGTTCCAGACGTTCAAAATCGGCAATGTATCCGGGGAACGTTTTGCGCATAGACGCGATCATTCCATCCCAATCCTGCGGACCGTCGTGTGCGTCTTTTTCCCCTTCGGACACCAAGGTTTGGGCGTCGCGTGCCGTCAGCCCATGGCGTTCAATCAGCGGGGCCACGATATCAACGGTGTGCTGTTCGACCTGCGCCAAAAGCAACATTTTGGCTTTGTGATCAGGGTCTGCGCAAATCTTCGCAAGAGTTTCATAATAGGCGACGCCGCCGATTTCTTCCTCGTAATAATCTAGCAAAGTCTTGAGGTAAGCCGCGTCCGCTGGCGGCAAATTTGCAGGTTCTGTACCGATAATTGACGCTGGTAAAACCGCACCCACATCCATTCGATCAAATTTCAATGGCTGATCAACGTCTGGAACAGTGTCTAATTCGGCCGCATATTGGTGGCCCGCATAAACAGCAGCCGCCACAATCGACGGGGCCTCGCAATCGCCAATCCGCGTTAATGTGAACGGCAGTTTGTTTGTGTCACCATCCACTGTCGCCAAGATTTCGTGATACAAATCGTCGTTTGGCGCGCGCTGTGTGGCCATGACGACGCTTGCCGCTGCAAGGGTTTGTTTCGTGCTAGAATAACTACACACCAAGGTCGCCTCGCCGGCGTCAAAACCGGTTAACGCGTGCGCTGTCACGATGTGAATTCCTTTGCCCATCATCTGCGTGCGAATGCGCCAGCGTTCAGATGTGTTGCCCGCCCACGCCGCGACGCTGTCTTCTTCGGTAACGTAGGTGACAGCGCGTCCTGCATCGGCCAGCGCCTCGGCCATCAGGCTGCCCATGTAGTAATTGTCGCCGTCAAACACGACGCACGGACCGTCGGGCAAGGTGCCTGTCATGATGTCGTCAGGGGTGAAAATCGGCGCGGTGTCAGAACCAATTGAAACATAAGATTTGCCATCAAACCGGTCGCGTCGCCACGTGGCACCGGTGGCGATTGCGACGTGATCTGCCTCAACCGCAAATACGTCTTCGGCTGTTAGACGGCTTTCGCGGAACACTTCGATGTTGGGCAGTTTCAAAATCTGGCCTTCGCGATAATCGCGGACCCGTGCGTATTCGCTCATCCCTGGTAAGGTTGCCTCGCGGGTGACGCGGCCGCCCAATTCGCGCGTGGCTTCGGCCAGCATGACGTTGTAGCCGCGCGCCCCTGCTGCGCGTGCCGCCTCTAGGCCAGATGGCCCGGCCCCGACGATCAAAACCTGGGCGTCTGATCCCTTGGTCTCGACCTTTTCAGGGTGCCAACCTTTGCGCCATTCCTCGCCCATTGTCGGGTTTTGCGTGCAGCGGATCGGAACGCCAAGGCTGTCGCCAGAATAACAAATATTGCAGCCGATACATTCGCGAATGTCTTCGGGGCGCCCTTCGTCGATCTTGTTTGGGATAAACGGATCAGCAATGGACGGACGTGCCGCACCAATAAAATCAGTGATCCCGCGTTTGATTTGGCTGACCATCGTGTCAGGCGATGTAAAGCGGCCAACAGTCACAACCGGCACATTCGTCACCGATTTGACCCATGACATGTAGGGTTCCAGCGCGCCTTCTTTGACAAAACGCGACATGCCCATTTCCAGCGAATAATCAGCGATGTTTATGTCCCAAAGATCCGGTAGATCGCTGAGCCTTTCGAACATTTCGCGGCGTTCACCGTATTCCGGCACACCGTCTTTGCCGATGGTTTCATCCGCCTTGAACCGCACAGCAACGGCGCAACGATCGCCTACGGCGTCTTTGGTTTCTTCGATCAATTCACGGGTCAGACGCAGGCGGTTTTCCAAGCTGCCGCCGTATTCATCACTGCGCGTATTCACCGTTGGATCAAGGAAATTGGCCAGTAGATAACCATGCGTCGCATAGACATAAACCACGTCAAAACCAGCATCAGCAGCACGGATTGCAGCCTTGCGATGCCAACGACGCAGGTTTGCGATATCGGTTTTGTCCATGCTGCGGGTTTGAAACGGATGGCCGGCAAGGTTCGGTAAACTGGCCACATCCATCGCTGGCATACGCGAATACAGGTTCGGCGACCGCGCGCCGCCATACCACAATTCAGCCCCAGCAAGCGCGCCATATTCATGCACTTTGTCAGTCATCAAACGGTTTGCGCGAATATCGCTGTCGTCCCAAAGCGTCGCATGAACCCCCGGCAGATCGTCCGACGACGGGTGGATCGAATTGTATTCCGTACAAATCACACCCCAACCGCCCATCGCCTTTACCTCGCGCATCGAGGCCAGCGTGCGCGGGCGCAAAAACCCCATGCCAGTACAATGCGGCACTTGGAAAAAGCGGTTTTTAGCTGTGACTGGCCCGATCTTTATCGGGTCAAACAGGATGTCATGGCGGGGATCACGGGTCATTAGGTCAACTCTTTGTTCGGGTTAATCAGTGGCAAGACGTGGCAATTCGCGACGGAACGGCACGGCGTCAGTTTGGGGCACGCCCAGTTCGCGCGCATAGCGATGACCGCCATAAACCGCCGCGGCGATGGTACCGGGACCAAAGCAGTCACCGATGCGCGTCAGGGATGGTTGCGTGTCAGATTGGCCCAGCATTCCGGTCACGTCGTGAAACAGCGCATCGACGGTTTGGCGCATCGTTATCGGGATGAACGTTGCACAGGAAATGTCATGCGTGCGGTCGGTGTAAATGCAGGCCAATTCAATCGCGCTATCTTTGATTTGCGTCACATTATGCAGCGGCACAATTTTCACATCCATCTCAATCAGGCGCGATTGGATGCGGGACTGTTCCAGCGTGTTATGCGTCCAGTGCGACACGTCAGCCGCGGGGGTCACCAGCGTCACATCGTGCCCTTGGCCGCGCAAAAGTTCGGCAATCACACCGCCCATGTAAAAGTGATCATCGTCGAAAATCACCACAGGCCCGTTTGGTTTTTCACCCGCCATCACCGCATCAACGGTCATAATATGTGCAGCTGTATCACGCGGGATCGGGGCATGGTTTCGACGCCCAACGCCACTGTCACACCACGTCGAACCAGTGGCGATAACCACATGATTTGCGCCAAATTCAAGAACCTGTTCGGCTGTCAAACGACTGTCCAAATAGGTTTCGATATTGGCCATCTGGCTGATTTGATATTCGCGGTAATCCGCAACACGGCGCCATTCTGACAGGCCCGGCAAGGCGGCCTCAAGCGTGACGCGCCCGCCTAGTTTTTTACCCGCCTCAGCCAGCGTCACGTCATATCCGCGTTGCCCTAAGGCGCGCGCCGCTTCTAACCCGGCAGGTCCAGCGCCCACGACCAGCACGCTTTCATCGGCATGTTTGCGGTCGATTTTTTCAGGATGCCAGCCTTTGCGCCATTCCTCGCCCATGGTCGGATTTTGGGTGCAACGCAGGGGGGTCGATGTGAAATCAGCCGTCACGCAAATGTTACAGCCGATACATTCGCGAATGTCATTCACCCGCCCTTCTTCGATTTTTTTTGGCAGGAACGGATCGGCAATCGACGGGCGCGCAGCACCGATCATATCCAGCGCACCTGATTTGATCAGCCGCACCATCGTGTCCGGCGACGTGTAACGGCCAACCCCGACAACCGTCTTTTGCGTCACCTTTTTGACAAAGGCCACGTGGCTGTCCTGAAACCCTTCGGGCGCAAATCGCGAGGTCATGGAATCGTTATCCCAATCGCTGACATTCACATCCCACAGGTCCGGAATATCAGCCAGCATTTCGACCACATCGCGGCCTTCACCAGTTGAGGTCAGGCCACCTTTGCCCATCATTTCCTCGACCCCGAAACGGATCGCGATGCCACAAGTATCGCCCACGGCCTCTTTGGTATCCGTCAAAACTTCGCGTAATAAACGCACACGATTTTCCAGCGATCCACCGTATTCGTCACCACGATCATTCCAGCGCCGCGACAGGAAATGCGACAGCGTATTCAGGTCGTGACCCGCATAAACATAGATGATGTCAAAGCCCGCACGCCGCGCACGTTTGGCCGCATCCACGTACCAACGGCGCATGTTTTTGATGTCGGTTTTGTCCATCACCCGCGCCTGAACGGGGTCCATGTAGGCGACGGGGCGCGCGGACGGGCCCATCGGAATTTCGCGGCTGTACCGGTTGGGTGTCGCCAGCCCATCATAGCAGGGTTCGATCCCAGCCAGCCCACCGTGTTCGTGGATTTTATCGGTCACTCGCTGAAACACCGGCAGATCGGCATCGTCCCAAAGGCGCCCTTCGATAACGGGGCTAAGTTCGGAAGAATGGTGAATTTCGACCTGTTCAGTACAGACAACGCCCCAGCCACCTTCGGCTTTTATCCCGCGCATTTCCGCCATCGAGGACGGATATTGATGCCCCATTCCGTTGCAGTGTGGCACCTGATAAAAGCGGTTCTTGGCTGTTACAGGGCCGATTTTTACCGGCTCAAACAGAATATCATAACGCGAATCGCGCGCGTTTGGATAAAGCGGAGTATCGTGTTTCGTCATGGTTGGACCTTTCGAAGGTTTCGCTTTTTCGCATCGCATGAGCCGCAGGTCGCCACGCCACCAAGGGTTTCGACCACATCGCGCGCCACGCTGTCACCGCTTAGATGCGCGCCCGACATCAACGCGATGTAGGGTCCTGCGACGGCCTCGCCCGCAAAAAATACACGGTCGCCCAATGGTTCTGCCAAGGTCAGGCGTGCATCGGCTTTTCCCGGACGGGCCGCAGAATATGCACCCAGCGTCAGCGGGTTATTGGCCCACCCGCTCATGTGGCCTTTGATGAAATGTTTGCGCGCGTCGCTGCCCATCATTTTGATAAATTCAGCCAAGGCAAAATCGATCCCCGCCGCCTCGCCTGCTTGCGCCATGTCCCAGCCAAGTTGCCCGCCGATGAACCCCACCGCGATGTCGTGGCCGGTTGGAAAGGTCAGGAAATAACAGGCCTTCGCGGGCATTTCGTTTGGCACCGCGTAGGTCAGAAAATCGCTGTCCGACAGGCCAAAGCGCGCGCCGTCAAACTGCAATCCGATGCGGGTCAACAGCCCCATGGGCACGTCGCTAATGGCTTGGCTTTTGGCCACTGGCAATTCAGGCGTGAACCGGATCGCGCCGGACGCAAGCACCCCCGTCGATACCGTGACGATTACGGCGCTGGCACGAATTGTCCCTTGGGTCGTTTCTACGCACACGCCCTTTCCCCCCCAATCAATGGCGGTGGCTGCGGTGTTCAAACTGACCGGCAGGGCGCGACCCAAATGGGCAACCAACGTGCCCAAACCCTCGCGCACCAAATAGTTGATGTCGTAGTCGGCATAAGCGTTGAAATCAGCGGTCGACATCGCGTCCAGATCAACCCCAAAATCCATTGGGCCGGTCCACGTTTGTGCAACTGCATCCATCGGCAAATTCAGCGGGGCGAGGCGGGCGGCAGATACGTCTTTGTCCGTATCAAGGGCGGCGTACAGGCGGGCGTAGGCACGATCATATTGCGATTGTTCAGCATAAGTCGCGCGACGATCACCCACATAGAACACGTCGCGCGCCGTATTGTGATCGTGCAACGTTGCCCCCAAATCACGCGCGGCTTGCACATGCGGCAGATCGGCGGGGCCCTGCAACCACGCGCAGCCCTGATCATAGGGCACGCCAAACGTGTCGCTTTCGGTGTAGGCGCGCCCACCAATACGGTTCGCGGCCTCGATCACTTGCACAGTTTTACCGCTGGCAATCACACGTCGCGCCGCCGCGATGCCTGCCGATCCCGCGCCGATCACCACAACATCCGGGTGCGCCGTTTGCGCCAAAGCAAAGGGCGGCATGACAGCCGACGCCGCCATGCCTGCCATAACGCTGCGGCGATTGGGAAATGCGCGTGTCACGTCAGCCCGCGGGCGTCAGATGCGGGTGGGGCAAATTCAAAATGTGCCGGGAAATGCCGCGCCAGAATATCGTTAAACTGGTTCTGCGCCATCGCGGGTGTAACCCAATCTGGATACAAAATCATGTTCAGCCAAAACCCGTCGCACAAGCATTCAATTGTTGTGGCCAGCATCTTGGGGGATACGTTTTCATACGCGCCTTCTTTGACGATTTCTGCGCATAATGCTTCGATTGCGCCTGTGCGTTCGTCATCAAATTCTTCGACCATATCGCGGTAAACTTGGCGGTATTTTGTTTCACCAAAAAAGGCGAACCAGACGGCGATTTTTGTGTGCGACGCAATGTTAGTGTCGAAACTGGCAGCCAATAGACCACGCAAACGATCCGCCGCAGACAGCGATGTGTCGTTGTAAATATTGACCCAAGCATCGCGAATTTCTTCGGACAAATAGCGCAATGTCGAGGTCAGCAAATTGTCTTTGGATTTGAAATGCAAGCTGACAATCCCGATCGAAAGCCCTGCCCGCCCTGTGACATTTGCCATGGTCGTGCCCGAAATGCCGTTTTCAGCCAAGCTATCTAACGTTGCTTCGATCAACTGCTGGCGGCGCACTTCTTTTGGGGCAAACCGGCGTTGTCTAAGGTCTTGTTGCGTTTCCATTTGGTCGTCCTATGCGTCTTTGAATACCAGCAAGGCACCATCCGACCACGTCAGCCAGACAGGCCGGGCCATTTGGTCCGATGTCTCACTTTGAATAATGCTATTTTGCGCAGAGATAGCCAATGTCTGATCGACCCCCGGCAAGCGAACGTGAAAGTGGCTGCGTTCGCCCAGATAGGTGGTCATTTCCAAAATGCCGTCGGCACCGGTTTCGTCGCCTTCGGGTTTGGCCAAATGCACGGTTAGTTTTTCGGGGCGAATACCAATGCTCGCCGTGTCGCCCGTGGTCATTGTCGTGTCAGTGGACGGGACGTTTACGGTGCCCAAACCAACCACATTCAATGTCGCCATACCGTCTGCGTGCGCCACAACCTGGGCATCCAGAAAATTCATATTGCCGATAAAACTGGCGACCTCGCGATTACAGGGGCGTTCGTACAGACCGGCTGGCGTGTCGACTTGCAACACGTCACCACCGGACATCACGGCGATCCGATCCGACAGGGTCAGCGCCTCTTCTTGGTCGTGGGTCACAAAAACAAAAGTGATGCCCAGCGATTTTTGCAAGCGCCGCAGTTCAAGCTGCATCTGTTCGCGCAACTGTTTATCAAGCGCGCCGAGCGGTTCATCCAGCAGCAAAACCTTGGGTTTCATAATCAGGGCACGGGCCAACGCGATCCGCTGTCGTTGCCCGCCTGACAATTGGTTCGCACGCCTGTCGCCGTAGCCTTGCAGTTTTACCAGATCCAGCATTTCGTCGATCATCGCGTGGCGCGTTTCCTTTGGCAGCTTTTGTTTGCGCAACCCGTACCCGATATTATCGCGCACATTCAGATGCGGAAAAATCGCATAACTCTGGAACACCATATTCACCGGACGCTGGAACGGCGGCACATCCGACATCGGCTCACCGTCGATCACAATTTCGCCGTCAGTGACGTCTTCGAGCCCCGCCAACATGCGCAGCAACGTCGTCTTGCCACAGCCTGACGCGCCAAGCAGAGAGAAAAATTCGCCGTGTTTGATATCAAGCGAGATATTTTCAATAGCGCGGAATGTGCCGTAGGATTTGCCAACTTGCTGCACGGAAATGATTGGGGGTAAGGGGCTCATGGCGTGGGGTATTCTCCTTGCTTTAGTTATCTTCGTCATCGACCAATCCCAGTTTGCCGATCCATAGCGCGATGAAAACAAGCGCAAAAGAAACCAGCAAAATCAAGGAGGACAAGGCGAGGACCGAGGGAAATTCGCGGGGGAAACGCAGTTGTGACCAGATGTACATCGGCAAAGTCGCATCCGTACTGGACAGGAAAAACGCCATGATGAATTCGTCAAACGACACGGTAAATGTCAGCAGCAAACTGGCGACAATTCCCGGCATGACGATGGGAAACGTCACACGCCAGAACGTCCACCACCCGTTTTCGCCCAGATCAGCCGAGGCTTCCTCCATTGAGCGATCCATACCTTCAAAACGCGGCAACAGTGTCGCGATGGCAAAGGGCATGCAAACAATCAGGTGCCCGAACGCGACAGTATATAGCGACAGCGGAATGCCCAAACGGCTGAACAAGATCAACAACGAGACCCCAAAAATGATGCCCGGAATGACCAGCGGCAACATCACAAACGCAACAATCGCGTTTTGGCCCGGCATCCGGTTTCGGGTGATCGCACGCGCGGCGAGGACACCCAGAATGGTGGAAATTATTGACACAAAAATCCCGACACGCACCGAATTCCACATCGCTTTCCACACCGTGGGGCGGTTCATCAGATCGACATACCAGTTGGTCGTGAACCCTTGCAGCGGAAACCGGACATAGATGGAATCGTTAAAGCTGAACAACGGAATGAACAGCACTGGCGTATAAAGCACCACCAAAAACAGGCAGGCATAGATTTGCAAAGCACGGTTTGGCCGCGCGATATAACTGCCCTTGCTCATGCTGCCATCCGATCTGCGCGTCGTGTGATGAATACAAAAACCAGCGCAATTGCAGCAATCCAAAGGGTCAAAACAATCGACAGCGCGGCCCCCATAGGCCAGTTGTTAACCGCCCCGAATTGCAGCTGAATTAGGTTGCCGATCATCGCGCCATCAGGCCCCCCCAACAACGCGGGCGTGATGTAATCGCCGGTGGTCGGGATGAAAATCAAGAAGGTCGCAGCAATCACACCGGGCATCGACAACGGCAAAGTGATGCGCAGGAAACGACGCACAGGGCCATCGCCCAAATCCGCCGCCACCTCTAATAGGGATCGGTCAATTTTTTCCAGCGACACATACAGCGGCAAAATCGCAAAGGCAGCCCAGGCATGCGCAAGCGTAATAACAACCGCCGTCTGACTATATAGTAGAAATTCCAGCGGCTTTTCGATCATCCCCATTCCGATCAAGGACGAATTGATAACACCTTCGTAGCCAAGGATCACTTTCCACGAAAAAACCCGCAGCAAATAGCTGGTCCAGAACGGCAAAGTCATCAGCACGATCCACACCATCTTGTTACGATGAACGTGAAACGCGACGTAGTAGGCCATCGGATAACACAGCAGCACGGTCGAGATTGTGGCAATCCCGGACACCCAAAATGAACGCATCAAAAACACGCCAAAGATCGGCTCGTTTATCGTGCGCGCATAGTTTGCAGTGGTCAGTGTGGTGTCAAAATCAAACCCGATCCGCGACCAAAAGCTCATCGCAAGAAGAATGCAAAACGGCACAACAACACCGACAATCAACACCAGCAGCGCAGGCGATAACAAGGCATAGCCCCGCAACGGTTCACTGCGCTGCACCCGCGCGAACAGTCCAGGTTTTGACGGTCGCGCGGTGCTGGTGGTGATATCGGTCATGTGGTGATTGCCCGTTTTGCGTTTATGCGCATCGGATCAGAACCCTGCCTTGATCATCTCGAAGGTCTCGTTCATTTGGGTTTCCCAGCCCTGTGATTGCGGGATCATAAAGTGACCGGATCCCAAAATCTCAGCCGGATTTTTACTAAGACCCAATGATGTCAGCGTTTCGGCGTCAAATTCATCAAACGAGCGCGCATTTGAGTGGCCGTAACCGTAATCGTTGATCATGAATTTGCCGGCCTCGACGCTCAGCAAGCTGTCGATAATCTCGTAGGCGCGATCAAGGTTCGGGGCGTCTTTGTGTACCATCAGGCCACAGACCCACGTCAGCGTGCCTTCTTTTGGCTGGGCAAAACGGACAGGAATACCTTCGGCGGCCAACGCCACAGCAGAACTGTTCCACGTCATCGCGGCCGCCATTTCGCCTGACGACAGGGCCTGTTCCAACGTCGTCGTATCATCGGTGTAAACCCGGATCAGCGGACGCTGTGCACGCATGACTTTTGCGATTTCTGCAAACGCTGACTCAGTACCGATGTCTTTGAAATCAACGCCCGCTTTGATCGCGCCACACCACCACGCGTCGCCGCCGGATGCCAAAGAACCCAGCTGGCCTGCGTACCGTTCGTCCCACAGCATGTCCCAGCTTTCTTCGCCTTCGACTTCGAACAGATCGGTGCGGTAGGTGATTGATGTGCCGCCCCAATCAAAGGGTGCCAACCACGGTTTGCCGTCGCCTGCATCGTTGCCTTGCATGGATACAAGTTCGGGAATGACATCGCCCCAATTCGACAAACGCGATGTGTCGATTGGTTGGAACATGCCGGTGTCGACCCATCGCGTTAGGCCCGCATTGCAGGGGTGCACAACGTCTGGCGTGAACCCGCCGCGCATCTTGGTCAGCGCTTCTTCGGTGCCACCAAAAATCGCGAAATTCGGCATCGCCCCGTTGGCCGCCTCGTAGTTGCCGTACAGTTCTGCAACGTCGTAGCCACCCCACGTAAATATCGTGCCTTGTTCACCTTCTTGCGCCAAAAGTTTGTTTGCCGTCATTGGTGTCGCAATCATGCCGACGCCCGCCCCCAACAAAGTCTGAGTGAAGGCCCTGCGTGATAATTTCCCGCGCCGCACAGCATTTAGATGATCAACAACGTCCATTAGAATCTCTCCCGGTTTTGGCGCTTTTGGCAGGCACATGCCGCACGGTGCGCGTGTGTCGAATTTCCAATTCACCCAGAGTGAGATTTACAAAAATCGACTGAATAGTTATTCATTCATATTGCGCACAGTCTTTTTACAGGTCAAGTTTCATGATAAGTTGATCGTTCAAAAGCAGCGCGCGCATCGTCGAATTCCGCCGCATCACGTTGTTATTTATATAGAAATCACGCCGCCACCGAACGCCCATTTGTTGGGCAGACACAAAGGACAGACCCATATGCCCATTACGAACTATGTGAATCGAATCGAGAATAATGGTCCGAATGGCGCAGGATTGACCCTATGGCCTGCTATGAACCCTGATGATTTGGTATCAGGAAATCCTGTTCAACACGGGCATCTATATGACGAAGACGAACCGACAGATTATTCCGTTGGCGTTTGGGATTGCACAGCGTTTGTCGATAAACCTGCGCCCTACCCCGTGGATGAATTCATGCTGCTGCTAGACGGCCACGTCGACATGATTATGCCCGATGACACCAAAATCACGGTTGATGCAGGCGAGGCATTTATCATCCCAAAAGGACTGAAATGTCAGTGGGTGATGCCGGGCACCGTGCGTAAAATATTCATGATTTTGGACGGCGACACGCCGGGGGATGCGGACAATTCCACGCTGCACCGTATCACCGTTCCACCGCTTGATGCGATCACGCCGACACCTTCGGGTGCTTTGTCGACGCGCGTCACCCACTTTGTGAATCACGACGATCGCATGCGTGTTTGCACCGATACATACGCAGAAAAACAGCAGGGCCCAGCACCGCACATCGGACGCCATCTGATCCATGTGATGCAAGGCAGTGTTACATTCGCAGACCTGCCCAATGGCAGTTTTGTGCAAGGCGACAGCTTTTATCTGCTGCCCGGAAATGATCTAGCCTGGGCCATCGCCGCCAACACCCGCCTGCTGGTCACGACCTGTGATTTGCCAACCACAACCCATACGATTTGATCCCCGCAAAACCGGAGCATTACCATGACCCTGACCACCGATTTCCCGACCAATCCTGACGTTGTAATCATCGGTGCCGGTGCTGCGGGTCTTGGCGCGGCGCGCAAACTGATCAAGGCGGGTCATTCCGTCATTATCGTCGAGGCGGACAACCGCGTCGGCGGGCGCGCATGGACCCAATCGGAAAGTTTTGGCGTGCCCGTAGACATGGGGTGCTCTTGGATTTCGGGTGCGAAAAAGAACCGGTTTACCAAAATTGCGCGCAAGGGTGGCTTTACGCTGGTCGATCACACCAACCGCGACACAGCCCTTTTTGTTGATGGCAGACGCGCCACGCCAGACGAATTGGACGCTTACGAAACTGCGGGCGAAAAGGTCGAAAAGGCCATGGGCAAAGCCGGCAAAAAAGGGTTCGACGTGCCCGGCGATGACGTCATCCCACAAGGTTTACCGTTCTTAGGCGCGGCAAAAGCATGGATGGGGCCAATGGATTACGGGATGGATTACGAGGACATCTCGACCTTGGATGACTACATTTCTGCAAGCGATCAGCCCAGCTATATCGTCGCTGAAGGTTTGGGCACAGTTGTCGCAACCCGCGCCAAAGGCCTGCCAATTTCGCTCAACACCACGGTCACGTCTGTGGATTCAACAGGCAGCGGTGTCACCGTCGAAACATCCGCTGGTACGATCACCGCGCGCGCCTGTTTGGTGACAGTTTCAACCGGCGTTTTGGCAGCTGGCGCGATCCGGTTCAAACCCGCCCTGCCTGTGGTAAAACAACAAGCAATCGCCGATTTGCCCATGGGCTTGTTGGTCAAAGTCCCGTTGCTGTTTGACGGCGCGCGACTAGGGCTGCACGACAACGATTGGATGAGCTACGACATCCCAGACGTGTCCCCGACCCGCGCGTGTTTCTTTATCACGTGGCCATTTGGCTACGATTATGTGTTCGGAAATATCGGCGGCGCGTTCGGTTGGGAACTGTCACGCGAAGGGCCAGAAGCCACAGTAGATTTCGCGCTAAACGAAATGGTGAAACAAGTCGGCAGCGACGCGCGCAAGCATTTCATCAAGGGCATCGCCACAGAATGGGCCTCGAACCCGCTTACGCACGGTGCCTATTCAGCCCTGCGCCCAGGCAGCCACGGCGCGCGCGACATTTTGTCAGAAACCATCGCAGAAAAACTGTTTTTCGCAGGCGAAGCGATGGGCGGCAACCGATCCGCACTGGTGAATGGCGCCTACGAAAGCGGGCGCAAGGCGGCAAAAGTCATCGCCAAAGTTTTGTAAAAGCGCCGCGACGCGCGCGATGCTTACTGCGCGCGTTACAGGTCTTTTGCGATCTTTTTAGCCACGGCCAGACCAGATTTATGGGCACCTGCAACGGTGGCCCAATCGTCTGTACTGGTGGCTTCACCTGCGAACCACAGCCGCTCTGCTTCGGGCCGGCGAAGTTCAGCGCGCGACCATGCGCCACCCGGTTCAGCAGACGCGTAGGCCCCTTGGGTTAACGGATTTTTGGTCCAGTCAAAGGTATCACTTTTGATGACCGCATTTTCGATTTGCGACCCAAACATGCCTTTTAGTTCGCCAATGACAAAATCATACATCACCGCATTGCCCTGCTGCGACATTTCCTTAGCAAAGGAGCCGCCGATGTCGCAGTAGGTTATGCCGTGCCCGCACGCGTCAACCAATGCGCCAAAACCTTTGGGTGCGCCCAACGTGCCTTCGGTGACTTTGTAGCCAAAATATCCATCTTCTGCGGTTCCAAAAAAGTTGTCTTTCAGATGCAGCGCGACGTGATGATAGTGACCCATTTTCAGGGCA
Organism: Ascidiaceihabitans sp.; assembly: GCA_047626725.1. Classification (GTDB taxonomy): domain Bacteria; phylum Pseudomonadota; class Alphaproteobacteria; order Rhodobacterales; family Rhodobacteraceae; genus Ascidiaceihabitans. The sequence continues at coordinate 16,702 of JBLHSG010000029.1, forward strand.
TTCACGGCCTCTTGTTTTTTGTCGGGTAGCGGTGGATCAAACTTGATATCGCCACTTGCCAAAATGCCGGTCGATACCGTGACGAGGACTGCGCGCGCGCGCAATGTGCCGCTGTTTGTGTCGACCTCGACGCCTTGACCGCCCCAGCGAATTGTACGTGCTTTGGTGTTCAGCGTGACCGGTACATCGCGCGCGCTGTGGGCGAACAAAGTCCCGAACCCTTCGCGGCAATACCAGTCGGTTCCGTCCTCGGCCGTGTACCAATCTGCGCAGGAAAAGCTGTCAGGATCCTTTGCCATTTCGTAAGCGCCCGTGAACAGGCTGGTTGTCAGGCCCCAATCGCCAAGGCCGGGCACAACGTCGGATGCGGCGATATCGCGGCCTTTGCGACCTGCCTTTAGCATCGCGCGGTTTGCCGTTTTCATGGCATCCCCAAAGGTTTCCAATTCGGCGTCGGATGCCGGACGATCCCCCACGTAATACAGTTCCTCATCGGGGGCTTTGTACAGGTCAAAACCGTTTTCAATCCCGTAGTCGACAAGCGGGTTTTCCTCGCGGTAGTGCAGCCAATGCGCGCCTGAATCATAGGGGACGCCAAAGGTGGTTGTGTCGGTAAAAACGCGCCCCCCAATCCGGTTGTCGGCCTCGATTACCTGCACGTTTAATCCGTTTTCAGTCAATGCGCGGGCCGCACTGATACCAGCCGCGCCCGCACCGATCACAACAACATCAACGCTGGCGGCAAACGCCCGTTTTGAAATCAACGGGGTCGCCAGTGCGGCCGCCCCTGATGCAAGAACTGTGCGTCGTGTAAAACTCATGGGATCACCTGAAATTTATTACAAAAAGGGGCTGCGCGTGACGTCGTGGATGGATTGAGGTATTGGTAATTCATCTGAAATTACGCTACTCTACACCGTAGAGCCAGTCAATGTTCGCGAGATGGACCGCATGAAAACCAAGCCAAATCTCAGTCAAGACCGGATTGCAAAAGCCGCACTAGAGATGATTGATGAACAGGGTGAAACCGCGTTTAGCATGCGCAAACTGGCGATCAGATTACAGGTCGATCCGATGGCGATCTATCATCATCATGCGAACAAATCGGCGCTTTTGCATGCTGTGATGCAGACGATGATGGAGGGTTTTGTCGTCCCGAAACCAAGCGGGAACTGGCAAGCCGATATGCGCAATCTGTGCGTTGAAATTCGCAATCTTGCGCTAAAGCATCCCGGGGCGTTTTGCGTCTATGAAACCTATAATCACCGCATTTCTGCTGAACACAAAGTTCACGAGGCGTTTTATGCCTCCCTTTTGGCGGCAGGTTTTGCGCCCCGTATGGCTGTGCAATCGATGCGCATTTTATACGCCTATTCCGAGGCATTTGCAGTTGATGAAATCTCAGGCTGGCTCGACCCTGATGACCGCGCCGAATTAACCCAAAGCCTGAGCCAAGGCCCCTACCCGTCAATGTCCAGCTTGATCGAAGAAATCGCCCATTCAGACCCGGACGCGGATTTCGAATTTGGGCTAAACGTCCTGATCAAAGGCCTAGAGGCGCATTTACCCTGAACACCACGCGCGACGGGTGCCGCCGGTGTATCGCCGCGCCAATCCTTCGTTGATCAGCAGGTCGCCCACGTCTTTTTGATCAACAGCCAAAGTGGTGAGCCAGCGGCCATATTTGTCATGGCCCTTTTCGACGTTCATGGTGATTTTTGCAGCCTGATCAATCAATTCGCGCAACCGCGCTGTCGCTTTATTTCCGAGCGCGAGTTCGCTTGCACATTCTGACCGATACGTTTCAGGCGTGTCAAAACCCATCAATCGATAGCTTTCGCCGTCAATTTTGATCGTATCCCCATCGACAACATAAATGTCATCTGATGCCACAACGCGGGATGGTTCTTGTTCGCTTAACCAGTAAATTCCGGCCAGCGTCAGGATGAATAAAATTAGGTATTTCATGCACAGCGGGTATCTAAATCGACGCGCGACTTCAATGACTGCAAATGGCCGATCCACACATCGGCGCCTGCAATTTACTGGACATTAACAAATTCATCCCCATATATATCACAGGGTGGCATTTTGCCACCTATCCTATATAGCGGAGGCATCATGGCCCAATCTGTCAAACTTGCGGACGACGTCATGTCGGTTGTACGTCGTGAATCCGGTCTTCAAAGTCGATCTGTGGCCGGACAAATCACCCATTGGATCAACATTGGGCGGGCCATCGAAAATTCAAGCGCGTTTGATTATCAGCACATCAACGCAGCCCTGATTGGCGAAAAATCACCAGACACATTAAGCGCCGAGGAACAAGAAGTCTGGTTTGCGCAATTTTCCGACGACGTCACAGAACCGACCCCGCAAGAACAGGCATTTTTCGAAAACCGCCGTCAGCTTGGGCGTGGTGTTGGTCTGAATGACAAGGGTGATTTGGTTTATCACGCGGCCGCTGCCGAATAATGGCCCCTGCCCCACGCCCGACGTTGGTCATGCTTGCTGGCCCAAACGGGTCGGGAAAATCCACCCTGTACGAAACCCGCATCGCGCCTAAATTCGCAGTGCCGTTCATCAATGCGGATGTGATTCAGCGCGACGAATTGCAAAACAACGATGTAAACGCAGCCTACGAGGCGGCGCAAATTGCAGCAGATCGACGCGCCGCACTGCTGAACGCTGGCAAAAGTTTCGCAACAGAAACCGTGTTTTCGCACCCGTCAAAGTTAGACCTGATCACCGACGCAAAAACCCGGGGCTACCGCGTGATGACGTTTCACATCAGCGTCGAACATCCGGATTTATCGGTGTCGCGCGTTGGCGAACGGGTCAAAGAAGGCGGCCATCCGGTGCCCGAAGAAAAAATCAGAAACCGCTATGACCGCAGTGGCCCCTTGATCCGCCAAGCAATTTTGCAAAGCGACGTTGGCCATGTTTTCGACAATTCACGCCTGAACCAGCCACCACAAAGGGCACTGACATTTAGCGCGGGATCATTGCAATTTGCCTTGCCGCAGTTGCCGGAATGGGTCCTGAACATCTACGCTCAGGACCTGGTTTTGTAAGCATTCAGGTTTGCGGCAGGTCAAGAACCTACTGCAGCGGAATGCGCAATCCGAACTTCAGGCCCCAGCTTTCAAAGTCTGATTTGCCGATACCATCATAGTTCATGCCCAGATCAACCTGCGTGCCATGGCGGTTGGTCAGCTTGACTGCCGCCTCGACCCGACCACGGAAACCATTGGTTTCATCCGCGGTGTTGTTCGTAATCAACGGCCCCGAACGATTGCCAAAGTTGTAGATCCCGTTCAGCGTAAATGACGGCTGTACGGTCATTTTATTGGTCGTCACATACGATGTGCTAAAGGTCGGACCGAACTTGATCTGCCCTAACGAAACAGTCTGTTCCGGCACCACAACGCTGAGTGAATCGGTGAACGCATGTTGACGATCTTCGATGTAGCTGATGTTCAGATTTGGCGAAATCACCCAGTCTTTGTAATCGAAATTACCCGACAGGTTCACATCCACCAACCAACGATCAGTGTCGAAATTGCCGCTGCTTAGGCTGGTGCGCAGATCGTTGTTCGACTGACCATAGGCAAGGCGCCCGTCAAAGATCAGGTTCGGGGCAAGACGCGCGGTCACATACGGTCCGGCCATCCAACCCGTGCCATCAACCGACGTTGTTGGTGTGATGTCCTCAAGGCTGTCGAATTGCAGCATAAAGCCGGCAAGCACATCGTTCGTGATCAGATAATCAGCCCCGAAATACGCGATGCCAAAGTGGCCGCCCGATCCTTGTGACGCGCTGAACTTTGAATAATGCGCCTCGAACCAGACATCAAAGCGACGGTTTTTGAGGGTGGTTGTGTAATCGTCGTCGCCGTCATGCGCGAGGGCAAACATGGTCCCTGCCCGCTCGACTTGGCTCAGGGATGTGGACAGGCTGTAGTTGCCCGACCCGATCGACAACAGGTTAAAGTTAACAGGCGACATCGATTTCAAATCGCCGGTTTGGAACGATAGCGTTTCGCTGGTCCCGATCCCTTGGTTCAGGCGCGACAAACGACGTGCGCGTGTCGGGCCATTTGACAGGATCAGGTTGTTACGACGGTTCAGGAACGAATTGACTGTCTCGCTGGCCAATTGCGCCGAATTGCCACTGTTAAACGTACAAGTCACATTTTCCAAAGCGGCCAGCCGCAGGGTCACAACCCCGTTTGAAACGTCCACGGTGCTGTCGTTGTCCGAACAGCTTAGCGTTGTGTTGCCAAAGCCCGAAGGACGCGTTTGCGTAATCGTATACGTGCCCGCCAGGACCGATAGCTGCCCTGAACTGCCCGTACCGCCTGAGGTCGTGATTGCGAAATTCAGCGCCGCTGCCGAAGAGGCAAAGCTGAACGTTGCATCTGTTGGCGATTGCTGGATGAACGTCACGCGGCCTTCTGGATCGGCGGCAACAACCAAAGGTGCAGAACCGCCCGAACTTAGGCTCGATCCGCCAAATTGCGAGGTCAACGCCCCCGAAACAGCGCCAAGCGTGCCCAGATTAGGCGCCGTCACAGGCACCGAAACCGTACAGCTAGAACCGGATGCAACCGTGCCACCGGACAGGCTGATCGCGCCAGATCCTGTCGCCGCAGAAACTGATCCGCCGCATGTGGTGCTGAACCCGCTGTTTGAAACCGTCAGGCCCGCAGGCAATGTCGCGCTAAAGCCAACTGATCCGACTTGGACAAAGTTCGCCGCGTTGCTGATTGTGAACACCAATGTTGTGGTGCCGCCCGGAACAATTTGGGCTGGTGAAAACGCGTTGGTAAAGACAGGCGCCGTGGCCGCTTGCACGGTCAGGGTTGCGCTGGCTGTGCCGCTGTTGCCCAAGCTGGTTGTCAGATCGCCCGTGACGTTGTTGGCCGCCCCGACGGTGTTCGAGGTCACGTCGACTTGCACAACACAGATCGCCGTGGCCGCAATGGTTCCGCCAGAATATCCGACAGATGCGCCGCCAGCCGCGCCCGAAAGCGTGCCGCCCGTACAGGTTGTCGACAGGTTCGGCACCGCAGCCACAGTCATTCCAGCCGGGAACGTATCGGTGAACGCTGCGGTTTCGGCATCTACAAACGTGGCCGAGTTGTCGATGGTAAGCGTCAGCGTGCTGATCCCGTTTTGCGACATGCTTGCCGGTGAAAATGCCTTGGCGAAGGTCGGGCCTGTCGCCGCCGTCACGTCAAACGAGACTTGTGCCGGTGTAACTGCTGCACGGTTTGACGTCAGATCGCCGCCCGTGGTCGCAACCGTTCCGATATTAACCGCCGTAACATCAACGCTGACAGTACAGGTCGCACCCGCAGCGACTTCGCCTGCGGTCAATTGATACGTACTGGCACCCGCAACCGCCGTCAGGGTCGCGTTGGTACAGGTCGTCGCGGCATTTGTTGGCGTCGCGATGCTGGCCCCCGCCGGAAGCGATTCCGTAAACGCGAGGGTGTCCGCACCAATCAACGCCGCCGTGTTATCGATGGTGTGTGTCAGTGTCACAGTCTGGCCCTGCGCAATTGTCGCCGCGCCAAATCCTTTGGTGAACACGATGGCAGGTGCGGCAGTCACGGCCAGCGACGCGGACACGCCAGATGTGGTGACAAATTCTGCCGACGTCAGGTCCGACGTGCTATTTACCGTGCTGCCGATTTCAGTCGCAACAATGTCGACCTCGATCTGGCAGCTTGCGCCTGCAAGGATACCTGCGGCCGTCAGTGCCACGGATGTTCCGCCTGCCGCTGCCACAAGGGCACCGCCGCAAGTGTTGGTGACACCGTTTGGCGTCGCGATTACGGCACCGGTTGGCAGCGCATCACTAAAGGCAACTGCTGTGCCATTGATCAAAGCGGCTGTGTTGTCGATGACATACGTTGCTGTTGTCGTGGCCCCTTGGGCAACTGTGTTTGGCGTATAGGTTTTTGCAAGGCCAAGGATTGGCGCCGCTGTAACCGTCAACGTCGCCGCGGCGGTTGGTGCTGAAGAGATGTTCAATGATGACACCAACGCATCAGACACGTTGTTCAACGCGCCGATCGTGCTCGAGGTCACATCCACTGACACAGTACAGCTGGTCGCCGTGGTCGCCGTGCCGCCAGAATAGCTCATGGTGCCGTCACCAGCAGTTGCCGTGACCGTGCCGCCTGTACATGTGCTGGCAGCGTTTGCAGGGGTCGCCACAAACATGCCGGTCGGGAACGTGTCGCCAAATCCGACAGCCGTTGCATCCACAAACGACGTGGTGTTGTCGATGGTAAAGGTCAGCGATGTCACGCCGCCTTGAACGATGCTGGATGCACCGAACGCTTTGCTGAACGTTGGCTCGGGTGCCTCCGTGATTGTCAGTGTGACAGCCGCCGCATTGATGCCCCCAAGGCTAGAGGTAAACGTGGACGCAGGGATCGAAAGTGCACCCGCGTTCGCCGCAGTCACATCGACGGTATAGGTACAGGTCGCGCCCGCTTCTAACGTCATGCCCGACACGCCGTAGGTCGCAGTGCCCGCCGCGCCAGTGCTGGTGCCTGTGACAGATCCCGCCGTGGTACAGCTGGATGTCAGGTTTGGCGTATCCGCAATCACCAGACCCGTCGGGAACGATGCGCCGATCACACCTGCAGTGGCCGAAACCAGCGCCGTGGAATTGTCAGCAACAAGGCTAAGCGTGGACACGCCACCCCGTGCAATACTGCTAGGCGCGAGGGATTGCGCCAAGGTTGGTTGCGCCGCAGCGGTTGTGGTCAGCGTGGCTGTTGCAATGCCACTGTTGCCCAGGGACGATGTGAAATCACCCGATGTGTTTACAAACGATCCGACCGATCCTGCCGTGACATCGACGCTGTAGGTACAGGTATCACCCGCCGCCACTGTCACGCCTGAAATGCCCAAGGCCGCCGCGCCTGCAGCGCCAGTTGCAGTGCCGGTCACCGATGCGCCGTTGGAACAGCTAGAGGTGATGTTTGGCGTTGCAGCCACCACCATCCCCGCCGGGAATGTATCCGTCACGCCACCAGCTGATGCCGCGACCAACGCGGTTGCGTTGTTGATCGTCAGGGTCAATGTCGACACGCCGCCTTGCACGACGCTAACGGGTGCGAAGGCTTTGGAAAACGCCGGAACGTCTGCGGCCGTGATGTTGATCGATGCAACAGCCGCGGCGCTGTCGCGCAGGGATGATGTGAAGGCACCTGATGTGTTGGTAAACGATCCGCTGGCCGCCACTGTCACGTCAACGCTGTAAGTACAGCTCGCGCCGGCGCTTACTGTTGCGCCACTGAGCGTCACAGCCCCTGCGCCTGCTGCGCCTGCAAATGTGCCAGGGGTAGACCCCGCTGGCGAACAGCTGGATGTCAGGTTTGGCGTTGCGGCCACTGTCATATTTGTCGGGAACGTATCGGTGAATGCGCCGCCTGATGCTGAAACCAATGCCGTCGCGTTGTTGATGGTAAAGGTCAGCTTGCTGACAGCGCCTTGGACCATGCTGGCCGTATCAAACGCTTTGGTAAATGTCGGGATCGCCGCTGGTGTGATCGCCAATATACCAGACGCCGGACCAGAATTGCCCAAGCTTGATGTTACATCTGCGGTGGTCATCGTGGTGTTGCCAGCGTCGGCGGTGATCACGTTAAACGAAAAGCCACAGCTTGCCCCTGCCGCGAGGGAGTTCGCCGCAAAACTCAGACCACCTGCAATCGACAAGAAGCTACCGCCTGCACAATCGCTTACCACGTTGCTGGCCGGTGCCAGTGAAATACCGGCTGGAAAGACCAAGCTTGAGGCCAGTGTGTCCGCAGACACCAATGAACCAGAGTTATCAACGTTCAGCGTTACGCGTGTGCCTTCGCCTTGCAAAACCGTGCTTGGGGCGAATGCCAGCGTGACCAACGGTGCTGGCGCCGCCGTGACGGTCAACGCCGCAGATCCAAATGTGCCACCTGTACCAAATGAAGTCACCAAAGGCGTCGGTATATTGTTGTGTACACCCGTCTTGAGGCCGCGCACGTTTACCGCAATAGTACAGGTTGCTCCGGCTGCGACAATGCCGCCCGACAGCGCGACAGAACTTGCGGCAGCAGTTGCCGTGAACGTCCCGCCACATCCGTTGACGACGCCAGGTGTCGGCGCCACAGCCATGTTTTGAGATCCTGGGAATGCGTTCGTAAAGCTCATGTTCGTGGCGTCAATCAAACCGGCAGTGTTATCGATCGTATAGGTGATTTGCGATACACCACCCTGTGCAACTGTTGTTGGTGCCAAGGCCAAAGACGTCAGGGGGCTTGGGGTTTGCGTGACGGAAAGCGTGTCAGACGCCGTGCCACTGCTGCCTTGGGATGACGTTAGGGCGCCGGTGGTATTGGCATAGGTCGCATTTTCAATCGAACTGACACCAGCACTGATCGTACAGGTGGCACCCGTGGCGATCGTGCCGCCTGTGTACGTCAGGGTGCTGCTGCCCGGTGCGGCGCTCAGCGTTCCGCCGGCACATGTTGTGCTTGCGCCAGAGCTCGTCGTGAAAAACACGCCCGATGGCAGAGTGTTGGTCATGCTAAGCGATGTCGCATCAACCAGCGAAGCGGTGTTGTTGATGGTATAGCTGACAACAGATTGTGCACCTTCGACGATGCTGTTTGGTGTGAACACTGTCGTGAACGTCGGGGCAGGTGCGCTGTTCACGGTCAGGGTTCCGGAAACCGCAGGGCTGTTGCCGACGGCTGTTGTCAGAACGCTGGATGTGCTGGTCGCAGCCCCTACAGTTACAGATGTAACTGGTACGGTGATTGTACAGGATGCCCCTGCCGCAATGCTTGCGCCGCTCAGCGAAATGCCGGTGCCGCCTGCTGCCGCAGAAAACGCGCCGCCACATGAATTGGCTGCCGCAGGTGTCGTCGCGATTGTGGCCGATGTCGGAACGCTATCGGTGAACGAAATGCCGGAAACAGCCGCGGTGCCCGCTGCGTTGTTGATGGTGTAGGTGACGACAGATGACTGGCCTTGCTGGATTGATGCAGGCGCGATGGATTGGGAAAACAGCGGTGGGCTAACATTAACGTTCAAAGTACTGGTTGCCGCTGCCGCAATGGTCAGGCCGTTGTCGCTAAGGACGCTGGTGGCGCTTGCAAACGACCCGCCTGCCCCGCTTGCATCAACCGTGACAGTCACACTGAATGTACAGCTGGATCCCGCAGCCAAAATACCGCCAGTCAAGGTCAGTGACGATGTGCCCGACAGGCTGGATCCCGCGCCGCAAAGGCCGGCAGCCGGTAGGTTGGACACGGTCGATCCGGTGATCGTGCCGCCAATATTGTCCAGAAACTCTAGATTGCTTAGACCAACGCCGCCAACTGGATTGTCGATGGTGTAGGTCAATGTGCTGGACCCGCCAACATTGATCAGGGTCGGAGAAAACGATTTGGTGAACGTGGCAGCACCGCTGGCTGCCACAACCAAAGTCGAGGCTGAATCATTGCCCGTGACGGCCAAACCGCCAACAGTGCCCGTGACGTTGGTCGCCGAATAAGGATAAGACCCCGCAGCCGTGCCCGCCTGAATAGCATAGTTCAGATCGACGTTACACGACGCGCCCGCCGCAAGCGTGCCACCCGTCAACGAAATTGCCGTGCCGCCAGTAGCACCTGCAACAAATCCACACGAATTTGTGCCGGTCGACGCAAACGTGGCACCCGATACCAAGGTCGTCAAATCACCGTCAAGCGTGATCGCAGTCGCCGCAGCGCCGCTTTGGTTTTCGATCGTATAGCTGTGAACAACCGTTTGACCCGCCAACGTCGAGCTGTCGAATGTTTCTGACACCAACAAGGTCGCCGTTTCAACAACCAACGCGCCCGACGCCGCCGGGGCCGCAATAGATGATCCGTTCACAACAGCGCTCAGCTGGGATGTGGATGTCGAATACGTACCGCTGGCAACTGACGTGCTTACGTCAACATCGACCGTGATCGTACACGACCCGCTGGCCGGAATCGTACCACCTGACAAGACCAAGAACGTGGTGCCGGAAAACGACCCGCCGCACGAGGACGCAGGGGTTCCGTTGCTCACAAGGCCCGAAGGGCTGGACATTTTGTACGTGAAGGACGCCGACGTTGCAGCAGACGCGCTTTGGTTTTCGAGCGTGAACACCAATGTTGCAACAGCGCCCGCGATGACCGGATCGTCGGTAAACTCAAGCCCGATCGCAATGCTTGAGACGCTCAAGCTACTTGACGCGGTCCCGTATGTTCCACCTGCAGTGTCGGTCAATTCGCTGGTCGTGTTGGTGTATGTGCCGGACGCGGCCGCCGCAGGAATATCCAACGTCACCGTGATGGCACAGCTGGCCCCCGCCGCAAGCGAACCACCGGAATAAGACAGGGTCGACGATCCGGTTAGCGTACCGCCGCAAGTATCAGTTGCAGTTCCCGACTGGCCCGTCACACCCGACAGCATCGCATTTACATCATCGGTAAACGCCAATCCGGTCATCGCCGCAGTGTTGTCACCCGCAGCCGTGATTTCGAACGTCAGATCAACGGTGCCACCTGGTGATGTGTCACCGGAAAAGCTTTTGCTGAAGGACGCGCTTTGGCCGGACCCCACAGTGAATGTCGCCGATGTCGGTGCCCCAGACAATGTGGCGCCGCTGATAGTACCGGTTGGTTCATCACTGGAAAACGTCTCAGCGCCCGCTGGGTACCCCGACGGAATGGTAATATCAAAGCTGAATGTACACGACGCAGACGCGGCCAGACTTCCGCCTGTAAACCGGATCGATTCCGCACCTGTTGAAGGGAATATTCTGCTCACGGATGATCCTGGCCCGCACGGCGTGGCAGGAAACGTAATTGTGGTCGAATTAGGCAGTGGTGGCGAAACCGGGATCGTGAACTCACCGTTTGTCAGCGCGTTCGCCGCCAAATTTGTAAACGTGATCGTGCCTGTTGTCGCACTGCCTGCAGCTGTATCCGTGAACGACATTGTCATAGACGGTGCGGCATCTTGCAAAATCTGGATCGTGGAATACGCAAGGTTGCTGGTGACAGTGGCACCTGACACATCGCCCGTGGCGGGACCCGTCGAACCGGCATAATCGCCTGCCGCCACACCGGAAATGTCGACCGTGCCGACAAAGCTACAGGATGCTTCGGGCGCAAGGCTGGCACCGGTCAATACAAACGTGTTGCCACCCGTGACAGAAAACGACCCGCCGCAGGTGTTGGAACCAGCAGACATTGCGCCGGCAAGCGCGACAGTGTTCGTGATGTTATCTGACAACGTGATGTTTGTGGTCGTGGCACTGCGTTCGCCGCTTTGGATGTTATAGCGGACCTGAACACTGCCCGCGCTTACTGCGATGGGGTCGGTCAAAAATTCACGCGTTAAATATGGCGCGCCAATCAATGGACCCGCAACTGTAAGCGTTCCTGTGGCCGTACCCGCGTTTTGGCTGTTCCCCTGCGAAGTCGAGGAATAGGTCAAATCGCCTGAGGTGCTTGTGACGGTCCCAACTGCATTCGCAACCACCGGAATTTCGGCAATACAGGATTCACCGGCATCAAGAACATTGAAACCCGCAAAATCGAACCCAAAAGCGCTGACTTGATAACTGGTTCCACCGGTTGGTGCATTAACGTTACCAGGACTGGTCCCAGCACATGTTGTTGTTCCTGCCCCTGAAACGGTCAGGCCAGCTGGCAACGTTCCTGGCAAATTCAAGCTCGAGACACCACCCGTCGCCGCAGGGTTGGTGAATGTAAACCGGATGGTGCTGTTTTGGCCCGTGTTGATCGTCGCGGGAGTAAATTCCTGGGTGAAGGTCGGCACCTGCGCGCTGGCTTGCGCGGCCCCTAGCATCCAGATCAGCGAAAGGATTAATCCGCGCCCGAGCAGTGATTTCAAACCAGCAAGACAATTGAAAATTTCTGCTTGAATACGGAACATAAGAAAACCCTTTGGCCATCGGTGGCGGACAATAATCATTGAAAATCGAATAGTGATAAGTTTTGGCCCGCATAATTTCGGCGGATATTCGCCACAGAATGCACTTTATTCAGGGTGCAGCAACATTTGTTTCAGTAAAACGGGCGCATGCTATGGGCTGTGGATTAATAGCAACACGCCGATCGCGCAGGGCGTGGCAGGTCAAAATCAAAAAGTTGACAGCTGTCAACACATCAAACCTCGGCAAGCTGCACCAACCTTATGCCGCCTGCGCAGTCCCCCCGTTCAACAGCGCCATGATCATTGGACCAGGACTGAACCCTTGGGTTTCACAGCGCAGGGTCAAAGCGCGCAGATATCCACCGGGACTGCGAATGTCCGAAACCCGCTGAAGAATTGCCGCACAAGTAATCGCAGCCACGGCTGGACCCATCGTGTCTTGGGCCTGTTGCCAAGCATGCGGACTGATCCCCATCATGCCTCGAACGGTTGACGCCGTTGCGATCAATTGGTGCCAATGGTGAATCTCGTCCTTAGCGTAAGGCAGGATATCGGGGCAGGCTTTTAGGACCAAACCAAGCGGCAGATTTGGCTCCGTTGGTGCAACATAGTCCTCGCCTGTATTCGGAGCAGGCCGTTCAACACTCGCGCGCCCTTCTGCGCAAGATTCAAGATCAGAGTGTTCTTTATTTGAATTCTGATAGTGCCGCTCATTTTGAACGTCACTGCCGCTCATTTCTATTGTATTTGACTGACGCAACAAGACGTGAATGACGCGCAGCATAGACACTGTTTCACTCAACATCGTCTCTAACACGGCTATATCGAGCACGCGCCGCAATGACTTTCGTAGCCCTGTGGAAAGTAAAATGAGGTCTTCCCAGTCCTTGTCCGGCTCCGTATCAATCCCGTATTCAATCAGCTTGCAGGCGTCCCGCAGCCGCAGCACAACGTCTTCGCGCAAACGCTTGTGCGCGAACGCCATCTCGCGGGCTTCGCCAGCTTTGTGCGCGATCTCAGCCGCACGCACCAGTAAGGGGCGCAGATCAAAACCAAACGCGCGAACGACTTCACCCTGATAGTTTCGCGCCGCATAGCGTTTGCCGTTCGGGCTGTCGTGACGCAGGATAACGCCTGCATTTACCAGATGCGCCAGATGACGCCGCAGTGTGCTTTCTGCCATGCCGTGGGCGCGTTCTGACAACACCCGGTTGGACGGATAGACCAACGTTGCCACATCTTGCGACACCTGACGCGACGGTAAAAAGCTAAGCAAGGCCGCCAAAACCGCCAAGTCGCGATCAGACAAGCCAAAATACATTCGCGCATCACGCAGATCATCCAGGACGCTGTATTTATCAATCGATGGCAGGGCAGGGGCCTTTTGCGCCAACGCCTGCGTTGCCAATAAGCCAGCCGATACCGCCCGCTGCCCGAAGGGCGTCGTTGAAATGTGTTGCATATGATTTCACTGGGCAAAGTTTATCGGCCCACCAAGCAAGGCGATTGTTGACAGCTGTCAACTTTCAAGGCAGATTCAGGGTGTGAATACGGAAGCGGCCTCTCGGGATTTTATCTTGGGGGGCTTTTTCTTTGTCCTTTTGTGCCTCTTTGTTGTTGCTCCGGCTTTGCGCCCCCTGTCAGGGCGATCCGCCGTCCTTTGGATCCAGTCCAAGCACGGTGGAATTCTTCGATATTTTTCGCAATCCAGTCACCAAACCCTTGTTCATCCAAGGTCAAGGTGACGGTTTTCGCGCTATGACTGATCTGACCAAGCGGTTTGCCGTCCACCAGTAAAGGGGCAGGGGCGGCGGGTTTTGATTTCGTTTTGGTCGGCGTGATCAAAAGCGCATCAAACCGCGCGTCCGACGACAGATCACTCAGCCCCTCAAGCGTCTTGAGCAGCGTCTTGGGGCTCGTGCCGCTTTCTACCAACGCCACTAACCGCAGCCAGCGATCGCGCCCAACAGACGGGGCCGGCCCGATGGCACGGATCACGTCGCCACCCAGCGTATCCGCCACATTCAACATGCGGCTGATCACGGTTTTGTCGATATGAAGCGCGGCACAAATCAACTTGCGCTCGTAATGCGCGTCTCGCATTTGCCGGGCAAAATTGGCCTTTTCGATAAACGTCAGATCACGGCGGGCGGCGTTTTCCTGACCCTGCGCAACAATCAAATCCTGATCGTTCAATTCGCGAAGCAATGCCTTGACCGGTTGCCCAAGTGCGCGCAATGCCGCGACACGACGACGGCCATAAACGATCTGATAACGGCCCTCGTTGTTGGGATCATGGCGCAGCAAAACCGGCACTTGTTGGCCGTAGTCGCGAATACTGTCGATCAACGCAGTTTGATCCGCGACATCTTCACCCAAACGGTCCTTAAGACCACCAGTATCATCAATCAAATCAGTCGGAATTTCGGTGATCGAACGGGACTTTAGCTCTGAAATGGAACGGCTCACCGCGCCAATCGCACCTTTGGTGTAGGTCGGGCGTTGGGCTGGCGTGCTCGGCTGTGCGCTGTTGGCATCCGGCGGGGTCATCAACCCCTTGAGCAAATCTTTGCGTGCCATATCTAGCGCCCCCATGCCTGCTGGATCAGATCGGTAATTTCACCATTCACTGCATCAAGGCTCTCTATCGCGCGCTCATAAGTTGCCCGCGTGAACTGGCCTTTTTCAACCTCGTACAACGTCTGTTTTGTAATGCCCGCATCGGAAATTGCGGTTGATTTTAACACCGCGTGGTTCAACACATGATCCGCAAACAGCGATCGCATGAAACTGACCATTTGGTTTTGTGGCCCGTCACCTGGTTCGTAACGCGTCACCACATAGCGCAGCCAATCATAGCTCATGTCACCACCAGCATCCGCAACGACACCCAGCAAATTCGAGGTCATAAGCAGGAACTGACACATGCTCATCACGTCTAACATTTGTGGGTGCACCGTGACCAAAACAGCCGTCGCCGCCGACAGCGCTGACATGGTTAAGAACCCCAACTGCGGTGGGCAATCGATGACCACAATGTCGTAATCGCCCTCGACCTCGGCCAGCTTATCGCCAACGCGGGTAAAGAACATGTTGCCCGACCGTTCAGACAAAGCGCGCGGCGTTTCGTGTTCGAATTCCATCAGATCCAGATTGCCCGGAATGATATCGAGGTTGGTAAAATACGTCGATTGAATCACATCGCGCAACGGCACCGGATCATCATAGCGGATCGCGTCGTACAATGTGCCGCCGTCCAGCAAATCAAACTCTGGCTGAAACCCGTGCAACGCCGAAAGACTGGCCTGCGGATCAAGGTCAATCGCCAACACGCGGTACCCGTCAAGCGCAGCTTTTTGCGCCAGATGCGCCGCGGTTGTGGTCTTGCCTGATCCACCTTTGAAGTTGATGACGGTGATCACTTGCAAATGATCTCCCTCGCGCCGCCCCGGCAGATACGTGCCCTTGGCTTTGGCACCTTCCTCCAGCATCACCCGCAAGGCTTGGACGTCTTGCGGCGAATAATAACGCCGGCCAGCGCTGCGAATTTCAGGTTCAGGGCCACGACCCTCTAGGTGCAGTTTGCGCAAATAGGCGTCCTTGACCCCCAACAGTTTTGCGACCTCACCAGAGGTGAATTTGCGCAATTCCTTGCGGGCATTCGGGGGAAACAGTTGCGCGCGATGCGCTTGCAAGCGTTCTGACAACACTTGCGCATGTGCGCCCACTAAATGGTCAATACGCACGGCACCATTGGCCGCATCGGATCTATTCATACTGTCTGCCCTCGAAGCCATCCCGTTTGTTACGGGTTTTATCGTTATGGTTCATTATTAGCGTAAGTATGTGCCTGTCTAGGCAGATTCGGGCAAGGGTTTTCTTAGCCGATGTTGTGTTCATTACATGTGCGGACACAAGAGGCGGGATATCCGGTTAGAACAGTAGAAAATATTTTCTAACAAATTCTGTAGGTTAGGGTATAGTATTCAGCCTGCACATGAACTGGATACAGGCTCTAACCTGCGGAAAACAGGGGCGTTTTGCGCCTAATTCCGCCGTACTGTATAGATGTGCCCTGCCTCAAGACGCCCCGTTGCCTCTGATTTTGTCCCGTCAGCCCAGCGAATCCGCACAGTTGTCGCTTGCGATTCTTGACCCAGACCAAAATGGGCGCGGGGTGCGTCAAACGACATAAAGCCACCGCCCACCTGAATTTCACGCCGCTGCACACGTCCTGTAGCGTCAGTCAGAATGACCATAGCGCCGATGCCATCACGGTTGCCGCGCCCGTCGATCAGCTCGAACACGATACCGGGCGTTTGGGAATTATTGCGAAACGCCATGATCGGTCCGTTCACCGGATGGGTCAGCATGTCTAAGTCACCATCGCCGTCCATATCGAACTGGGTCGCCGAGGCGGTCATCAGGTAATCTTCGAGGCCAAAATCGCCCGATGCCTCGACAAACCCATCCCCCTGATTGTGGAAAAACAGGTTCGAGGGCGAGACCTCGTTTGGGACCCACGTGCCATTAACGATGTAAACATCCTGCAACCCGTCATGGTCAAAATCGGCGATCTTAGTGTCCCAGCTCCAACCCCCGACATCCAGACCGACGGCTTCAGCCCGATCATCGTAGGTCGTACCGTTCCACGATAGCAGCACGTTTGAACGCAGTATTTGTTTATGCGTCAGCGCCACTTCGACGTCCGTCATAGCGCGCGCAGGCACAAAATGAATGTCGCAATACGCGCGTGGAATAGGTTGGTTCACCGGGATCAATTTGCACACGTTCGGATCGCGTTTTTGAATGGCGAGGTCCTTGACCAACATTGCGCGACATTCGTCTTTTGCCCGCCCCGACAACGCCGCACATTTGGACGCAAAACCAGGGTTAAAATTGTTGCCCGACTTGTACCATGCCTTGATCTGCATGTTCTGTTCACACGCGGCTTTGGACTGCGCATTTACAATTCCGGCACAATACTGCCCCAGCGGCTGCATTTTCAACGTGCCAGACACGCCCGAAGATCGACCTGCAATTTGCGCCAGATAAATATCAATCGCGCCGTCGTTCATCAGGTCGGCAGTTTTTACAGTCATCGTTGTGGTTGTCGTATGCGGGATCAGGCCACTGGCAAAATCGATCATGTCAAAACCGCCCGCACCATCGCCAGAATAGAAATAGTCGGGGATATCAAAATCATTGCCGACGATCAGATCAGCCGTGCCATTTTGGTCGATGTCGGTGAACAGGATGCTCAGCGTTTCGCCGGGGATGCCGGGCAGATCGGTATAGGTTGCGCCCGTCAGCCCACCGTCGTTCCAGACAATCCGATTGCGCGATTCCTCGCCCGGGATACGCCGGTACCAACCAGCGGCCCAGTGCCCCATCGCCATGTCCAAATCGCCATCACGGTCGGCATCAGCAAAACTAAGGGCCATGGCCATCAGCGCGTCAGGATTTGATTGCATCTGCGTCGGCGCACCAACAAAAGCGCCGTTTGTGCTGGTCCAAACGTAGTTGCCCGCGCGGTAGGTGGCGATAAATAAGTCAAGCCAGCCGTCATTGTTCAGGTCGACCAAAACCGTGTTGAAAATCGGGGCTTTGGACAATGCGCCAAGGTCGATCTGCGCGCGTTGAAATTGCCCGGTGCCGTCGTTCAAATACAGATACATCCCGACTTCGGTCGAAGAAATAACCACGTCCAGATCACCGTCACGATCGATGTCACCAGACGCGACGCTGCGCCCCTCCCAAAATGGTGGCCACATATCGCGCATCGAGAATTCCAGCGGTTTGTCGATGCCAATTTGGTCCGCCTCGAATCGCGTGAATGGTTTATCGGCACTGGGCGAGGGGGGATTAAGCGGCTTGGATGTCAGCGAAATTTCAGGGCTCGTTGTCCATGGATCAGCACCTGCCGCTTGCGCTGCCATAAATCCGGACGGGGCAACATTGCCCATCAGCAGCAGGTCTAGCGCGCGTTTGGATTGATAATCATAATAGGTTTGCGCCCCGATACCTGCGAAAATTCCCAGCCCCAAAACCGCGCCTGACAACAGCCACGCCGCGCGTTTTCCAACCGATTGGGCCACGATAAAAAACGAGTAAATCGAGAACGTGCCAAGCGTAAACACCAACGCCATCACATAGCCCTGCGCCAACCCCGCGCTAAGCAATGCGCCGGCAAGAACCACATCAAACGCGATGGGCGCGGGCAGAAACAGCCCAACGGCTGCAATCACAATCAACGCAAGGATCGAAAACTGAAGGCCCGTTATCAGATCTGCAGGCAACAAAGTCGCGGTTGCAGCGCCAAGCACACCAGCCAAAAGCATCAGCGGCAGTGTCATTTTCATAATGTACCAAAGGTTTTTCAGGTAAGACGTGACGACTTCGACAACAGCGCCTGACAACGTATCACGACCTTGCCGCGTGCCATCTGTGCGCAAGGGCAGGGCGCAAACAATGTCCTGTTCAGGCAGTTCGACCTGCGGCAAAAACCGACAAATCACCGGTACCACAACGAGGATCACCAGCACGGACAACACGATTTTGGCGACAGCGATGTAGAACGGCAAGATCGAAAACAGCATCGTCATCACCACGATGTTCAGCGTCGGCGATGCAATCATCGCGCTGAGCGTCGTTTCCGCCCGCATCCCCGCAGAATACATGCCACGCGCGATTGGCGCCGCGCAATTTACACACACGCCAAGCGGCGCGCCGATCACCATTCCAAGCACCGAATTGGCAAAACCACCGCGAAAACTACGCGCGCGCAAATAGGGTGTGATTGTCAAAAAGGCGGCGGCAAACAGAATGCCAAAGGTCATGCCTTTTTTATTGGTATTGATCCAATTCAGGGTCGAATAAAACACTCGTTCCAGCATCGACAAATCAGGGGTCAGGGGGAACCACGCCTCGAAACCTAGTGGGTCTTCGAGCTGAATGGCGCCCGACATCATCGCCTTTTCATCCAGCGCCGGATAGCGTGAACTGGTCCAGAACAGGTAGGCCAACAGCACCACAATCAGCGCAGATAGAAAGACGCGCGTGTAAGTGCCTTCGTGCAACAATCGGTTCATGGGATTTGCTCAAGAAAAATAAATGTAAACAGCTTTGGAAATTGAACGCGTACTTTATACAACGGCATTTTGTTCTTACATCAGGGAAAATGCTGCCATTTTTTGATTTCGCGGATGATCCCAAGACACGATGTCATCCAGCGCCCATCCGGTATTTTTTGTTGCGGTATCGATAGCGGAATAGGTGAAATGGTAGGGATCTTTGGACCCATGAGACGTGACACCACCAAGGTCGTGAACAAGCGCATCTTCGGGCGCGTGCGCATCTGGACACAGGAAAAACGTCGCGAAAAACTTTGCCCCTGGCCGCATCACACCCGATAAATTCCGCAAGCACCTTGTCAGGTAGTCCAAAGGCAAATGTGTGAAAACCGACAGGGCAAGCCCCATGTCAAATGTCGTTTCGAACTGTGCAAAATCAAAATCATCCGTGACTTTCAGATGTTCCCTTGTGATTTTATCCTGCAAACCAGCATTGGTTATCTCGATTGAATATCCTGCCTCAAGAAGGGCCTTGGAAATATCGATACCAAAATAATTTCCCGGGTTCAGGTATTGGATCAAAGGAATGCCGCCGCGCAATGAACCACAACCGACGTCAATCAGGCGCATTTCAGGGCGAAGCCCGTGTTGGCACAGATAGTCCTTTTGCATGGGTCCGATCACGTCCCATAGCCCGCCGATCATACGCCGATGGGCAAGGGGGTCTTTACTCAGGTATTTTTCGATGCGGTCTTCAAGATAGTAGTGACTTGGGACGTCTTGCATACCGGCTATTCCGTCTTAGAAAAAGAAATCTGGCGTCACAGTACCCTGCAACGCCAGATTTAACACCCTCGTTTTAGTTAGAAGTGGCGTTCAAACGCGTCTCTAAAGTCGCAATCTTTTCGTCCTGTTCCAGCGCATATAGCGTCAGCTCTTCGACCTTTTTCAACAGGGTCATTTGCATTTCGGTCATGTTCAAACCGCCCGCAGCAATCATTGCAGCAGATGGAACATCCGGAAGGTGGCTGTTTTCAGCAATATATGCGCGCACATCTGACAAAGGTTTCAGATCGTAGTTATCTGCAAACACATAGTCTGGAACGTTCAACGTTGTGCCACCAACTTTCAGACCTGCCGCGTCCAATTCTGCGATCATCGCTGTTCCGGCGAAGAATGCGATTTTTTGATCCCCAAAGTTGATCTGGGATTCAGGAACACCTGCCGCACTTAGGCCAACCACACGACGGTTGTTCGGATTTGATGTGATCATCCGGTATTGCGTGGCGCCGCCTGCTTTCTGCTCAAGCTGCAATTCAACGTTCGTGCCGCTGGCTACATTTACGATGTGCAGGTCCTTTGTTGGCGCACTTGTACCAAGGCCGATGTTGCCGCTATTCGCGATAACGATAGCGTCGCCGCTTGCGCCGGTCATGATCCGGAATGGCAAATTGCTGCCGTTGGTCGCGTCACGCACAAAAAAGTTTGTTTCGTTGCTCGCTACATCCCACGTCTGTGGTGTGAAACCGGAACTGCCGTCCTGTTCAAGACGCAATGTCGGGGTATTGCCAGTGACTGTATGCAAGTTAACCACAGGCGTAGCTGTACCAAACCCGATGTTCGAATTGTCGCCCACAACCAGTGCGTTGGTTGTTGCGCCATATTCGATAACAAATGGCGATCTCGCGTTATCGAGTGAATCAATGGTGAATTTGTTCTGGCCACCGTTGGCCGAGTCGTTGAATGTCAGTTGCCAATCCACACCTGGAAAGCTCGCAGAATTTGACGTATCTATTGCGTGGATCCGCAGGTTGTTTTCTTTCATGCGGATCGTGTCAAAGCCAAAGCTTTCGCCGTTAACGCAGTCTACGCCGACGCACAGCGAGCCATTAATAATTTGGTCATCCAGAACCACGCTGTCCGCCATTGCGCTGCCAGCCATCAGGACCAATGCGCCCGTGGCCAATGCAGTCTGACGCTGCATGCGTTTCGTGAAATGTGTCATAGTGTTTTCCCTTTGGATCGAAATGGAATGAATGAATGCGGTGCTGGCCGTTCAATTCACAAAATAAAAGTTACTCTTCTTGGATATCTTTTTGCGTGACGATAACGCCCCGCGACACCACGAATGACCCGCTTGTATAAAACGGGATCGCAGTTTCATTGCGCGCCGCATCACCGCGGCCATTGTCTATGCTATTGATGATTTTTTGGGTCTCTGCCGTCGCCGCCTTTAGCTCGTAGCTGTAAACGCCGTCTTTGATTTCATTGCCTGACAGTTGAAACACCGGCGTGCCGGATTTCGCGAAAATCGTGGTGATTTCGCCGCCCGGTTGGGACACTGTCATCGACGTATTGGTCAACCCGACCCAGTTTTCAAACCAGACCGCGTTCGAATTATGCTGTTGAACGGGCTTTGGTGTTTCTGTTGCATGCGCTGAACCGATAAACGATCCCGCGATCAATGACGCCGCCAAAAGCGCGCTGGAAAATGTATTATTCATAAAATAACCCTCGCCTAAGCCAAGCCTCAAAATCCGAGACCATTACCAAAAAACCACCATCAAATGCATGGCTCGATACGGGCAAAGATTACCATGAAACCGCGTTTCGTTAAGACTTATTTAGTTTTTGACACAAAATTATAGAGGAATCCGTGGCATTTTTGACCTTTTGGCCAGTTCTTGAACCCGCTGATTTAACGCTTTCTACCGCAGGTAGCTAGTCAGGCTTTGCAACCACGTTTGCCAACTTTTGAGATTCGTTGATTTGCGCAGCCGTCATCGTCCCGGCCAGCGCATCATTCAACGCGTTCGCCTCTTGAACACCAGCAGCCCGCGCGCGCAGCAACCACATTTGCCCAAAAACATAATCTTGCGGCAAACCTTGGCCGCGAAAATACATCACACCCAGATTTGCCATCGACGGACCATGCCCAACCTGCGCGCCAGCCGTGAAAAACGCCGCCGCTTGACGGTAGGTTTCAAAATCAGGCTCTGGCGTTTGCATCAGGGCCCAACCGAATTGAAACTGCGCGACCGGATCACCGGCGCGCGCCAGCGTTTCGATCGCAGCCAAACTGTCGGGGCTGGTGTCCACAGGATGCAGGCGTTGATCGTACAACATTTCCACGGCTGTAGACGCCACAGCAACGTCGCCCCGCCCACCAAGTCGATACAATTCAGCCGCGCGCGCCTCGTCTAACGGCACGCCAAATCCGTTTTCAAACAGCACACCCAGATTGGTCATGGCGGTCTGCAATCCCGCCTCGGCTGCAGCACCAAACAACTCAGCCGCGCGCGCGTAATCCTGCGCCACGCCTGTTCCGCGCACATATATCAAACCCAAATTATTCAGCGCGCGCGGATGCCCCGCCTGCGCTGGTCCTTCGTACAGTGCAATCGCGCGCGCAAAATCTTGCGTCACACCGCGCCCGTCCTGATACAAAACACCCAAACTCACCAAGGATTCCTGATGCCCTGCCTGCGCGGCTTGATCGTACAACGCCGCTGCACGGGGCAGGGTGGTCGCGTCAGTTTCCAGCGCTTTGGCCAGATCAAAAACATACGCAGGTTCGCCGGATTTTGCCGCCTGTTCCAACAATGCAATTGCGTTTTTACGATCTTGCGCGACGCCTAAGCCCGCAAAATAATAGCGCCCCAAATGGTTCTGCGCAGCGCTGTGCCCTTGGATGCTGGCCCGCGCAAACCAATCCGCCGACTGCGCGTAATCTTCGGCCACGCCGTCGCCTTCAAAATATCTAAGTCCAAGTGCGTATTGCGCATCAGCCTGCCCGGATTGAGCGGCGTCGGTAATCTCCTCAACGGTTTGCGAGTGAGCAGGCGAGACAACCCAAAGACAGGCCAGAATTGCAACCGCCCCACACCAGCGCGCGATCATTGGTCGGCCTCCGTCGTCGTCACGATCTGTTGTGTTTGCGGTGCACGTGCGTGCGCGCCATCGAAATAAACCCGCGCGATGGTTTGCGCGGCCGCGACTTGATCCGGTGTCATCAAATCATTGATCAGCCCGCGGGTGGCCGCTGCATCCTCGTGACCACTGGCGGCTGCAATATTCAACCACGCGTGCGCCGCGACATAATCCAGCGCCGCACCCGTTCCCGTTGTTAGCATCGATCCCAGTTGAAATTGCGAGGGCACATCGCCCGCGATTGCCGCCTTTTCAACCAGTTCGAAACCGGCATTCGCCATTCCATCCTGGTCCACCAACCACGCGCCTAGACCGGCTTGGGCCTGTCGCACACCGGCGTCCGCACGGTCCTGCAACCAGTCGCGCGCGGCGGGATTTTGGGTTTCGCGCAGATCAATCAATGCCCAAGCCGTGGCCGTTTGCGGTGCGACAACACTGTCCAGCGCGCCGCTGCTGGTCAATGCGCCAAGGTGCAACGCCGCCGGCTTGAACCCTTGCGATGCAGCCGTCACATAGCGCGCCACGGCGGCTTCTAAATCAACAGGCACGCCGCGCCCGTGTTCGTACAATTGCCCCAAGGCAAAGCTGGACGGCGGATAATTTTCCAGCGCGCCGCCTTCGAATAACACCCGCGCTTTGGGCAGATCCTGCGGCAATACATCGCCTGATGCGTACCCGACACCAAGGCGATAACTGGCCACCACATCCCCGGCGTCAGCAGCGGCATTTAACCAGCGCTGCGCCTCTTGAGCGTTGGGCGGTTGATCGTGCGAGCCGTTCAAATATATCGTGCCAAGGGTGCGTTGCGCCTGAACTTGCCCGCCTTCGGAAGCGCGCCGATACCACGCCACCGCTTGGCTTTGATTAGGCGCGATAGCGGTGCCCTGATCGTAGGCGACGCCCAAAAAATACTGTGCATCAGCCTGCCCATTTGCTGCGGCCTCTTGCATCCAGCGCACTGCCTTGCCCATGTTTTGGGCGGTTCCCGACCCGTTTACATAGGCTTTGCTAAGTTCCCATTGCGCTTGAACATTCTGGCCTTCGCTGCTGGCAAGAAACCAGTCAAACGCGGCGGTTGTATCTTGGGGCACACCGTTGCCAGACTGGTACAACAGGCCCAGATAATACTGCGCTTCGGTGTCACCGCGCGTCGCGGCAGACGTAAACAGACGGGCCGCACCTGCGGGATCACGCCGCGATTTTGAACTGAGTAACAGCCGCGCCAACAGGGTCGCAGCAGGCGCATGATTTTGCGCGACAGCTTTTTCCAGCCACATAACCGCGCCGTCCAAATCACGAGGACCACCGCGCCCCTCGGCCAGCACACGCCCATACCGGTAGTGCGCAACCGGGTCATTTGCACCTTCGGCCAACTGTTTTAAACCCGTGCGCACAGCCACAAAATCACCTTGCTGCCACGCCTGTTCAATCTGCGCCATGTCCGGAATTTCTTGGGTTTGCGCATGGCCCGATTGCGCCAAAGACATGGCCAAAACCGCAGCCCCCAACAGCGGGCGAAAGGCAAAAGAACGGCAAAAGGAAATGGTCATATCGGGCTTTCAAAAATCATTAAGGCAATCAGCCAGACCATAAGTCCGCAGCGGTTGATGTCAATTCATCGCAATCTGCGCCACCCAAATCACAGCCGCTGCGGCACAAAGCGCGGCACCAAAAGGCAAGGGGCGCGTTGCATTTAACGCCTCAGCATTTTGGCGACGCTGGATGATCGCGACAGCCAAAGCCCCGCTTGCCCCGATCAGCACCAAAACCGGAATATTCGCAGGCCCCACAAACGCGCCCAAGCCGATCATCAGTTTGACATCGCCAAGGCCCAAGCCATCCGTGCCGCGCACGTATTGATAGCCAAGCCGCAAAATCGCAAAGCTACCCGCACCGATCAGCGCGCCGAAAAACGCCATCTGTAGCCCGATACCATCTGGTAAAATTGCCATTGTAAATGTGGTCAATGCCAGTGCCCCCGTCAGCACATCAGGCAGGCGAAACCACATCAGATCGGACCCGGCCAGCGCGATCAAAACCCACAGAAACAGGGCGTAAACCAGCACGCTTGCCACGTCATATCCGGCAATCACAGCCAACACCGCAGCACCTGCGCCCAACAGCTCACTATATAACAGGGCGGGGGGGATGTCTGCGCGACACGTCCGGCACCGCCCACGGTTCAACGCAAATGACAGGATCGGTATCAGTTCAAAGATGCCCAATCGCACGCCGCAGCTTCGGCAGGAGGAGGGCGCGCGCACAACGTCTTCACCCCGTGCAAGGCGGTCCATCAACACGCCAAGGAACGATCCCACAAAAGGGCCAATCAGCACCAAAAACACTTTGGTAAACAGCACAGCGAACATATCGGCGACCTTTGAGAAACGAATGTTTGCACAGCTTTAGGCCAGCGCGCGCAAATCGCAAACAACGGATAGACAAAACCGCGCGCGCGCCCCTATCATCACGCAAATTGTAAGGATGGTATTGATGCACGTTTTGCCCCCAAATCAGGAGCACCCGAAAGATGCAGGATTTTCGCTGCTTGAGCTGATGGTGGTTGTCGTGATCCTGTCGATTTTGGCCTTGGTGATTGTGCCGCGTGTGATTGACCGCCCCGATCAAGCACGGGCTGCGCGCGCCCAATCTGACATCGCAGCCATAAGTAGCGCGGTGCAATTGTACCGCCTTGATAACTTTCGCTACCCAACAACGGAACAGGGTTTGGCCGCTTTGGTCACACGCCCTAGCACTGATCCGGTGCCAGCAAATTGGGCTGCATCAGGGTACATGGACAGGTTGCCGGTTGATCCGTGGGGCCAGCCGTTTTTGTATTTGTCGCCCGGCGTTCACACCAAGGATTTCGACATTTTCACCTATGGGGCTGATGGTGTGACGGGTGGCAGCGGGGCTGATGCGGACATTGGCTCGTGGCCCGCAAACTAGATCCTGACGCGGGTTTTACCCTGATCGAATTGATGGTGGTTGTCGCCGTTTTATCCGTGTTGGCGGTTGGCGTGACCATCACCGCCCTGCGCAGCGATAGTGCATCTGACAGCGCGGACATGGCCTGGTTCGAGGCACAATTTAACCAATACCAATCGCTCGCGATCACGTCAGGGCACAGCTATGGCATTTTCGTCGGCCCCAAAGATTTGCGAATTGCGCGCCGCCAAGCGAGCGGTTGGAACAGCCAAGACAGCGCGCGAAAATGGCGGGGCAAAGTCAGCATCGCGAACTTAAGCCCACGTTACAAACTGGACCGCCCCGACATATTATTGCTGGCGACAGGACAGGCCAGCACCTTTGACATCGCGTTCGGATCAAAAAACGCATGCCGCAGCGATGGATGGGCGGGCCTGACATGCACCACAAAATGACCCGATCAAAAGATGCTGGGTTAACCTTGGTTGAATTGGCGGTCGCGGTGTTGGTTTTGGCGATTGGCAGCATTGCGGCAATCCGCGCGATGGATCAGTCACGCATTGCCATCGGCGGGGCCCAAGATCGCGCCTTGGCCCAATTGGTCGCCCGCAATCGCGCAGAAGAATTGCGCCTGTTCGGGACCTTCGCCAACCTGCCAACAACCGTCGACATGGCCGGCCAAACATTTGATCTGTCGCGCACGCAAAAAAGCACGGCAGCGGGGCTTAGCGAAACCACGATTATCGCGACATCCCAAAGCAGGGCAGGGGCGGTTTTTGTGCTGTATTTGCCAACAGGCCCGACGCAATGAAACCGCAAATGAAACGCGATACAGGTCTGACGCTGATCGAACTGGTGGCTGCGATGGCCGTCTTTGCCTTGGTCGCGATTATGGGGTTACAAAGTTTGACGGGCATGTTGCGCAATCGTGACCGACTGGCGCAGATCGACAATGACACCAGTGCACTGACCATCGGGCTAGCGCGGTTGCGGCACGATTTATCTGCCGCAATGCCGATGCTGTTTTACCCGCCTGATCGCCAACCGCCCCAATCAGCACTGTTTGAAAACGGTGCAGGGGCGCAGTTTTCCCTAACCATCGGTGGGCAACAAGCCTTGGATGGCAGTCACAGATTGCACCGCGCGCAGTGGCGTTTTGACCCTGACAGCAACCAGTTGTATCGCAGTGTTTGGACCGCGCTGACGCCCGCCAACACCACCGCCTTGCAGCCCGAAGTCCTGATTATGACCGGTATCGAAGGTTTTGATTTGCGCAGTTATTGGCCCGACGCCGGTTGGAATGACGGTGTGCAAAACCCGAACGCGGGTGATCAGATTACCGGCGACGGCGACACCAACGGCAGTGCCCCCGAGGTCTATTCGGACAGTTTGCCGCTTGGCCTTGAAATCACGCTGCGCACGCAAAACCATGGCCCGATCACAATTATCGAGGCGTTCAAATGAAACAGGATCGCGGGTTTGTTTTGGTGAATGCGCTGGTTCTGGTTGCCGCAATGGCAGCGGTTGCCGTGTTTCTGCTGGCCCGCGCAGAGGCAGGGCGCGCCCGTTTGGAACAAGGCCAAAGCGGCGATCAAATCGGGTTTTACCTAGACGGATTTGACGCGTTGGCGATGACGTTGCTGGACAATGATCCGCCCTCAATTGATCACGCAAGCGATGCTTGGGCCAAAGCAGATTATTCCGTGCCTGTTGATCGTGGTGAAATGGCGGGGCGCATCACAGATTTGCAGGGCCTGTTTAACCTGAATTGGCTAACTGATTCCGGCAATGCACGCGCGCCTGCTGCGTTTGAAACACTGTTGGCGCGCATCGGTGTTTCGGCGCAATCTGGTCAGGCCATCGTTGCGTATTTGCGGGCAGGGGGCCCCGAAGCACGCCAAGCCTACGCGCGCCTTGATCCCCCTCTTGATCCGGTGGGCGGCGCATTGTTGATGTTTGAACAACTGCACGACATCCCCCAACTTAGCCCTCAAGATATCGACCGCCTGCGCATTTTCACCACTGTGCTGCCCGCTGACACTGCGCTGAATATCAACAGCACCAACACCCAAATTCTGGCAGGGTTTTTGCCCGAAATGTCGCCTGTTGTCATCGACAGATTGCTTGCCGCCCGAGACCGCAAACCGTTCGAGGCAATCGACGATTTTGTCACTGCGCTCGAAGCCAGCCTCGGCGAAGGGCTTGATGATAATTTTGAGGTTTCGCGTTTTTCCATCGGCTCGGATTGGTTCGCCGTTCACAGCACCGCGCGCCTGCAAACCCACGTCGCCACGCGGACAACTGTGATGCAACGACAGGCCTTTCCCAAAGGAACAGCGGTGCAATGGCGCATCACCACGCGCCCCTAACCGCAGGATTTCGCTTGAGTTGCCGGCCCACAACACCCAATGATCGCAGCCAATGACACAGCCAAACCGACATAGTCCATGACCCCGACGCAGACACACAACTTTGGCGCGCAATTTGTGCAGCTCGATGGATCGACGCCAATGCCGCGCCGCCGTCAGGTTGCCTTGGTGCCCGGTGCAGAGGTGCCGTTGCTGGCCTTGGATTTGCCGCCAAAACTGCGGGGGCAAGCCCGCGAACAGGTGGCGCGGCGCCAATTGCTAGACCGCGTCGGGCTGGATGACACAGCAGTCGAAATGCGCCCGTTTCAATTGGGGCGCGGCGCTGGCTGGTCCAAAGTGTTGATCGGTGACGCTGCCCGAATGACGGCGTGGCGCACAGATGCCGGTCGCAAATGCCGCGCGATGTTGCCCGATTATCTGGCGCTGCCAACGACGCAGGGGATCTGGACCGTGACCCAAACGCCGCAGGGTGTCGCGATGCGACTTGGGCCTGACGACGGATTTAGTGGGCAAACCGATGTGGCCCTGGCGCTGATCAACGACGCGTTGGCGCAGGACATTGCAAAGCCAAAGGTGCTGCTGCAGTTGGGCCCCCCGTTGGCAGAAATCGAGGCGTTGTTAACAGAACACGGCGTGCCGATTGTGACGTCCATCGACGCGCTGGGTCGTTTTGATGTCGACACGCCAAAGGTGTTGGGACACGGCGAACTGTCACTGGATTTGCGCCGCGATCCGCAGGTTTCGCGCACGCGCGTGCGGCGCCAGGTTTTGCCTTGGCGCTGGCCGCTTTTGTTCGGCGCGATTGCCGCGGGCCTTTGGGGATACGCGCAAAACGTCGAAACACAGCGCATCACCGATACGACCCGTTTGATCCGCGCCGACACCCAAGATTTGGTTAAAACCCATTTTGTCACAAGCGGTCCGGTTCTGGATGTGCGCACCCAAGTCAGCCGTGCACTGATCGATCAACGGCGGGCAGCGGCAGGTATTCAGACGCAAATTTCATCGCTAGATTTGCTCGCGCGCGCCAGTGACGTGATCGCATTAGAACGCGCCATCCCACGCCAATTCAGCGCCACCAGCAACGATGAAATTACCGTCGTGTTGAACCTTGATGATTTCGCCGCAGCTGATCGGATCCTATCTGCATTTATGGCCGATGGTCTGGCGGTCGAAGTCGTAGAAAGCCGAGTCAGCGACAGCAATTCCGGTGTGCGCACCGAACTGCGATTGCGCGACGCAGAGGTTCCAAAATGAGCAGCGCATTGGTCGAATTCCTATCTGCCCGCCCGCCGCGGGAACGTTGGTTGATCGGTTTTCTGGTGCTGATTGTTCTGCCGCTGGCCGTTGTGTTTGGCCTGTTATTGCCGCTGCGTGATGCGCAAACGGACGCACAGCGCGCGCAATCTGATGCCATCGCGTTACAGCAATGGGTCGTGCAGCGGGTGGGCGAAAAACAGGAACTGGGCCGCGCACCAGACACGCAACAAAATACGCCAATCGGGTCCAGCGGGATCGAACAAAGCCTGATCGACGCTGGCCTGCGTGCGGATGTTGCGGATTTGGGCGTGCGTGACAGCGGCGTGATCGAATTGCGGTTTGATCTGGTCACATTCACGACGCTGGCAAACTGGCTATCTGCGTCCAAACCAAACTGGGGCTACACGATTTCCACATTCCGGATCGAGGCCACAGACGTGTCGGGAAAAGTCAGCGCATCATTGACGCTGACCCCGTTAAGTTAAAGCGACTTTAGCCGCACCGCGATGCTGGCACGACGACCCGCGATGGCGCCAAGCGGGTCAACATCAGGATGGGTTTTCACGATCCATGCCATTGATTTATCAGCCTGTTTCAACAAACCCTTGCCGTTGGCCACGTCACCACGTGACAACGCCTTAAGGCCCAATTCGTGATCTGCCGTCGCCTGAACCGCCAGTGCCGCCGCCTTGCCTTTGCCGGTTTGTGCACCTGCTGATCCGCGTGCTTCTTTGGCTGCTGCCGCGAAATTACCACTGCGCAAATAGCTGTGCGCCAATTCCAATCGCAAGCGAGGTTGCAATGCGCCGGCTGTTGGCATCAAGCGCAAATAGGCGCGGTTTGCTTGCTCGTATTTGCCTTTTTCAAGCGCATCACGGGCGTTAGAATATTGGGATTTGAATGATTTCTCACCAAAATTGGCGGATTCGTCACAACTGACCAATGCCAAAACGGACAGGCCGAAAACTCCGGCCCTACATAGGGATAATGCCTGCATTTTTCTGCTCAATTCGTTATTATATTTTTCTTATGGCTACCATAGGGCCGCCGTTTCGTCCACAAATGCCACGATAGAACGGGTAGGGTTTTGCAAAAATGCGCGCGATTGCTGCGATAATGACACTGGTTGCCTTGGCTGCTGCCGCGTTTGCAGGGCAAAAATTGCGTGATGTCGTGATGCAACCGGAAACGGAAACCGCTGTTCAAACCGCAACCGTTGGCACGGTGTCAGACCCGCAGCCCCCGATCACGCAGCCGCCTGCACGCAGGTGGGAACCGTTGTTTGGTGAACTTGCACCACCCGCCCCACCGGAACCTCCGGCCCCGCCCGCGCCAGTTTCTGAACCACAACCGCCCGCGCCACCAGAACCGCCAAAACCCCCTGTGGACAGCTTGGGATATTCACTAAATGGCGTGATCCGCGCAGGCGATAGCGTCTGGGCAATCGTGTCACACCCCACTGGCGAACGCATCATTCGGGTCGGAGACGAGCTGATTGAGGGCCTAAAAATCGGCCGAATTGACGAGGCAGGATTGTGGGTCGACAACGGCGGCGACACCCTAGAGTTGTTGGGGTTTTCAAAGGCCGATCCGATACAATAACCCGGCGCAATCACGGACCAGTGCAGCCCTGCCACAGGGCGCAAACATGCGAAAAATATACTTAGGCGCGGCGTATCAAATGCGGTATGCTGCGCAAATAACGATCACATATTACATGGCAATGTCCGAATGACCGACGCAAGATCGGCAGCGGACCGAGGCAGAGAGCAGTCATGACACATATTTTAAACCTACGGGCCATGCGCCTGAGGGCCGCTTTTTTAGCGCTGTTTTTTGCTTTGATGCAGGGCAGTTTCATCGTGCTTGCGCCCAGCACAGCCAGCGCCCAAATCCAGCTGGATTTACGGGATGCGGACCTGCGTAGTTTTGTCGAAATCGTATCCGAAGCGACGGGCAAAAGTTTTGTTCTAGACCCTAACGTGCGCGGAACGGTGACTGTGTTGTCGCCCGAAACCCTAAGCGCGACTGCCTTGTACGAGGTTTTCCTGACCGTGCTTGAACTGAACCGACTGACCGTGATCCAAGGCGGCGCAGTTGAACGGATCGTGCCAATGAACGTCGCGCGCGAGCTATCCTCAGGCGAAGCGCAGACCCAAAGCGGTGGTTTTGAAACCCGCGTGATCGAAGTGCAATACGTCCCGTTAAACGAGATCATCGAGGTCATTCGCCCCTTATTGCCAGCCGAAGCAGTGTTAACGCCGGTGCCCGCATCGAACCTGATTATCCTGTCTGATCGCGGTCAAAACCACGCTCGCATCGCCGCATTGGTCCGTCGTTTGGACAAACCGCGTGATCGTCCGATTGAAACAGTGCGCCTGCGCAACGCCAACGCATCCGAAGTGTTGCAGGTCATTCAATCGATGAACATCATTCCCGCTGATGCCGCGATTTCCGTTGATCGTCGATCCAACGCGCTGATCATTTCAGCAGACGAGGACGTGCGCGCGCAGGTCCGTGAATTGGCTGGTCGGTTGGACAAACAACGCAACAACGTATCGTCACATGCAGTGCAGTTGAATTACGCCGACGCCACCACGATGGCCGACACGGTGCTGCGTGCCTTGAACGATGAAAACCCGATCGAAGGTCAGGCCAAAATCCGCATCGTGCCTGAGGCGCAAACCAATTCGCTGCTGATTTCAGCGCCCGAAGACCAACTAGACGACATTCGCCGCATCATCCATTTTCTTGATCGCCGCCCGAGCCAAGTGTTGGTTGAAGCCGTGATTTTCGAGATGAGCGTTGATGGTTTTACCGATCTGTCTGTGCAATTTGGCGCCGTCTTGAACGAGGCCGTTGTTGGTGGCGTTCAGTTCGCGCTTGATGGGCGGCCCAGCCTGACCAGTCTTGTGTCATCCGTGTTGAAAAAAGAAAACGCATCGCCGGGATCAGGCGGTTCAATCGGTGTCCTTGCCGGGGATTCAACCAAAGGCGTTGCCGGTTTGCTGTCGGCCATCGCGTCGACCACATCGACCCGCCTGCTGTCTACTCCATCAATCTTGACCCTCAACAATCAAGAGGCCGAAATCGTCGTGGCCCAAAACGTACCGTTCGTGACGGGGTCATTTTCGCAAGTGGGCGATTCCAGTTCTGTGGATAATCCCTTCCAAACCATCGAACGCCAGGACGTCGGGCTAACCCTGAACGTCACGCCGCAGATCAACGCTGACAAAACTGTGCGCCTCGTCATCAAACAAGAAGTATCCAGCCTGACCAACAATTCATCGTCCGCAGGCGGCGAAATCACTGCCCGCCGCGCCTTGTCGACAACTGTTTTGGTGCGCGATGGCAACGTGATAATGTTGGGCGGTTTGCTCGAAGATGGATCAGGATCAGTGTCGCAACGCGTTCCTGGCATTTCCAAATTGCCCATCGTCGGTGGCCTGTTTCGCGGCAAGAACGCCAGTAAAAACCAACGCGTGCTGTTGGTGATGCTGCGCCCTCGTGTAGTGAAAACGGATGCTGAGGCGAAAAAGTTAACTCGAGAGGCAGCGCGCGCTGCCAAAGCCGCAAGCCTTGCCATTCAGGCCCCGGATGATGGACAGTATCCGCAGACCCCGCGCGGCACGTTGCCGTTTGACGGCGCGAATTTGAACCAACCATTTGATGCCGGATTTGTAGATGATTTTGCGCAATCCAGAAATTACCCACCACTGCCAAGCCGCTTGCGCTTTGGCAACTGACACGACTGGCGCGCGTTCATGGTAATGCAGGCTGACCGATTGCCGTTCGCTTTTGCCCGCGACCAGCAGGTGATTTTGGATGGTACCCGCATGATCGTCGGCCCCGATGTCACGTCTTTGGGTCTACGCGAGGCTGCGCGGCGGGCTGGCAATGCGCCGTTAATCAAAGAAACTGTTGCCGGTTTTGAAACCGCTTTGTCGCGTGTTTACAACACGGGCGCTGCGGTGGCCGACGGCGATGACACGCTATTCACCCTAGAAGACACAGGCACCAGCGCCACCCGTCAGCGCGATTTGCTAGACGAGGCGGGCGAGGCGCCGGTCATCCAACTGGTCAACCAATTGTTGCTGCGCGCGCTGACTGCTGGCGCATCGGATTTGCACATCGAACCTTACGAAGACGGTCTGCGCGCGCGCATGCGTGTCGACGGTTTTTTGCAAAAAATCATGGACCGGTCTGACGTGCCGGTGCGCCGCGTTGTGTCGCGTCTAAAAGTCATGGCCGGTTTGGACATCGCCGAAACGCGACTGCCCCAAGACGGACGCATTCCGCTGTCGCTGGGCGGGCGCACGATTGACACACGCGTCAGTTCATTGCCGGGCAATTACGGTGAACGGATCGTGTTGCGGATTTTGGATCGTTCCACCGGATTGATGGAACTGTCAGATTTGGGCCTGTCCACACGCCAAATCAGTTTGCTGGAACGCATGTCCGCACTGCCTAACGGTATTATTCTGGCCACGGGGCCGACGGGGGCAGGTAAAACCACGACGCTTTATTCACTTTTGAAACTGGCCAATCGGGACGAGCGAAACATCGTAACGGTCGAGGATCCGATCGAATACGATTTGCAGGGCATTTCCCAAAGCCAAATTAACGCGGACATCGGCATGACCTTTGCCAACGGCTTGCGCGCGACCCTGCGCCAAGACCCTGACGTGATCCTTGTCGGCGAAATTCGCGATAGCGAAACGTCGTCTGTCGCAGCTCAAGCCGCGTTAACCGGCCATCTGGTCTTTTCGTCGCTGCACGCAAACAGTTCCATCGGGGCCATCGTGAGGTTGCGTGATTTGGGGCTCGATAACTTTCTGATTGCAGCAACTTTGCGCGGTGTGATTGCCCAACGATTGTTGCGCAAATTGTGCAAGACCTGTTGCACCTCACAGCCGGTTTCGCAGGCCGAAGCCGCGCTGTTCAAACAACACGGCCTTACCCCGCCAACCGCGCTGAGCCATGCGATAGGATGCGACGATTGCACCAGCGGTTATCGCGGGCGCCTTGGTATTTTCGAGATGGTCGAGATTGGCGAATCCTTGCGCGCGGCCATTGATCGCAACGCAAATGAAACAGAAATGCGCGGCCTTGCCCTAAGCGGCAGCGAGACATTGATCGGCCAAGGATTGGGCGAAGCAGCGGACGGCAACACAACCTTTGAAGAGGTGATGCGCGTCGTCGGGGATGTCGCATGAAAGCCTACGCCTACACCGCATTTACGCAAGACGGTGCGCGCAAAAAAGGCACGGTTGTCGCCGAAACTGAAACCCATGCTGCGGCCCAAATCACTGCACAGGGACTATTTGTGTCTGAATTGGTCGAACGATCCGATAGGTTTTCCTTTGCTAAAACCGGGCGGCGCACGGCGTTAAATCCTGATTTGCAGGTCGTGTTCACACGCCAAATGGCCGTTTTATTAGGTGCCGAAATGCCTGCCGAAGCCGCCCTAGAGGCCGTGCGACAAGGTGGGCATACTCAGCTTGATAACGTCGCTGCACGCGCGCGCGCCGGTCTGATGGATGGCGCAACATTGTCAGAAAGTCTAAGCCAGTCGGGGGCGGGATTTGCCGCATATTACCTGGCTTCCGTGCGCGCAGGCGAGGCAGCAGGTGACCTAAGCGGCGTTTTTAACGAATTGGCGGATTACCTCGAAAATCAAAGCCAGGACAAAGCCCAGATTTCGACTGCTCTCGTCTACCCTGCATTTGTCGCCGCGGTTTCATTGCTGGTTTGTGCGATTTTGATGATCAATGTCGCCCCCGAAATCGTCGCTATGTTCGAGCTAACGGACCGTCCATTACCGCAGATTACCCAAGTCGTTTTGGCCATCAGCAACTGGATTCAAGACAACATTATTTACATTGGAATTGCATTCGCAGGTCTGGTTGTGCTTGCCATAACATCAGGGCGCGTGCCGTCGATGCGCGCAGTTCGGGATCGCCTGTTTTTGCGCCTACCGATGGTGGGGCGGTTCATGCGACTGTCAGCTGCGGTCCAATATTTGCGAACTCTTGCGCTGGTCCTTGGGTCTAAAAACACCGTGCCTAATGCCGTGGAAAACGCCGCTGCCGTTCTAAACATCGCGCAATTCAAAACCGAAGCACAGGCCGTCTCCGAAGGTATCCGGCGCGGCGAAACCTTGTCGCAAGCCTTGCAACAATTAACCATTGTACCACCCGTCGCACGTCAATTGATCCAAGCAGGCGAAGCGTCTGTGCGCCTTGCCGCGATGACGGACAGGTCTGCACAAATGGTCGAAAATGGGCTATCCACAGAACGAAAACGCATCGCTGCTTTGTTGGAACCAATGTTGATGATGCTGGTGGGCGCGTTTGTCTTGGTGATCGTATTGGCGGTGTTGTTGCCAATCTTTGATTTGCAGTCAGTGGTCGCAGGTTAGTGTGCGCGATAGGTGAACCGCGACTCTTGTTGTGCTCAGGGTAGGGGTGTCAGCGCATTTCCTCCAACATCTTTTCGCGGAACACCTCGGCGGGTGTCTTCCATCCAAGGCATTTCCGGGGCGTGTTGTTGAGGCGGTCA
The DNA here is from genome assembly GCA_047626725.1 of Ascidiaceihabitans sp. Classification (GTDB taxonomy): domain Bacteria; phylum Pseudomonadota; class Alphaproteobacteria; order Rhodobacterales; family Rhodobacteraceae; genus Ascidiaceihabitans. The sequence goes on from JBLHSG010000029.1 coordinate 52,805, forward strand.
CAGATCTCTTTCATGTCCTGATCTGTCATTGAGGGGTCGATTCCGGCTGGGTGCAGAATAGGGCGCTAAGGAATTTCTCATTCAGGTTTGTTGGATAGCGATCCTTCGCTGCGTCGTGCACGAACTGGTAAGATGCGGACTTTTCCGCCGTTGCCTTTCCGGGTGTTTGCTGACGCAGAAAACCTTCGCGGTTGCACCGCACCGTTTTTGGCACCGCGGCGTATTTTCCGTTTGCGGACATTCGAACGGGTAGAAACCGCTGAAATTCAAACCTCCCTTTCGCTGCAGCCGGGATCGACCATCGAGGAGCGGGACAAAGCAGCCTGATGCAGGCGTGGCGCATTCATCTCCTGATTGCAGCGGATAGCACCAATGGCACGCATGCCGAAGCCGTCTAGACGTGTTGGAAAAGCCTTTGGATATCTGATGAGGGCCAACCGAAGCTAACAGTTCCCCCAACGCAGTCTCTTTGAGTTGCTCGTCAAACTACCCGAAAGGATAGGGTGGCTGTACGTCTGCGACCGTGACTCAGTGTCCACGCTCTTACTATCAAGAAGAGCGCAGGTGGCACCTGCAAAAAAGTGAGCGTTTTCTCCTGCATCCGTTGCGGTCTGCGAACAAGCACAATTGTGGGGAGCATACCATGCCGGCTAATTCAAACCCGACCCAAACTGCACCTAGTACACAAACACATTGGCAGAAGCGGCCTAGGCTATACATAAGCGTCCGTTGGGTCGTGTTTGCAAGCCTGTTGCTGGCATCAGTACCACCCCTCGTGGGCCTCTACAAATGGATGGAGCATAGCGCGATCCAAAAAGAGATCGATTATGTGGACGAAAACCACCTCATAATCGCCCGCAATCTTGCAGCTGCGATGGAACGCTATGCCAACGATGTGGTTTCGATCTTCGAAACGACAAATGAGGACCATCTAGGGCCTGAGAGTC
>JBLHSG010000030.1:0-51228 GCA_047626725.1 Ascidiaceihabitans sp.
TATCGGTCAACAGTTTGCCCAACACGGGGCCATGGCTGCGGATTTCAGGGCGCAAATCTTCGACGTAACCACGGCCGAACCACGGGTTTTTGATGATCGCCATCGCCGCCACCAATAGGGTTGGCGAATCGACGGTTTTACCGCCCTCGATGAAGGTCGTTTGAACAGTCGTCAGGGTACGTCGAATTTCGACTGCGTGGTCGGTTGTCATTGTGCAAACTCCGGCATGACTTCATTGATAAACAGGTTCATCGAGCGTTTTTGGACATCCATATCCAACCCCATAGAGGCATAATAAATAAACGCATCGACGCCCAAAGCTTCGTATTTCTTCAGCTTGGCGATGATCTGGTCAGGCGTGCCAAGCATCAGATTTTCCTCAAGCATATCAGGATCGACACGCGCATTTCCATCCAGTTCGTCCAGCGGGACACTGTCAGCAAACCCGTTCACGACGTCGCCTTTTTTCATCATCACATTGCCGAATTTGCCCAGCACGTGGCGCACGGCGTTGACGCAGCTGGTTCGATCATCCGCGTTGTCGTAAATCGCGGTGTGACGCATCAGCGCGAATGTGCCGTTCCACCCGCCTGCTTTAGCGATACTTTCGTCTAGCTGGACGCGGTATTTTTCTGCCTCGGACATCGGCAACGTCAGTGGCCAGCACATTATGTTGCAATCGTTTTCAACGGCGTAATCGAACGTTATCGGCGACCGTGCAGCAACCCACATCGGCACGTTATCTTGCAGGGGTTTCGGACAAGACGTCGCCTTGGGAAACTGCCAATTGTCGCCCTTGTGTTCCACGTCACCCTTCCAAAGGGCGCGTACCAAAGGCAACATTTCTTGCATGTATTTGTAGCTTTGGGGCTGTTCCAATCCCGGCTTCATCCGGTCAAATTCGCGTTGGTACGCACCAGATCCAAGACCCAGTTCCAGCCGCCCGCCAGACAAAACATCGACCATCGCCGCCTCGCCTGCCAGATTGATCGGGTGCCAATACGCCGCGTTTGCAACACCACATCCAACGCGAATATTGTCAGTGTGATCGGCCCACCACGTCATCAATTGAAACGGGTTTGGCGCGATCGTCATTTCCAGCCCGTGATGTTCTGCGGCCCATGCAATTTCAAAGCCGGCCTTGTCCGCCATCTGGACCATTTCCAGCGTGTGATCGCGCACTTCGGTGATCGAGGTGGCCTCGTCCATGCGCTCAAGATTGATTGCGAGGTGAAATTTCATGTGGGCTACCTTGGCTTGAATGGGTTGGCGATCGGGTCGTCTGACATGTTCATCCAGACGGTTTTTGGGCGGGTGTAGGCGTAGACGGCTTGCAGCCCTGCCTCGCGCCCGTAACCCGAAGATTTCATGCCGCCAAATTCGGCAATGGGGCTGATCGCGCGGTAGGTATTGACCCAAACAATCCCGGCTTTGATCCGTTTTGACATGCGCAAGGATCGCGCGGAATCTTTGGTGAAAATGCCTGCGGCCAACCCGTGGGTCGTGTCATTGGCGAGCCCCAAAACCTCGTCTTCGGTTTTGAACCTTTGCACGGCCAAAACGGGGCCAAACAGTTCGGTGTCGATGATGTCCATGTCCTGACGGGGGCAGTCGATTATCGTCGGCTCATAGAACAATCCGTCCATCGCAGGGCGTTTGCCGCCGTGCAATACAGTGCCGCCTTGCGCCTTTGCCAACGCGACTTGTGTCTCGATGTGATCAAGCTGTGCTTGGGTACACAGCGGGCCCATCTCGGTCTCGTCGGCTTGCGGATCGCCGATGCGAATGTTGGTGGCGATTTCGATCATCCTGCGCAGGAATTCATCCGCGATGTCCTCGTGTAGATACAGGCGCGATCCGGCGACACAGCTTTGCCCCGTTGCCCCGAAAATACCTGCGACAGATCCGTTCACAGCGCTTTCGATATCCGCGTCGTCAAACACGATGAAGGGGGATTTGCCGCCCAGTTCCAGTGACACTTCGGCAAAGTTTTCAGCGGAATTGCGGATGATATGACGCGCCGCATCGGGGCCACCGGTAAACGCAATTTTGGCGACCAAAGGGTGCGATGTCAGCGCGCGCCCACAGTCTGCGCCGCCCGTAATGATGTTGATGACGCCGTCAGGAATACCCGCCTCAGCCACCAGTTTTCCGAATTCCAACAGCGGCGCTGACGCCTGTTCTGACGCCTTCAAAACGATCGTGTTGCCTGCGGCCAATGCGGGCCCGATTTTGACCGCGCTCAGGAACATTTGACTGTTCCACGGGATCACGGCGGCGACCACGCCAATTGGTTCGCGGCTGGTAAAGACAAACATATCGGGCTTGTCGATTGGCAACGTGTCACCGTGAATTTTATCAGCAGCGCCCGCGTAAAAATGCAGGTATTCGGCGATGTAGGTCGCCTGCCACGCTGTTTCCTTGAACATCTTGCCGGTGTCGGTGGTTTCGATGCGCCCGATGGCTTCGGAATTCGCGGCCAGCAAATCGCCAAGGCGGGCCAAACACTTGCCCCGAGCTGTTGGCGTCATCTGCCCCCACGCGCCATTCAGCGCAGCGTCTGCGGCGCGAACGGCCCTGTCTGCGTCTGCCGATGTTGCCTCCGGAATGGTGGCCCAAGGGGTGCCAGTTGCCGGATTTACGCTGTCAAAACGCGCACCGTCTGACGCATCAACCCACGTGCCGTCGATCAACATTTGATAGTTTTGTTTGGTCATTGGGTCATCCCGTCGCGTGATAAAGGGTGGTAGCGGCCGGCCAGATACGTCAGCGGCACGGTGGCCCCGACGGTCACGTCACTGACGCGGCCCATGCACACCAGATGCGTACCTTCAAGAACTGCTTGTGACAGGGTGCACGACAGAATTGTGGCACCGGTTATGCCGTGTAAATCACCCGAAGTTTCGATGCCTTCAAAGCGGTCGGCCACAGTTGAATCGTGTAATCCAGCGAACCGTTCCGCGATGTGTTCTGCGCCATCTGGCAGCACCGATACTTTGAAAACGCCATTTTCACGGACCAGTTCGGCGATTTTAGATGTCATGTTCAGGCACACCAAAACGGTCGGTGGATCAGCTGAAACCGAACAAAATGCCGATACCGTTGCACCATGTCGCCCCGCTGCGCCGTCTGTGGTGACGACGCAAACACTACTGGCGACGCAGCGCATGGCGGCAATAAAATCGTCTCGATCAACACTGTGCATTGGTGGTTTCCCTGTGGTGGTGATCAAAGGGTAGCCGAGAATAATTACTAAAGAAAACGAATATTATTGGACATTAAATTCGAAATAGTCGAATTATGAACTCATGAATTTGCAAGAACTTCGAACCCTTATCGCGATTGTCGAAACCGGCAGTTTGGTGCGTGCATCACAGGTGCTGAATGTCACGCAATCTACTGTAACTGCGCGGTTAAATTCGCTTGAGGATGAGGTCGGGCAGACCTTGATCAATCGCAAAAGGTCGGGGGCAACGCTAACGGCCGCGGGCGTCAGATTGCATCGGTACGCCGATACGATTTCGGATTTGTGGCATCAAGCACGTCAAGAAACATCGCTGCCAGACGGGATGTCAGGCGTGTGCAATCTAGCCTGCGAATCTGATTTGTGGCCCAATTTGGGAGAGCGGTTTTTCCATCAATTGCAGGCGCAGCACCCTGAAATTGCGATTTCGGTTTGGTTGGGCAGCCAGACGGACGTTGCCGCGTGGTTGAGTGACGGGAAATCGGACATTGCGTTCACCTATCGGTCGGCCGTGACGCAGGGCCAAGGCCAGGTTGATTTAACACCCGATACGTTGGTTTTAGTGTCGACAGATCCCGCCGGTTCGACCCGGTCGGATCCGGGTTATGTGTACGTCGAAGCAGGCGAAGCGTTCGGTCGCAATCATGCTGTCGCATACGCGGACACAGGTACGCAGCGGATCAGTTTTGGCAATGCGACAACAGGGCTACAGCATGTGTTGAACGTAGGGGGCAGTGCGTATTTGCCGTTGCGTTTGGTTCAGGATGCGTTGGATAAAAAACTGCTATTTCGATTGGCAGATGTGCCAGAATTCAAGCGATCTGTGTTTGTGATTTTCAACACTGATGCCCGCGATGGGTGGGAGTGGTTAGACGCGTTGATAGATGCGCTTTAGGCGCGTATTTCAGTGGCCATACAGTGCAGAATAAATGCCAAATGCGCCGACCAAAACAAGGCTAAGCGCCCAGACCAGATCAAGGTTAAACCACGTTCGGGACAGGAATTTCAAACCAAACCAAACGTAGATTCCAACCGCAAATACACCGCCGGCAACAGTCATCGCAAGCGTGTGCACAGCGGCAACGGCAAACGCGGTCATCACCGTGTTGCCCATCAATTCACGCGCAGCCAGATGGCCGGTTTCGGATGCATCAATCCCGCAAATCCCTAGAAAAATGGGCACCAACATCAGGCCCGCACCATGGGCCATCGCAGCCAGAAATGACCACAACACCAGACGGGCAGGATGCACCCGGGCCAGAAATTTTGGGTGCCTGCGATTGATCAGCAAATAGATGCCCATGCCGATCACCAAAACGCCAGCAGCAACCCGGATTTCAATGCTCCACTGCACCAAAAACACCATCAATGAAAATGGCAGTAGAATGACGATCATTGCTAGAAAATGACCGCCCGCAAGCATCACTAGCGCGCGCGGCAAGGCGCTGTGTTTGCGTTCCATCAACGCGGCGGACACGGCCAAGGGCCAGCCCATGCCCGGATTGATCCCATGGTAAAATCCGGAAAAAATGACAGCCCACCAAAGGGCCGTCACAGATGCCATTTCAGACATGCTTTAGACCGACGGATAACAAAAGCTGTCCGTCGAACAGTCGCCGCCCTCTAGCCTGATTTGGTGCGAACGTAAGCCCTTTGGGAAGTCGATGTAGAAATCCTTGTTTAGGGTCAATCCACCGTTTTCACCGACGTCTGCCATGACCATTTGGCCCCCTTCGTCGTTCGGGTAAAACTGGTCATCCCACGTGGAATACAGCGAATTTGTCCAGTAGACGCGTTTGCCGTCACGGCTGATTTCGACCATCTGTGGGCCAAAGGCAAAATCCTTGCCGTTCGGGTGTTTGGTGTCCGTGACGATGCCGCCCAATTCGACCTTGCCAGCCAACACCGGATTCATCGGGTCCGTGACATCGTATTGGTGCATTTCGCCCAAACCCCAGCACGCGACATACAGGTATTTGTCGTCCAAACTAAGATCGATATCGGTGACCAACGGCGGCACTGCGCCAAAGCCTTTTAACAGGTCAGGCAGGTCATCGGCGTCCGCTGGAACGGGGTCAATTGTGATTGTTTTTTTGCTTTGCCAAACGCCATCATCGCCACGCCACCAGGTAAAGATCGCGCCTTGCAAATTCGACGTATCAACCACGACACCGCAGAACCCGTATGACTTTGTTGGATCATGGGCGGGCCGAATCTCGAGAGCCATTTGATGGTTCGCACCCAGATCGATTGTCTGGATGTTTTTGCGCGCACGCAGGTCCCAAAAATGGATCGAGTGGCCGTATTTATTAGACAGCAAATCCTCGGCGACGATGCCGTTTTCATACTGCGGTGGCAGCCCCCATTCGGAACTGACCATGTAGTCTTGGGGCAGGTTCCACCAGAAATCATAATGCTTGTCTTGTTTGCCGCGATCCATCTCGTATTGGCCGATGATTTCAAAGGTTTCGCAGTCCATAATAAAGATACCGGGAGGACCGTCTGTGCCGTCTTTTCCACTGCCGCCAAGGCACGAAACATAGATACCTTCGGGCCCGCAATGGATGGTGTGCGGGCGTGAATAACCGGTTTTTGCAAACAGTTCTTCGGGTTCGATTGTTTTGTGAATATGGGCCTTTAGCGGGTCTTTGACGTCAACAATGTAAATGCGCGACGACCGGATGCCGGGCACGATCAAATAGCGGCGTTCAAGGAATGCGTGACCCGACATTGGCGACAAAGATGACGAACAAGCGTTCCAGCCAAAATGGTGAAATTCGTCGCCTTTGTTGGGCACGATGACTTGATGTACAATTTCGCCGTAAGTGTCGGAATCCGGTTTCAAATCGATCACCGCAATACCGTCGGATTGCGAACCATCAGGGCTAAGCATTACGGTAAATGCGTAGTTTTCAATCGGGGCTTCCATGGCCAGTTTGGGCGATGCGTGAAATGTGGGATCAGGTCTAAGATTCATAACGGTCCTCCAAATTAAAATATCCGCTTTGGCGGGTCTTATTTGTGGGCCTAGCGGGCCGAACTGAGGTGTGCTCGTGGGGTCATGAGGGAACATTTGTTCTAAAAAAGCAAGGAAAAGCGGAATCCTGTTCGCTGCGCGCAGTCATCATCGTGACCCACCATGAAAAACGAGGCCACCCAAAGAGTAACCCCGCTATATTTTGCCTGCTGTGAAAAACTTTAGGCGACGGCGTGTGCGATCGCGCATTGACGCCACAGCGACGTAAGTGCTGCGACCAGATGGGCCACGTCCGCGTCCGTGTGCAAAGGCGACGGCGTAAAGCGCAAACGCTCCGTTCCTTTGGGGACAGTCGGGTAATTGATCGGCTGCACGTAGATGCCCCATTCGTCCATCAGATAGTCGGCGAGCATCTTGGTTTTGACCGGATCTTTGATCATCACCGGCACGATGTGGCTGTCATTAGGTAAATGCGGAATACCGGCGCGATCCAAACCAGCGCGTAATTTTGCAACCTGTTCGCGTTGTTTCAGGCGTTCGGTATCGGACTGTTTCAGGTGCGCAATTGACGTGCGCGCGGCGGCCGCAACAGCAGGCGGCAATGCGGTGGTAAAGATAAAACCAGACGCAAAACTGCGGATGAAATCGCACAGCGCGGCAGAGCCGGTGATGTAGCCGCCGACCACGCCAAATGCCTTGCCAAGCGTGCCTTCGATCAGGGTAATACGGTCCATCAGCCCTTCTTGTTCTGCGACGCCACCGCCGCGTGGACCGTATAGGCCAACCGCGTGAACTTCATCCAGATAAGTCATCGCGCCGTATTTTTCTGCCACTTCGACGATCTCGCGGATCGGGGCAATGTCGCCGTCCATCGAATAGACTGATTCAAACGCGACGATCTTGGGGGCGTTGGCAGGCAGAGCCTTTAGCTTGGCCTCGAGGTCGGCGACGTCGTTGTGATTCCAGATTACTTTTTGCGCGCGGGAATGACGAATGCCTTCGATCATCGACGCATGGTTGCCGGAATCTGACAGGATGATGCAGTCCTGAATTCGTGATCCCAATGTCGACAGCGCCGCCCAATTCGACACGTAGCCAGAGGTGAACAAAAGGGCCGCTTCTTTGCCATGAAGGTCGGCCAATTCTGCCTCAAGCAACAGGTGGTCGTGGTTGGTGCCGGAAATGTTGCGCGTGCCACCCGCGCCGGTGCCTGTGCGTTTGACCGCCTCGCACATTGCATCGATCACCACCTGATTTTGACCCATGCCAAGGTAGTCGTTGGAACACCAAACCGTGACGTCGTTGATCTCGCCATCGACGTGGTTGCCTGCGCGCGGGAACTTGCCACAGGTGCGCTCAAGTTCGGCAAAATATCGGTAGTTGCCTTCTTGCTTGAGGGCGTCGAGTTGGGAGTTGAATATTGCATCAAAGTTCATGGCATTTTCCTCTGGTCGTGGTGGCTAGGTGTCGCAGGTGCAGGAAGCATCCAGCGCCACAGTTTTGCATCTGGCAACGGAATAACCATCAACCAGTGTTCAAGAGCTGCCAATGCAGCGAGGGCGGTCAGCAGGGCAAACCCCACAATTTCGGCGGACGTCTCAGAGGCCATCAGGCGTTCTGCAAAACACGCGGTTGCAAGGCTTAGGAACGTCACGCCGATGGGAAAGGCCGCTGTGACCCCGCCCTGACGGAAATAGGTTTTCAAGTGGTGCAGCGGGGCTGGCACAAATTCTGTGTTGATCCGAGGGACGCCAAAAAACAGGTTTAACTTTGCAGAAATACGTGCGGTGAACAGGACCAGATAGATCCAGAACCCGAACATGTTTTCACCCTGTGCACAGATGATCAGTACGGCCAACAATGCGCCAAGCAGTAGGAATTCGTGGTAGGCTAACGTGTTGAAGGCGCGGATAAAACGACCCCGACCTGTTAGGGCGGTCGGGCAGGGGCGTCGTTCTGGTCCGGTGATGATACCTGCCAAAAACGCCAGTTCGATCCAGCCCCAAATCATCAGGATGGACAAGAACGAGACATAGACGTTTTGCACGTTCAGCGTGGCGGATGACACGACCAAACCGGCAAACCCCAAGGCCAGCACAGGCACGCCCAGAAAAACCGAACGCGCATGTGCGACGCTATTGCTCGCATCGGATTTGCGCACGACCAGCAGGATCACACCGGTGAAAAACCACCAGGCAAACACTGCGATAATCGCGGCTATCCAAGGCGACGCTAGCATCAGTATGCGGGCTCCATTACGGGGCTGTCAGGCACGTCGTTCGGGATGGCGGGGATGGTAAATACCGACACAAACGAAAAACCGGCCTTGGCCATTCCTGCAAGACGAGACGCCATGCCAACGATGCCGCCGCGGGCTTTTGCACGTGCGATTTGAACCGACGCGCGTTCCATGCGATCCAGATTTGGGCGCCAGCGCGGGTGGTCAATGTCGACAGTAAACGGGAACACTTGCTTGGTGATCTCGGACGTTTTGCGGAACACCTCGTGGCCATACCACGTGACATCGACGCCCAAGGCCTCGTGAAACAGGGGGCGCTGATGGTCGCGCACCCACATGGTGGAATAGACGGCCGTCAGGAAGAATTTGATCCACATTTTGTTCATGCGGGTTTCCGTCAACTTGGGGTCGGTTTTCATCAGCAATGCAAACGCTTCGCCGTGGGAAAATTCATCGTTGCACCATTCGCGGAACCATTTGAAAATCGGGTGAAACCGTTTGTCGGGATGTTCTTCGAGGTGGCGAAAGATCGTGATGTAGCGGGCATAGCCGATTTTTTCGGACAGGTAGGTGGCGTAGTAAATGAACTTCGGGCGGAAATACGTGTACTTTTTCTGTTGGGTCAAAAAGCCGAGGTTCACCCGAATATCAGCCTCGCGAAGGGCGTCGTTGATAAAGCCAGCATGACGGGCCTCGTCGCGCGCCATCAGTTGAAACAGCGTGGTGATATCGGTATTCGATCCGCGACGTTTCATTTCTTTGTAAAGCACGCAGCCCGAAAATTCAGCGGTACAGCTCGAGATCAGGAAGTCGATAAATTCGGCCTTCAGCTTTGGCTCCATCCCTTCCCAATTTGCATCCCAATCGTCGTTTTTCTTAAAGTGGCCCTTGTTCGGGTCCGACTTCATTCGTGCGATCAAAGCGTCCCAATCCTTGCGGACCGGCGTCACGTCAATTGCATCCATTTCTTCAAAATCGGTGGTGTAAAAACGCGGAGTAAGCAGCGTGTTTTGCATCGCAACTTCGGTTGCCATTTCTGACGTCATCGCCGGGCCATCATCTAGTGCATCTTGTGCGGCAATCGCTTCTTCTGCGGTGGCAGCGTAGGCGGAATGCGTTTTATCATCGACAATCTTGTTCATGACATCACCTCTTCGCTGAAGGAAAATTCGCACAGTTCCATAAATTCAAAATCACCGGTCCAGCGGGTCCAGATTTGTTCGATTTTGGATGCGCGGATGATCGTGGCTGTGCGGTGTTCCTCGACGACTTCACCGTAAGGAGCCATGATTTCGGCCCCATGAACCAAGACACTGTCGCCTGGATTGACGACGGCACCGTTGTTGAATTTCACGTGTGCGGATAGCTCCTCAAAGCGGTGCGAAATCGTCACCGTGCAGGGGGCTGTTTCTTTTGATCTTGTCAGAAGTCCCATGTTTTTTGTCCCTTTGGCTATAGTGGTTCAGTCGATCAACCTGGCGAAAGCTGCGACATTGTCTTTTCCGTATCCGATAAGTTCGACTTTCCAACCGGTCGTGTCATCAATAACTGCGATGTGTCCGTTGGCGCGGCGCACAACACGCATTGGCGCATCCGATGGCACGTCTTGAACCGTGCGTTCGCGGCCAACCGCCATCCAGATCACGTCGATAAATCCGGCTTTGTCTGCGCCGGAATACCCGATGCGTTGGCCGTTTTCGTCACGAACAATGACACCGTTGTTGCGGGTGCCGTCCAGCACAATTGTGCGTTCTGCCACGATTGGACTATCGGGTGCTACGGCGACCAAAGGCTGGCCTGTGAATTGATCGTAAGCGACCAAAGCCAAGGTGACAAACATCAGCGAAAACATCGCGACCACCAGATATTTTGGCACGAAATCGCGGTCTTTGTGCTTCATCTCGTCTGACAGGGTGGGAAAGTTTCTAATATCTTCAACGCTATTCATAACGACTACTCCGCAGCAACGATGCCGGCATGACCATGATCTGGATCAATGCGGCTGATTTTTGGTTCCATCAGGCGGGTTTCGGCCGCTTCGGAAAAGATCGCGGCGACGCGGGCGGCATCAGGAATGGCGCGGAATGCAGGCTGCGTGCGGCTGAAATACCAAGGGCGCACATGCGGCCAAGTCATCAAATAAGACAGACGCGTTTCACCGCTTAGCTGAAATGTCACAGTGCCAAGGCCGGACTTACGCACCGCAGCACTGGCGGACCCGATGCACACATACGGCAGGTTCAACGTCATGCTTAGGGCGGCACCGATGCGCATGCAGGCGCGTTTGTTGGTCAGGGTGTAAACGGTTGATCGGGCTTGAATGGTGGCGATGCCAACCAACAATAATCCAGCAACAATACCGGATAAAACAAACGGAACGCCGTGGCCCAATGCGGTGGTCATCGGAAGATCGGCGGCAGACACACCGACGCGCCAGATCGCCAACACGGCAAAGTAACCGATGACCCAATACAGGCCCAACGCGTCTTTGGCCAAACGCAGCGGATTTGGGCTGCCTTGCCACAGAATTTCTTCGCCCGGTGGCAGTTCTGCTGGAAGGCCGCGAATTGGTTCAAAGTTGAAATCATCATGCATGGTTTTGGTGTCCCTGTTGTGGTGTGCCGGACCCGCTGGCGGCTAACCTGCGGATCCGGAATTGTCGCTAGATCAAAGCAGTGGTTCCGCGCGGGCTGCATCTGCATACAGCGTGCCGCCGCCGAAATAGGCCATGATCTTTTCTTCTTCCAACAACGTGACCTCGGTCGGGCTTTTGATCGTTGGAATATCTGCGAAATGACCGCTGTAGATCGCACGCACTGCAACGCGATCCCCTTTGATCCGGGCAAAGTTCATCGGGATCAGGCGTGTTTGGCCGGACCCTTCCGGGTTCAGATCGACAGTCATGTAGCGCACGTATTGTTCCGGCACGTCGATCCACATATCGATGATGCGCCCGATCACTTCGCCGTCGCCTGCAACCACGGCTTTGCCGCGCGGATCCATGCCTGCTGAAACGTGAAATTCCGGCAAGGCAGACATCGGTTGGATTTTGTTGTGACCATGCGCGTCCAGTTCTGTCACATCACGGCGCGGGGCCCATGCCGCAGGACCTACGCCGTCTTTCATCGGATCACCGGTTGGGACATAGGGCGACCCCGCCGCGGCTGACGTTTGTTCCATTGCCAGATCGGTGCGATCACCGCGCTGACCGGATGGAAGCGTGACTTCACCACGACCATGCGGCAGATCAAACGTTTTGTCCGTGGTTGGAACAGGGAACGGCCCTTGGTTCGGCGCTTCGTCACCATCGTCGGTTTGCAAAGGATAACCTTCGCGCATGTTTTCGGTTTGCAGATAATAGATCAGCAGCCCAAAAAAGATCCAGAAAAGCCAGATCGCGGCGCTTGCCAAATCAAAGTTCCCAAAGAAATTAGTTCCAAGCATGGTGGTGTCCTCCGTCGTGGTCGATATTGAAAATCAGGTGCATAATTACGTGGGTCATGTCGGGAAATCCGCGAGGCCGATGGGCTGCGTGGGTTTGGTTTTTAGGTGGGATGAAACGCGTACTTTGACCAATGGGCCAACAGCGATCAGCGTCATAAACAGCAGTGCAATTTCTAGGTGGTAGACAACTGAATATCCGGTGGCAGCCGTGTTCATGCCATCGCCGAATGTACCGTTGGTGGCGGCAGAATTCACCACATCGCGCAGGGCCCCACCGATAAAGATCGACAGGCCAGCGGCCGTCGCCTGTGCCGCGCCCCAAGCGCCAAGTGCCAGTCCTTTGCCCGCAGTGCCAGTGGTTTCCAGCGTCATCGTGGCGGTCAGGGTTGCGACAGAAAACAGACCCGCGCCCAGCCCGATGCCAAACGCGCCGGCAAAGAATAAAACCGTACTGCCCATCGGCGCGGCAAAGATCATGGACTAAAGGCGAGGATACCAAACAGGATGCCACGCGCGGCCATGCGGTGCGGATCGATGTTGGATTTCAACCATTTTGCAGCCAGCCCAAACCCCAGCAATGCACCCGCCGCCCACATCGCGGTCAGCATTGTTGTGGCAGACACAGACAGGCCCAAAATTTCGCCGCCATAAGGTTCTAGCAAAACGTCCTGCATGTTGAACGCCAAGGTGCCCAGAAACACGACAACCAGCAGGCGCTTGGCATTGTTGTTTGCGGTCAGATCGTTCCATGCATCACGGAATTGCGGGCGTGGCACTGCACGCTCTTCCTTGGTCATGGGAGAGATTTTTTCTTGTTTCCACAGCGCGATCACGTTCAACACGATGGTCACAACGGCAGTGCCTTGCACAACTTGCACCAGACGCAGCGCGCTAAAGTTGTTCAGCAATGCACCGACGATGATGGCCGAAACCGCCATGCCAACCAGGAACATCACGTACAATAGCGCGACAACTTGCGGGCGGGTTTCTTCGGTTGCGCGATCCGCGGCCAATGCCAAACCAGCGGTTTGCGTCATGTGCATGCCAAGGCCCGTCAGCAAAAATGCCAGCGCCGCGCCGACTTCGCCTGCCCATTCAGGACCTGCGTGTTGATCGCCAGAAAGCACCAGTAGACCCATCGGCATGATCGCCAAACCACCAAACTGCCAAAGCGATCCGAACCAAAGATAGGGAATACGTTTCCAGCCAATTGCGCTGCGATACGTATCAGACCGGAACCCCAAAAGTGCGCGAAACGGCGCGACCAGAACTGGAATGGCAATCATGATCGCAACGATCCACGCCAGCACGCCCAATTCCACAATCATCACGCGGTTCAACGTGCCCAGCAGCATGACCGCAGCCATTCCGACAGACACCTGAAATAACGACAGCCGCAACAATTGACCCAATGGCAACTGATCGCTGACCGCATCCGAGAACGGCAATGCGCGTAGCGTCAGGCTTTGGATCGTTTTGCGGCCAACGGTGATCATGGGCGGAACTCCAAAGCGTTCGAAATGTAAAAGCCCGATGTCACGCGTTCAACGTTGCGCAGAGTGCCACGCGTCAGGGATTTGGCCAGACGTTCGGGGCTGTGTGGCACCATGGTGGGCGAACGATCAGCGCGCGGAAACAGCTTGCCAACACGCCACATCGCCATCAGCAACGGGGTGCGAGGCGCGACCGTGAATACCATATTTGTGCGCACCCGAGGGGCGATATTTTCAAGAATGCGAACGATGTCATCTTGTGAATAATAGATCATCGAATCCATCGCCACGACGTGATCAAAATCGCCAAGGGACGCGTCCAGCATGTCGCCCGCACTAAACGCGAGGCTGCCTGACACATCTAAGGGGCGGCGTTTTTCAGCGATGTCGACCAACTGGGGCGAGATATCAACGCCAACCACATCCGCACCGCGCGCGGCCAATTCAAACGCCAACGCGCCGGTGCCGCACCCTGCATCCAGAATGCGCGCGCCGGTCAAATCATGGGGCAATTGCGCAATCAACAGATCACGCATCCGGTCACGCCCGGCCCGCACAGTGGCACGAATACCGGACACCGGCGCGTCCGATGTCAGGCGTTCCCACGTCTTTGTAGCGGTGCGGTCGAAATAGGTTTCAACCCGCTGGCGTGTGACCTCGTAGGACATCAATCAAACCCAAGCAGTTCAAAGATTTCGCGATCAGGCAAGCACGACGGGGCCAAAGGCAACGTGCCGTTCCACAACGATTCAGCCAGACGCATGTATTCTTTTTGAACCATCACGATGTCTTCGTCGGCGTCCATTTCGAACAACGTCTTTTTCTTAAGACGCGAGCGGCGAATGGCATCCAGATCGGGGAAATGCGCGATGCGGTTAAAGCCGACAGTCTTGCAATAACGATCGACCTCGTCCGTGTCTTTGGACCGGTTGGCGATGCAGCCCGCGAGGCGCACTTTGTAGTTTGCCGATTTGGCCTGAACAGCGGCGATGATCCGGTTCATCGCATAGATGCTGTCAAAGTCGTTGGCGGTGACGATCACGGCGCGGTCCGAATGTTGCAACGGTGTCGCGAAACCGCCGCACACAACGTCGCCAAGGACGTCAAAGATGACAACGTCGGTGTCTTCTAGCATGTGGTGTTGTTTCAGCAGTTTGACGGTTTGGCCAACCACATATCCACCACAGCCCGTGCCCGCAGGAGGCCCACCAGCTTCGACGCATTTGACGCCGTTGAACCCTTCAAAGACGAAATCTTCGGGGCGCAATTCTTCGGCGTGAAAGTCGACGCTTTTTAGGATGTCGATAACTGTCGGCACCAAGGTTCCGGTCAACGTAAACGTGCTGTCATGTTTCGGATCACAGCCGATTTGCAGAACGCGTTTGCCCAGTTTGGAAAACGCCGCTGACAGGTTGGACGACGTTGTTGATTTGCCGATCCCGCCTTTGCCATAAACAGAAAAAACTTTTGCACCGGTGATTTGCGAGGTGTCATGGACCTGAACAGATCCTTCGCCGTCGCCCCCTAAATTGGGGATGCTTTTGTCGAGTGGGCTCATGATATTTCCCTTATATTTGTGGTTCTGCGGGTCATTCGGCTGCAATGCCCTCTAGTTGATCTTCGATAGCGTCGGCGGCGTTTTGCAAGGCGGCCAACGTGTCTTCGTCTGGTGTCCAATAGTCGCGGTCCGATGCCTCAAGCAGACGGTTTGCCATCCGCATCGATGCTTGTGGGTTTAGATCGGCAAGGCGCTTGCGCATGGTTTCATCCAGCACAAATGTCTCGCTCATTTTTTGATAAACCCACGGTTCGACCATGCCGGTTGTCGCGGACCAGCCTACGGTATTGGTGATGCAGGCTTCGATTTGGCGCACGCCTTCGTGGCCGTGGTTTAACAATGGTTCGTAGAATTTCGGGTTCAGGCTGCGGGCGCGGGTTTCTAGCGCAACTTGGTCTTTTAGGGTGCGCACCTTTGATCCGCCGCGGGTTTGATCGCCGATGTAAACTGGTGTGTCATCACGCCCTTTGGCGCGTTTGACGGCTGCGGCGATGCCACCCAGCGTGTCGAAATAATGGTCAACCGTGGTGACGCCCAATTCGACAGATTCCAGATTTTGATAGGCCAAATCAACGTGCGCTAGGGTGTCTTGCAACAAGTCTGCCTGCTGCGATGCCTCGCCGTCGGTGCCGTATGCAAATGATTTGCGAGCCTGATAGGCGTCGGCCAATTCGCTCTCGTCCTCGAACGCAGAACTGTCGACGAGCTGGTTAACGTTTGACCCATACGCGCCCTCGGCATTCGAAAACACACGCAACGCGGCGGTGCGCATATCGCAATCTTGGGCCGCTGCAAAATCAAGAGCATGGGCGCGGATCGGGTTCATCTCAAGCGGTTCATCAGCCATCGCACATTGGTACGCAGCGTCGGCCAAAAGCTTGGTTTGCAGTGGCAGCAAATCGCGGAAAATTCCGGACAGGGTCATGATAACATCGACGCGCGCACGGCCCAGTGTTTCCAGCGGAACCAAGTTCGCACCACACAACCGACCGTGGCTGTCAAAACGCGGCGCGGCACCCATCAACGCCAAGGCCTGACCGATTGGCCCACCGTTGGATTTGATGTTGTCGGACCCCCACAAAACCAGTGCGACGGTTTTCGGCAGACTGGCGTGGGTTTCGATCAATTCGTCAGCTTGCTTGCGGCCGTCTTCCATTGCGAATGCAGTTGGCATACGGAACGGATCAAAGGCGTGAATGTTGCGCCCCGTTGGCAAAATTTCTGGTGCGCGAATAACATCACCACCGGGGACGGGCGCGATAAACTGGCCGTTCAAGGCGCGCATCAGCGCAGGCAATTCGCTGTCGGTCGACAGATGTTTGCGGGCGGTTTCACGCGCGCTAGACGTGTCGAATTCCATTTGGTCCAGCGTGTTTTCAATCTTGTCTGCGGCCTGCGCCTTGCCGACGATGTGCAACCCGTCTGGGATTAGCGCGTCTTCGGTTTCCAGCAGACGCAACCACAGCGCACCCATGTCGTCAGCGTTCAAATCAACGGCTTCGGCCTGGGCCCGCACCATGTCGGCCAGATCATGACGGCTGGTGTCACTTTCGGGCATCGCGCGCCATTTCATCAGGCTGTCTTTTAGATCGGCCAGACCACGATACAGACCCGAACTTTGCAATGGCGGCGTCAGGTGTGTGATCGTAACAGCGTTTGTGCGCCGCTTGGCCAAGGTCGCCTCGGAGGGGTTGTTGGCCGCATAAAGATAGACGTTCGGCATGTTGCCCATCAGGCGTTCCGGCCAGTCGTTGCCGCCCAAACCATTCTGTTTTCCAGGCATGAATTCCAGCGCGCCGTGCATGCCAAAATGCAGGACAACGTCGGCTTTGAAATCATGCTTGAGGTACTGATAAAACGTGCTGAATGCGTGTGTCGGGGCAAAGCCTTTTTCAAACAGCAGGCGCATCGGGTCACCCTCGTAACCGAACGTCGGTTGGACCCCTACGAAGACGCTGCCAAAGTGCGCGCCAAGGACAAAAACTTCGCGCCCGTTTGACTGGATACGACCGGGGGCAGGGCCCCATGATGCTTCGATTTCATCAAGCCACGGTGTCGTTTCGACAATCTGATCAGCGCTGATACGGGCCGCGACATTCGCCTCTTGGCCAAAGGTTTTTGCGTTGCCGTGCAGGACCGCTGCGCGCAAATCATCAACCGTGGCAGGCGGTGTCACATCGTAGCCGTCGGCCTGCATGCGGTGCAGCGTGTTGAACAGGGATTCAAAGACCGAAAGATACGCAGCTGTGCCAACTGCACCAGCATTCGGCGGGAACCCGAACAACACAATTCCAACCGATTTTTCTGCGTTGGTTTTGCGGCGCAAAGTGGCAAGGTGTTCTGCTTTTTCCGCCAGTGCCTCGATCCGTTCGACGCAAGGGGCCATCGCTTTGACATCACCGTAGGCTTGGCATTTGTACATGCAGCCTGCGCATCCGTCGGGGCCGTGACGGCCGGCAAATACGGTCGGGTTTGTGGCACCATCAATTTCGGGCAGTGCCAACAGCATTGTTGATTCAATCGGGCTGAGGCCTTGGCCGCCTGTCGCCCATTGGTTCAGTGTTTGAAATTCCAGCGGTTGCGCCGTGATGTAGGGAATGTCCAGATCGCTTAGGGTAACAATCGCGGCGTCGCTGTCGTTGTAGGCAGGGCCACCAACCAGACTGAAACCGGTCAGGGACACCAGCGCATCAACGCGATCTTTCATGAACATCCCGATGGCAGGGCGTCCGTCCAAACCACCTGCAAAGGATGGAATAACCCGCAAACCGCGCGCCTCAAGTGTGCGAATGACGTGGTCATAATGCGCCGTGTCACCGGCCAGAATATAGCTGCGCAACATCAAGACACCGATTGTTGTGGTGCCACCGTTGTGCGGCAAGTCGGCCAAGTCAGTGGTCAAATGCTGGCCCGGTAGATCGGGATGATACAGGCCCACTTCGGGATAATCGACGGGCGCTTTGGCCACAACTTTGTTCCACATTGGATCAGTCGCGTAGCGCGAAATCAAAAAGCGAACCATGTTTTCGATGTTGTCGTCGCTGCCGCCCAACCAGTATTGCATGGACAAGAACCAAGCGCGCAAATCTTGGGATTTACCGGGGATCAGACGCAAGATTTTTGGCAAACGGCGCAGCATTTTCATCTGACCTGCGCCAGATTTCCCGCTGGATTTCGACGGCTTTAATTTCTTCAACAAACCCATCGCGCCAGTTGCGGGCTTGGACATGTCCAGATCGCCCATTTTGGTCAGCTGTGTGATTTCTTGATCCGAAACAACGCCGATCATTGCATCGCAGGCATCACGGCGTGCGATCAAGTCGGGCAGAATGGCTTTGATGTGGTCTTCGAGGAAAATAACGCAGGTCACAACGATGTGGGCAGTCGCGATATCGTCTTTGGCCTGTTGCAACGCGATCGGGTCTTTTTCCCATTCCGCCGCAGCATGGATTTTGACGCACAGACCCGGGAAATCCATCGCCAGATGCGGGGCAACACGTGCAAGCGGACCAGCGGCGTGCCGGTCCAGCGTTACAATAACGAAGTTATAGCAATTTTCGGCTATTTCATCGCGCATAATGTGCCTTCGCTTCATACAGGGTGTCGACAGATATTTCGCCCAAGCCCTTTTCAACGGCATAGGTTTCAGTGTTGCGGCGGGCCTTGCCACGTACAAAAAACGGTATTTTCTTAAGCTCTTTTTCTGCGTCAGACAGCCAGATTACGTTGTCATTGGCAGGGGTTTCGGGCGCGGCTGCAACTTTGGATGTGTCCGCAATTGGCTTTGGTGCGTGGCCGCCGTGATGGCTTGCGCCTGCTTCGTCGTTGAATTCAAAATCGTCGCGGAACATGTGCAACAGGTGTTCTTCGAGGCCCATGACCAGTGGATGGATCCATGTGTCAAAGATCACGTTTGCGCCTTCAAAACCCATTTGCGGGGAATAGCGCGCAGGGAAATCTTGCACGTGGACGGGGGCAGAAATGACGGCGCAGGGAATGCCCAAACGCTTGCCGATGTGCCGTTCCATTTGCGTGCCAAGGATCATTTCTGGCTGCAAGGCTTCGATCGTGCGCTCGACCTCTAGGTAGTCGTCGGTAATCAGCGCCTCGAGACCGTATTCTTTGGCCGCGGCGCGCACTTCACGGGCCATTTCGCGGTTGTAGCATCCCATGCCTGCCACCTCGAAACCCATTTCGTCGCGGGCAATCCGTGCTGCGGCTTTGACGTGCGTGCCATCGCCAAATATGAACACGCGTTTGCCGGTCAGATAGGTCGAATCGACGGAACGTGACCACCATGTCTGGCGCAAACGATCTGTGTCCAGTTCGGTCGTCGATCCGGTTAGAGCGCGGACTTCGGCGATGAAATCATGGGTCGCACCGGCACCGATTGGCACAACTTTGGTATAGGGCTGGTCGAAATGTTTTTCGCAATAGCGCGCGGCCTGTTCGCCGGTTTCAGGATACAGCAGCACGTTGAAATGCGCCTGTCCCATGTTGCCGATGTCGGTTGGGGTCGCGGTCATTGGTGCGGTGACGTTTACCTCGACACCCAGTTCGTACAGCAAGTTGGTGATTTCTTGAATGTCGTCGCGGTGGCGAAATCCTAGCGCGGTTGGGCCGAGTAGGTTGCAAGTGATCCGCTTGGTTTTTTCCATCGGCTTGGCAAGGTGACGCACGATTTGAAAGAATGTCTCGTCCGCGCCAAAGTTTTCCTTGCGCTGATAAGAAGGCAATTCCAGCGCGATGACTGGAATGTTCAAACCCATCGTTTCAGCCAAACCGCCGGGGTCATCCTGGATCAATTCCGCGGTGCAGGATGCGCCAACAATGATCGCCTCTGGTTTGAAACGGTCAACGGCGTCTTGGCACGCGGCCTTGAACAGGCTGGCCGTGTCAGACCCCAAATCGCGGGCTTGGAATGTGGTGTAGGTGACCGGCGGGCGGTGATCGCGACGTTCGATCATCGTGAACAATAGGTCGGCATACGTGTCGCCTTGGGGCGCGTGCAAAACGTAGTGCAAACCGGTCATGCCAGTCGCGACGCGCATTGCGCCGACGTGCGGTGGGCCCTCGTATGTCCAGACGGTCAGTTTCATTCGGCAGCCACCTTGAGAATGGATTTACGACGCAAAGGCCGCGCGAAAAGGGAGGCAAGATCACCGGCCTGTTCGTAAAAATGCACTGGGGTAAACACCAGTTCGATGGCCCATTTTGTCGACAGACCTTCGGCCTCAAGCGGGTTGGCAAGGCCAAGGCCACAAACCGTCAAATCAGGGCGGGCAGCGCGGCACCGGTCCAGTTGCAGATCGACGTCTTGGCCTTCGGAAATCTGTGGACCAGCGGGCAGCAGATCCAGATCAGGACCGTGCAGCGCGTCGTGGATGTAGGGCGATCCGACCTCGAGGGCGGTCATGCCACATTCGCGGGTCAAGAAACGGGCCAGCGGAATTTCCAACTGGCTGTCGGGAAAGAAGAACACTGATTTGTCGTTCAGCGGTGCGCTGGCTTGTGCGATGGCTTTGCGGGCACGGGCGCGTGGGGCGTCCGTGGCTTGGGCAAACCGTTCTTTGGATACGCCAAATTCAGTGGCGATGGCGGCAAGCCAGGCTGTTGTGCCTTCTTCGCCAAACGGGAAGGGGGCTGCGATGTGACGTGCGCCGCGACGTTCAAGGGCCGCGTGGGTGTCGCCCAAAAACGGCTGCGTCAACGCGAACACTGTGTTGGGACCAACGCCCATTTCGCTTTCGATTGTGCGTGCGGGCAAAACCGTGACGGGGCCAATGCCCAGATCGTTCAGCAGGCCCAGCATCTGGTCTTCGACGACGTCGGGCAATGCGCCGACGACCATCAATTCGCGGGCTTGAGTTGCGGGCAGCACAGGCACCATCGATGCCAAACACGCGTCTTCACCTTGGGTGAATGTGGTTTCAATGCCGGAACCGGAATATTCCAGCACGCGCACCTTTGGCGCAAATTCTTGGGTCAAACGTTCGGCGGCGCGGCTAAGGTCCAGTTTGATCACTTCGGACGGGCAGGACCCAACCAGAAACAACTGGCGAATATCAGGGCGACGGGCCAACAATTCGGCGACGGTGCGGTCCAGTTCTGCGTGGGCATCGTTCAGGCCAGCAAGGTCTGATTCTTCGAGAATCGCAGTGCCGAATCGTGGTTCCGCAAAGATCATCACGCCAGCCGCGCTTTGCAGTAGATGGGCGCAGGTGCGCGACCCAACCACCAAAAAGAACGCGTCCTGAATTTTCCGGTGCAACCAAATGATGCCTGTCAGACCGCAAAATACTTCGCGTTGGCCGCGCTGTTTCAAAACCGGTGATGTGCGGCAGCCCAAGGACGGCGGTGGGGTCATCAGGTCGCTCATGCGGGCACCTCGGATTGTAGGCGCGCGATGCGCAGTTTCCACAAAAATTGACCCGCATTCACCACGTATGCGGCGTAGGCTGCGAGCGCGATATACATCAGGGTTTGTGGTGCGATTGAGTCCGTCAAAAGCCCATAAATATAAAGGGTGTGTAGGGCGATCACACCAAAGCTGAACACGTCCTCCCAAAAGAAGGCGGGGGCAAATAAATACTGCCCAAAGACGACCTTTTCCCAGATCGCGCCGGTCACCATAATCAAATACAGCGTGCCGGTTTTGAGTACGATAGATGCGGTTGCAATTGCGTATCCTTCGCCCGTTGTCAGGTAGCGGATGACGAGGGCCAAAGACACCAAAAACACGACAAATTGGACAGGTGCCAGAACGCCTTGAACCAGCGTCCAAACAGTGGCGTCACGGCGTGCGCGTTGCTCTGTTGTGTACAGGCTGTTTGGTGTGGATGAACGCGGGCTTGCGGTTGTCATGGTGTCCCCAACTCAATCGGTGTTGGGTAAAATCTGGCAGTATCTTATCAATGTGTCAACTTTGATTTACACATAGTTAAAATGAATTTTGCACGCCGTGACGCCATAAATCTCAGTAAAATATGAAAAAATGGGGTGCGATTGCCCTAATGTGTCAATTAAGTTTGACATTTTGAAGGTCGTGTTAGACGATAGGGCTGTAATGATCGCCCACGCGCCACGACTGCATAAGGTCTTTGAATCCACGGGGAGGATTGCGAATGTCAAATAGTTCCGACCGTAATTCAGAGGCGCAATGCCCTCATGTGAGCGGCGCTGTCCTTCAGGCGCTGAGCGTTTTGGCATCCGGGGTGACCACAAAAATGAACGCCGCGCCGGATGGGCTGTGGCCAAATTTCTTGACCCGACTGTGTGACGCGAGCCAAAGCGCGGATGCCCGACAAGTTCAGGATGTTGTTGATGACATGCTGCGCGAAGGTGTCAGCGACGATGACATTGCTGGCCGCTATATTCCCGCCGTTGCGCGCCATTTGGGCGATGAATGGCTGGCGGATCGCGCAGGGTTTGCACAGGTGTCGATCGGGTCTGCGCGCCTACAAGGATTGTTGCGATATTTGGGCCCCGAATGGTGTGGGCGCGATTTGGTGGCAACCGCCGATGCGCCGCGTTGTTTGGTGATGGTTCCGGCCACGGATCAGCATACTTTGGGCGCCACAATCCTAGCTGGCCAATTGCGCAGCGCGGGTGCGTCAGTGCAATTAGAGCTAGATTTACCAACAAAAGCCGCGCGAACGATCATCGCGAACGGCGACTTTTCAGCGTTAATGATTTCGGCAACTCAACGGATATCGCTTGATTCCTTGAGGTTCCTCGTTGATACAATCAGGCCAGTTAAGCCGGACATGCCTATTTTGATAGGTGGAAACGTGCTCGATCAAAAGATCGATATGCGTGCGGCCATTGGGGTCGATGTTGCGACAAATGACTGGAATACGGCGCTTCGGGTTTCTACGTCGAAGGCTATGGAAATAAGGACCGCTTCATGCGGTAGTAGGCTTTAAGAGATGATGTTGCGAAAGCAGACTTTGGGCGTGACAGAATGATGCCCCACAACGAGATGACATGGTCAAGCGGCCTAATCCCGATGATTGAGCCAGAAATTATAACACAAATTATTTCAAGCATTGCCGATTTAGCGTTTATTCTGAGCGCCAGTGGCCAAATCCTAAGCGTGATGACAAGCCCGCGATTTACGACTGTCGATGACTTTAAAAAATGGGAAGGTGATGCATTTTGCGATCACCTGAGCATTGAAAGTGTCGCCAAGTTCGAGCCGCGCTTTGAAACATATGTGCAAACCAACAAGCCGGTTTTACCGGTTGAATTGAACCACCCTGATGCGCAAACGGAAACCGGATTTCCGATGCGTTATACCTTTCACCAGATCGGGACTGACGGATCGATCCTGATGTTGGGCCAAGATTTGCGCCCTGTTTGGGATATCCAGCAGCAGTTGGTCGCAGCCCAAATCGCGCTTGAACGCGACTACGAAGCACAACGCCACAACGACACGCTGTTTCGCGTTCTTATGGCCTCGACCGAAGAAGCGGCGGTATTCGTCGCCTTGTCATCAGGTGAGGTGTCAGATTGCAACCCGGCGGCAACGGCCATGTTCGGCAAACACCGCAATGACCTAAAGGGCTCGTCGTTTGCATCTGCCTTTGACGCAAAAGACGGTCGTGATTTGATCGATCGTCTGACGTCTGTCAGCACCGATCAGTCGACCCAATCGATGACAGTCTCCACGCGCGCGCCCAAACGTGACGTTGTGATCCACCCAACGATTTTCCGCGTTGCGGGCGAACAGATGTTGCTGTGCCGCGTGTCCCTCGCTGATGGCAATCACGTGCAAGCGGATGCGTTGAACAGCAATCTGGTCGGCCTGTTTGAAAACGGCATCGACGGCATTGTCTTTGCGGCAAAAGACGGTCGCATCCTTAGCGCCAACGAGGCGTTCTTGAACCAATCTGACGTCACCAATTCCCAAGGTCTCAAGGGCCGCGCGGTCTCGGATTTTCTGGGGCGTGGCACCGTCGACATGAACGTGATCTTTGAAAACGCCAGCCGCAACGGCGCGATGCGTGTATATTTGACCAAGTTGATCAGCGAACACGGCGCGGAACGGCCCGTCGAAATTTCGACCAGTTCGTTGCAAGCAGGCAATGATGCGGCGTTCGTTTTGGTGATCCGCGATGCGAACAGAGTAGACTCGTCAAAAGATATCCGGCCCCAAGCTACAGACGTCGATATGGTGTCCTTGATCGAATTGATCGGCAGCCAATCGCTCAAGGATATCGTCGCGCAAACCACCGATGTGGTCGAAAAGATGTGTATCGAAACTGCGGTCGAAATGACATCGAACAATCGTGTGGCTGCTGCTGAAATGCTGGGGCTGTCGCGTCAGTCATTGTACGTGAAGCTGCGTAAATACGGCCTGCTCAAGAAAGACGCGTAACGCCGTTTAGTTGTCTGCGTTCAAGTGATCCAATATCAACGCGGCAACGCTTTGCGCGTCTTCTTCGTGTGCCAAATGGCCTAAACCCTGTAACGTGGTGGTCGTGCAATTTGGCATACGCGCCGCGGTTTGATCGGACGTCGCAGGCGGCACAGCGCGATCCTTGTCACCGGTGATCAATAGGGTGCGTGATGGATGATTGGGCAGTCGTTTTAACAACGGATCAAGCTGCCATTGCGCCATCATCGCTAGGGTCGAATCCACATGCGTTCGGTCACTGACCAACCGCCGATAAAATTCGATTTCTGGTTCAGGCAACATTGACCCTGTGCCGTCAATCAGGCGTTTTACAGACGCGGGGCGCGATGCAGAAACGGTGAACAAATCAGCGACCAATGGCATTGCCGCCAAGGCCTTTGCCATGATCGGAAACATGACCCCCGCCAGTCCGGTAAAATTGCCGAGGGCCGCATTGATGCCAACGACGGGTGGTGCCGGCGTCATCAATTCCGTCATGCGCAGCGCGATGGCCCCACCCGCAGAATGGCCGATAATTGCGCTGGGCTCCCAGCCTTCATGCGCGACAAGGGATAGTAAATCCTCGCTCATCTGGTCCAACCCGCAGCGTCGTTTGGATCCGATTTTGGTAAACCCCTGACCCGGTAAATCCACCATGATCACGCGATGTGTTTGCGCCAATAACGGGGCCAGATGCCGCCAACTTTGCGTGGCCCCACCAGCGCCGTGGATCAGCAAAATCTGCGGCCCTTCGCCCAATTCCTGAACGTGCCAATGATGCGGTAAATGCCGGACAAATCGCGAATGATCCGCCATTGGCCAGTCGCGTGCGTGCTTTGCCCACTCCATCTTATTGCCCTAAATGAGACGACACGGCCTCGGATAACCGTTGTGCATTTGCGCGCGGCAAGGCGACGTACGTGCCCCCCAACCGCTTTGACAATTCAGCGAGGCTTTTTTCCGGTCGGTTGCCTGTGTCGATGACAATTGCATCACTGCCTTGTTGGTTCAATACGCGGGCCATCGCAGTCGCATCCATCGCTGCTTGAGCGCGATCCGCAGTGCCGTCCAACGCGATATTACTGCGCCCGTCAGTCAGCAAAACCACTGTTGGCGTCAACCCTTTGCGCTGGGCGTTTTCGGCCATATCGATCGCGGCGGACAACCCATTCGCCAACGGCGTGCCGCCCCCACCGGGCAGGGACGCGAGCTGTCGTTTTGTCTGAACCAATGATCGCGTCGGATTTAACAAAACCTCTGCGTCGGTGCCACAAAAGGCAATCAACGCCACATGATCGCGGCGCGCATAGGCCTGGACCAGCAGCAATTCGACGGCGCCTTTTGCCTCGCCCAGACGCGCCAATGCGGCTGAACCCGACGCATCAACTGTGAAAATCAGCAACCTGTCTGAATGTTCCTGATACCGTTTTGCGCGTAAATCTGACGGGCGAATAATTGCGCCTGAGTGGTTTGGGCGCGCACGTTTTCGGAGTGTCTGCCAGGGGATGCCCGCGCGCAATGTCGCCATTAAATCGACCCGCGCGCCGGATTTCGCTGGCGTGTCACGCGCAGGCATCGGTCGGCCGCGACGATTGCCGATCCGCCGTTTGCCGCTGCCTGAACCTGTGCTGCGTTTCACTGTGCCATTCGCCAAATTTGCCAAAATATCTGGTGGCAAAATTGCTTTGATCGCTTCCAGCAAGATCTCATTCGGAAGCTCTGTGATATTTTCCTGCGGCTCTTGATCGGGCGCTTGCGTTTCGGGTTCTGGTGGCTGCTGATCTTGCGCGTCTTCTTGCGGCAAACGCGTGGCGCGATGTGCAAAAACCAATGCGACCGCAGTTTCGACGTCTTCGGGTTGCACGGTTACATCACCACGCAGCGCGGCATGGGCGCGTGCCGTTCGCAGGGCAAAAATTGGTGCGCGAAGGCTGTCGATGCCAAGCTGGGCGGCAAGGACGACAAGGTCGTGATGCAAGGTTGCGCTAAGTTGAATGGCGTCCAGTTTGTTGTGTGAAACCGGCGGCGGGCAATCGCCAATACCACCCATTGCTAAGCCATCAAAATCGATATGAAACGCCAGTCGATCAGCCAAGGACGCAGGCAGGATTTCATCCTCGCTCGCCCCTTCATCCAAGGCAATCAGGCTTTGGCAATTGTCTGTATCCAACTGCTGCGCCAGCAATGTCGCCATTTGCGGATCCGCGCGTTCCGCCATGCCAAGCACAAACATGTTGGTATCGCGGTGCAACAGCCCACGTTTGGTTTTTAACGCACCGCTTTGCAGCGTGTCCGCCAGATCAATTCCGCCAATCAAATCGTCGGCGGTCATCGCGGGATGTAGCCGTGTGAAGGGGGTCGGAATTGTGTTGATGAACGCAGTGCGCGCAGGGCCAGATCGGGCGCGCAACGTCATTCCGCCTAGGCCAGACGGATCAATCGCCAGCAGCGCCAGCGCCGTCATCGCCCTGTCCCAAGGGCCCATCATGCGCCTAAGACGTCAGCGACAATCCGGTTCACGCGCGTGCCTGACCCTGCCTCGTCTAATGGGTCGCGACGCAGGCGGTGGCGCAGTGCGAGGGCGGCAACATCGCGAATATGCGAGCGAGTTAACGCCGTGTCATTGCGGTAGGCAGCGTAGGCGCGCGCGGCTTTAAGTAGAGTCAATTCGCCGCGCAATCCGTCAGAGCCAAGCTTGACGCATAGCTCAGCCACATCGCGAATTGTGGCGTCTGATGTCGTCAGTTTTTTCAATGTCTTGCGCGCAGAAATGATCCGTTCGCGCAGGGCCGCGTCTTCGGATTGCCAGCGCAACATGAACGCGGAATGGTCGTTGTCATAGGCATCGCGCCGTTTGATCACGTCGACCCGTTCATCAATATCTGTCGGCGATGCCACGTCGACTGACAGGCCAAAGCGGTCCAGTAATTGTGGGCGCAATTCGCCTTCTTCGGGGTTGCCTGATCCGACCAAAACAAACCGCGCGGCGTGGCGAATGGATAGCCCTTCGCGTTCGATTACGTTTTCGCCAGATTGGGCGACGTCTAACAGCAGATCGACGATATGATCCTCTAGTAGGTTGACCTCGTCGATGTACAAATACCCGCGGTTTGCCTGCGCCAGTAACCCGGGTTGAAATGCTTTTTCGCCCTTGGTCAAAGCCTTTTCAATGTCGAGCGCGCCGGTCACGCGGTCTTCTGATGCGCCCAGTGGCAGGTCGATCAATGGCGTTGGAATTTCGTGCATTTCGGCGGTCGCGACATTGGCCCATTCGGGGCAATCCGCAGGTGTCGCGCTGTTTACGGGGCAGGTTTTGACGGCCATGATCGGGGGCAATAACGCGGCCAGCGCCCGCACGGCAGTCGATTTGCCAGTGCCGCGATCGCCAAACACCAAAACGCCGCCGATAGACGGATCAATCGCTGTCAGGATCATGGCCAATTTCATGTCGGCCTGACCAACAATTGCGGAAAATGGAAAGGGATGTTTCATACGTGATCCTGTTCAGCCAACGGCGATGTGCCACCCCACGTGCCTTCGTCAGACAAGAGCGAAAAGCGCGCGTATAATTCTTCGGTAAACCAGCCTTCGTCGCGCACAGCGCGGATAGCTTCGGCGTGGGGGCCTGTGCGGGCGAAATTGGCCATGCGCGCGGCGTCAGGCCAGATGGAAAAGGTAACTTGATGCAGCCACGGGACTTCGCCGATGCCAATTTTAAACATCACATTCGGGTCTTTACCGATGGTTTTTGAAATGTTCGGAACCCGCTGCCAGAACCGCGCCAGCGTGCTAGGCTTGATCGTGGCGCGCGTCAGGGCGGCTAGGGGGCCGGTGGTTGATTGGTCAGAAACCGCAAACGGAGTTTGCCCCGACCACGCCCCGCGCGCGGCGTCAGTGGACATGTAGACTGTCCAGTTTTCAGACGCCTTGTTACGGTAGCGGCCATAAATTTCGCTGTCATTTACACGAGCACGTGCGGTTTCAGCGTCCGGCCAGGTCGCTAGAATCGCGTAGACGCCCATATTTGGCAACGGCGTGAAACCTTCGCCCGTACCGGAGCCGCATAATTTCCAAAATCCAATGTCAGGAATTTGCGCCATCGGCCTGCGTGCAAGGCCCATCATGCCCAACGCCCAAAGGCGAGAGGCAAGCGATCCAAAGCGAAAAAAGCTAAGGCTAACAACCTGTGGCACGGTTAAGGAACTCCCGAAGTGTAAACGTAGGCTTACATATTTAAATCAGTTTGGGAAGATATGAACTAGAGGATTGTAAACTAAACTAGACACCTTTAGCGTTGTCACATGATGACAGATTCCTTGCACATGCCATTCGAAAACCACGCCATTGTAATCGGTGCGGGCCTTGGCGGCCTGTCTGCGGCTATGCGATTGGGCGCAAAAGGCTACCGTGTGACGGTGTTGGATCGTTTGGATCGGGCTGGTGGGCGTGGGTCTTCGATTACCCAAGACGGCCACCGTTTTGATTTGGGCCCGACGATCGTGACTGTGCCGCAAGTGTTCGAACAGTTGTGGGCGGATTGTGGTCGCGATTTTCGCGCAGATGTTGATTTGCGCCCACTTGATCCATTTTATGAAATTCGCTGGCCTGATGGCACAAAATTCGCGGCCTGTTCCGATGATGACCGTATGTTTGCCGAGGTGGAAAAGATCAATCCACGCGATCTAAAGGGCTACAAGCGGTTCCTAAAAGACAGTCACGCCCGCTACGTTGTCGGGTTCGAAGGCATGGTTGCCAAGCCGATGCACCGCCTGTGGGAAACCATCAAAGTGCTGCCAAAGTTTGCACAATTGCGTGCGGATCGTTCGATTTATGGTCATGCCGCTGCGCGGGTCAAAGACGAAAAACTGCGCATGGCATTGTCGTTTCATCCGCTGTTTATCGGCGGTGATCCGGCGCATGTGACATCGATGTATGCATTGGTTGCGCATCTCGAAAAAGAATACGGCGTGCATTATGCGATGGGCGGTGTGCAGGCGATTGCTGATGCGATGGCGCGGGTTATTCAGGCGCAGGGCGGCGTGATCAAACACGGTGCCGAGGTCGACGAAATTCTGATCCAAGACGGTGCCGCGGCAGGTGTGCGCATGATGGATGGCGCGGTGATTGATGCGCCATTGGTCGTTAGCAATGCGGACGCTGGGCACACGTACGAACACCTGCTGCGCAATCACACAAAGCGGCGCTGGACGTCGAAAAGGCTGAAAAAACGGCGCTGGTCGATGGGCCTGTATGTTTGGTATTTCGGTACCAAAGGCACGGTGCAAAAATGGCCTGATCTGGGGCACCACACGATTGTGAATGGCCCGCGTTTCAAGGGTTTGCTGCACGATATTTTCATGAAGGGCAAATTGTCTGACGACATGAGCCTGTATATTCACCGCCCCTCCGTGACCGATCCGACGGCTGCACCTGCTGGTAATGATACGTTTTACGTCCTGTCGCCAGTTCCGCATTTGGGCTGGAAAAACAGTGTCGATTGGGCTGTCGAAGAACCGATTTACCGCGAGAAAGTCGCGAAGAATCTAGAACAACACATGCCTGGTTTTCGTGACCACATATCGACGGAATTGGTGTTCACACCAGAGACATTTCGCGACCGCTACCTTAGCCCCTTCGGGAGTGGTTTTTCGTTGGAACCGCGCATTTTGCAAAGCGCTTGGTTCCGTCCGCACAATATCAGCGAAGAGGCGACAGGCCTGTTTTTAGTTGGCGCAGGCACACATCCGGGCGCAGGTTTGCCCGGCGTTGTGTCCAGTGCCGAGGTGCTGGCAAAGCTGGTGCCAGACATGCCCGTCGCCGTTGATGAACCCA
Organism: Ascidiaceihabitans sp.; assembly: GCA_047626725.1. Taxonomy (GTDB): domain Bacteria; phylum Pseudomonadota; class Alphaproteobacteria; order Rhodobacterales; family Rhodobacteraceae; genus Ascidiaceihabitans. Next base: position 30,185 of record JBLHSG010000030.1, read on the forward strand.
GGATGGCCGCAGAATGATTGACCCAAAAGACCTCGAACATTGCCGCAACGTGATCCGCACAGGATCGCTGTCGTTTCATGCGGCGTCCAAATTATTGCCCGCCTCAGTCCGCGACCCGGCCTTGGCGCTATACGCGTTTTGTCGCCTCGCAGATGATGAAGTTGACGAAGGCGATAACAAAGGCCGCGCCGTACTAGATCTGCGCGAACGACTGGATCTGGCCTATGCAGGTCGCCCCCGAAGTGCTCCCGAAGATCGTGCATTTTGCGCCATCATCGAAGAATTCGACATGCCGCGCGCCTTGCCTGAGGCACTGTTGGAAGGGCTCGCATGGGACGCAGTTGAACGCCGCTATGACACGCTGTCTGGTGTGCGCGATTATTCAGCGCGCGTGGCCAGTGCGGTCGGTGCGATGATGTGCGTTTTGATGCGGGTGCGCGACGCTGATGCCTTGGCGCGGGCCTGTGATTTGGGCGTCGCGATGCAACTGACAAACATCGCACGCGACGTTGGCGAAGACGCGCGGGCCGGCCGAATTTACCTGCCGATGGAATGGATGGACGACGCGGGCATCGACGTGGACGCGTTCTTTGCTGATCCACAAGCCAGCCCTGAAATCCGCCGTATGGTGCGCAAATTACTGGCCGAAGCACACCGTTTATACATCAGATCAGAGTCTGGAATTGCCGCCTTGCCGCTGTCTGCGCGGTCCGGTATTTTTGCTGCGCGTCACATTTATGCAGGGATTGGCGGTGCCGTGCGGCGCAATGCTCACGACAGCATCACGCGACGTGCACGAACGAGTAAGTCGCAAAAACTGGGCCTGATTGGTCTGTCTGCTTTGCGCGCGGCTGGATCGATTATCTTACCACGATCGCCGGTGATTTTTGCCAAACCTTTGGACGAGGTCCGGTTTTTGGTCGAGGCCGCAGCGCGCACTGGACCCCGTCAAATCGGACGTGCAGAGGCGTTGATTACCGTGCTCGCACAACTCAAATCTCAAGAGGAAACGTCAGGCATTACCGCCGAGTGACACTCGGGTTTTGTCGTGTTAGCCAACCTTATGGATATTTTTCTTTTTGCGATCTTTTTGGCGGCATGTGTGGGTGCTGGTGCGACGGGTGCCGTTTTTCCGCCGGGCGAATGGTACAAAACGCTGAACAAGCCGTCGTGGACACCGCCTGATTGGGTGTTTCCGGTGACGTGGACCACGATTTATCTGCTGATTTCGTTTGCAGGTGCGCGTGTCGGCGGGCTCGAAGGCAGCGCTTATGCGCTCGCGTTTTGGGCAATGCAGGGCGCATTTGCAACGCTTTGGTCACCGGTGTTTTTCGGGCTGCGTCGCCTCAAAGGCGCGCTTTTGATTATGGTGCCGCTGTGGATTTCTGTATGTGGGGCAACGGTTTGCATGTTCCAGTTGGATTTCTGGGCAGGCTTGGCGTTTGTTCCCTACCTGACATGGATCACGGTTGCTGCGGCATTGAACGCTAGCGTCGCGCGCCTCAATCAAAACGTAGCACCTGTGGATTTATCCAAAGTTTAAACGTCCATTTTGCCCGGCGCGGAACCCGCACAGCCAACATCGGTTTTAACAATGGCGACCGATACCGGTTTAGATCCAGCGCCTCGTGTACGCCTTGAACCACCTCGCCATTGATCTGTGTTTCGACGACGGATCGTGAATAAAACGGCGCGTCTAACATCGATTTGATCTGACGTGGCGTAGTGCCTGCATCTGCGCGGGTTTCGCGGCGCAATGCCCAAAGGGTTCGTTTGAATGGTGTTGCGGGTGGCGCATCGATTTGCGTGGCTTTGCCCGAATTATCAAACGCAATCGCGGCATCAAGCGCTGTACCATCACGTCGCGCTGCATCGTAAAAACACGTCGCCCCCGCGGCAGTCGGATACCGCCCCCACGTCCAATACCTAAAGTCGTGTTCTAGTGGGCGCGTGCCAAAATTGGCGTCAAAATAACCGTGCCCATCAAACTGCCACCCCTTCGCCTCTAGCTGGACCGAGATGCGCGATGACGGTGCAAACGGACGCCAGATGTGCGCGCCATCTTTGGTGAGCGGCAGTTCAACATTTGTGATTGCATCCGGCGTCACCGTGATTTTACCGCGCACGCGTGACACGATTGGCAGGGATGATACCTCGTTGATGTTGATCACCAGCGACGTTCCATCCCAGTGCATTTCTGACGGGCCAACCCGCAAAGTATCGGCTGATCGTTGCAAGGCGGATGTGCCGCGATCTGTCATGGTGAACCGGCCGCCGGGGCCATAGGTCGCCACGTTGATGCAGCAATTGTTCGCCGGATTGCCGCGTCCTGACCAATGATACCACGGCGAAAATACCGACCCGATAAACCCGATCACAGATACCGCGCGCGTGCCATCATCGCTTACGCCGTCGACATACCACCACGCAAAGCCGCCGGCTGGAACGTCGAGGTCAAAGTTAGGTCCTGCATGATCGCTGCGACCGCATGCTGTGCGGAGATGGTCGCCATCGGAACGCCCGCCCCCGGATGCGCCCCCCCGCCGACCAGATACAAACCCTTGATCGTTGTGCGCGCTGTCGGTCGTTTGAACGCCGCCGTCAGCCCCTGTGGGGATCGCCCGTAAAGTGACCCGTTCGAGGCCGGAAACATCTGCGCGAAGTCCCCCGGCATCGTCAACGCGTGATCGGGTGGTGTCGGGCCGAACGACAGGCCGAAGCTGCGCAGCCTGTCCAAAATCTGGGTCTGACATTGTTGTCTCTCTTGTGGGCTGTGAGTGGTGTTATCGGGCACGGCGGGCGCGTTCATGATGATTTCGAATCGTTCAAGATCAGGTGGTGTAGCGGCACCAAATCGGTCTTCGGCGCAAATGTACAAGGTCGGATCAGTTTGCGCATGGCCTTGTGTCAGCGGTGTGTATTCGCCGTTTGGGTCATCGGAAAACAGCACGTTATGCGCGGCGAGCGGCAGGCCATTTGGGCGCGCTGCAAAGCTGAGGACATTGGCGGACAGGCTGCGCGGCTGGGTTGCCGAAACGCGTACAGCGCTGGTTGTTGAAGACCCCAAATACCCCGATGTCAACGCGCGCGGGTCGCCATTGAACAGCACCACATCAGTGGTCCTTCGCCCAACGTTTGTATGCACAGCGCAGACGTTTTTATTCTCGGTTTCTAAGCGGGTGACGTGGGTGTTGTAATGAAATTCGGCGCCGAATTTTTTGGCTAACGCTTCGATAGCAAGGGCAAGCCTGTGCATGCCGCCTTTGACCCGCCAGACCCCTTGGGCTTCGGAATGGGCGATCAAGCTAAGGATCGAAGGGGCCTTGTTCGGGACGCCGCCCACGTAGGTTGCGTATCGGCCAAACAGTTGCGCAAGGCGGGGTTCACAAAAGTGTCGATGCAGGGATTGCGCCATATTTAAATGGGGCTGCATGGCCATAATCAGTGACGGATTTTTCATGACATGCGCGATCAATGCCGTTTGGGATGGCCGCGCGTTTTTCATCATCGGTACTTCGAATGCATCAAACAGTTTGCGTGATTTGGCGGCGAAGGTTTCGAATTGCTGCGCAGATTTTTCACCAAAACATGCGGCGATATTTTCACGGCTTTCTGTGGCATCCGCCGTCAAATCCAACTGCGTTCCATCCGGCCAGAAATGACGCGCGAGTATGTGTTCAGGTTCTAGCGTCACGTGGTCATCTAGGCGGGTACCAACTGCGGCAAATAAATCATCGAACACCGGTTTCATCGTCAACACGGTTGGGCCCGCATCAACGGGGCCAGCCGGCGTTGGTAGGGTGCGCATCTTGCCGCCGGGTGTTGGGGCGCGTTCCAGAACGCTTACGCGAAAACCGGCGTGCGATAGGCGCAGCGCTGCAGCAAGGCCGCCAATACCGGCCCCGATGATCGTCACTTTGGGCGTTTGTCGCGCCATGGTTTTGCCCTTTGTTTTGCCGCGAATCTGAATTTGCTGACAATGATAGTGTCTAACTTAGTTGACACTTGCGGTGTCATCAATACATTACACTCTTAACGATCATACTGATTTATGGAGAACAGCATGGGTTTTAGCACGCGAATTGACACCGCAATCTCCAATGCGATCCGCGCAGGGCAGGCGGCACCGTCGCCCGGTCGGTTGGCTTCGGCCCTGCATTACACCGTCAATCCAGGTGGCGCGCGCATTCGTCCAACTATCTTGCTTAGCGTTGCTGCGGCCTGTGGTGATGACCGCCCCGAACTGGCATATGCCGCTGCGGCCGCGCTTGAGCTGATGCATTGCGCGTCGCTTGTGCATGATGATCTGCCTTGCTTTGATAACGCCGATACGCGTCGCGGCAAGCCGTCGGTTCACCGTGCTTTTGGCGAACCTTTGGCGGTGCTGACGGGTGACAGTTTGATCATTATGGCGTTCGAAGTTTTGGCGCGTGCGGCCCACGTTGATCCTGCCCGCGCCGCGCAATTGATGCTGGTTCTGACACAGCGTTCCGGCATGCCAAACGGTATCTGCGCGGGTCAAGGGTGGGAAAGCGAAGAGGTCATTGACCTGTCCGCGTATCACCGTGCCAAGACGGGCGCGTTGTTCATTGCAGCAACGCAAATGGGCGCAGTCGCCGCCGGTCAAGACGCGGAACAATGGGACGAATTGGGTGCCCGGATCGGCGAGGCATTTCAAGTCGCCGACGATCTGCGCGATGCTTTGTATGACGAGGCAACGTTGGGCAAACCTGTCGGTCAGGATGATCTGCATGGCCGCCCGAACGCGGTTTCCGAACTAGGTGTTGACGGCGCAATCAGCCGCATGCGCGATATCCTGAGCGGCGCGATTTCATCCATTCCCAAATGCCCGGGCGAAGCGATGCTGGCCAAAATGGTCAACGCCCAAGCCGAAGCATTGACGCCGATCAAATGGCGCCAAGCACAGGCTAGCAAAATTCCCGGCGAATAAATGTCAGACGCGCTTGCAGACATGACCACCTCGACGTCCAAGCGGCGTCGTTTTGGCAATTGGCAAGCGCGGCTTATGGCGTCTCGGACGTTTCAAAAATGGGCTGCTGGCTTTCCACTGACCCGCCGCATTGTGCGGCGCGAAGGCGAGGCAATGTTTGATCTGCTTGCTGGGTTTTGTCACTCGCAGGTCCTGATGGCGCTCGTCAAACTCAAGATCCCTCACACCCTGATGGATGGCCCCGCAACGCTGTCAGACCTCGCTGTGCTTTGCGCAGTTCCGCCCGACCGGATGGAGATTTTGCTGCGTGCTGGCGTCGCGCTAAAGCTGTTAAAACACAAACGCGGTGCACGGTTTGGATTGACCCGAACAGGCGCTGCATTGGTTGGCGTCCCCGGTCTGGTGCAAATGATCGACCACCACGATGTGCTGTACCGCGACCTGTCTGATCCCGTCGCGTTCTTCCGTGGCGAAGTCGAAACCGAGCTCGCGAATTTCTGGCCTTACGTGTTTGGCGGCGACATGGATCCTGCCGTGTCTGCGACCTATTCCGATTTGATGGCCGACAGTCAGGTGCTGGTGGCCGAAGACACATTGCGCGCGATTTCGTTCAAAGGCATTCAGCGTTTGATGGATGTCGGCGGTGGGTCAGGCGCGTTTTTGATGGCGGTTGCGCAGGCATACAGGGGCATCGATCTGGCGCTGTTCGATCTGCCCGAAGTCGCCCCCGCAGCGCTAAACCGTTTCGCAAACGCAGGCATGGATGCGCGCCTGTCCGTGCACTCCGGATCGTTCAAAACCGAATCGATTCCAGCGAGCGCGGATGCGATCAGCTTGATTCGGGTCTTGTACGATCACAGCGATGAAACCGTCGCTGACCTACTGTCCAAATGCTTTGACGCATTGCCGTCAGGCGGGCGTTTGATTATTTCAGAACCGATGTTGGGCGACGCAAAACCTGAACGCGCGGGCGATGTGTACTTTGCGCTTTACACATTGGCGATGCGCACCGGCAAGGCACGATCAGCAACGAATATCGGCGATATGTGCAGCAAAGCAGGGTTTTGTGATGTCACATTCCCGCAATCCGCACGCCCGTTTGTGACCCGCTGCATCACGGCACGCAAAGCCTGACACATCTTCAGCAAGAAAGTGTCTAAGTTTGTTGACAGATAAATGTGTCAGGTTTACCTTACAGTTAGTACAAAGTGTCGCACGCCAGTCTTCCTTGGATGTGAACGCAAAAAACCAAAGCGGGGAATGTCTTTTTGCAAGCTACAGCCGTCATATTAAAAGGCCCGCGCGATCTGGGGCTTGAGGCGCTAAAGGTAAAAGCGCCCACCGACGGTGATCTTGTGATTGAGGTCAGCCACTCTGGTATTTCGACAGGTACAGAGAATTTGTTTTGGTCCGGTAAGATGCCGCCGTTTCCTGGCATGGGCTACCCATTGGTGCCCGGTTACGAGGCCGCAGGCGAAGTTGTCGAAGCGCCCGCAGGATCCGGTTTCAAAACTGGCGACCGCGTGTTTGTGCCCGGCGCCAATTGTTACGAAGGGGCGTTTGGCCTGTTTGGCGGCGCCTCTAGTTTACTTGTCAGCGATGCGTCCCGCGTTATTCGGATCGACGCCGCAATGAAGGCCGAGGGGGCATTGCTTGCCCTTGCTGCCACCGCACGTCACGCGATTGCGGGCCCGGGAAAAACGGTTCCTGATTTGATTGTCGGGCACGGCGTTTTGGGCCGATTGCTTGCACGTTTAACAATCGCAGCGGGCGCACCTGCGCCGACAGTTTGGGAAATTGATCCAATCCGCGCCGCTGGTGATTTTGATTATAATGTCGTGCATCCTGATGCCGATCCGCGCCGCGATTACACGTCGATTTATGATGTATCGGGCAACGCATTGATCCTTGGTGATTTGATTGGACGACTGGTTCGAGGTGGCGAAATCGTCTTGGCCGGATTTTACACAGACCCGATCAGCTTTGCATTTCCGCCCGCATTTATGAAAGAGGCGCGCCTGCGCATCGCGGCCGAATGGACGCCTGATGATCTAACTGCCACCCGCGCGTTGATCGATTCCAGCGCACTGTCGCTGGACGGATTGATCACCCATACAGCCAACCCGACGGACGCAGCATCTGCCTACGAAACGGCATTTACCGACAAAAGCTGCCTGAAAATGATCCTCGACTGGAAAGGTCACGCATGACACTGGACATCCCAAATCTGCACGGCGAAGGATCGATCAAGGATTTTGATCAACGTTTGCGCGACGAAGCACACGAAGACCTCGCCGATATCATTCACGATGAACCGACCTCGAAAACCCAGATCATCGCGATCTACGGCAAGGGCGGCATCGGTAAATCATTCACGCTGGCAAACCTAAGCCACATGATGGCCGAGCAGGGCAAACGCGTTTTACTAATCGGCTGTGATCCGAAATCTGACACGACATCGCTGTTGTTTGGCGGCAAAGCCTGCCCGACGATTATCGAAACATCCTCCAAGAAAAAGCTGGCGGGTGAAGAGGTCAAAATTGGTGACGTGTGTTTCAAACGTGGCGGCGTGTTCGCGATGGAACTGGGTGGTCCAGAGGTTGGTCGCGGTTGTGGCGGACGCGGAATCATCCACGGTTTTGAGCTGCTTGAAAAGCTCGGCTTTCACGACTGGGATTTCGACTACGTGTTGCTCGATTTCCTCGGCGACGTGGTTTGCGGCGGTTTTGGCCTGCCCATCGCACGGGACATGGCGCAAAAAGTCATCTTGGTTGCATCGAACGATTTGCAATCACTTTACGTGGCCAACAACGTCTGTTCCGCGGTGGAATACTTCCGCAAACTTGGCGGTAATGTCGGTGTCGCAGGCCTGGTGATTAACAAAGACGACGGATCAGGCGAGGCTGCGGCATTCGCAAAAGCCGTCGATATTCCGGTTCTCGCAGCCATCCCGCAAGACGACGATTTGCGCAAAAAATCCGCGAATTACCAGATTGTGGGCACCAGTGAATCCCAGTGGGGGTCCTTGTTTGCCGAACTGGGCGAAGCGGTTGGTATTGCACCACCTGTGCGTCCTAACCCCTTGGATCAAGACGGTCTTTTGGGTTTGTTTGACGCCAAAGATACCGGCGGCGATTACACATTGGTCCCTGCCACAGCCGAAGACATGCGCGGAAAATACGGCATGCCAGTCGAAAGCCTGGAGGTCGTGTACGATGACGCGGTTTAATTCGATGACTTCGGGGTGCCACGCTTGAGTGGTCCAGTCACATATGACGACGCTGACACTGTTGCGGTAGAAACCGGAACGGCGATCGACGAACGTGATGCGACTGCGCCGGCGTTTCCGCCAGAAGGTGGTTTGGGCTGCCATTCCGGCACCGAAATGGCGCACGCCGCGCGAATGGCTGGCAAGTCTGAAATTCTGGACCAATACGCCAAAGATTACCCCAAAGGTCCGCACGATCAGCCGCAATCCATGTGCCCTGCATTCGGATCACTGCGTGTCGGTTTGCGGATGAAACGCACGGCGACGATACTGTCCGGTTCGGCCTGCTGCGTTTATGGCCTGACGTTTGTGTCGCATTTTTATGGTGCACGCCGGTCTGTGGGCTACGTTCCGTTCAACTCAGAAACACTGGTGACGGGCAAACTATTCGAGGACATTCGCGAGGCTGTTCACGATATCGCAGACCCCGAAAAACTGGACGCCGTTGTCGTGACGAACCTGTGTGTTCCGACGGCATCCGGTGTGCCATTGCGCCTGTTGCCCGAACAAATCAACGGCGTGCGGATCGTTGGTATCGACGTGCCGGGGTTTGGTATTCCGACCCACGCCGAGGCCAAGGATGTGCTGGCTGGTGCGATGCTGAAATACGCCCGCAAAGAGATCGAAGCTGGCCCCGTTGCCATGCCTGCCAGCGGTAAATCTGATCGCCCGACAGTTAGTTTGCTGGGTGAAATGTTCCCGGCTGATCCGATGATGATCGGACAAATGCTAGCGCCGCTTGGCTTGGCTGTTGGCCCTGTTGTGCCCTGCCGTGAATGGCGCGAATTATACGCGGCCCTTGATTGTGGCGCGGTCGCTGCGATCCACCCCTTTTACACCGCATCAGTGCGTGAATTCCAAGCTGCGGGACGTCCTGTTATTGGATCCGCGCCAGTTGGTCACGATGGCACGGCGGCGTGGCTGGCCAATATCGGCGATGCGTTTGGCCTGCCTGCAAGCCAAGTCGCGGATGCGCAAAACCAATTCTTACCGATGATCAAAGCGGCCCTCGCGGCCAAGCCGGTCAAAGGCACGATAACGCTGTCCGGTTACGAGGGCAGTGAACTGCTTGTCGCCCGTCTGTTGATCGAAAGTGGCGCAGACATTCCCTATGTTGGCACGGCGTGTCCGAAAACGCCTTGGTCTGCGGATGATGCGGCATGGCTTGAGGCGCGGGGCGTCAAAGTCAAATTCCGCGCGTCGCTCGAAGATGATTGCGCCGCGATGGAAGCGATCAAACCCGACCTTGCGATTGGCACGACGCCGGTTGTCCAAAAAGGCAAGGAAATGGGCATCCCGTCACTGTATTTCACCAACCTGATTTCCGCGCGCCCGTTGATGGGTGTCGCTGGTGCGGGTTCATTGGCCGAAGTCGTCAATGGCGCAATGGCCAACAAAGAACGTATGGAACATATGCGCGAATTCTTTGAAGGCGTCGGGCACAAAGATACCGCTGGCGTTTGGGAAGGGTCACCAAACCTGCAACCAAAATTCCGCGCCCAAAACGCTAAAAAACTTGAACGTGCCGCTAAGGCCGCCAAAGCCGCGGAGATGATCTGATGCTTGTTCAAGATCACGATAGAGCCGGCGGATATTGGGGTGCGGTTTATGCATTCTGTGCCGTCAAAGGTTTGCAAGTTGTGATCGACGGACCTGTGGGTTGTGAAAACCTGCCGGTCACATCCGTGCTGCATTACACCGACGCGTTGCCGCCGCATGAATTGCCGATTGTGGTAACTGGCCTGAGCGAAGACGAGATGGGCACCGGCACCGAAGAGGCGATGAAACGGGCGTGGGAAACGCTTGATCCTGCCCTTCCGGCCGTGGTTGTGACCGGATCAATTGCCGAGATGATCGGCGGCGGTGTGACCCCGCAAGGCACCAACATTCAACGATTTTTGCCGCGAACAATCGACGAGGATCAGTGGGAATCTGCGGATCGCGCGATGACTTGGATCTTTACCGAATTTGGCATGACCAAAGGCCGTATGCCGCCCGAGAAAAAGCGCGAAGAAGATGCCGCACCACGCGTAAATATCCTTGGGCCGATGTATGGCACGTTCAACATGCCGTCTGATCTGGCCGAAATCCGGCGTTTGGTGACAGGCATTGGCGCTGACGTGAATATGGTGATGCCGTTGGGCGCGCACGTGTCCGAAATGCGCGGTTTGGTGAACGCCGATGTGAACATTTGCATGTACCGTGAATTTGGCCGTGGGCTGTGCGAGGTGCTGGCCAAGCCGTACCTGCAAGCCCCCGTTGGCATCGAATCCACCACGAAATTCCTGCGCAAACTGGGTGAATTACTGGACCTTGATCCTGAACCGTTCATCGAGCGTGAAAAACATTCGACCATCAAACCTGTCTGGGATTTGTGGCGCTCTGTGACGCAGGATTTCTTTGCGACCGCGTCATTTGCGATTGTTGCGAACGAAACCTACGCCCGCGGCATTCGCAATTTTCTGGAAAACGATCTGGGTTTGCCCTGCGCCTTTGCGGTTGCACGCACGCGCGGCAAAAAAACCAACAACGACGAAGTGCGCGCTTGGATGCACGAAAGACGCCCCTTGATTGTGTTCGGGTCGATCAACGAAAAAATGTACATGGCCGAGATGAAAGCGGGCTTTGGCCCTGCGCCGGCCTTTATTCCTGCAAGCTTTCCGGGGGCCGCTATTCGGCGCGCCACGGGGACACCATTTATGGGCTACGCAGGGGCGACTTATTTGGTCCAAGAGGTCTGCAACGGCCTGTTTGATGCGCTGTTTCATATCCTGCCTTTGGGCACGGAAATGGACGCCGCCGAGGCCACACCAACGACTTTGCGCCGCGACTTCCCTTGGGATGGCGATGCGCAGGCGATGCTCGATGAACTTGTAGCAAGCCACCCGATCCTGACACGGATTTCTGCCGCCAAAACCCTAAGGGACGCCGCCGAAAAGCGCGCTCTTGATCAGGGCGACGAGCGGGTTGTTTTGGAAACCGTTCAAGGACTTCAACCAGCTTTGGGAGGAACCAAATGACTGACTTCACACACGAAGCACCATCGCGCGAACGCCGCAGTCACGCAGCACCGATGCGCGAATATTATGCGTATTTCGCAATCATCTTTGTGGCCACGTTGCCGCTCGCATTTTTGACGTGGGGCCTGTCGGCCATGCGTCGGATGGAACTGCCTGAACGCGGCCCCATCAAAGCTGCGTGGAGCCAAGCACAGATTATCACGCCGAGAATTTTCTCAGCGTAAAGGAATTCAATCCGTCGGGTCGAGACGATGGGTTACATCAAATTCGCCACTCCCCCCCGGAGTGGTGGATTAGGGCAGGGGATGACCTTCTGTCGTAACCCAGCCGCGGGGGGAGCGCGGCGTCGGTACATATTTTCAGGAGAAAAACATGGCTGATAAATCTGACCTATCTTTTACAGGTCTTACAGACGAACAAGCGCAGGAATTGCACTCCGTCTACATGAGCGGTCTTTGGATCTTCACGACCATCGCGGTTGTGGCTCACGTATTGACGTATTTCAAACTGCCTTGGTTTGCTTGGTAATAGGAGGATCTAAAAATGGCACAGTTCTACAAGATCTGGCTGGTATTCGACCCGCGCCGCGTATTCGTGGCACAGGGCGTATTCCTCTTTTTGTTGGCAGCGATGATTCACCTCGTCCTGCTTAGCAATCCAGAAACCAACTGGTTCGATCGCGCCTTTGGCGCAGCAGAAGCCAGCGAGTAACTCGTCACAATAAACGATGCTTGGGGCGGTAATGGCCGCCCCTAGCAAACCACAGATTTATTAAAAAGACGCGCGCCCGTGTTTCTGTTTTCTCAGGAACCGCGCACTAAGGAGGATGAAGATGGCACAGCTCAGCTTCGAGAAAAAATATCGGGTCCGGGGCGGGACTTTGGTTGGCGGTGATCTGTTCGACTTCTGGGTTGGACCCTTCTATGTCGGCTTTTTTGGCGTCACGACGTTCTTTTTTGCCGCCCTCGGAACGCTTTTGATTTTCTACGGTGCAGCCCTTGGCGACACCTGGAACCCGTGGTTGATTTCGATCAATCCACCCGCACTCGAGGTCGGTTTGGGCGTTGCTCCATTGGCCGAAGGCGGATTATGGCAAATCATCACAGCCTGCGCGACGTTGTCGTTTATCAGCTGGATGATGCGCGAGGTCGAAATCTGCCGCAAGCTGGGCATGGGCTATCACGTGCCCTTTGCATTCAGCATCGCGATTTTGGCCTATGTCACGCTGGTGATCATCCGTCCGGTATTGTTGGGCGCATGGGGGCACGGTTTTCCATACGGCATCTTTAGCCACTTGGATTGGGTGAACAACGTCGGCTACGCCTACGGTAACTTTCACTACAACCCCGCACATATGATCGCGATCACGTTCTTCTTTACGACGTGTTTTGCACTGGCCTTGCACGGCTCGCTGGTTTTGTCAGCGGTCAATCCGGGCAAAGGCAAAAAGATCGCAACACCGGACCACGAAGACACGTATTTCCGCGACTTGATCGGCTATTCGATCGGACCACTCGGCATTCACCGCTTAGGATTATTTCTAGCCCTCAGCGCGGTTTTCTGGAGCGCGATCTGCATCGTGATCTCGGGCACCATCTGGTTCGACAGCTGGAGCTCGTGGTGGGATTGGTACGCTGAATTGCCCTGGTGGGCTGACCTGTAGGAGGGGATGAAAAATGGCTGAATATCAGAATATCTTCACACAGGTTCAAGTCCAGGGACCGCCGGAAATGGGCATGGACCCAACCGGCACACTGGACCGCGAACGCACCAATTCTGCGACGTTCTCGAGCCTCGCAGGGCTGTTCGGTAACGCCCAACTTGGCCCTATCCATCTTGGTCCTTTCGGGTTGATATCGCTCGCGTGCGGCGCAATTTGGTTTGTGATCATCGGCATGAGCTTTTGGGCGCAAGTCGACTATTCACCGGCATTGTTTATGCGGGACTTGTTCTGGCTGTCGCTGGAACCACCGGCTGAAGAATACGGACTGGGTATGGCCCCGCTAGACGAAGGCGGATGGTGGATTATCGCCTCGTTCTTCTTCTTGATTTCGATCATGGCGTGGTGGGTCAGAACCTACATGCGGGCCGAAGAACTGGGCATGGGCAAACACGTTTCATGGGCCTTTGCCTCGGCCATCTGGCTGGTACTTGTGCTGGGCTTGTTCCGTCCGATCCTGATGGGATCATGGTCCGAGGCCGTGCCTTACGGTGTCTTCTCGCATCTTGACTGGACCAACCTGTTTTCACTGACTTACGGCAACCTGTTCTACAATCCGTTCCACGCGCTTAGCATTGTGTTCTTGTATGGATCTGCCCTGTTGTTTGCGATGCACGGCGCGACCATTCTGGCCGTCAGCCGCTATGGTGGCGAACGTGAAATCGAACAGATCGTGGACCGCGGAACAGCCTCTGAACGCGCCGCATTGTTCTGGCGCTGGACCATGGGTTTTAACGCCACGATGGAAGGTATCCACCGCTGGGCATGGTGGTTCGCAGTTTTGACGCCACTGACAGGTGGGATCGGAATTTTGTTGACTGGCACAGTTGTAGACAACTGGTTCGTTTGGGCACAAATCCACGGCTACGCACCGCTTGATTAATAAGGAGAGCAATCATGAGCGATAACAACGACTACCTGAGAACCTCTTCGCATCCGAGCTTTAGACTGCGTGCCGATGTGTTGGCATTGATGTTGAAAGGCGCGGGATACGCGGCAGCATTTTGTCTGGTCCTCGTCTTTGGAATTTGGGCGCTTTACGGCATCGGCAAACTCCTGCCCGATGAGTCCCGCGAGACCGAAGACCCGACACCGTTCTCTTTTAACCTGATCGTCAAAGACACAGATCTGGTTTGATAATTCGGGTGGATGGGCGACGAATGTCGCCCCACCCAACACAGATTAGGAAGCCCGGTCCCTTGGGTGACCTGATACGTCGGTGGCTCGACACCCCGACACTCCTGTTGGCTACGGGAGACAGATGTCGCCAGCTTTAGGGCGACGCGTCATCTGTTCCCCGGCCAACAGGCCTAGCCAAAATTGTCGAAATTTACCCTTGTCGAGAGGAAAGGACAGCGCATGCATCGTCCGGAAAACACCCCCGTTCTAAACCGTGTGACGCACCCGTCAGACATGAAATCACTGACCGACGCAGAGCTGGGCCAACTGGCGATTGAACTGCGCGGCGAGGTCATCAATGCGGTGTCTGAAACGGGCGGCCACTTGGGATCATCCCTGGGCGTTGTTGAATTGACGGTCGCCTTGCACGCGGTTTTTGACACGCCGCGCGACAAAATCATCTGGGACGTTGGCCACCAATGTTACCCGCATAAAATTCTGACAGGGCGCCGTGATCGCATGTCGACCCTGCGCCAAGAAGGCGGCATTTCCGGCTTTACCAAACGCAGTGAATCTGAATACGACCCGTTTGGCGCGGCCCACAGTTCGACGTCGATTTCTGCCGCTTTGGGTTTCACGGTAGCGCGCGATATGGGCCAACCCACGGGTGACGCCGTTGCCGTGATCGGTGCGGATCTATCAGCGCGGGCATGGCCTACGAGGCGCTGAATAACGCAGGGGCCGAAGGTCGGCGCATGTTCGTGATCCTGAACGACAACGAGATGAGCATCGCGCCTCCCGTCGGCGCCATGTCGAAATATTTGTCCGGCCTGTACGCGTCGCCCTTGGGTGAATTGCAAAACATAGCCGAAGGGTTCGAGGCGGCATTGCCCGGCCCATTGCGCGATCATGCGCGCCGCGCACGCCAACTGGTGACAGGGGCCGCAGGCGGCAGCGGCACGATGTTTGAGGAACTTGGATTTCAATACATCGGCCCCATCGACGGGCATGACTTGAACCAAGTTCTAAGCGTCCTGCGCGCCGCACACACCCGCACAACCGGCCCTGTTTTGATCCACTGCTGCACGGTCAAAGGCAAAGGATACGCGCCGGCTGAACAGTCCGCGGACAAATACCACGGCGTCGCCAAATTCGATGTCGCAAGCGGTGCCCAAGCCAAGAAACGCGCCAACGCGCCATCCTACACCAAGGTGTTCGGCACAGCGCTGACCACCCTTGCCGAAACCGATCCAAAAATCGTCGGGATTACAGCGGCGATGCCATCTGGAACGGGCCTTGATATTTTGGCGCAAAAGTTCCCGAAACGCGTCTTTGATGTGGGGATCGCAGAACAGCACGGTGTGACATTTGCCGCTGGCATGGCTGCCGCTGGATTGCGCCCGTTTTGTGCGATTTATTCCACGTTCCTTCAGCGCGGTTACGATCAAATTGTACACGACGTTGCCTTGCAAAATCTGCCTGTACGCTTTGCCATTGATCGCGCCGGATTGGTTGGTGCAGACGGGGCCACGCACGCTGGTGCGTTTGATATTGGATACCTTGCAGCCTTGCCAAAAATGACCGTGATGGCCGCCGCAGACGAGGCCGAATTGGTCCATATGGTTGCCACTTCCGCCGCGCATGACAGTGGCCCGATCGCGTTTCGTTACCCGCGCGGCGAAGGCGAAGGTATCGAAATTCCTGAGGTCGGCGAGGTCTTGGAAATCGGCAAAGGCCGGATCATACAAGAAGGGTCAGACATTGCGATCTTGTCCTTTGGCGCGCATTTGGGCGAAAGCCGCAAGGCCGCCAAATTGCTCGAGGCCAATGGCGTTTCCGTCACGATCGCTGACGCCCGTTTTGCCAAACCGCTGGATCACGCGCTTATCCGTCAACTCGCCAAACACCACCGTGTTTTGATCACGGTCGAACAGGGCGCGCAGGGCGGTTTTGGGGCAATGGTATTGCACTATTTGGCGAATGACGGCCTGCTGGATGGGAATTTGGCCGTGCGTACAATGACCCTGCCGGACCGGTTTATCGATCAAGCAGCACCAGATGCGATGTATGCAGATGCGGGTTTAACGGCCACAGATATTGCCGCCAGCGCGATGCAAGCCGCAGGTCTTGGGGCGTTGTTAAGCGCGTAAATGTCAGAACGCGAGGGCGTCGCCAAAGATCAGATCACTGTGCTTGGCAAGGTAAATGCTGAGCCACGGTGTAAAGGATTTGGGGTCGTTTTTAACTTCTGAAATCAAGTCATGATAATCGACCCAACGCGTGTTCATCACCTCGTCAGGGTTTAAATCCAGCGGCAAATCCAAAGTTGTTTCTGCCAAGAAAACCTCGACAACTTCGTGTTCAATCAACCCTCCACCAACATCAGCGCGATATTCGACGCGCCCGCGGTGTATAGGGGCTAACCCTTTGATTCCCAGTTCTTCGTCCAGACGACGGACCGCGCAAACTGTCATGTCCTCGTCCCATTCAGGGTGCGTACAACAGGTGTTCGCCCACAGCCCGGGCGTGTGGTATTTGCCCATCGCACGTTGCTGGATCAGCACCTTGCCCTTTGCCATCACAAACACCGAAACCGCCATGTGCCGCACGCCTTGTTGATGCGCGGCCAGCTTTTCGAAGGGTTGCAGTTTACCATCAATCCAGGCTGGGATCATGATCTGCATTAGACGCGTGTCTCGGATACAAGGCCGGTCAAATGCGCGAGGTTTTTGATGCCGATTTTCAAATGCGCGAGTGGGCGCGCAGACACAAGTTTCTTGTTCATGTAGGCCTCGAAGGTCAATTTTTGCACATCTACATCATGGCACAGTGAAACAAAACGTTCGCGCCGTGCATCGCTGCGGTAATAGGCATTTTGCATGGCCCCGAGGATTTTGAAAACACTTTTGTGCTCGCGCATGAACAGTTTGCGTGCCAGTTGCAGATCCTTGACCCGCCCGCTTTGCAAACATGCCGCCGCCGCCGTTGCCGCCACACGGCCGCCAACCATCGCGTAAAATATGCCTTCGCCTGACGACGGTGCGACAACACCAGCGGCATCGCCCGCCAGCACCACGTCGCGCCCGTTGTCCCACTTATCCATCGGGCGCAGTGGAATTGGCGCGCCTTCTCTGCGGATGGTTTTGCAGTGTTCCAAACCCGCAGCAACGCGCAAATCTGCCGTCGCTTTTTTCAGATCAACACCGTCGATGCCCGTGCCCATTCCGACGCTGGCCGATTTGCCGTGCGGGAAAACCCAGCCGTAAAAGTCGGGTGAAATCGCGCCATCATAAATCACGTCGCAGCGCAGCGGGTCGTAGCCGTCGCAGGGGTCTGGCGCCTCGATGATTTCGTGATAGGCGATCACGTATTCGATTTTTTCACAGCCCGGTACTTCGGCTTTTGCGACGTTAGACCGTGCACCGTCCGCGCCAATGATCAGCTTGGTTGCCAAGGTCATTTCGCTACCGGTTTTTTTGTCGCGGTAGATGACTTTGGTGCCGTCGTCGTCCCGTTCGATCCGCAGATACGTTCCGGTCAACCGGTGTGCACCGGCGCGGTGTGCGCGAACGCGTAAGAATTCGTCGAAATGTTCGCGATCCACCATGCCGACAAAACCGTTGTCGATGGGGATATCGACGCGTCGTTTTGTAGGTGAAATCATGCGGGCGGTGTTGATGCGAGCAACGATTTGACTGTCGGGAACATCGAAATCTTGGATCGCACGTGGTGGGATCGCACCGCCGCAGGGTTTGATCCTGCCTGCGCGATCAATGAAGGCCACTGATTTGCCAGAGCGCGCAAGATCTTCGGCTGCGGTGGCACCTGATGGCCCACCTCCGATAATAACCACGTCATACATTGCTATTCTCCCGGTACGAGCGCGGCATTTGGCTGCGCAGAATTTTCCATTACCCGTGCGGCCATCACTGCGGCGGCAAGGAACAAGGCGGCCTCGGCCGCAAATACTAGACCAAAGGCAGGGCCATCCGCCCAAAACCCGCGTGCAACATCGACGGCAGCAGCGCCCATAAGACCGCCAAAACCAGCGGCAATTGCTTGGGCCGCGCCCCATAGGCCCATGCGTGTGCCTTCGCGCTGCCCACGTCCTTCGGATGCAAGGCCCATCATCGCGCCAATCGCGGCCACAGCGAACATGCCATTAAAGAAACCGAGGGCGATAACCAGTGCGGTAAACGGGATCGGGATGGTGCCAAAACCGGTCATGCAAATCATGCCAAGAACGGCCGCCGATCCAAGACATCCCGCAACAACCCACGACCGTAATGCGCCCCATTTTAGACCCGTGCCAGCGATGCCAACCGTCAACATGCCGATGAAAACACCGCCGTTTTGCGCGCCACTCAGGGACGTGGATTCGCCGGGTGTGAAATTGAAAACCAAACCGGCATAGGGTTCGAGGATCAGTTCCTGCATGAAGTACGCATTCATCGACAAGAACACAAAAAGGGTGAAATTGCGGGTTTTAGGTTCGGCCCAGATTTGCGCCATCCCTTCGCGAAATGGCATCGGGGTTTCGGGCTCCATCTGCGCATCAACGCGGCGTTCGATCCGGCCTACGGCGACGATCGTCAACAGCATCGCGATGGACACAACCACGGCGACAACACTTAGCAAACGCGCGGGGGTAAACGGATCTAGAAAGCTGCCGGAAATACCAGCGGTCATCGCGATCCCAAAGATCATCATCAGCCATGTAATCGTGGCCGCAGCCGCGCGACGATGTGGGGCAGTCGCGCTGGCTAACAATGCCAGCAGGGACGTGCCTGACGCCCCGACGCCCAAACCAATCAGAGCGTAGGCCAATATCGATAGCGCGATGCCGGCGCCAAAACTTTGCTCGAATAACGTGACAGCATACGCCGCGCCAAAACCACCCAGCGCCAAAATCGCCATGCCACCAATGATCCAACGTGTCCGATTGCCGCCGGTGTCCGACGTAAACCCCCAGCGCGGTCGCGACAGTTGAATGCCGTAGTGCAGGCCCACCAATGCACCGGGCAAAATCGCGGGCAGGGCGTATTCGACAACCATCAAGCGGTTCAGCGTCGAGGTGGTCAAAACCACAATCGCACCAAGCGCCATTTGCACTAACCCAAGGCGCGCGATTTGTGTCCAGCTCAGCGTCATGACAGCCCCCGAAGTGCAAATGCGGCAATCATCATGCCCGAAACATAGAGCGTGATGCCGGTGCCATTGTACCAAGGCGCTTTGCCTTTTGGATCGCGCAGTAAAACGCGCATGGCGGCGAATTGGGCGACCAAAACAGCGGCGATCGCCAGTGCGTGCCATGGTTTATCCCACAGCGCGAGCGCGGCGATAACTGCAACTTGAGGGATCGACATGACCCAACAGGCGACCTTGGCGGCGCGGTCTGGGCCTAATGTCACGGGCAGTGAATTGACGCCCATTTGGCGATCACCCTCGAGGGCTTTGAAATCATTTAAGGTCATGATGCCATGCGCGCCAATTGCGTACAGGGCTGCAATCGCGACGATCTGCCATGACGGCGCACCGGCGGATAAAACAGCGGCTCCTGTGAGCCAAGGGAGCCCCTCGTAACACAACCCGACCAATCCCGGCCCCCACCAGCCAGAGCGTTTGAGGCGCACAGGTTCAGCCGAATAGGCCCATGCGGCAAGCACGCCAAAGATGGTCGCGCCAAAGCCCCAAGACCCCAATTGATAGCCGACGATCAAAGATAGAACCGACATTGCCAGTGCGATCCACAACCCCCAACGGCCCGGTATGCGCCCTGATGGGATTGGGCGATCTGGTTCGTTGATGGCGTCCACGTGGCGGTCGCACCAATCATTCGCGGCTTGGCTCATGCCGCAGACAATGGGACCCGCCAAAACGACACCTAGAATGACGAGGCCGATTTTGCCGTCTGACGACGCACCTGACGATACGACACCGCACAAATAGGCCCACATCGGTGGGAACCATGTGATGGGTTTGATCAGGCGCAATGCCGCTGCGGGTTCCGGGAAACGGCGCGGGGGATGGGGTACTGTAAATGTATCGGTTGCTGACATAGTGTCAGATTAAACTGACACCACCGAGTCGAGCAAGTGTAATGTTTGATTTACAGTGAGGCGCGGTGCTCAGATCCGGTTTTCTGCCCTGCCGTTGCTTTTGCCTGCGCCCAAAGACGATCCATTTGCGCCTGCGCCTCTTCGAAATCATTCGAAAACGCATCAACATCCATGGCTTCGATGATCTCGCGAGATTCGTTAACGATATTACCGCTCACAAAGATCAACGCTTTGGGGTTACTGATCCGCAATGCAACGACCAGCCGTGCCATTTCAACGATGCAATGTTCGCCGCCACCGGACAGGCCGATCAACACGTGATTGCTTTTGGCCAGATTGGCGACAAGATCATCGTGGGTCATGCCGATTTTAAGGTCGATTTCCCAACCGGATTTGCGAAACAGATCCGCGGCCATACGAACACCCAACGTGTGTGTTTCGCCTGGAACTGCGGAAAAAACAGCGGTTTTGTTGTGGTGAATATCCGGTAAATCAATCAGGTCAGCCATCGCGCGCATGATCGCATAAATACGGCCTGTACCGACGGTGACATCCAACAGGCTAACGCGGTCTTCTTCCCACCACGTTCCCAATTTGCGGGCGGCATGGGCCAAATAACTTAGGTAAACGTCCTCGACCGACGCGCCTGTATTTTGAAGCCCATAAATGAATTGCGAACCGGCGTCGCTTTTTTGAGAGATCAGCGCGCGGGCCAATTCTTCGATCTCGGCATCTGTTGTTTTGACCTGTTTTTGCGTCGTCAGCGCGGCGTGTTGCGAGTGTCCGTCGTCAGGGTATTTGGAACCAATGGCAGCTTAAGCTAAGAGAGAGTTCGGCTCATCTGGTTGGTTGCATTATGCGGCGCGTTGTCTGTGATGCAAGCGCCGCGTTTCGAGTGTCTTACGTT
>JBLHSG010000031.1:0-48946 GCA_047626725.1 Ascidiaceihabitans sp.
TTGCACGTAACGCATCTGAATCGATCACAGACTTGCTGACAGAAATGAAGGGTAAAATCGTTGCGGCCCAAGAAGACAACGTCGACCGCGGTAAAATCAACGACGACGTTTCTGCACTAAAAGATCAGATCGCATCTGTTGTGTCTGCTGCTCAGTTCAACGGCCAAAACTTGGTCAACGGTAGCACGGCATCCGCGAACATCCTGTCTTCACTTGATCGCGATTCGACTGGTGGCGTTACTGCGTCGTCAATTACTGTAAACAGTCAGGACTTGTCTGCCGGCGCGTATGTTGCACGGGACGCCTTTACTGGCACGACCGGCGCAAGTGCCACAGCCGATAACTTTGGCTTTTCACTGGATGCAACGACTGGGACTGACAATCTCGTCATTGATGATACAAACTTGGCTGCCGGCGACAAAATTTCATTGAACATTGGTGACAATGAGGTTTCTTACACCGTAACAGCCGAGGATATCGCATCCGCAACCACAGCGGACGTTGTTGCTGTTGGTCTAAAAACGGCTATCGAAGGTGCAACTGACGGTATCACGGTCGACTATGACAGTGGTACAGCAGGTACATTGGCAATCACGAACACCAATGCCAATGCTGTTGCAGTGTCTGGCCAGGTGACGAACGCCGGTGCCGGTGGATTGGGTGCTCTTGCAGCTATTGATGTATCAACAGATGCTGGTGCAGCCGCCGCTTTGGGCAATATCGAAGCATTGATCGATACTGCAATTGACGCTTCTGCTTCATTCGGTTCGGTCGAGGGTCGAATTCAGACTCAAAGCGAGTTCATCTCGAATCTAACTGACTCTCTCAAATCAGGTATCGGCTCAATGGTTGATGCGGATATGGAAGAAGTGTCTGCGCGCCTTCAGGCCTTGCAAACACAACAGCAGTTGGGTGTTCAATCGCTGTCTATCGCGAACCAAGCACCACAGACGCTGTTGTCTTTGTTCCGTTAAAATAAGCTGGTTGGGGCGCTTTAACGCGCCCCAACTACACCACCTATTTCAGATTTTTATCAATACGAAAGTGGTAATGTGAACGCATCTTCTTCAGCCCATCGCGGGTACGCAGCCAATGCTCAGACGACACAAACAGGCCGTCGCGCAGAGTACGCATTGATTGCAAAAGTTACGCATCGCCTACGCGCAACAGCCCAAACTGCCGATCTACATTATTCTGATTACGCCCAAGCTTTGCACGACAATCGAACACTGTGGAGCACACTGGCAATCGATGTGGCTGATGCCGACAATGAGTTACCTGAAACGTTGCGAGCAAGAATATTTTACTTGTCCGAGTTCACAACCCAACACACCACAAAAATTCTGCGCGAGAAGGCATCCGTGATGCCACTTTTAGAAATCAACATGGCCGTCTTACGCGGCCTTAAAAACGAAGGCGCAAGAATATGAGCGGTCTTATCATCAAGCTTAGCCCAAAAGAACGAATCTTAATCAACGGCGCTGTCATAGAAAACGGTGACCGCCGTAGTCGAATGACCATAATGACGCCGGACGCAAATATTCTGCGACTCCGCGATGCGATACATCCAGAAGACGCAAAAACGCCCGTGCGCCGCGTCTGTTATGCTATCCAGTTGGTCTTAACTGGCGACACTACAGTCGAAGATGCGCGCCTGTCATTACTGCGAAGCATTGAAGAACTGAGCCAGGTTTTTGTTGATTTAGATAGTCGCCGGCATCTTGATATTGCTTCCAGTGCTTTGGTCAATGGTGATCACTATCACTGCCTCAAAGCGCTACGGACCTTGCTACCTCGAGAAGATCGTTTGTTAGCGACAAGGAATTAAATCATGTTCCAACCAGTTATTCCATCGGGCGGCATTTCTGGATGGCGCTTTTTGCAGCGAACATACGATGCCCAGCTTGAGACGTTTGGTCAGTCCGCACAAATTCAACGTGAGACTGATCACTTCAAAGAAAAAATTGCTGGAATCACTACTGCAGAAGATCTAGTCGCCGATCGACAATTGCTAACTGTTGCACTTGGTGCTTTCGGGCTTAGTGACGACATCGACAACAAATTCTTCATCAAAAAAATGCTTGAAGAAGGCAGCACAGCTGACGACGCATTGGCCAATCGCTTCACCGATACGCGGTACAGTGACATGGTTGCTGCTTTCGGCTTTGGACCATCAGAAATCACCCGAACAGGTTTTACACTTTTTACAGATGAGATCATCGAAAAGTACCAAGTCAATCAGTTTGAAACGGCTACTGGTGAACAAGATGAAAGCATGCGCATCGCGCTTTATGCTCAACGCGAATTGGTCGATGTTGTAAGCGAAGAAGGGTCTGATGCGCAAAAGTGGTTCACTATTATGGGTCAACCGCCACTGAGATCGTTGTTCGAAACCGCATTAGGTTTGCCTAGCGCGGTCGCTCAGGTTGATATCGACAGGCAGTTGGAAATTTTTCAAGATCGCGCGGATTCTATTTTTGGTAGTCCTAGTCCTGCCCAATTTTCAGATCCTGAAAAGTTAGAAGATTTAGTCACCCAGTATTTGGCCAGAGCACAAATCCAGTCCATTGGTACCGGATCTTCTTCTGCTGCGATCGCTTTGACCTTGTTGCAAAGCTAAAACTTTTTGTTAGCTTTGCCGTTGTGACACCTGCGAATTTTTTGACTGAGCGCGTCGCATTATTAGGTTCAGTTGATTGAAGCTGTGATCAATCCCTTGAACATCCAGTTTCGACATAAACCCCTCTAGTTCAGGCCAGAGCTGTATCGCAAGATCAATTTCTGGATCACTACCCTGAGCATACAACCCAGCGGTAATCATCATTTCGTTTCGCTCATATGTGCTCAGGATTTTCCGCATTTTCTGGATCGTTTCGTTTTGTGCCGGAGTTGCAGCGGCTGGCAAGCTACGCGATACGGACTTCAACAAATCAACCGCAGGGTAACGCCCTCTTTCTGCAATCGCCCGGTCTAAAACGACATGCCCATCAAGAACGCCACGCAAGATATCAGCGACGGGTTCGTCCATGTCTGATCCAGCCACCAAAACGCTAAACACGCCAGTAATATCGCCTTGGCCTTCCGCACCCGGACCGGCCCTTTCACACAACGACATAATCAAGTGCGATGTTGATGGTGGATGGCCGCGCAATACGGGCGCTTCACCCGCTGCAACC
Source organism: Ascidiaceihabitans sp. (assembly GCA_047626725.1). Lineage (GTDB taxonomy): Bacteria > Pseudomonadota > Alphaproteobacteria > Rhodobacterales > Rhodobacteraceae > Ascidiaceihabitans. The sequence continues at coordinate 3,177 of JBLHSG010000031.1, forward strand.
GCAACTTCGCGATGCGCTTCAGCAAATCGAGTAATCGAGTCAGCAAGAAATAATACAGATTTCCCTTGGTCGCGAAAATGTTCTGCTACTGTCATCGCAGTCCACGCGCAACGCCGACGAACCAAAGCCGATTGGTCAGACGTGGCTGCAACAACAACAGATCGTTTTAACCCTTCTTCGCCCAAAACTTCATCAACGAAATGACGTACTTCGCGCCCACGTTCACCAATCATTGCAATGACGACAACATCCGCTTCCATATTCTGAGCCAATTGACCCAGCAAGCTAGATTTCCCAACACCCGACCCCGCAAACAACCCGATCCGCTGCCCGGTCACAATGGGCAACACCGTATTAAATGCAGCCATGCCCGTCGACAATCGCGCGCCCATTGGACGCCTGTCTGTCGGAGGCGGAGGGGCCGCACGAATTGGCCGACCCTGAAGCCCGTGATTTAATCCGCGCCCATCCAGTGGCTGCCCATCCGGGTCAACAATTCGACCAATCCAACCATCACTGGGCGCAACCATGGCAGCACTATGCACAGACGCGCGATCGCCCAACGCAATACCTTCCAGTTCACCATCAGGAAGCATGGTCAAAGTGCGCCCCGCCAATTGAACGACTTCGCCTTGTAAAACATCGGCATCTTCACGCACGACTTTTACACGGTCGCCAATACAGGCCCGGTCTGCCAGGCCATCGATCAACACGACGCCACCGGACACGCCACTTACGCGCCCAACTGGGCGAATAGGGCTAAGGCCGGTTAATTGTGAGCGCATCGCAAGTACGGTGTTTTCGCGGTTCATTACAATCCTCCAGAAATCTCACACTCTTTATAAAGGAATCAGGGTTAAGCCTTGATTGAGATTGCTCGAGGGAGAAGCCCCGATGTTTGAAAATTTAGATGTCTTTAAGATATCACACGCAATGGCGAAGCATGCCGGGCAACGCCAGTCGTTGATCGCGCAGAATGTGGCTAATGCAGATACGCCTGGCTACATCGCTCGTGATGTTCCGGCGTTCAAAACCACCTATGAGAATGACGGCCGAAACTTGCAACGCGCCACGCGCAGCCGGCATTTGAATGGCATGTCAGTAAATGGCAACGCCACGCCGACAGAACAACACACGATGGCATCGCCAGATGGCAATACTGTTTCAATCGAACAGGAAATGCTCAAGGCGACCGATACCATTCGTCAACATGATCGGGCTATCGCGATCTATAAATCATCGCTGGGTATTCTTCGTTCCAGCCTTGGCCGAAGATAGGACATTTAGATGAGCGAATTTTCAAAAGCACTAGGTGTGTCATCCAGCGGCTTACAGGCGCAAGCAGCTAGATTGCGTCACTTGTCAGAGAATATTTCTAACGCCGATACGCCTGGATACCGTCGAAAAACCATTTCATTCGAAACGGCTTTTGGCGCGGGTGATTCCGCCGCACGGGTCGAAACTGGCCGCGTTAATCTAGACTCAACAGAACTTGAGCGGATCTACGATCCCGCTCACCCCTTGTCAGATGACACGGGTCACTACGACGGATCCAACGTCAATCTGCTCATCGAACTGGCTGACGCACGAGAAGCACAGCGCAGCTATGAAGCAAACCTAAAAATGTTCGAACAAGCCCGCAAAATGTCGGGCAGTTTGATGGAACTTCTTCGCCGATAAATTCGTTAACAAAAAGGACATCCAGAATGGATATCAATGCAATTTCAGCCGTACAAAAATACGCTGCATCTAAGCCCGCAACCGAACCCGCAGCAGGCGGATTAAACGGCGCATTTGGCAAAGTCGCGATGGATTTTGCCCAGACTTTGGCCCGTGGGGAAAACACATCCAAGGCCGCAATGATCGGCGATGCGGACCCTCACGCCTTGGTTCAAGCATTAGCACAAACCGAACTAGCCGTCGAAACAGCTGTGACAGTCCGCAACAAAGTTGTCGAAGCGTACCAAGAAATTCTGCGGATGCCTGTCTAATGCTAAACGAGGTCATCTTTTTTGATACTTTACGCCAAGGTCTATGGGTTGCGGTCGTCATTTCGATTCCAATTCTAGTCGTCGCCTTGGTCGCGGGTGTCACAATTGGCCTCGTCCAAGCGCTGACATCTATCCAAGAAATGACCCTAACGTTCGTCCCAAAACTGGCCGCCATCATCATCGTGTTTTGGATGTCGATGGGTTTCATGACGCAAACCTTGGTGTCGTTTTTTCACGAACGCATTATCCCGCTGATTATCGGAGCATAAAATGGACAATACTGGTTACACCACAATTACACGCCAATCCGGATTAATGCGCGAGATGCAGGTTGTTGCGAACAATATCGCCAACGCAGCCACCACTGGATTTCGCGAAGAAGGCGTCATTTTTTCGGAATACGTAATGGCAATTCGCGACGGCCCTTCGTTATCGATGGGTCAAGGTAACGTTGGCAAAACCAGCTATATGCAGGGGACTTTGGCGCAAACAGGAGGCACTTTTGACTTTGCGGTCGAAGGCGATGGGTATTTTCTGATCGAAACCCCTCAAGGCGAACGACTAACTCGCAATGGCGCATTTTCACCAAATGCTAACGGGGATCTGGTCACGATGGATGGATTTCGGGTTTTGGATGCCGGCGGCGCGCCAGTGTTTATCCCTCCTGGCTCTGGCAGCATTGCGGTTTCAAGCGACGGCACCCTAAGCGCTGATGGTAATTTGGTAGGTCAACTTGGGCTCGTCGCACCGACAGAACCGCTCAACATGATCCGCGAAGATGGCGTGATGTTTCGTGCGGATGATGGATATGACCCAGCTGAAAACGCCCGCGTTCTGCAAGGTTTTGTAGAAAATTCAAACGTGAACGCTGTCTCGCAACTGGCCCGCATGATCGAAGTTCAGCGCGCTTACGAAATGGGCCAAAGCTTTCTCGAAAGCGAAGACAAGCGCGTTCGATCAGCACTTGAAACACTCACCAAATAAATCCGAATAGGAGGCAGATATGCGAGCACTTCAAATTGCAGCAACCGGTATGGCCGCACAGCAAACACGGGTCGAAACGATCTCGAACAACCTCGCGAACATGAGCACGACTGGCTACAATGCCCGCCGCGCAGAGTTCGCCGATTTGCATTATGAGCAGCGCGCTCGCGCCGGCACAGTAAACGCATCCGATGGCACTGTTTTACCGACCGGTGTTCAGCTTGGCCTTGGTGTGCGACCTGCTGCAGTTTCGATGCATCTGGCACAGGGCTCATTATCAGCAACAGGTGCCGATCTTGATGTCGCGATTGACGGTAATGGATATTTGGAAATTACTTTGCCGTCAGGTGCGTCAGCTTACACGCGTGATGGCGGACTAAAACGCACAGGCGAGGGACTGATCGTTACGTCAGATGGCTACCCTGTCTCACCGGAAATCGTGATTCCATCTGACGCCCGCAGCATTTCTATCAACGGCGATGGCGAAGTTTATGCGTACTTCATCGACACGTCTGAAGCACAGCTTTTGGGCCAATTCACCCTGTCGGGATTCACCAATGCAAAAGGACTTGAGGCGCTAGGCAGCAACTTGTTCTCCGAAACCGAAGCGTCCGGTCCATCACTGATTTCAACCCCAGGAACAAACGGTTTAGGCACCTTGCGACAAGGGTATTTGGAAGACAGCTCGGTCGACGCCGTACGGGAGGTCACAGAATTGATCGAAGCACAACGCGGCTATGAAATGAATGCCAAGGTCATCTCTGCCGCAGATCAGATGATGAGCGCAACGACGCAAATCCGATGAAACATTGGCTAGTTGCACTCACAGTCGCCATTTCCGCTCAATCAGTGGCGGCAGATATTGTTGTGACCACTCGAACTTTGCGGCCAGGTGATCTGATCGCGGCATCTGATCTTGGTCTGATCGCCGGCGAACGCATCGATAGTTACGACCGGATTCGGGACGTTGCGGGGCAAGAGGCGCGTGTAGCACTTTATCCAAATCGGCCAATCCACTTTGACCACATTGGACCCCCTGCATTGGTCGACCGCAACCAGATCGTTTCTCTTCGATTTGCCGGAAAAAGCCTCGTGATTACGACTGACGGTCGATCACTAGAACGTGGTGGAATTGGCGATCGGGTCCGGATCATGAATCTATCTTCCCGCACCACGTTGTTTGGCATTGTCCAAGCAGACGGCAGCGTCGCGGTTACTCAATAAAGGTAATAAAATGCGCATTTCTAAAGTTTCTGGAGCGATTGGTATCCTGGCGTTAGCTGCCTGCGGGCGTGGTGATCACATCGGTAAAGCACCTTCATTTTCTTCACCGAAAGAAACTGTTGAGCATTCTGCCATGGTTTTTGAAGGCCTGCCAATACGAATTGAGCCCGAACAGCCCGTGGATCAAGCATCCTTATGGAGCAGAGAACGGCAATCTTTGTTAGGTGACAGACGTGCAATTCGACGCGGCGACATCTTAACTGTCGTGATTGAAATCGATGAAAAAGCTGAAATTTCAAACGCTACGGATAGATCTAGATCTGGATCTGAAACGCTTGGAATTCCGCAATTGGCTGGCTTATCCCAACGCTTGAACGACGCATTGCCCGAAGGCGCATCAGCCTCCGAATTGGTTTCGATAAACTCAGGCAGCAGTTCGTCTGGTGACGGGTCGGTCAAGCGTAAAGAAAAACTGACTTTGCGAGTCGCAGCAACAATTGTTGACGTTCTACCAAACGGCGTGTTGTCGATTTCCGGCTCTCAGGAGCTTCGGGTAAATTTCGAAATGCGCGAGCTGTTGGTCACTGGATACGTCCGACCAGAGGACATCTCGCGTCAAAATGAAATTACCTACGACAAAATTGCGTCTGCACGTGTGTCTTACGGAGGCCGTGGTCAGATAACTGACGTTCAACAACCACGAATAGGTCAGCAAGTGCTTGATGTTATTTTACCGTTTTAAGGGATCAAAAAAATGAAGAAATTACTTCCTCTCATTTTGCTACTAGTCGGTTCAGGTGCAGGAGTTGGTGCCGGGGTTTTCCTTCGACCTCCGCCGGTAGAAATGACAGAAGAACAAATCGTGCAACAGCATGAGGAACAAGAAACAAAGGCCGAAGAAACGAAGGCTGCAAATTTTGAATACTTCAAAATGAATAATCAGTTCGTTGTTCCGATCGTCGCTAAGGGACAGGTAAGTGCTCTTGTTGTGCTTTCGCTCAGCCTCGAAGTGCCAGTAGGTGGTAAGGACGCAGTGTTTGCACGAGAGCCAAAATTACGAGATGCATTTCTTCAAGTTATGTTCGATCATGCTAACCTTGGTGGATTCAAAGGTGAATTTACCAGCGCTAGCAATCTGGACGTGCTGCGCAATGCGCTTCGGGAAGTTGCTCACAAACACATGGCTGACGGAGTGACAGACGTTTTGATCATGGAAATTGCGCGGCAAGATTACTGATTTTCATGCCGCAAAGCGTGCTCGATCGCTTGGTTTAGAGCACGCTGCCGTAAAGCTTTTGCATTTGCAGTCATGTCCTGAGTTAACAGTTTTTGACTAACAATCTTCTTACCGAATGCTTTACGAACACTACCGATATTTTTTTCTTTTTGAGCCAGAACCTTAGCCAGATCTAAGTTCAATTGGGCACGAGTTCGAGCTACCCAGCCTTCCCACAAAATATCTGCGCCGAGCGCGCGCATGGATTCAATTTTTTCGCTATGTTCGCTCCGTGCGATTTGAGCATTTTGATCCAGCTTGTTCAATTCACCTCTTAGCTCCGCCTCGCGCAAGAGTACCGTTCGCAAGGACTGCTGTGCACGCAAATACATTGCATCTGTCACACTATGTAGACGTTGAAATTCTGACATCTTATACCTTTTGCTTTGCGCGCTCGCGCATATCTTCTGCAAATCTGATCGCTGCCGCTACCGATTGATAAAGGTCTGTTGGGATTTCGACGCCGATGTCGACCACCGCAAATAACGTGCGTGCAGTGGGTGGATCACTACGAACCGGCACGCCGTTGCTTTGTGCAACTTCGCGAATACGACGCGCCACCTCATCAACACCTTTGGCGACACACACCGGTGCAGATCCAGAGGATCGGCTCCATTTGAGTGCAACCGCATAATGCGTCGGATTCACAATCACGACATCGGCATCAGGAACATCTGCCATCATTTGATTCATGGCTATAGCTTGCGCACGTTGGCGCCGTTCTTGCTTGAGGTGAGGATCGCCTTCAGATTCCTTACTTTCGTCCATGACATCTTTGCGCGACATTTTATTTTTTCTGATGTGTTCGAAATGCTGCCAAAATGCGTCGACTACACCAATAGCGCCGGCCACGACGACAACCACGAACAAAAATGCAATGCAAAGTTCAGCTAGGAACGATACGATTAACCCCGGCGACAACTGTACAGATGTCACAATTTCCGGCAGTCGACCCTTCAGGAAAAAAGCGAGACACGTTGAAAAAACGACGAGCTTGAAAAAACTCTTGGCGAATTCAAACAGGCCACTTCGACCAAATTTATTCTTCGCATTCGATATTAGTGAAATCTTTGATAGTTTGGGCTCGAGCTTTGCTGGTGCGAAAACAAATCCGTTTTGAACTGCAATCGTCATTAACACTGCCAACGCAGGTACCAAAAATATTGGCAACACAGCTAACCCCACACTTTTAGCAAGCCCTCCGACTGGGGTTGCCGGGTCACCCTCAAACACCAATTCGGACAATCCTTCAGCTTGATCAAGCAAAGTCACTAATGTCGTACCTAAGTTCTCGACAACCATTGCCCCAGCAAGCAGAAAAGCCAGCGTAAGTCCCATGTAGCTAGATGCCGTCAGCAGATCAGCAGATCGCGCAAATTCACCCTTTTTTCTAGCATCTGCTAGCTTCTTTGGTGTTGGATCAAACGACTTTTCTGTATCGTCATCATCGTTGCTCATGGAAAGCCACCAAGCGGATTGACCATAAAGCTATCTAACGCATCCAGCCAAACCCGAAGCATCAGGGGTGATGCAACACACAGCAAAAACAATCCGCCTGCGGTGATAACTGGCGCGCCAACGAAAGCCACCATCAGTTGTGGCATTGCCTTATTGATTGCACCCAATGTCAAATTGTACAGAACGGACAACAAGATAAACGGTGCACTCAATCTGAACGCTAACTCGAAAGCCCGCCTTACTTGGGCGACACCCCAATCCGCGACATCACCGCCATCCAGAAACATGTTTGACGGTAAAATATCGTAGGACAAAATCATAAGTTCTGCCGCCTTGACGTGTAGACCCATCATCACAGCGAGAGCCAATCCCGCTATCGTCAGAACATATCCGATCGCCGCCAATGGCTCGATCGCAGCACCACCTAGCAATTGGGATAACGACGTCGATTGTGCGGCGATTGCCCCGGCAGTTTGTAGCGCCAAGACAAAAAGACGGATGCCAATACCAATCAAAAAACCGGAAATGGTTTCAGACAATATTGTTGTCAAAATTGTACCAACCCCATCCGGAGCAGCGGATACGGGAATTCCTGCAGCGACAATCAAAGTGAACGCCAATGTAACAGCAAGCTTCACCCTCATAGGCACAGATTGCTCACCAAAAGCTGGTAACAAAGATACGACCGCACCGACACGAATGAACACCGTAAAACCGTGCCAATAGTAACCATTGGTCAAATCAGAGAGCTGTGCCAGGTTTTCCATTATGCTGGCACAACACCAACTAACGCTGGACGTGCGTCAACTCCGATTTCTTCGAATGATAACACCGGAGCATTGAGACCCTTTGCGCGCATTACTGTGCGAAGAAATCTACGGCGACGGGTGTTCGTTACAATCGCGGGAAAAATACCGTTCTGATTGGCGTCCTGCAATTTCGTCGCCACGTTATCAGCCAACAGATTAAAGATGTCGGGTGGTAAAGCGATATCGAGACCGCGATCCGCATCCACCTGATATGTGGAAAAAGTATCTTCCCACTCCGGTGCCAACTGAACTAATGGCACTGTCCCGTCGTCACGGCGCACCTCGGCCACAAGCTGAAATCCAAGCCGCTGGCGAACATGTTCGCAAATCGCTTCGGGCATCGCATTTTGTCCACGTGCATCAGCTGTCGCCTCAAGTATTAATGGCAAATTCCGAATGGAGACTTGCTCATCTAACAAAAGTCGAAGAACCGCATGCAAGATATCAATCGGAACTTTGTCTGGAATCAACTCGTCCAAAAGCTTCTTGTTCGCCTCTGCACGTGCTGGGTCGGTAATATTGACCATTTCAGCCAAAAGTCTCCGAAGAGATTTTAGTGTCAGCAAACGACTAAAGTTTCGCTTCACCACTTCTAACAAGTGGGTCGCCAAAATTTCCGTTGGTGTCACTAAGGTTATGCCAGCAAGAGCCGCGCTCTCTTGATCGCGCTCACTAATCCAACGCGCTGGCGCACCGTATACAGGTTCGATTGTGTCCTCGCCTTTGGGCAGATCGATTGGACCGTCAGGGATTAACGCAAGGATATGGTCAGAACTAAGATTGGCGCGCGCCTGTTCAACGCCTTGGATGCGAATAATGTACGTACCGGAAGCCAATCCTGGATGATCTGTCAGGCGGATTTCAGGCAATATGAGCCCAAACGTTGACGCAACGTGTGTGCGCATGTTTACAATTCGGGCATCCAATCCTGTACCAGGATCCAAAACCATGTTCACAAGATCGGGCGCAAACTCGATATGGATATCGTCTAGTTCCAAGATATCGCCCAAAAGCCGTGATGCAGACGTCTGTGGTTCATCAGCTGTAACTGGTTCCAAAACTTCATCTGCGATCGTTTTGCGCCTTATGAAGTAGGCCGCCAAACCCAATCCAACAGCACCCGCCATGAAAGGGAAAAACGGCAAGCCAGGAAAGAGAGCAAAGGCCCCCATCAAAACGGCAACTGTCGCCAAAGCAGTTGGATGCCGTCCCAATTGCGAAAACACAGCCAAATCGGTAGCGCCTTTAGCACCGCCTCGCGCCAAAAGAAGCGCTGAGGCAATCGAAATGATAACAGCAGGAATTTGCGTCACCAAACCATCGCCGACAGTCAAAATTGCATAAGTTTCAAAGGCTGCACCAATCGGCATTCCATGAACGGCAATACCCATAATCAAACCCGCGACTAGATTCAGAAGTGTAATGAGCAAGCCCGCAACAGCATCGCCCTTTACGAACTTTGAAGCACCATCCAAAGATCCGAAAAACGTAGTTTCCTGCTGCTCGCGCTCTCTACGCTCCTTTGCTTCTTGGTGGTCGATGGCACCCGCAGACATATCACTGTCAATTGCCAATTGCTTTCCCGGCATACCATCCAAAGCGAACCGTGCTCCGACCTCTGCCATACGTGCCGCGCCCTTTGTAATGACCATAAAATTTACAATGAGCAGCACGCAGAAAACAACTAAGCCTAAGAAAACGCTCCCTCCCATGATAAATTGGGCAAATCCTTCAATGACCTCGCCAGCCGCATCGGTTCCTGTATGACCTTGGCCAATAATTAATTTCGTTGACGAAACATTGAGCGACAAACGCAGCATTAATGATGCTAATAGAATTGTCGGAAACGTTGAAAAATCTAACGGCCGCTCAATAAACAACGTAATAGTAAAAATTAGAATAGCTAACGCAAAAGACGCTGCTAATCCAACATCCAAAATAATAGATGGCACAGGTAGAATCATCATTACAATGACAGACATTAGCGCTACGGCGAGTAGAACGGTTGGGTTGAATAATGCCTTAGAGTTCATTATCATACCCCAGCTCCATCCAAAAATTCTAATACTGGAGTGGGAAATTCATATTTTGAACTTTGGAAACAGTGTACAGTTCCAAATTTTCGACAGATTTTATTGGAGAAATTTCGAAATATATCTTGAAAAAATTTTAATAAAATTGTACCAAAATTACTTTTATGAGGACTCTCATTCTTCAAGTTACATTCACTTTCCAAGTAAAATTCAGGAAGTCTTGCAATATTTTCATTCGCGATTGGCAAGCAGATATCGCCACAACATCCAAAAAATTCATAAACATTTTTTAAATTCACCGACTATCCATCCATCCACATTCTGTGCTTAAATGACTTTGAGGGAATATCGTTTATTTTTTGTAACTAGCCGGTGTTTTATTTAATTCTCCTTAGAACTTTCCAACACTAATTCAATACTGTGTCGAGATTTAGAGCTTTCATCTAGTAATGTCTGAGTACGGTTTAGCATGCCGCTTAATTCATTCGACGGATCGAAAACTGTATTCGCAACGAAAACAAGCGGACCAAATGTAGCGTTTTTAGGATCGGCAATGGTTTTCCATTCATCAGACAGCCAAGCATTATTCTCAGCGGCGCTTTTTCGTTCAATATTCTTATACATTTCGTATGCTAACACTCGATTTTGTTTTTTTTCTTCAATCTGCGCGCGCATTAGGGCAACATCTGGTCCACTCAAATTGAGAAGAATGGCCCCTGCCGCTGCTGGCCTGTCTAAATTTAGAGAGATCTTGGCGCTTAGCATTTTGAATTCGCGCGTTTCAGGTTCAATTTGTTCGTTTCTTAAAACCTGTCCAGAAACTTCATAAAATCCTAACTCTTGTAACCGGAGTGCAGCCAGAAACAATTGCTCACCTCCAAAACTGAACGACGATTCGATGACGTTTGAAAAAATTTGTGTAAGGAACACAATGTCTGAGCTATCAGAAACAAGTAGCCCCAAAATTGTTGAAGGGAGATACTTGTTTTCGTTAGTAGTTGGCAGTTCGCTCAAAGCAAAAAATGCTCTTTCAAATTGATTAGTCTTCGCAAATGTCAAAATTTGACTACGCTTCAACTCAATCTCCATCGGAGTATCTTTTAACTGTTGAATGTATGATTCAACTAAATGAATCGAGTCAAAATTTATTGGTAAACCTTCTTCTACTTTCCTTTGAATAAGAGAATTCAACGCACGTGCAGAAAACTCAGAATTTGAGTTAACAACATCTTGTAGGGAACTGTTTGCACCATTCAGATTACCATCAGAGATATCAATTTCCACCTGGGCTAAGGCAATACTGATATTTGGTGAATCGCTAGCTCGATTGAAACTTCGCATTGCATTTTTTGCGCCTTCTTTATCTCCGTAATCCAAAAGCCGCAGACTCAATTCTGCTGATAGAAATTTGCGTAAATGCACTGGAAGGGCGTTCAAACTTCGTAACGCAGCCTTTACATTTACTGTTTGTTCGGAAGGGATCATCTTTACCGAAATTATCCCCCACAAAGACCCAGGCGAATCGCAGTCGACATACATACGTAAAAAACGGCCATTAGGAGCATAACCATGTTCCAAAATTTTTGCTATTTCAAATAGCTCCGGCCACTCTTTCTGCCCACTAGCTAACATGTTCAGAACACCTAGCGCTTCTGCACCAAAACCAAAATGAATGTACAAGCGTACAAGCTGGATTGCGCTCTCTGAATCAAGCTCATCAAACTCACCAAACAATTTACTTCGATAATCGCCTATTTGCAGTTCAAAAGAACGACCATCACTCCAAGACGATACATCAACCCGTGCAGGATCAATACAAACCAGACCAGCGGGTGTAGATTTCGATAGAAAATTTGATACAGATTTGCGGTCAGAACTAGATGTTATCCGGATTTGTTCGGTATCATTTCTTTCCACATAAGATTCTATGAAATTGGATGAATCGAAAATGCTGACATCGACTTGTGGTCGACGGACTTCAACACGTGAACCAAAATTTTGGGAGCGATTTAAAACACCGCGAGATGCAGCCGAACCGATTTCAAGAAGCAGTTGGTTTTGGATCGACCCTAAAGATGAATCATTATCGACTAATGGAATTTGATTCCGAGCGCCATCGAAGCCTGACGGATCAATAATGGGATTTTTTGAAGCAGAAAAATCCGCTATTTCCTTAGGGCGGATACTGAAGTCAAACTTTTCTTGTGAATTTCCGTTTTTGGATTTTGACATTTTCGCCCCAAAATTGAAAGAGACATCTTTACGTCCAATTTCAAATTTTTCAGCCAAATAGGTACGGTCATCGTCTATGCTACCTGCATCTCCCTTAATGTCGACAACCAATATAGTTTCGCCAATTTCGAAAACTTCGACGGTGCAAACGCAGCTAATTTCAAATTGAAATTTTGACGCGTTAGCCGTGAAAGATCTAAGGCGATCCTTTCGAATGAAATTATATATGGAATCAGTTCGAAATCCCTCCTTTTGGTTTGGAAAAGTGATGACATTTTCCTTACCAGTTCGAACATGCTCCCAACCTTGCAAGCTTCTTCCCTCAAAAACCAATCTGGAAAACTGCCCATGCTCCCCAGAGCTCACAGGAATGGGTTTACTTGCGGCCCACCCAGCCCAAAACGTAAAAATTACGGAAATTACTAAACCAGAGAGTTTCATGCTGCGCTCTGCTTTACAGCTTTTAGTGCTTCTTCCAATTCGGAGTAACTTGGCCGACAATGTGTTGGTGTGTTTTGACGCCCAACTTCAATGCAAATATTCGTTGAATGATTGTGTAGGTTAGCAACAAGAACTTCACGAATAAGTTGATAAAAATGAGCATCTTCTTCTGTCACAACTTTTACTTTTGCAGCGAATGGCCCAACCAGGCCGTAGGCGAGAAAAACGCCTAGGAACGTACCTACTAGCGCTCCACCAATCAATTTTCCAAGCACTTCAGGCGGTTGATCGATTGACGCCATCGTTTTGATAACACCCAAAACGGCCGCTACAATACCCAGGGCAGGCAATCCATCTGCAACCGTTTGCAGTGCATGACTGGAGTGCAACGCGTGATGCATACTCGCATCCATGCGTTTCTCTAATACTTCTTCGACTTGGTGCGGATCATCATAATTCATCGATGCGGATCGCATCGTATCGCAAATCAATGCAGTAGCTTCTGCATCTGCAACGATCTTCGGATACTTCGAAAAGATGCTAGATTCTGCGGGTGATTCAATGTGTTCTTCAATAGCGACGGGGTTTTGCCGTGCGAGTCGAATAAGTTCGAACAAAAGGCATAACAAGTCGCTATAGTCATGATGCGCCCATGATGGCCCCTTGAAAACCTTACCTAAATCTTTGAGCGTATGCTTAACCTCTGCAAGACTATTGGAAATCATGAATGCTCCAATTGCCGCACCCAAGATCATAGTCATCTCGAAAGGTAAGGATTTCAAGATAATGCCCATCTTTCCGCCAGCTGCCAGATAGCCACCGAAAACCATTACAAAAATGGTTATGATCCCAATGATCCCGATCATCTTAGTCCCCAATTCATTCGTGATATGGTCACATGCTCAGATTGAAGTTAACAAACCGACCTGTGCTTTTAGCTTTTTGGTGCTTTTGCATTCCGACCTGCCAGAATTACACTAATCGTGTACGCAGTTTCTGGTTTTAGGCCTGCCATAATTCCAGCCGCAACATCAGAACGCATGCGAGCCAAGAATCCCGCCGCGAAGCTCGGCTCCATCGCTTCAAACAAAGCAGCGGAATCTTTCGGCTTCATATTTTCATAGACCGTTGTTAACCGCGCAACATCATCTTCAGCAGCTGTGTCCGCTCGCGAAAGTGTTGCGCGCAACCTCTCTTCTGCCAGCTCTAACGCTTCAATCCTTCGCTCAATTTCGTATTGGGCGACTTGAAGTGCCTTGGCTCGCACCTCTTGCTTCATCTCATTCTCCACAACCCGGTCTTCACGTTTGCGAATCGCCGCCAGTAAGGGAGTAATTTCAATTTCTTCAGTTTCGCTCAGCATGGGCTGTTCTGAAGATTTCAGTTTCGAATCAATTTTTAGGTCATCAGACTTTGCCATAGCCTCTGTCGTGCCAAGCGCAATTCGTAAGACTGCCGACCCAAGAAGTAGAGTCACGATTAAAAATAATGACCCTGATCGACCTTTTCCGCTGCTTTTCTTAGCTTTCATTAACTTGCCCCCGCGGTGCTATGGCGCACGAACATGGGCTGCAAGGTTGCCGGCGCTTTCGCTTTCACAACCGGTTCAACCAATGGCTTTTCCGACACAACAGGCTGTCCGGTCGGGATGTCATGTAAGGATGCCATTTGTAATTCTAGTTGCTTAGACATTCCCTCTGCGCGGGTCGTTAGTTCAGTCAAAGTTTTAGCCGAGCTCGCCGCCGTTGCCTGCGCTGCAGTGAGTGATTTATTTAAATCATCAACCTGCGCTGACAAAACGGCGACCGCACCACCGACGCCTTGTTCCAAACTATTGAACCGCTTCAAGCGCCTACCTAAAATCAGGCAGTAGAATGCAGCGCTCATCGCGCCGGCGACTAGTAAAATGTCCGCAATCATTTCCATTTTTTACCTCAATTCAGTACAAATTCTGTGATCAAAAGATCATTTACACGCCCACTGCCCGCCACAATCTGTACTCTTCGTAACATTTGCGCGCGCAGTCGCATCAACGCTGCGGGGTCTTCCAAATCGCTTGTTTCTAGGGCCCGTAAATAGCCGTTCAAAACGTCCACAACGCGGGGCATCAGTGTTTTGACGTCCTCTTGATGTGCGCTCGGTACTTCTAAATGCGCACGAAAACTCAGATGTCTATTAGCTGAACCTGGGCGCAACGAAATCACCATTGGGCTCACTTCGACAAATGCCACATCGGCCAATTCTGAAACGTGAGCTTCCGCCGTGGAATTAACTGAATGCGATTCGTCCCCCAGAATCATTCCAGAATACGTCGCATAAAACCCTCCACCACCACCGATCAGGGCAGCCAAAAGCCCAAAGACTAAAGGCTTCTTGGACGATTTCTTTGGTTCTTCATTAGGTTCTTCTTCTGACACAGACATAAGCATCCCATTCGATGGCTTCTAATTTTGTATAACCCCAGAGGCACTAACCGATTGTTAAGCCTGATCGTTCATTGCTGTGATCAAGGTCGGACAGAACGTCGGACACATCGGAGGCCATTGTGCAGCAACTCTTAAATGCTTGGACCGGATTAGATCTACGTCGGCAGATCATCGTTATAGCGGCTACAGTCGCGATGTTTTTTGCCGTTCTCGCTATGTCACGAATGGCGACGGCACCCAGTATGACACTGCTTTATGCAGGTTTGGAAAATGGTGCTGCGGGTGATGTTGTGCGATCGCTAGAACAACGCGGCGTTGTATTTGATGTACGGGGCGGATCAATCTTTGTTGACTCGAAAGAACGTGATCAATTGCGCCTTACGTTGGCCAGCGAAGGGCTGCCTGCAAATTCAAATAGCGGATATGAACTGCTCGATTCGCTTTCAGGGTTTGGCACAACATCGCAAATGTTTGATGCCGCATACTGGCGCGCAAAAGAAGGTGAGCTGGCTCGTACAATTGTGGCCAGCCCTCATGTTTCAATGGCACGCGTTCACATTGCAACGACGGGTTCCAACCCATTCCAGCGCGGCATAACTCCGAAGGCATCCGTCTCTATTACGCCAAATGGGGGTAGTGTTTCGTCTCAGCATGCAAAAGCTGTGCGATATTTGGTTGCCTCTGCTGTCTCAGGCTTGGCCCCCGAAGATGTCGCTGTCATTGACGCAAACGGGTCGTTGATCGGGGCAACAGACGACGCGGTACCAACAGCAATTGGTGGCGATGATAAAGCACAAGTTCTCAAAGAGCGCGTCCAGCGACTGCTGGAAGCACGCGTCGGATTTGGCAATTCCGTGGTTGAAGTCAGCGTCGATACAGTCACCGAAAGTGAAGAAATTCGCGAACGTCGGTTTGATCCAGATGGCCGTGTGGCGATCAGTACGGACACAGAACAGAGCACCAATTCATCAAACGACGCGGGCGGCGGCGATGTCACAGTGGCAAGCAATTTGCCCGAAGGCGACGCAGGTAACGGCAATGATAGCTCATCTTCTCAAAACAGTGAGACGCGCGAACGAGTGAACTACGAAGTGTCGGAAACAGAGCGTGAAATCGTGCGCGCACCGGGTGCAATCAAACGGGTTACAGTTGCCGTCTTGGTCAACAACGCGGCCGTGACCGGTGACGATGGTCAGGTCAACAATGTGGAACCGCGAGATGATGCAGAACTAAGCGCCTTACGCGAATTAGTTGAATCTGCAGTTGGGTTCGATGAAGAACGCGGCGACATCATCACAATCAAATCTATGTCGCTTCAATCTGTTGCCCCTGCAGGAACGGCAGCAAGTACGTCAGTTTTCGACGCCATCAATCTGGACCTCATGTCTGCATTGCAAATGGCCGTCTTGGCGATTGTGACGTTAATTTTAGGGCTCTTCGTTGTGCGCCCTGTTCTTGCACGCGCACCTCAAGCACTTCCTGCACCTTCATCCAGCGAGTCTCAGGAAAATGCTGCGCTAAACACAGATCAGAACAGATCACTGCCTGCTCTTTCAGGGGAAATCGATCCTGTTGATGGCTTGGATTTACCTAGTTTTGATATTGCATCCGACTTTGGTGAACTGCCTGACCTCCCAATGTCTGGTGGGAATTCAGATGTAGGAATGTCCCAAGATCCAGTCGAGCGTTTGCGTTCAATGATTGGCGAACGGCAGGAAGAAACCGTTGAAATCCTCCGCAGCTGGCTAGAAGAAAAAGAGGAGGACGCGTGATGTCGGTTTCTCATCTGTATCAAGATTTTGGACCCAAACCATCATTGTTTGATGCATCTAGCGATGTAGATATTTCCGCAATCGAGGACGATAAGCTCGCCGCGTTTGAGACCGGATTTCAAGCCGGATGGGACGATGCAATAAAAGCGCAAAGTGATTCCAACACGCGCATTTCTGCAGAACTGGCCAAGAACCTTCAGGACACATCGTTCAGCTACCATGAAGCACGCGCAGCGTTGATCAAATCCTTGCGCCCGCTGTTTTCCGACATAACCGACACCTTACTCCCCGCCGTTGCCCGCCAATCGATGGGTGCGCACATTGTCGAACAATTGGCTGATATGTCACGCGACGTCCTGGATCAGGTGATCGAAGTTACGATTGCACCACAGAATGTAGATCCAATTGAACAGCTTCTGAACCATGCCCTTCCCGAACCGTTTGTCTTGATTGGCGACAAAACGCTCGGCGATGGTCAGGTATTTCTTCGGATCGGCGCCGACGAGCGTGAAATCGATTTAGCACAGGTTGTCTCCAGTATCGCAGTCGCGATGGAGACGTTTTTTCAACATGCCCAAGAGGATGTGAACCATGGATGATTCGCCTACTGAAAAACCAAACTTTGCAGCAGATGTCAGTAATCCATTTACCGCTGTGCCTATTGAAATCACCGTGTCTGTCGGCAAAGCCCGCCCGTTGGTGCGCGATCTTGTCATGCTCGGTGCAAATGCCGTGCTGACGTTGGACAAAAGAGTTGATGACCCAGTTGAGCTTTTTGTTGGGGACAAATTGATCGCCCGCGGAATGCTAGAAGAAGACGAGGCCGGCGGCACCGGACAGCTAAACGTC
This sequence comes from Ascidiaceihabitans sp., assembly GCA_047626725.1. Classification (GTDB taxonomy): domain Bacteria; phylum Pseudomonadota; class Alphaproteobacteria; order Rhodobacterales; family Rhodobacteraceae; genus Ascidiaceihabitans. The sequence goes on from JBLHSG010000031.1 coordinate 20,672, forward strand.
CGGCTGACAGAAATCATCAACCTACAGTCCGGTTTGTAAGGGCGCTTTTATGTCTCGCGCGCTCATCATATTCGTCACACTATTGACTCTTTCTAGCCCTGCATTCGGGCAAGAATTGTCTGTTTCCCTAGGCGATGAAGGCTCTCTTAGCGCCAGAACAATTCAGCTTTTTGCACTGATCACTGTGCTTAGTATCGCGCCTGGTCTCGCGATTATGCTGACTTGTTTTCCCTTCTTAATCACTGTTCTGTCGATCCTACGTCAGGCAATTGGTCTGCAAGCGTCGCCGCCCAATATGCTATTGGTCAGCCTCGCGATGTTCCTGACCTATTTCGTTATGGAACCCGTTTTTACCGAAGCGTGGATTAACGGGTTACAGCCCCTGACAAACGAAGAAATCGACGCGGAAACCGCCTTTATTCGCACATTAGAGCCGTTTCGCGCCTTTATGGCCGCGCGAATGGACCCTGATACATTTTCTGCTATGGCTGATTTACGGCCTGATACACGTGGCGAAGAATTGACACCCGACTCAACACTATCGGTCATGATCCCAAGCTTTATGCTGTCTGAAATCAGTCGCGCATTCCAAATCGGATTCTTGGTCTTCTTACCATTTTTGATCATCGATTTGGTCGTCGCTGCAGTACTGATGTCGATGGGTATGATGATGGTGCCGCCAGCGATCGTATCGCTACCGTTCAAACTAGCATTCTTTGTGGTCGCAGACGGATGGAGCTTGATCGCCGGCGCACTGGTGCGAAGTTATTTTTGACGGCTATTTTTCAGTGCTCAGCGCCGCATTGTACCCGTGCGAACGCAACAGCGCGCTTTGCTTTGCGATCTTCAAATCTTCTTGCACCATTTCGGTACACATTTCTTGCGCTGTGATCTTCGGCTCCCAACCCAAAACCTCTTTGGCTTTGGTAGGGTCACCCAAAAGCGTCTCAACCTCTGCCGGACGGAAATAGCGTGGGTCGATCCGTAAGATGACATCGCCCGGTTTGATTGCTGTTACATCGTCGCCTGTGATTGTATCGACGATACCAACCTCATCAACGCCTGACCCCTCAAATCGAAGGGTGATGCCCAACTCAGCAGCGCTCCATTCAATAAATTGGCGAACAGAATATTGCTTACCGGTTGCGATGACAAAATCCTCTGCCACGTCTTGCTGCAACATCATCCACTGCATGCGCACGTAATCTTTGGCATGCCCCCAATCGCGCAACGCATCGATGTTACCCATGTACAAGCACGGCTCAAGACCAAGGCCAATATTACACAATGATCGCGTAATTTTTCGCGTCACAAAGGTTTCGCCACGGCGCGGGCTTTCGTGGTTAAACAGAATACCGTTGCAAGCATACATCCCGTAAGCTTCGCGGTAATTCACAGTCATCCAATAGCTGTACAATTTCGCGACAGCATACGGAGATCGCGGATAGAATGGCGTCGTTTCACTCTGTGGTGTTTCTTGGACAAGACCATACAATTCGGACGTTGATGCCTGATAGAACCGCGTCTTTTCCTCAAGACCCAAAAGGCGGATCGCCTCCAGCAACCGCAACGTACCCATACCACTGACATCCGCGGTGTATTCGGGCGACTCAAAACTGACCGCGACATGGCTTTGCGCGCCAAGATTATAGACCTCGTCAGGCTGCACTTCTTGAATAATGCGCGTCAGATTTGATGAATCAGTCAGGTCGCCATAGTGCAACTTCAGCCGTGCATTCGGCACATGCGGATCTTCGAAAATGTGGTCAATTCGCTGCGTGTTAAACGAAGACGCACGACGCTTGATACCGTGAACTTCGTATCCCTTGGACAACAAAAACTCAGCGAGGTAGGATCCGTCTTGTCCTGTAATTCCGGTGATCAATGCGCGTTTCATGGCTGGTCCTTTTCGTTTGTATCGTTCCTAATGGCACAGTTGCCCTGCCGCAATGGGGTGCAAAATGCTAGGGCGGTCTATCGCCGCTGTTTTGACGTCGATTATAAGCGTTGCGATCCTACTAGGTGCTGGTGTGGGCGTCTTGATTTACATGTCGGATTCGCCGCTTCCTGATCAATGGAACCCGACCAAACCGTTGGTCATCACCGATCCCGTCAACATGATGACAAACTGGAAACTGACGCGCGCGTTAGCGGACGGAAATCTATGCAAAACTGCTTTGGCGACTGCCGCCGAATTTAACGAACAGCCCGATCAGATCGACAGCGCGCAATGCGGCATTCAAGATCACGTTTCCCTGCAAAAGATAGGAAGCGCGCGCATTCGTCCGGTAAATACACGCTGCCAAACCGCGTTACGCTGGGCGATGTGGACGACCCATGATTTGCAGCCAAAAGCAGCCGAATTGTTCAATCAGAAAATCCGAGAAATCAGACATTTTTCCAGCTATAATTGCCGCAAAATCCGGTCCTCTTCTGGATCAGATGGACGGATGAGCACACACGCGACCGCAGAAGCAATCGATGTTGCGGGCTTTATTTTGCAAGACGGTACGCGGATTGATCTAAAAGCTGACTGGGACGGCACCTCGCTAAAATCCCAATTTCTACGTTACGCTAACACCACTGCGTGCAATTGGTTTCGCGTCACGCTTGGCCCCAATTACAACGCGCTTCATGCCGATCATTTTCATCTTCAGCACACCGGATGGGGGTTGTGTCGATAGGCGCAATACCTGCGCACGGGGAAACGCTGCAAAAATTTCCCTTTGTTTTGGCTGAATTGGACTCTAAAATTTTATTTAAGGCCTGAAAGCATGGCCAAGTCCAAGGTGGGAGAATTTCAATGGGCAAACGTGACGACCTAATCGCGCAATATGCAGATGATCTAAAAAACAAATGCGGCATGACACCAGACATGGATCTGCTGAGAAAAGTAACAATCGGCTGTGGCCCGGCGATCTATAATGCGGACGCATCTACAGTTGCCGCTTCTCAACCCGCGGAACTCGAAACAGTTAAAGAAAACTTCCTAAAGAAAAAGCTGGGCTTGGCAGACGGCCCAGCACTAAAGGAAGGCATCGACAAAGCGATGGAAACCTATGGTCGTTCCGAGCGTAGCAAATACCGCGCAGTCGTATATTACATGCTGACAAAGCACTTTGGCAAAGAATCCGTTTACGGTTAAGCCATTGAAATAGAATTGCAAAGGCCCGCTTGGTTAAGCGGGCTTTTGTGTTTTTAGTCTCATTTTATAGACTATTGATTTGCGTTTTTAACCGCTCAAGCCTACCAATCAAGTATGGCTAGTATGGCCAGAACCAGTTTTCAAGAACACGTGCAGGGTAGTGTAGCACGTGGGGTGAGTGAAGGGTTCTGGCAGCGCGTCAGAACCCTTTTTCGTTTCAAAACGGGCACGCATAAACTTCCCTGAATGATCGGTAATTGACCGTTCATTTTTTCAGGGATCGATCCCCGCCAGCTCGCAAACTATACCCCATTCAACGTCTGTGACCGGCTGAACCGACAAACGTGAATTGCGCACAAGGATCATATCGTCCAGCCGCTCGTCAGATTTAATTGCGTCCAAAGTTACTGGTGTTTTCACAGGACGCACTGCTTTGATATCCACACATTCCCAGCGATCGTCATTTATAGAACTGTCTTGGTGCGCCTCGGCAATAACCTCGATCACGCCAACAACCGCTTTTTCCGATTGCGAATGATAGAAGAAACCTTGGTCCCCAATGTTCATTTGGCGCATGAAATTCCGCGCTTGATAGTTGCGCACGCCATCCCATTCTTCGCCTACTTCACCCTTGGCAACCTGGTCATCCCAGCTCCAGGTTGAGGGTTCGGATTTGAATAGCCAATACGCCATCAGCCGATAACCTTGTTCCACGCCATCAATTTGACCGACGCAAATAGACCTGCTGTGCCGTAGGGATCACCGGCGACCCACTTTTCGGCGGCGGCCATGTCGGGCAAATCCAAAATGATCAACGAGCCGCACATTTCACCTGCACCGTCCAAAAATGGGCCAGCTTGCACGACAGCGTCCGTGCTTTTCAAATAGGCGACGTGCGCGTCACGGTTGGCTTTTCGAACATCAAGCGCGCCGTTTTTGTCGTAGGCCATAAGTGCAATCAACATGTTATTCTTCCTTTAAGGGTCGGGACAACAGAGCAGCCATCGCAGCCCTTACATCCATTGTTTTATCCAAAATTGCGGCAACAGTCACGGTGATCGGCAGGTCCATATTTTGCGTTTGCGCCAAATCACGCAATGCGCGCGCAGTTGCTGCACCCTCAACCGTTATCGTTTCATCGAAACCTTTTGCAGCGCCCAATGACAAACCCAACCGATAATTGCGCGACTGCGCGGACGTGCACGTTAATGTCAAATCACCAAAACCGGAAAGCCCGGCGAGTGTTAAGGACTGTGCGCCACGCGATTGGGCAAGGCGCGTCATTTCAGCAAATCCACGGGTCATTAATGCAGCCCGAGCGCTTTCACCAAGGCCAGCACCCATCGCGACACCACAAGCGATTGCGATCACATTTTTGAACGCACCACCAAGGGCTGCGCCTGTTACATCTGTCGTGCGATACAAACGTAAAACCGGTGTCGACAATGATTTTTGCAACGCCTCGCCCACAGTGTCATCCGCACATGCAAGCGTCAGCGCAGTCGGTAATCCTTGGGCGATATCTGCGGCAAAGCTGGGCCCAGTCAAAATTGCGGCATGCGCATCTGGTACATGTTTTGTGATCGTTTCGATCGGACCTAAACCAGTGGCCTGATCGACACCTTTGCAGCACGCAACCAACGTCTTTGACGTTAAAACCCCGTGATGCGTTTTCAGAAACGTACCCAATTTTTGCATTGGTACAGCCAGCAAAATCACGTTGTTTTGGCAGGCCACCTCAAGGTCATCAGTGACAAACAATTGTGAAGGGAAATCGGCGTCTGGCAATCGTTTTGCATTCTGCCGCGCATTCTGCATTTCAGCCACATGCGCGGAATCTCGGGCCCAAAGGATCACATCGGTTTCGCGCGAAATGGCGATAGCTAGGGCAGTTCCAAATGCGCCCGCGCCAAGGACAGAAATACTCATGCTTTTGCGCCCTTTTTACCGCTGCCCAGCATCGTCGGGCTAGACGTATCAAGTGGCATCCGTGGGCGCGCTGACAGTGTCATATCATCAGGTGCGCGTTCAGACATCTGCGCCAACCCCGCGTATGCAATCATAGCTGCGTTATCTGTACATAGCGCCAACGGAGGAGCGACAAACGTAGCATCAAATTCAGCACAAACCGTCTCTAATTCGCTTCGAATTGTCATGTTTGCTGCAACACCACCTGCAACACAAAGCGTTGGCGTTACAGGTTTAAGCATCAAGTATTCGATCATAGCACGACGGCTTTTTTCAGCCAAAACATCGGCAACGGCAGCCTGGAATCCGGCTGCTAAATCAGATTGATCCTGAATACTCAGGCCACCTTTTTCAACAATCACTGCATCGCGGGCGCGTAATGCGGCTGTTTTCAAACCGGAAAACGACATGTCACATCCCTGCCGATCCAACAAAGGACGTGGCAGTTTAAACCGTTTTGGATCACCTGATTTAGCCGCGTTTTCAATCATCGGACCGCCCGGTTGCGTTAACCCGATTAGGCGCGCCACCTTATCAAATGCTTCGCCTGGGGCGTCGTCAATCGTGCCACCTAACCGCCGAAAATCTTGTGGGCCTGAGGCGATCAAGAACTGGCAATGACCACCTGATACCAATAGCATCAGATAGGGGAATTCAACGTCATGCGTTAGACGCGGCGTAAGAGCGTGCCCTGCCAAATGGTTCACGCCGTAAATCGGAATTCCGGTCGCCGCCGACAACCCCTTTGCCAACATCACACCCGACACAACGCCGCCGATCAATCCGGGGCCGGCCGTCACCGCGATGGCGTCGACATCGGCCATTTGCATATTGGCCTCCGCCAAGGCTTGGATCACGCTAACATCTAGTTTTTCGACATGCGCACGTGCCGCGATTTCAGGGACAACACCACCAAACGCCGCGTGCAATTCGGTCTGCCCGACAACGATAGACGACAGAATTTTCGCAGGCCCGCCGGCAATGCCCCGCACGACCGCCGCAGCCGTATCATCGCAACTGCTTTCGATGCCTAGAATGTTTAGCTGCTGTGGCACGACCTGCTCCATTGCGCGAAACCCATCCCCGAGGTAACACCGTACACCGTGGCAAACAATGCAAAGCACCCGCAGATTACTCTGCTTTTGACGAGGCCCCAGCGTGGGTCGGACGCCTTTTGGCGCGCGTTGCCTGTGTCTTTGCGCGATCAACTTACGCCGATCATCTCGCCGCTTGTACGAATTGATCCGATTGCCAATGATTTGTCGGACATAAACAGCGCGATCTTTACGTCTGCCAATGGTCCGATTTTGGGGCCTGAAGGCGACGACCGGATCGCCTATTGTGTTGGCGCGCAAACGACACAGGCTGCGCGAAATGCGGGGTGGGATGCCCGTCATCTGGGGAACACTGCGGATCAACTGGTCGATCAGATCATTGAATTGGCCCCTAGCGGTCCGTTAACCCATCTTTGCGGGACACATACGCGTGGCGACGTGGCCCCACGATTGGGCATGGCTGGCATCGAAACGACGCAAATCGCGATCTATGATCAAGCGCTTCAACCCCTATCGGATCAGGCGACTGCAGCGCTTGGCAGGGAAAATCCTATCATCCTTCCCCTTTTTTCCCCACGCACTGCGCGGCAGTTTAAAAAGCAACTTAATGAAGGGGTGACGTTGCATTTAATTGCGCTAAGTCCGGCGGTAGCGCACGAGATTTTAGGGAAAAACACCAAACCGGTACACATTTGTGCCGAACCAACGCGCAAAGCAATGATCGAAGCGGTGCAAAACGTAGCGGCAAGCATCCCCTTGGGTTGAGAGCAGCCAAACGCCCGCGTAGAGTAATTAGTATAGACCCACGTTCGATTTAGAATCGGGAAGGTAGAAAAATGGCGAAGAAGACGGTTAAAAAAGTCAGCGATGCAGTTGCGGACCTGTCCGATACGCCGACCCTTGGCGATGATACGGTCAAAGAAATTCCGCAGGAATCCGTTACGCCTGAGGCGAATGATACGCAAAGCGTCGTCGCGACAGACCCCGAGGTTATTGCAGACGAGCCCGTCGAGGCGGAACTGCCGGTAGACGATACGCCTAGCGCAGATTTCGACGACGCGCCTGCACCTGTTGTGCATGACCCTGAACCGCAGCGCGCTCGTGTTTGGCCGTTATTGTTGGGTGGTGTCGCTGCTGCAGTGTTTGGTTTTCTAGCTGCGCGCGCCGATCTGATTGATAACTTTTTGCCGCCAAGTATGCGTGCCGGTGCCGAACAATCCGCATTAGCCGAGAACCTTAAATCCGCCAATTCAGAGATCGCACGCCTGAATGGTGACGTGCAAAACCTTGGCGAAGAGGTCGCAAATCTGCCCACGCCTGACACGTCGATTATCGAACAACTACAGGCTGTTATCGCAACGCAAAACGACCGCATTTCCGAACTTGAGAAACGTCCCGTCGGAACGGGTGGTGGCGCGGCCCCTAACTATGACGCCGAATTTGCCACGCTTCAGGCCGCCGCTGCAGAACAACGCGCCGAGATTGACAAGCTGCTTGCAGACGCACGCCTGGTCGAAAAATCAACCGAAGATGCAGCTAACAGCACGCTTGCCCGCGCTGCTGCAACACGGATAATCGCCGCAATCGAAAGTGGTGCTGCCTTTGATGCTGCCCTTAACGATCTTGAAGGGACCGGCGTTGTCGACATCCCTGACGCGCTGAAATCTGCTGCGGCCAATGGCGTCGCACCCTTGTCCACTTTGCAGTCTGACATTCCTGATGTTGCCCGCGCAGCCCTTGCTGCCAGCCGGTCAGTCGGTGGCGAAACGGGTGGTGGCTTTAGTGGTTTCCTTCAGCGATCATTGGGTGCACGATCAACCGAACCACGCGAAGGATCCGACCCTGACGCCGTTTTGTCACGGATCGAAGACGCAGCGCGAAATGGTCGATTGACCGATGCCATCGCCGAGGCGGAAACGCTGCCCCCCGAAGGTCAGGCCGCAATGTCCGATTGGTTGGACCGCGCCCGTACTCGTCAGTCTGTTATGTCCGCATCAGAATCTTTGATGCAACGCCTTGCCGCGAACTAAGGAAATATTATGCTTTGGTCACTTGTAAAAATTTGTCTGTTTGTTGCTGTCGTTGCCGCGGCTGCCTTTGGGGCAAGCTACCTCTTGGAATCTCAGGGTGGCATACGGCTAGAAGTGGCCGGAACCGAATACAACTTTGGCCCACTAGAATCCGTGATCGCACTCGTTTTTCTACTGGTCGCAGTTTGGGTTTTGCTAAAACTGATTTCCCTTTTGGTGGCGGTTTGGAAATTCCTGAACGGGGATGAAACTGCCCTTTCGCGTTACTTTGAACGTAACCGTCAGGCCAAAGGTTACGATGCGCTGTCCCAAGGGATGATGGCACTGGCGTCAGGCGAAGGACGTCAAGCGATGGCAAAAGCCGCCAAAGCCGAGAAGTATTTGAACCAGCCTGAGCTGACAGATTTGCTGACCGCCCAAGCCGCTGAAATGGCCGGTGACAGTCGCAAAGCCGAAGAGACCTATCGCAAGCTGGTGGCAAATGACGCGACCCGTTTTGTGGGTGTACGCGGCATTATGAAACAAAAATTGGCCGCTGGTGATACCGTAACTGCGTTGAAGTTGGCGGAAAAAGCGTTTGCTTTGAAACCGCGTCACGAGGACACGCAGGACGTCCTTCTTAAGTTACAGGCGCAATCATCTGACTGGACCGGCGCGCGCGAAACATTGAATGCCAAGCTCAAGCACGGGTCATTGCCGCGTGATGTTCACAAGCGTCGCGATGCTGTTTTGGCCCTATCAGAAGCGCGCAAAATATTTGATGCGGATCAAACAATCGAAGCCCGCGAAGCCGCGATTGAAGCAAACCGTTTGTCACCTGATCTGATCCCTGCCGCCGTTATGGCCGCGCATGGATATGTTGAGCAGGGCCAGAATAAGTACGCAACGCGCGTCATCAAAAAGGCATGGGACGCGCAACCCCACCCTGATCTGGCTGCGGCGTACGTCGCGATTGAACCTGATGAAAACGCCAAGGCGCGCCTAAAACGGTTTACGGCGCTGACCAAAGGCCAAGCCGATCATCCAGAATCCAAAATGCTGATGACAGAAATGCATCTGGCGAACGAAGATTTCCCGACAGCCCGCCGCACGCTTGGCAATCTGTTTGAAACGGATCCAACCGCCCGTACCGCAACCCTAATGGCTGCGATTGAACGGGGCGAAGGGGCCGAAGACACAGTCGTCAAAGGCTGGCTTGCCCGCGCGTTGACTTTGCCACGTGGTCCACAATGGATCTGCGAAAACTGCCAACACATTCACACTGAATGGGTGCCGATGTGCGAAAACTGCGACAGCTTTGATACGTTGTCTTGGAAGACGCCGCCTGTGTCAGAAATCGCAATGCCCGGCGGTTTGGCAATGTTGCCGCTCATTGTTGGGACAGCCGGTGATAGCAGCACGGATATGACTGTGATCGAGGATGCCGAGATTATCGAAGACAGTGATCAAAGCAGTCCACCAAAGTAGCAACGCGTTTGGCTATTTGCACAATTTATTGCAACGGAACCTAACGGCTTAACCGTTCAACAGGGGCAACTCACCTTTGGAGGACCCCCATGTCTCGTTATTTCTTATCCGCTTTACTGATCTCAACTGCGCCTATTTCAGCGGCCGCACATGACAATGTTGTTAAGATATCTCAGGAAGCTGATATGACGTGCATCGCATCAAACGGTGCCCCAAATCACGACATGGGGCGGTTCCCGAACAAGGCCAATCCGAATGCATTTCGCGCGCAAACGTTGACGTTCTGCTTTCCCAGTACTCCGGAAAAATCACCTACGATGACAACAGGGCTGATGACCGTTGGCGTGTCTTTGACCGGTGTGCCGTTTCGCCCCTACACGGCAGGGTACTATGACGCGAATGGGCGTCGCGGTTTTAGCCAAGATCCCTCAAGCGGTTGGCGTCAGCAAGCGATGCATGACCCCCGCAGATTGGGAATGGATGATCAGAACGCGCACGTAGATCGGTCTGGCCTTTACCATTATCACGGTGTGTCGGCTGACTATCTTGAATCGCAAAATGGCACGCTAATCGGGTACGCGCCGGATGGGTTTGAAATTCATTACATCCCCCATGCTGCAAAGTCGTCTTGGATTCTCAAATCCGGGACACGACAGACACCACCGCGCGGCGCATATGATGGAACCTTTGAAGAGGATTTTGAATACAAGGCTGGTTCTGGAACGCTTGATAAGTGCAACGGCGGAGTGATGAACGGGGAATATCATTACTTTGCGACCGACACGTATCCGTTCTTTCCTCGGTGTTTCAAAGGCGTTGTGAACGACCAGTTTATGACCCGCCGCTAAGGACAAGAACATCGTGATCCAAACGCAAAACGCCCCCGCAATTCAGCGAGGGCGTTTCTAATTTTAGCAGTAGCTATCGCTTAGTAGCGGTAGTGTTCTGGTTTGAATGGGCCGTCAGGTGACACGCCGATATAGGCTGCTTGTTCTGCGTCCAGTTTCGACAATTTCACGCCGATACGATCAAGGTGCAAACGCGCAACTTTTTCATCCAAGTGCTTGGGCAAGATGTAAACGCCAGGCTGGTATTCGTCGCCTTTTGTGAACAATTCGATTTGCGCCAGAACCTGGTTTGTGAAGGATGCGGACATCACGAATGACGGGTGGCCCGTGGCGTTACCAAGGTTCAACAAACGACCTTCGGACAACAGGATCAAGCGGTTGCCGTTTGGCATCTCGATCATGTCGACCTGTTCTTTGATGTTGGTCCATTTGTGGTTCTTCAGCGACGCAACTTGGATTTCGTTGTCGAAGTGACCGATGTTGCCAACGATCGCCATGTCTTTCATTTGACGCATGTGTTCGATGCGGATCACGTCTTTGTTGCCAGTGGTCGTGATAAAGATATCGGCTGTTTCCAGCGCATCTTCGAGCAAGACAACTTCGAAACCGTCCATCGCAGCTTGAAGCGCGCAGATAGGATCGACTTCGGTAACTTTCACACGTGCGCCGGCACCGGCCAATGACGCCGCAGACCCTTTGCCCACATCGCCGTAACCCATGACAACCGCAACTTTGCCGGCCATCATCGTGTCTGTCGCGCGACGGATGCCGTCGACCAGCGATTCTTTACAGCCGTATTTGTTGTCGAATTTGGATTTGGTAACCGAGTCGTTGACGTTGATCGCAGGGAAAGGCAGTTCGCCTTTTTTGTGCAGATCGTACAAGCGGTGAACGCCTGTCGTTGTTTCTTCGGATACGCCCAGAATGTCGGCTTTGGTTTTTGTGAACCAGCCCGGCGTTTCTTTCATGCGCTTTGCGATCTGAATTTTGATCGCTTCTTCTTCTTCGGATTGTGGAACAGGAATGACGTCTTCGCCTGCTTCGGCGCGTGCACCCAACAAAACGTACAACGTCGCGTCGCCGCCATCGTCCAAAATCATGTTCGCGCCTTCAGGGAACATGAAGGATTTGTCTAGGTAATCCCAATGCTCTGTCAGCGATTGACCTTTGATTGCAAACACGGGCGTGCCGCCTTGCGCGATCGCCGCAGCTGCGTGATCTTGGGTCGAAAAGATGTTGCATGATGCCCAGCGCACGTCGGCACCAAGTTCAACCAGCGTTTCGATCAGCACGGCAGTTTGGATCGTCATGTGCAGCGATCCGACGATGCGCGCGCCCTTCAAAGGCTTGCTTGTGCCGAATTCTTCACGGCAGGCCATCAGACCCGGCATTTCAGTCTCGGCGATGTCCAATTCCTTGCGGCCAAACTCGGCAAGGTTGATGTCTTTTACGATGTAATCTTGGGCCACGTGTATATTCCTCAAATAGCGTTGCGGCTCAGTACCTCTTTTTTACAGAAATCTCAATGCGACAATCTAGGTGGCCTGTTCCTAATGGCGGCAGCCCTGCGAGCAATCGGGGAATAGCGTGTGGTAGCGGCCACATTAGCGTCATAATTCAACCCTGCGTGAACACAATATTGTCTTAATTGACGGTCACTTGTGCTAAAATCGAAACAATCAGAGGCAATGGGCATGGGCGCGATGCAAGCAGAAAACAAATACGGAAAATATTCCATTCCGGAAAACCTTGAGCATCGCCCTGCGGTCCGTTTGGTCACGGCTGGCGATATTTATGAACCCAAAACCATCAGGTTTATGGCGCAAAACGCTGGTGATGGTGATGTGATCCATGCCGGCACGTTCTTTGGCGACTTCCTACCGGGCCTGTCTGCGGGCATGGCCAAAACCAAAAAGATCTGGGCGTTTGAACCGAACCCAAATTCATTCGAGCACGCCGAAAAAACCATCAAGCTGAACAAGATCAAGAACGTGAATGTTCAGAACCACGCCCTGTCTAGCAAAACTGGCTCTATTCTGTTTCGCACCCACGACGAGGCCGGTAAACCAATGGGTGGTCACAGCCATTTTGTTGATGAAATGGCCGAAGGCGTCCATGAGGTGTCATCGATCCGTCTGGATGATGCGGTGCCATTTGATCGCAAGATTTCGATCCTGCAACTGGATGTCGAAGGTCACGAACGCGACGCCATGCTGGGTGCGCGCGGCATCATCGACAAATGGAAGCCCATCCTGATTTTGGAAGAATTCAAACGCGATCGCTGGATTAAATTGCAATTCGGGCACCATGGATATCGCATGGTTGGTCGTCTGCATGGTAACCGCGTTTTTGCGACGTCTGACATGAAACTGAACTAAATTCCGAAGGCCCGATTGATTTCGGGTTTTCACATCCCTCCCGATCTGGAACAACTAAGACTTGTTTGGAAAGGTGTGTGATATGGCTACTCCTCCTCAGCGTGCGTGGCAGCGGATGTTGTCTGGTCGCAGGCTTGATCTGCTTGATCCGACCCCCGTTGATATCGAAATCGAAGACATCGCGCATGGCCTGGCTTTTGTGGCGCGCTGGAATGGCCAAACTCATGGTGATTTTGCGTATTCAGTCGCTGAACATTCACTGCTGGTCGAAACGTTATTCGCGCGTATTTCACCCAAAGCACCGGTTAAATGGTGTCTTGCCGCGTTGCTGCACGATGCGCCTGAATATGTGATTGGTGATATGATTTCACCGGTTAAGGCTGCGGTTGGCCCGGATTACGGGGCTTTGGATGATCGACTGATGGCTGCGATCCACATCCGGTTTGGGCTACCAGCATCCATTCCCGTTTCCGTGAAAAAGCTGATCAAAAAAGCCGACAGAATTAGTGCGTGGATGGAGGCGACCCAGATCGCCGGCTTTACCCATGACGAGGCGACCAAGTTTTTTGGCAAACCCGACACACAAGTCATTGACGGCCTGAGCATTGTATTGCGTACACCCGTTGAAACACGCAACGCATTTACCCGGCGCCACCATGAATTATTGGAAAAAATGTGACCACTGCCCAGCTTCATATTCGCCGCGCCGGTGCGCTGGACAGTCGTGCCATAGCCGCATTGCTAAACGAAATTATCGCCATTGGCGGCACCACGGCGATGGTTGATCCGGTCACATCTGATCAGATGGCCAAAAAAATGGCCGTGGACCAAGCCGTCTGGCATCTGGCCGAAGACGAGGCGGGAACATTGCTGGGGTTTCAATACATCGTTCCGCACCCTGACATCCCAAAGGACGCAACCGATATCGCGACGTTTGTGCGTGTGGGACAAACGGGGCTTGGCATAGGATCAAAGCTGTTCGCGGCTACCCTCGCTGCGGCAAAATCGATGGGATACACACGAATTGATGCCATCATTCGGTCCGACAACGAAGGCGGGTTGGCTTACTATCAAAGCCGCGGGTTCGAGACGATCAAGCTGCTTAAAGGAACAAAGCTGGCGAATGGTCAGCCCGTAGACAAAGTATGGAAACGATACAAAATCTAGGGCCGTGCCAAACTATCTAGGCGAACGTTTCGCCAAAATCCGCTGCAACGTCCGGCGGTGCATGTTCAGGCGACGCGCTGTTTCAGACACGTTGCGGTCACACAGCTCGTAAACCCGTTGAATATGTTCCCAACGCACGCGATCCGCGCTCATCGGGTTTTCAGGCGGCGGCGGCAAATCATCACCCGTCGCCAAAAGCGCATTGGTAATGTCAGTCGCATCTGCAGGTTTTGACAAATAATCCGTCGCGCCGATTTTTACAGCAGCAACAGCTGTCGCAATCGCGCCGTAGCCTGTCAGAACGACAACCCGCGCATCAGGGCGTTTTTCACGCAGCACTTCGACCACGTCCAAACCGTTTCCGTCTTCTAATCGCAGATCAACAACGGCGTAGGCGGGCGGACGGGCCGTTGCAATCGCGCGACCACCTGCAACCGAACCCGCTGTTTCGACTTCAAAGCCGCGTTTTTCCATCGCTTTGGCCAAACGGCGCAGAAACGGTTCATCATCATCGACCAAAAGAAGCGACCGATCCTCGCCGATCTCGTGTTGCGTTGACTCTGCCATTGGTCTTCTCCGGTCCATATTTGGTTCAACTGACTATGTAGCGCGCGCCAGCCTGCGTCAAATTGTGGTTCAGAGGCAGATGGTCACATGGTCCGGCGATCAGGCGTTATCAACAAAGCATCCAATTTTGTCCGCCATCTGTTCTGGCGTTACTTCGCGCCGGAAAAATTCGACAAAACCGATCTCTGGCAAAACTAGATAGCTGAACGTCGAATGGTCAACGAGGTAGAAATCAGACCCGTCATCATGGGCTTTGTAATAGGTACGATACGCTTGGCTTGCCGCTTTGACTTGTTCCGGGGATCCCGTCAGGCCAACCATTTTTTCGTGCATGTTAAACGCGAAATCGCCCACGACTTCGGGTGTGTCACGGTTTGGATCAACAGAAATAAAGACAGGCGTGACGGATCGGTCTGTTTCGGTCAGCAAATCAACGGCTTCAGCGTTACGCGACACATCAAACGGGCACACATCAGGGCAAAACGTATACCCGAAATAGATCAACGTTGGTTCCGTGACGACATCGACATCCGTTACTGTTGCGCCTTGGGAATTGACCAATTCAAACGGTCCACCGATGGCACCACCGCCTGCGACAGAACTGACACGGCATTGCGCGAATGGATCCCCGTTTGTGTTTTGTGACAAGAAATATGTTCCACCCAAAATGGCGGCAACAGAAACGGCGGCTACAGGTGCGATGATGCGGATCATTTGTTTCCCTCTCGAATGACTGTAAGTTCGAACTTGGCGTAGTCGTAGCACCCGCCCTCTAAAGCGCAATGAACGAAATGGTGAGCCAATGGCGAATTCAGATCTGAACATGTTCACCGGGCAGCAAAGATCCAACAGGATAAGGCTGCGCACGATGATTCTGCTGCGATGGGTCGCCATTGTGGGACAATTAACCGCAATCACGGTCGCCCAGCAGATGTACAGTCTGCAGCTGGAACTGGGGCTTTGTTATTTGGTTGTCGGTATTTCTGCCATCGGGAATTTGATCGCGATCTTTGTGTTTCCGGAAAACAAACGCCTGTCGGAATATGAAAATCTGGCCATGGTTTTGTTCGATCTGCTGCAACTAGGCGCGTTGCTGTACCTGACGGGCGGTCTGCATAATCCATTTGCGTTGCTGCTGTTGGGGCCGGTGACAGTATCTGCCGCGGTTTTGACGACAGCGTCGACTGTTTTGGTGGGAGCGACTGCCATTATCTTGGTGACGATATTGTCCCAATTTCACATTCCATTGCGCACCGTTCAGGGGCTTCACCTGCGTATTCCCGATCTGTTCGTATTTGGAAACTGGCTGGCTCTTGTCATTGCGATTGTGTTTATCGGGGCGTATTCGCGTCGCGTAACGTCAGAAATGCATTCAATGTCGGACGCCCTTTCAGCCACGCAAATGGCCCTGTCACGTGAACAAAAACTGACCGATTTGGGCGGTGTTGTTGCGGCTGCTGCACATGAATTGGGCACGCCATTGGCGACAATCAAACTGGTCAGCGCAGAACTGATGGAAGAGCTTTCGGACAGTCCGGAGCTGTACGAAGATGCCGTTCTAATCCGCGAACAGGCTGACAGATGCCGTGACATTTTGCGCGACATGGGGCGGGCGGGCAAAGACGACCTTCACCTGCGCCAAGCCCCTTTAATGACTGTCGTTAACGAGGCTGCGGAACCACACGCGCATCGTGGTAAATTCGTACATTATTCGCACGACCCCGCATCCGGTAGCGAAATGGAACAACCGTCAATTTTGCGCAAACCAGAGATCATCCACGGATTGCGCAATCTGGTCCAAAACGCGGTCGATTTTGCAGGTGCAAATGTCTGGATTGAAACCGACTGGACCGATGATACAATTTCCATTCGCATCATCGACGATGGATGTGGATTTCCACCTTATATGATCGGCCGCATCGGTGACCCGTTTATGCGCAAACGACGCGCCCCATCGGAAAATCTACAGCGCCCCGAATACGAGGGCATGGGGCTGGGGCTGTTCATCGCCAAAACCTTGCTGGAACGATCAGGCGCAGAACTGCGATTTGCAAATGGCCCTGAAATCAGCCTGCCAAACGAGGCATTGCCAAGCAAAGTCGGGGCGATTGTCCAAGTTATCTGGCCGCGCGATGCCGTTGATGCGCGCCGTGGATCAAATGCCGTTCCGGTTGGGCCCAATCAACATATCACCAACTAGCTGTTTCCAAGGTAAATTTGCCGCTGAGGCGCAAGGATTAACGGCGCGTTAACCTTTGCCGCCGATGGTATGAGAAATCTTACAGCTAAGGACCGGAAAATGACGCTTGCTGACATCATTTTGGTGATCTGTGTTTCGGGCGTAACCGCCATCGCCGGTTTGCTTTTTATTGCGTGGTTACCACTGCGCACGGCAAAGACGGCTCAGGCCCCCATGACGGCGGATATTTCACTGCTGTTTCGTGGCGCTGATCTAGAACATGCATCAAATACAGCGCGTTTTATCCTTGCTCAGAACACGGGCGATACCGACTGGAACAGCCTTTACCACAGCTTTAATGCGCGTTTCCCTGCATTGCCCCGCAATCCAGTCCCACAAAAAAGCGGCTCACTTAGTCTGGCGGCACAAGATATCGAAGACACGGCCGTTCTAAAAATCGATCAGGTTGATGATTGTACGCGGGTTCAAGTCGTAGATCCAAATGCATTAGGATTAGATGAACAGCACCGCACAAAAACCCTCGAAGCGGAACTGAAAACTTTGCGTTTGGCCAGTTCAACCGCACCTCATCCCACGTGGCAAGCGGATGAAAATGGTCAAGTCAAATGGTGCAATGATGCTTACAAGTCACTGTATCGCGACGTACATGGCGCGGCACCAGACCCCGACAAACCTTTGCTGAAATCATTCACTGACAAACTTAATGACAGCGGGCAATCACGAGCGTCTTTGAAAACCGATGAAGACAGCGCACCCCTTTGGTTTGATGTCAGTTCAATGCGGGTAGATGGCGGCACGATGTTTCACGCGATTGATATTAACGCTGTAATTCGCGCCGAAATTGCCCAACGAAATTTTGTGCAAACATTGGCAAAAACTTTTGCGCAATTGTCCACTGGATTGGCAATTTTTGACCGGAATAGCCAGCTTGCCTTGTTTAACCCCGCGCTGGTCGACTTAACTGCATTGCCCGCTGATTTCTTATCCGCTCGACCTGATTTATCATCATTTTTTGACCGCTTGCGCGACAATCGTGTCATGCCAGAACCCAAGAATTACAGATCATGGCGCCAAGAAATTTCTGACGTCATTTCAGCCGCTGCAGACGGACGGTACCAAGAAACCTGGACGCTGGATTCAGGCCAAACCTACCGCGTTTCTGGGCGTCCTCATCCTGATGGCGCAATCGCGTTCTTGATCGAGGACATCAGCGCCGAGATGTTGCTAACCCGTAATTTCAGGGCTGAACTGGAGTTAAGCCAATCCTTGATGGACACGTTCGACGATGCATTGGTTGTATTTTCATCAGCGGGACTTTTGCAATTCTGTAATGCGTCCTATCGCGATATGTGGAAATTGGACCCTGAAAACAGCTTTGCTGAAGTGACAATCATTGACAGCATCAAAGACTGGCAAAAACAGTGTCAGCCCAACTCCGCATGGGGGGAAATTCGGGATTTCGTTATGAATTTCGAAGAACGCGCACCTTGGGAGGCCGCCATTGACCACGACGGTCACAAGGAACTGCGGTGCAATGTGAATCCCATCGTCTCAGGGGCCACTTTAATCCGGTTTGAACGTGTGCAGAACCGGCAAGTAGTCGCAAAAATGCTAACAAATGCACAAGACTGACCCGCATTCTCCTTGCGGCCAAGGCCACCTCACGCCACCATGCCCATATGGCAGAAAACACCCTAAATATTGAGTTAGAATCCAGCGACAAAACAGCTGAATTCGCCGTTAAGTTGGCCTCAAAACTCTCTGCGGGTGACACTGTTTTGTTAAGCGGTGATGTCGGCGCAGGAAAATCGTTCTTTGCGCGCGCCATGATTACTTCTTTGTTGATCCAACCCGAAGATATTCCCTCCCCCACATTCACCTTGGTCCAAACATACGACACCGAAATCGGTGCGCTTTGGCATGCAGATTTATACCGCCTGTCCTCCGATTTCGAAGTCGAAGAACTTGGACTGTTGGATGCAATGTCAGACGCTGTTTGCGTCATAGAATGGCCGGATCGTTTAGGGGAGTATATGCCCAAAAGTGCATTGAACATTAATTTGTCTGCGGGCAAAACCGATGAAGCACGCCGCATGAGTATCAGTTGGTCTGTCGCTCGCTGGCAAACCGCGATGATCGACTGGGAAAGACACGTTTTATGACTAATCGCCAAACTGCTATGAACGCATTTTTAACCAATGCAAACTGGCACCTTGCCCAGCGCAAGACAGTTGCCGGTGACGCGAGCAATCGCCGCTATGATCGCCTGAAGAATTCGGATGGTGAAACGGTTATTCTGATGGATGCGCCCCACGAGAAAGGTGAGGATGTGCGCCCGTTTATTCACATTGCGCAACACCTCCGCACCATCGGGCTTAGCGCTCCTGAAATTTTGGCCAAGGATATCGAGCACGGCTTCTTGCTGATCGAAGATTTGGGTGACGACCTATTCGCTCGTGTTTTGGACCAGGATGTAAACCTTGAGCGCCCTCTTTATACTGCCGCCGTTGATGTTTTGACCCATTTGCACAGCGCGCCTTGCCCTGATCTAAATCCTTATGACGCAAAAATAATGACCCAAATGGCGGCACTTTCATATGAATGGTATGCCCGCAAGACTACGGCTGAAGCAGCCACAAAATTCACCAATGCATTTCATACGTTGATTGCCCAGCTTGACGCTGAACCGCGCGTGTTGATTCAGCGTGATTATCATGCGGAAAACTTGCTTTGGTTGCCATCGCGCGAAGGTGTTTCACGCGTAGGATTGCTGGATTTTCAAGACGCAATGTCAGGCCACCCCGCATATGATCTTGTTTCGATTTTGCAGGATGCACGTCGTGACGTTGACCCCGTCACAGAAGCGGAAATGAAGGCGTATTACGTCGCTGAAAACGGTTTGGACGCGACTGAATTTGATCGCGCGTATGCGATACTTGGACTACAACGCAACCTACGTATTATCGGTGTTTTTGCGCGCCTTTGTATGCGTGATGGCAAGGCGCATTATGTTGACCTGATCCCGCGTGTCTGGGCTCATATTCAGACCAACCTTAAGCACCAAGCATTGTCGGAAATTGCAACAATTGTGAACGCCGATCTGCCGCAACCAACCCCTGAATTTTTGGAGCATTTGAAATCTCAATGCGCGACCATCCCACATCTGTGATGCTGTTTGCTGCCGGCTTTGGCACGCGGATGAAACATCTGACAGCCGATTTGCCAAAGCCGCTGGTTCAGGTCGCTGGACGCGCATTGATCGATCATACGCTAGACAGCGCGCGCGAAATCAATCCCGATGTCATTGTCGCAAACCTTCATTATTTACCGCACATGATCGTCGCGCATTTGGCCGATACCGACGTACATACCATCACAGAAAGCCCGGAAATTTTGGACACAGGTGGCGGGCTGCGCAATGCCTTGCCGATTTTAGGCAACGCGCCTGTGGTCACCATGAACACAGACGCAATTTGGTCGGGCCCGAATCCGGCAAAATTAGCGATGGACGCGTGGCAGCCCGATAAAATGGACGCCCTTTTGGTCTGCATTCCTATTCAACAAACCGTCGGCTATCAACGCGGCGGCGATTTTTCGATGTCCCCGGATGGTCATATAAAACGCGGGCCTGATCTGGTTTATGGCGGCGTGCAAATCATCAAAACAGATCGTTTAGCCGCGATTCCAGACAAAGCATTTTCCTTGAATGTTTTATGGGATCAGATGCTGGCCGAGGGGCGCCTGTTCGGACTGCCGTATCCGGGGCGTTGGTGTGATGTTGGTCATCCAGGTGGCATTTCTCAAGCCGAGGCGTTGTTAAATGTTTGAAACTTCGTTAATTCCGCGCGTGTTTGGCATAGCGCCTGGCATCGATTTTCCGCACGCTTTGGTGGACGGATTAATCACAACCATGCACCTCAAACCGCCGGAAGACATGGCGCAGGTTGAGGTCATCGTGAACACGCGGCGCATGGCGCGGCGGATGCGTGATTTGTTCGATGCGGGTCCTGCGATGTTGTTGCCTCGGATTCGGGTTTTGTCGGAAATTGAGGCACTATCAGACACTCTGACCGTTGCGCAGCCTGCCCCACCTTTGCGTCGGCGGCTTGAGCTAATCGAACTTGTGGCCAATCTGCTTGATAAACAACCGGACCTCGCGCCTCGTGCATCGCTATATGATTTGGCTGATAGCCTCGCTGCGTTGTTAGATGAAATGCAAGGCGAAGGTGTGCCCGCCAGTGCAATTGAAGACCTCGATGTCACCGATCAATCCGGGCATTGGGAGCGCGCGAAAACGTTCATCAATATTGCGCAAACCTACGTCGATTTATCCCAAGACAACCCTGATGCAGAGGCGCGGCAACGTTTGATCGTTCAAGGTTTGATCGCGCAATGGGAGGAAAACCCGCCTCAAAATCCAATTATCCTTGCTGGTTCAACCGGGTCGCGCGGCACTACGATGTTGTTGATGCAAGCCATTGCAAAACTGCCGCAAGGTGCTGTGATCTTGCCCGGTTTCGATTTCGATATGCCAGATGCGGCATGGAACAGCCTTAACGACGAGATGTTGTCCGAAGATCATCCGCAATACCGGTTTTTCAAACTTATGCGGACATTGGAATTGCGCAAATCCGACATTGGCGACTGGGGCACGCATTCCCCGCATGCGCCGACGCGAAACAAACTGGTTTCTTTGGCGTTGCGCCCTGCCCCGGTCACCGATGCATGGTTAACCGAAGGGCCTGATTTACCTGATATTCCAGCGGGTTTGGCAGACGTCACATTGGTTCAGGCCGAAACCCCGCGGGACGAAGCATTGGCCATCGCGATGCGCCTGCGTCAGGCGGCCGAAGATGGTCAATCTGCCGCTCTGATCACACCCGACAGGATGTTGTCACGTCGGGTTTCAGCGGCTTTGGATCGATGGGATATTCTTCCTGATGACAGTGCTGGTGCGCCGCTACACCTGTCCCCTCCGGGTCGGTTTTTACGCCACATTGCCGGGCTTTTCACACGAAAACTAGACACCGAGGCACTGCTGACGTTGCTGAAACACCCGCTTTCGCACAGCGCTGATGAACGTGGAATGCACCAGTTAAACACGCAGCGATTAGAAATGCGGATCAGGCGCGAAGGTCTGCCTTATCCAACGGTCGACGGGATAAATAAGATTGCAGCTCTTGCGTCTGCAAAGCTGGAAAACCCAGATGCATTTACCGACTGGGCCGCGTGGGTTGGTCAGGTTTTATGCGAACATCACGATACTCAAGAACGTAGTTTGGCGGATTGGGTAGACGCACATATGAAGCTGGCAGAGGCTGTTTCAACTGGACAAACAGGCTCTGATACAGGGGAATTGTGGAAAAAGGGTGCGGGCCAAGAAGCACACTTGGTCATGCAAAACCTGACTGACAACGCAGAATTCGGCGGCGATATGTCCGCATCAGACTACAGCGATCTGGTCGGCGCATTGTTATCCGCAGGCGAAGTCCGCGACCGCGATGCCCCACACCCAGACATAATGATTTGGGGAACGCTCGAGGCGCGCGTCCAAGGGGCTGATTTGGTCATTTTAGGTGGGTTGAACGAAGGCACGTGGCCCGAAGCGCCTAAACCTGACCCATGGTTAAATCGGTCCATGCGCAATACGGCGGGTTTACTACTTCCCGAACGGCGTATTGGTTTGTCAGCCCACGATTTCCAACAGGCCATCGCCGCGCCCGAAGTTTGGATCACACGATCTGTGCGTTCTGATGACGCTGAGACCGTTCCGTCGCGGTGGTTGAACAGGATGCAAAACCTGATGAATGGCCTACCCGAACAGGGTGGTACTGATGCGTTAAAAGGTATGATTGAACGCGGCGATCAATGGCTGGCAAAAGCACGTGCGCTAGAAAAACCAGTGGACGTTGCGCGCGCCCACCGCCCATCGCCACGCCCACCGCTGTCTGCGCGGCCTCATGCCCTGTCGGTGACAGAAATCAAACGTTTGATTCGTGATCCGTATGCCGTTTATGCCAAACACGCGCTACGATTGCGTCCGCTCAACCCGATTTCACCATCGCCAGACGCGCCTATGCGCGGCATCTTGATCCACTCTGTGATGGAGCAATTCGTGAAGGATGTGCACACCGACGCGTCATTGCTAAATGCGGCCCATTTGATGGATGTGGCAACGCAGGTTCTGACGGCCGAAGTGCCATGGCCGGCCGCGCGGACTTTGTGGTTGTCACGACTGTCTCGTGTCGCTGATTGGTTTGTTGATCGCGAACATGCACGACGGCAAAAAGGCAGCCCCATCGCGCTTGAAAAAAAGGCCAAAGGCGTGATGAAAATGCGAGAGCTGGGTTTTACACTGACCGGTTATGCGGATCGGATCGATCAAACCAGCGACCACAGTGTTTCGGTTTATGACTACAAAACCGGTGCGCCGCCCAGCCCCAAAGAACAGGCGCGTTTCGACAAACAACTGCTGATCGAGGCGGCAATGCTGGAACGTGGTGATTTTGAACATGTAGGGATAAAATCTGTGGATGAGGCCGTGTTTATCGGTCTTGGCAGTAACCCTGTCGAAGTGCGCGCGCCGCTAGACAAAGAACCGCCCGCCAAGGTTTTAGAAGAACTTGCACAACTGATCCGCGCCTATCTTTCCGAGGAACAGGGGTTCACAGCACAACGCGTTCCCAAATCTGAACGGGAAATAGGCGACTATGATCAACTGGCGCGATTTGGTGAATGGGACAGCACAGATGCGCCCGTTCCGGAGGATCTGACATGAGCGCGATAAACGAGGCAACCCGCCGTCAAATGGACGCTGCACACCCCGGCACATCAACATGGTTAGCCGCCAACGCTGGTTCTGGAAAAACCCGCGTGTTGACGGACCGCGTTGCGCGATTGTTGCTTGAGGGCGTTCAGCCACAGCACATTTTATGCCTGACCTACACCAAGGCCGCAGCGTCCGAGATGCAGAACCGGTTATTCCGCCGCCTTGGAGATTGGGCAATGTTGCCCGACGTAAAACTACGCGCAGCCCTAACCGATTTAGGCGTGGAACGGACTGCTGATGCACGCCAATTGGCCGATGCACGCACGCTGTTTGCACGGGCCATCGAAACACCTGGTGGCTTGAAAATTCAGACGATCCATTCGTTTTGCGCTGCGCTATTGCGCCGTTTTCCACTAGAGGCAAAGGTCAGTCCACAGTTCACGGAAATCGAAGATCGGGCAGCCGATATGCTCCGCGCTGAGATTGTTGACGAAATGGCAGGAGGCGCACAGGCGCATTTGGTTGCCGACCTTGCCAAGCAATACACAGGCGAGGATTTCCTGCGGTTGACCCAAGAAATTGTCGGTCAACGCGGTGCCTTTGACCAGCCACTGACGTGGCCTGACTGTCTAGCATTGTTCGGCCAACCTGCTGATCTAGATGGTGACACTGTTTTGGCAAATGCTTTTGCTGGCGGTGAAATTCAGTTGATAAATGAACTGATACCCCACTTGATTGCAAAGGGTGGAAATGACGCGAAAGCTGGCGAAAAACTAAAGCAAATTAGTGTGCTTGATCTTTCATCTTTGTCGCATTTTGAATCCATTTTTCTGACTGGTGCAAAAGCAAAAGACCCGTTTTCAGCCAAGTTAGGGTCGTTTCCAACCAAAGCGACACAGGATGTCGTGGCGCATCTGATGCCACAAATCGAAGCGTTCATGCTAAGGATCGAAGATGGTCGTGAAGCGCGTCTAGCGTTGATGTCGGCCAGGCGCACACAGGTTTTGCACGCTTTTGCCTTTGCTTTTATCAAGCACTACGAACGCGCAAAGCTTGTCCGCGGTTGGCTTGATTTTGACGATCTGATCCTCAAAGCCCGCCAATTATTGAACGATGATAAAGTCGCAGCATGGGTTTTGTTTCGCATCGATGGCGGCATCGATCACATCCTTGTGGATGAAGCCCAAGACACCAGCCCCGACCAATGGGACGTCGTTCGCAGATTGGCAGAAGAATTCTCAAGCGGCGAAGGTGCACGAGCAGATACATTGCGCACATTGTTTGTCGTAGGTGACAAAAAACAGTCGATTTATTCATTCCAAGGTGCTGACCCTCGCGAATTTGACCGCATGCAGGCCGAATTCAAAGCAAAGTTTGACGACGCTGGGGCCGGTTTTCAGGAAACGACATTAGATTATTCATTCCGGTCATCAGCAGCAATTTTGCGACTGGTTGATCAAACTTTCGACAACCGCATCGCCGCAGGCTTTGCTAAAGACAGCCAGCACGTTGCCTTTAAATCCGATTTGCCCGGTCGCGTTGATTTGTGGCCTGTTGTTGAAAAGGTCGATGATGAGGATGATCGCGTTTGGTATGACCCTGTTGATCGCCGTAGTTCGAAACATCATTCTGTTGTTTTGGCGGATCAAATTGCGAAGTCAATTCAGACCCTAATTGGAGAAAAGCACACCATTCCAACTGATGGCGACGCTGCTGGCACATTCAATAAACGCCCCATTCGCGCAGGTGATTTCCTAATTTTAGTGCAGCGCCGTTCCGCCCTGTTCTCGGAAATCATTCGTGCGTGTAAAGCACATGACCTACCGATTGCGGGGGCTGACCGCCTTAAGGTCGGCGCGGAGCTGGCCGTGCGTGACCTTGGTGCTTTGTTGTCATTTCTTGCGACACCTGATGACAGTCTTTCGCTTGCCACTGCGTTGAAATCTCCGTTGTTCGGATGGGGTGAACAGCAGCTTTTCGACACGGCTCATCGCCGGACTCAAGACCATCTTTGGCAAGCAATTCGAAGCAAACCAGAGGATTTCCCAGACACGTTCCCGACATTGCGTGATTTGCGCGATAATGTTGATTTTTTGCGCCCCTATGACCTGATTGAACGCATTTTGACCCGTCATGATGGGCGTCGCAAATTGCTGGGGCGCTTAGGCACAGAAGCGCAGGACGGTATTGACGCGCTCTTGTCCCAAGCGCTTGCATACGAGCGGACGGCGGTACCGAGTTTGACTGGGTTCCTTGTCTGGATGAAAACCGATGATCTAGATATCAAACGTCAAATCGACAGTGCATCAGATCAAATCAGGGTTATGACAGTGCACGGCGCAAAGGGGCTGGAGGCACCGATTGTGATCTTGCCAGATACCGGAAAACGCGACAATCCGGTGCGTGGTGATATGGTCAAAATGGGCGATGTTCCGGTTTGGAAAGCAAAAGAAGCAGACACGCCCGCGCGTATGAAAACTGCAATCGACGACAAAAAAGAGTCGCAGTTAAATGAACGTATGCGCCTTTTGTATGTGGCTCTAACCCGTGCGGAAAAGTGGTTAATTGTTGCGGGCGCAGGCGACATGGGCAAGACATCCGAGGATTCTTGGTACAATACAATTCAGGCCGCGATGGTGCACAGCAATGCCGTCGATGCAGCATTTCCTTCGGTTGGTATGGTCAAACGATTGACGCATGGTGACTGGGATGCGCCGACTGAAATTCCAGCTAAGACAACTCAACCAACTGCCGCAGTATTGGACCCAGTGTTCACACGCACAGCACCGGCGCATGTCGAAAAACAAAAGACACTTTCACCATCAAAAATGGACGGCGCAAAGGCACTGGCCGGTCCTGCGGCATTGGACGAAGACACAGCAAAGGCATACGGCACATTGGTGCATTGGCATTTGGAACACCCGCACGCCCAAGGCCCAGCGCCTTCGAATTTATCTGATGACCTGATTGAACAGGCAGCAGTTGAAGCCCGGGCAGTTTTGGACGCACCTGACCTAGCCAATATTTTTGCCGCAGACGCGTTGGCTGAAGTTACGATTTCTGCGCCATTTGGGTCGCATCGTTTGCACGGAACAATTGACCGTTTGATCATCACACCGACCAGCGTGATTGCGATTGATTTCAAATCAAACGTGATTGTTCCCGCTGATCCCGATCGTTGCCCTGATGGGATTTTGCGGCAAATGGGTGCCTATCAAATTGCCCTTCAGGCCGTTTATCCAAGCCATAAAATCGAAACAGGCATTGTTTGGACAAAGACCCAAACACTGATGATGCTGACACACGATCTTGTGTTTGCTGCGCTTAAATCATCGCCATATCTTGACGTTTGATCCGCTGCTCCATAGGTTCAGCACCTGAATTACACACCCCCTCGAGGAGAAACCAAATGGCCACAGTTGCTGTCTCGGACGCACAGTTCGACGCCGAAGTGAAACAATCCGACATTCCCGTTGTCGTGGATTTCTGGGCTGAATGGTGCGGCCCTTGCAAACAGATCGGTCCAGCGCTCGAAGAGTTGTCTGTCGAAATGGAAGGCAAAGTAAAAATCGTCAAAATCAACGTTGACGAAAATCCAAATGCTCCTGCTCAAATGGGTGTGCGCGGCATTCCTGCCTTGTTCGTTTTCAAAGGCGGTGAAGTTGTTTCAAACATGGCCGGCGCAAAGCCAAAGGCAGCTCTAAAAAGCTGGATCGAAGACTCGATCTAAACTACCAAAATATTTTCAAGTTAAGGCGTCGCTACGGTGGCGCCTTTTCTATGTCAGCCAACCAAATGTGCGAAACCGATCCGTGATCTTTTCAATCGCAGATGGATGGCCTGCATTGATGCTTTGGTTTTGCCAGAACCACCAAATGTAGCGCGCATAATCTGGGTCAAAACCGCCGACCCGTTCAAACGTTTCAGGCTGCATTCCGTCCAAAGCGATGTGGTGAAAATCGACCTTTGCAAACAATACCGCAGGCTTATTATAAAAGTACCCGTTGAACGCAGCGCTTGAATTCTGCGTCACAACACAGGCGCAACCGGCCAGTAGTTCGTTCATCTGGCCCACCCGCAACTCAAACTGCTTGTGCTTAACCTCAAGGCCTTCAATCGCTTTTAGGTCAGACTGCGAATATTCTTCTTTTGGATGCAAGGTCGCTATGACTTTGCGATTTTGCGCGCCGTCCAAAGTGCGTTCTATCATCTCGATCGGGGAACAAGATTGAAACGACCGGTGCTGCGTCAGCTTTCCCTGCAATGGCATATAGATCAACCCGTCATTGCCACTGCCTTCTGTCAGATCAAACAGCCGTTTGCGCCAAAAATTATAAAACCGCCGCGCCTCTTTTCCATCCACGGTATCGGGATCAAATTGCGCCTGACCAACGCGCCAATCCCAACGTTTGTCAGTGCGATCTATCTGCCAAAACGGGTAATGATAAACACGGCGAAAGGTCAGGCCATGACCAGCCTCGGGTGCCTTCATGTGGGTCAACGCATATCCACCCGATCCGCGGTCCGACATCTTGCAAAACGCGACCTCAAAATCATGGTCACGCAGCAGGTCGGCGACCTTGTTGATGAAATTGTGCTGCCCGGCGCGCGCACTCTCACAAAGCCCGCCTTCGAGGAAAAATCGCACTGTCTTTGGCTTGTTCATTTCGGGACGCTATGC
>JBLHSG010000032.1:0-48703 GCA_047626725.1 Ascidiaceihabitans sp.
CGGCGGAAATCGCCAAAACGCTTGATATGACGTTGGTTCAGTCGGGTTTGATCGGCGAGGCAGGTGGTGTCGAACACGATGGTCACGGCCATCTGATGGCGCATGAAAGCAGTTGGGTGAACAAGAACCGCAATCCCGGCCAGTCGCGCGATCAGATCGAAGAACGCCTGCTAAATGCTTATAGTGCCAGTAAAATGATCTGGTCCAACGGTGTCTACGGCGCGGATATTACCGACTATCACATTGACAGCTTGGCGCGATTTACGGGGCTTAGGCGTGTGTTGATCAACCTGCCTGATGATCCAGACATGAGCGATCCGTTCCATGCGGCGGCCTTTGCGACCTTCGACGATTTGGTGGCTGCGGGACTAGACGTTCAGGTTATTGCAGAACCCAATAATCGGCGCATCAAATCCTTTGATTTTGTCGCATCCTACGCAAACTATTACGCTTGTAACGGCGCGGTTATTGCCTCGCAATTTGGTGACCGCGCAACAGACAAACAGGCCGTGCGCGCGCTAAAACAACACTACCCAGATCGCGAAATCATAACCTTAAACGTCGACGCACTTGGCGAAGTTGGCGGCGGCATTCATTGCGCGACACAACAGTTGCCTGCGTAGCGCCCCGCTATTCCTCGGGTTGTTTGGGCTTGCGAAACGGGTGGATAAACTGGCGCCAATACCCGCGCGGAACGTCATTACCAACCACACCGTATTCCTGCGGCCAGTCTTTTTCCGGCAAATGATGTGTTCCGAACAGCCAGTCATAAATCGGGAAATGCGACGCGTAATTGATGTCGATCGCCGCGCGTTCTGATCCGTGATGCCAATGGTGAAAGCGCGGCGTGACAAAAAACCGCTCAAGCAGGCCAAAGTGCCAGCTGAGGTTCGCGTGGATAAACGTACTGTAAAAATACACGATCAAAAGATACGTCTGGATCGCGCCGGGATCAAAACCCAGCGTGAACATTGGCACTGCCGTAAACCCGCGCAGAACCGCAATTTCAACAAAATGCATCCGCGCACCCGCCAGCCAATCCAACTGTTTTGTTGAATGATGGATCGCGTGAAAGCGCCACAAAAACGGAAACGTATGGAACGCGCGATGCACCCAATATTGCACAAAATCCGTCGCAGCCATGATGATCGCCACCTGCAACCAGAACGGCATTGTGCCAACAAACGCACGGGCTTGCGTCCAATCAAACAGTCCGGACATCATGTTTGTCGGGGCAATTGCCAGAAAGGCCAGAACCTGCACCAACATCGAGCTGACCAGGTAATAGAACATGTCCTCCTGCCATTCGGGGCGGAACACGGTTTGATCGAAACGCGCCGGAAAAACCCGTTCCAGCGGGATGAACAGAACGCCGACCACAATCACGTTGATCACAAAGTAATCGAGCCCAAAATACAGCGGCTGACGTTCTGGCGAAATGCCCATCGGGTCCGCCGTGCCCAGCAATGATGCCACGACCACTAGCGCCAGACCGGTCAAACCAAGCGTCTTGCGACGGTTCAAAAGCACGCTCAACAATGCCATCAAATAACCAAACAACAGCACCGCGCGCAGGGCAAACGTGACCATGCCGCTGTCGTGGACCACCTGCAATTCAGGCATTGTAAATGTCTCGGGAAAGAACCGGATGACGACCAACAGCAACCCTGCCAGCCCCGCCAAAATCGACAGACTTCCGGACAACCACCCACTGCCAAACGGGCGACTTTCGCGGGGGCGTTCAAACTCTGCCACCAATTTACGGATCAAACCCATGCCACGCTCCTTGATGCAATTTGGCCATGTATGAACGGCGGTCTGTTGCGCATCAAGCCATGAAAACCGTACCTTGCAGACAACCAGAGCCACATTTAGCCCTTTCCCAGCCTGCATTTGCCTGTCAAAACGCGTGTTATGAGTACTGCAAAATTAACGATTGATCTGAACGCGCTGGCCAGTAATTGGGTCAACCTTGACGCCATGAGCGAGGGCGAAACCGCCGCTGTGGTCAAGGCAAATGGTTATGGACTGGGCGCGCCGTCCGTGGGCCGCGTTTTGGCAAAAGCAGGGGCGCGCACGTTTTTTGTCGCCGTCGCCGAAGAAGGGGCAGCCTTGCGCGCTGCCCTTGGGCCAACCCCGACGATCAATGTTTTTTCCGGCCACATGACGGGCGACACCAACATCATTCGCGACGCCGCATTGGTGCCGATGATCAATTCCGTCGATCAAATGTTGCGCCACGTAGAGGCCCTTCCGGCCGCACCTTTTGGCCTGCAATTGGACAGCGGTATGAACCGTCTAGGCATGGAACCGTCTGAATGGTCTGCCTTGCGCGACATTGCACTGGCGCAAAACCCGACACTGATTATGTCACATCTGGCCTGCGCCGATCAGCCTGACCACCCCATGAACGCGCATCAATTGCGCAGCTTTATCGAGATGACGGATGGCCTTGATGTGCCCCGTTCACTGGCCGCGACGGGCGGAATTTTGATGGGCCCCGACTATCATTTTGACATGACACGCCCCGGCGTTGGCCTGTACGGCGGCCTGCCCTATGCGGGTGCAAACCCCGTTGTCACGCTGGATATTCCGGTCATCCAAACCCGCGAAGTCGCAGTTGGCGAAACAGTCGGATACGCCAACGCATGGACCGCCAAACGCCACAGCATCGTGGCCACCATTTCAGCCGGTTACGCAGACGGCTTGATCCGCGCGATTGGCAATGGCGCAACAATCGCCGCAAACGGAAAATCGCTGCCGATTATTGGCCGCGTGTCTATGGATTTGATCACTGTCGATGTCACAGATTTAACGTCGGATGTGACGTCCCTACAGCTTTTGGGTGCCGGTCAAACGGTTGATCAACTGGCAGCCTGCGCAGGCACAATCGGCTACGAAATCTTGACGTCATTCGGAAACCGCTATGCACGGACGTATGTAGAATGATGTTTCTAGCTGCCATTGGTGCGACCGTGTTGGGGTTTCTGGGTTCTATTGGGCGCGTGGTGATTTTTGCGGCTCAAACGCTTGGGCACATGATCCGGCCGCCGTTTTACCTGCGTGAACTTGCGCTTGCCCTACTGAACATTGGCTGGTTGTCTTTGCCTGTTGTTGGACTGACTGCATTTTTCACGGGCGGCGCGCTGGCCTTGCAAATCTATGCAGGTGGTGCACGTTTTAATGCAGAAGCCGTGGTACCGCAAATTGTGGCGATTGGCATGGTGCGTGAACTTGGGCCGGTTTTGGTTGGCCTGATGATTGCCGCGCGCGTCACGTCGTCAATTGCCGCAGAAATTGCCACGATGAAGGTCACAGAACAGATCGATGCGCTGGTCACACTATCGACGCACCCCATGAAATATCTGACTGTGCCACGTGTTTTGGCGGCGACTTTAGTTGTGCCATTGTTGGTCGCGACGGGCGATATCATCGGTATTTTTGGCGGTTACGGCGTGGCTACCGGCACGCTTGGCTTTAATTCGGCTGCCTACATTCGCAACACAGTCGACTTTCTAGAGGTACGCGATGTCGTTTCCTCGTTGGTCAAAGGTGGCGTTTTCGGGTTCATCGCAGCGCTGATGGGGTGTTACTACGGCATGAATTCAGGGCGCGGCGCACAAGGCGTTGGCCGCGCAACCAAAGGGTCAGTCGAGGCCGCAGCCGTCCTGATCCTGGCCGCTAACTTTGTTCTGACAGGGGTGTTTTTCTCACTATGATCACGCTGTCTCAAGTCAAAAAATCGTTTGGAAACAATCACGTCCTGCGTGGCGTTGATCTAGAAATCGCACGCGGATCGTCCATGGTCATCATCGGCGGGTCTGGCACCGGTAAATCCATCACAATCAAATCGGTTCTTGGCCTTGTCCCACCTGACAGCGGCAAAATCACCGTGGACGGCGTCGATGTGACCAAAGCCGATCGCGACGCATTTCTGGCGCGCTTCGGTATGTTGTTCCAAGGGGCGGCGTTGTTTGACAGCCTTCCTGTCTGGCAAAATGTCGCCTTTCGATTGCTGCGGGGTTCACTCATGCAGCCAAAAGAACGCGCGCGCGAAATCGCCATCGAAAAACTGCGCCGCGTCGGACTGACACCTGATGTGGCTGATCGATTGCCAGCGGAATTGTCAGGTGGCATGCAAAAGCGCGTCGGCCTGGCACGCGCCATTGCCGCCGATCCCGAGATCATCTTTTTTGACGAACCAACCACAGGCCTTGATCCGATTATGGCCGGTGTAATCAATGATTTAATCCGCGAAATCGTCGTCGAAATGGGCGCAACTGCGGTGACAATTACCCACGATATGACATCCGTTCGGGCCATCGCCGACAACGTGGCAATGCTGCACAACGGCATAATTCAATGGACCGGACCAGTCGGCGACATCGATACAGCGGACGATCCGTACCTGTCGCAATTCATTCATGGTCGCGCCGAAGGGCCAATCGAAGCGGTGCGGTAACCCTGCCCTTTTGCCCATGGATTTGCGCCGCGAAAGGTACCAGATGCTGCGATATGCCAACCTGACACTGCTGGTTTTTTACCCCATCGCGTGGTTTGCGCCGCTGATGCGCGCCGGTATTTTACCGCTGTTTGGATTAAGCGAAATTAGCGTCATTAGTGGTTTACAATCGCTGTGGGGCACAGACGTTTTTCTAGCGCTGGTCGTCACCGTTTTTGCGCTGTTTGCGCCCTATATTAAGACAATTGGCCTCGCGCTTCAGCATTGGGATTTACTCAGCGCGCGCGAGCTACCGGTGCTCCATGTCCTTGGCAAACTGGCGATGGCCGATGTTTTCCTGATCGCGCTGTACATCACCTTGACCAAAGGCATCGGCATTGGCCGCATCGAAGTCGCATGGGGGCTGTATTTGTTTACCTTTTGCATCCTTGCATCCCTTGCCATCAGTTTCTTGTCCGAACGCGCCACAAAACAATCACAGGCAGAGCAACCGGACTTGTGACGCAGGCGAAACAATCGGTTGGAAATTGATCCGAAACCTGATGCTTTGGCGCACAAACGATGCAAAATTAACCTTTTTCCCCTTCGCGACCTGTCCCTATGGGCGTATAATTGCCGACGTAATAAAATCTTCTGGGGGGAAGACGAATCATGGCCCACCTCAAGGCATTTGGCTACTTGATCCAATTTTTAATGCAGCGTTTGGCGTTGGCAATTTTTGCGATTGCGGCATTTATCGCGCTGGTTGCAACCGTTTTGGCAGCGTTTGGCGTACTCCGTGGATTCAAATCAACCTCAGGTGGGACGGCGTCACCGTGCCCCAGGCTGGCATGTTCGTTCAAATTGGCCTCACGACCCTTGCCATTGGTCTGTGTTTTTTCCTGCCCTCAAATCGCCGCATCATCGCGCTTGAAAATTCACATCGCCAGTTTTCTGTCGGCATGCACGACGTGGCACGTGCCTACGCGGCAGTCCATGCTGCGGACCGTGGTCAAGCGTTCCGGATCAGTTCTGAATTTGATGACGTGCGCGAGCGCCTTGCCTATTTGCGCGATCATCCGGATTTGTCAGGCCTTGAACCTGCCGTTCTCGAAATTGCCGCGCAGATGTCGCATATTTCCAAAGAACTGGCCGAAGTTTATTCGGACGACCGTGTGGCCCGTGCGCGTGGGTTTCTGGAACAGCGTCAATTCGAATTGGATCAATTCAACACCCGACTTGATCAAGCAAAAATTGTCAGCTCCGAACTCAAACACTGGCACCACGAAATCGAGCTCGAGGAATCTGTGGCCGCCGCGCAAATGGATCGTCTGCGCGACGAACTTAAGGATGTTTTGCCCGAACTAGGGGTCGAAACGATCGTGCGCGCCGACAACACAGTGATCGAATTGCCGCCCAAAGCCGCCGAATAAACCACCCAGCGTTTTGCCACGACCCACCAGTTATCCGCTTGTGCGCTAATAGCTTTTGACGCTGTCCCATTCTTGAGGCACAAGCGTCGTCATGGCAAAATCAACCACAACATTCACCTGCTCTTCTTGCGCCGCGTCCTCTACTAAATGGTCGGGACGTTGCGATGGCTGCGGTGAATGGAACACAATCACCCAAGACACCGGGCTTTCGACGTCGGGCCCCGCCAAGAAATCATTGGGGTCCAAACGTGGATCATCGATCGAATTGACCGATTTATCCACGCAAGAAGACCCACCCCCGCGCACAAAATCCGGGATGGATGAGCTGGACCGCGTGTTGGGCGGCGGCCTTGTGCCTGCCTCAGCGATCCTTGTGGGCGGCGATCCCGGCATCGGGAAATCCACCCTGTTGTTGCAAGCCGCAGCAGAATTTGCGCGCGCTGGGTTAAAAACTATTTACGTTTCGGGCGAAGAAGCCAGCGCGCAAGTGCGCATGCGCGCCCAACGTCTTGGCCTGACCGATGCACCGGTTAAATTGGCCGCTGAAACCAATCTGCGCGACATCTTAACCACGCTTGAAGCTGAAAAACCGCAACTGGCGATCATCGATTCGATCCAAACCATGTGGTCGGACATCGTCGACAGCGCGCCTGGGTCCGTCAGCCAAGTGCGCAGTGCCGCCCACGAACTGACAACGTTTGCCAAACGCCACAACATGTCCGTGGTTTTGGTCGGACACGTCACCAAAGACGGGCAAATCGCCGGTCCACGGGTTGTTGAACACATGGTTGATACCGTGCTGTATTTCGAAGGCGAACGTGGTCACCAATTCCGTATTCTGAGGGCCGTCAAAAACCGCTTTGGCCCATCCGACGAAATCGGCGTGTTTGAAATGACCGGCGCGGGCCTAGAACAAGTGACCAACCCATCCGCATTGTTCCTAAGCGAACGCGGAACGCCCAGCCCGGGATCCGTTGTGTTTGCCGGGGTTGAAGGCACGCGGCCCGTGTTGGTGGAATTACAAGCATTGGTGGCACCCAGCCCACATTCACAACCGCGCCGCACCGTCGTTGGTTGGGACGGCGGGCGCCTTGCGATGATTCTTGCCGTGCTCGAAGCACGCTGCGGCATCCCGTTTACCGGCCTCGATGTGTACCTGAATGTCGCTGGTGGCATGAAAATTTCTGAACCGGCAGCAGATTTGGCTGTAGCCGCGGCCCTTCTAAGTGCGCGTGAAGACGCGGCTTTACCTGAAGGGGCTGTTGTTTTTGGTGAAATAAGCCTGTCTGGAGCCCTACGACCGGCACCGCAGACCGAAAACAGGTTGAAAGAAGCGCAAAAACTTGGTTTTACCTCGGCCATTGCTCCGCTTGGTGGAAAACAAGTAGAGGCATCTGGTATGAAGCTAAATCAGATGGGCGATTTGACAGCGTTTGTGGGTGAAGTGTTCGGCGCGGGGTGATCTCGTATGTGGCTGGACGATAAAAGTATAAAGTAAGGCGGGAAGACCATGGAAGGTTTCACAATTATCGACGGCGTTGTGGCCATCGTGATAGTTTTGTCCGCGTTGCTGGCCTACGGGCGCGGCTTGATGCGCGAAGTTATGGCAATTGTCGGTTGGGCCGCAGCTGCGATCCTGGCCTACATTTTTGCGCCGCGCGTCGCACCGATGGTGCGTGAAATTCCTGTTGTTGGTGACGTGATCGCTGACAGTTGCGAGCTGGGTATCATTGGTGCCTTTGCAATCGTGCTGGTCATCGCGCTGATCGTCGTGTCGTTCTTTACGCCGCTGTTTTCATCCCTCGTGCGCCGGTCCATTTTTGGCGGCTTAGATCAGGGGCTAGGATTTTTGTTCGGCGTTGTGCGCGGCGTACTGTTGGTTGTGATTGCGTTTTTCGTCTACGATACAGTGATCACGGGCCAAGAATTCACTGTGGTGGATGAAAGCCGGTCTGCAGCCGTCTTTGGTCGCTACACTGACAACATTCAGGAACAAGATCCTGAACAGGCGTTGGGTTGGATTACGCAGCAGTATGAAAACCTTGTTAGCAGCTGCACAGCCACCTCCAACCAGTAATATTCTCGGTTAGCGCCGCGAAAACTGCCTAAGTTCTTGGGATAATTGCGCGCTGTATTTTGACAAAACGCCTGCGGAATCTTCATTCTCGGATGCCATTTGTGCGTCTCGTTCGCTCGAAACTGCCAGTTCGCGGATGGTTTGATTGATGATTGCGACCCGCGAAAACTGTTCTTTTGTCTCGTTTGAAATAAGGCCCATGTTATCCGCCATTGTGCGTGATTTGCTTTGGACCTGCCGCAGATTGCCTTCGCTTTCGTGCACGTGGGTTTCTGTGGTTTTTGCCTGCTCGACAGATCGCGCAATCAGTGACTGGATCTGACTGGATGCGTCTTGTGACCGCCCTGCCAGATTGCGAATTTCAGTGGCGACAACAGCAAAACCAGCACCTGATTGACCTGCCCGCGCCGCTTCGATCCCGGCATTCAAGGCCAATAGATTGGTTTGAAACGCGATGGAATCAATCACCTCGTTGATGCTGGACATTTCGTTGGTCGCTTTGCGCATCGCCGTTGTTGCCTCGATTGCTTGGGCCATTGATGCGGCACCAACATCGGCAAGTCGCGCGTTTTCCAGCGTTCCGGCGGTTGCTGCTTCGGCTGATTGTGCGGAATTCTTGATGGATGCGGTCATCATATCGACCTCAGCCGAGGTTTCCTCAAACGTAGCCGCATTGCGCAAGGAACTTTCTGCCGTAACACCTGATCGTTTTTCGGTTTCGCCCGCAGCTTCATCCAAACCAATAGCCACTGCCCCAACAACTTTGAACACACTTGCCAGTCGTTCCATTGACGCATTGAACCCTTCGGCAAGGTCAAACAGTTCGTTCTTTGGATCGATGTAAACGCGGTGGGCTAGATCGCCAGAAATCAACGCCTCTAGCCCGTCGGAAATTTGGTCCATTGCAAATCGACGCGCTGAAATATCAGTGGCCAGCTTGATGATCTTAATTACCGTCCCGTTTTCGTCCAGAATCGGGGAATACGTGGCTTGTATCCAGACATGCGCGCCGGATTTGGCCACCCGCAACACCTGCCCTTTGAAATGTTTGCCATTGCGCAAGGCCTGCCAGAATTGTTCGTAATCAGCGGATTCGCGATAGCTCGGCTCGACAAAAATACTGTGATGCACGCCGACAATATCGTTCATCTCGTATTGCATCACATCCAGAAATTTCTGGTTTGCTTGCAAAATTGTACCATCGACATCAAATTCGATTGTCGCAAAAGCACGCTCGACCATGTTTGCGACCGCCGCATTCTTGGATTCTTTGCTCTCAATTGAGCTGGCGGTGAATTGGGCGCGCATAAATGACCTCTTTGACCTGCTGACTATACTGAACCCTTACCCAAGATTTCTTACAACATTGCTAACCACGCCGTTTATCTTTGATCGCTTGGTGACATTGTCCTTTGAGTTGCGTAAACGAGGGGTGTCCTGACAACCGCCGGATTCGGAGCTGCAGACTTGTCCAATATTATGCCCCCCGCCCATCCTTTCGATGATGATAAACTCAAAGAAGAATGCGGCGTGTTTGGCGTCATAGGTACAAAGGATGCGGCAAATTTTGTCGCCCTTGGCCTGCACGCTTTGCAACACCGTGGACAAGAGGCAGGCGGTATCGTCAGCCACGATGCCGAACACGGTTTTCAATCTGCCCGCCGCTTTGGCTATGTGCGTGATAATTTCACCAGTCAAAAAGTCATGGAAACACTGCCGGGGCCATTGGCCATCGGGCACGTGCGCTATTCCACCTCGGGATCAAAGGGACAAACCGCGATCCGCGATGTGCAGCCGTTCTTTGGTGAATTTGCCATGGGGGGCGCTGCGATTGCGCATAACGGCAACATCACCAACGCCAATGCGCTACGCCGTGAATTGATTGAACGCGGTTCGATTTTCCAAAGCTCGTCTGACAGTGAATGTATCATTCACCTGATGGCGCGTTCGCTTCAGCGCAACATTCCCGAGCGGATGGAAGACGCGCTGCGCCGTGTTGAGGGTGCGTTTTCCATCGTCGCCATGACCCGCACCAAACTGATGGGTGTGCGTGATCCGCTGGGCGTGCGTCCGCTGGTTTTGGGCAAAGTCGCGGATGGCTGGGCGCTTAGCTCGGAAACCTGTGCGCTTGATATCATCGGGGCTGAATTCGTGCGCGAAATCGAACCGGGCGAAATGGTTGTGATCAGCGAAAAGCACGGCGTGCAAAGCCACTTTCCGTTCCGCCGTGTTGCATCGCGGTTCTGTATTTTCGAACATGTTTACTTCTCGCGACCAGATTCAATTCTAGGTGGGCGATCCGTCTATGAAACCCGCGAAGCCATCGGGCGTGAACTGGCCAAAGAAGCGCCAGTAGACGCCGATCTGGTCTGCCCTGTGCCCGATTCAGGCACGCCAGCGGCCATCGGATTTTCGCTGCAATCCGGCATTCCCTACGCGATGGGCATCATTCGCAACCAATACATGGGTCGCACATTTATCGAACCGACCGAACAGATCCGCAACATGGGTGTGCGTCTGAAACTGAACGTGAACCGCGCGCTGGTCAAAGGCAAACGGATCATTCTGGTCGACGATTCCGTGGTGCGTGGCACCACATCGCGCAAGATCAAAGAGATGATCCTCGATGCGGGTGCGGCTGAAGTTCACTTTCGCATCGCCTCTCCTCCGACCCAGTGGCCGTGTTTTTATGGCGTCGACACCCCTCAGCGCGACAAGCTGTTGGCGGCAACGATGTCCGAAGAAGAAATGCGCGACCACCTTGGCGTCGACAGCCTGAAATTCATCTCGATCGACGGGCTGTACCGCGCTGTAGGCGAATCCGAGGGACGCAACAACAAGGTCCCGCAATACTGTGACGCGTGTTTCTCGGGCGACTATCCGGTGAAGCCATCGGACCAGTTGGAAAGCGGATTTGAAATGAAGGCGGCAGAATAATCTGCCCCTTCGATCACCCAAAATAGAACTGCGTGACAAGCAAACCTGAGCAGGTCACACTCGCGTAACGAAATTGCGCGCGAGCCTGCCTATGTCCACGAATTCCTTAACGTTTTCCCACGCCATTACCCGCCGTCCGGGCGTCAGCGTCACCGACGGTTTGCGCGACACGGACATCGGCGCGCCGGACCTTGCGACGTTCCTGATCCATCACGCGGATTACGTCGCCGCCCTGCGCGCAACGGGGGCGACGGTCGTTGAACTTGACCCGCTCGAAGCCTTTCCTGACGCCTGTTTTGTTGAGGACGCGGCCCTGTGTCTGCCCCAAGGCGCGATTGTCATGCGCCCCGGTGCGCCATCGCGATTGGGCGAAACTGCCGAAATGAAACCGACGCTGGATGCCTTATATTCCAACGTTGAAACCATCACATCCGGTTACATCGAAGGCGGCGATATTCTGGTGACGGAACGCGAAATTCTGGTTGGCCTATCTGCGCGCACAGACCGTGACGGCGTTAAAAATATGACAGACATCGCTGAAAAATGGGGGCACACAGTACGCACCGTGCAAACCCCACCCGGCGTGCTGCATTTCAAAACTGACTGTTCGTTGCTGGACGCAGACACCGTTCTATCGACCAAATTGCTGGATGCTTCGGGCTGTTTTGACGGCTACCGCGTGATCCACACCAGCGAGGGCGAAGAGGCCTGCGCCAACGCAATCCGGTTCAACGACACCGTCCTCATGCCCGCAGGGTTCCCGCGTACCGCAGAAAAACTGGACAAGGCCGGCTATTCAGTCACGCAAATCGGCAACTCAGAGGCGGCAAAACTGGATGGCGGATTATCGTGCTTGTCCCTTAGGTTCACGCCCTGCTGACACATTCTGTCAGGACTGTGCTATAGATTTGCCCCATGACACAGCTATCAACATCACTGACCACCGCCATCGCGCCTTGGCCCAACGCCGCGCAAACGCAGTTTCATGCGATCCGTGCCATTGTGCAGGATGCCGCGCGCACGGCCGATATTGGCGCATTGTCCGAGACGCTGAAATGGGGCCAACCCGCGTGGCTGCCACAAAAATCCGGCATCGGATCGACCCTGCGCATCGCCTGGAGCGATAAACACCCAAACGACATCGGCCTGTTTGTGAACTGTAATTCCAACCTGTGTGAACAGATGCGCACGATTTACCCGCGTGATTTTCGGTACGAAGGCAACCGCGCGCTGTACATAGCCCTGAACGTCCCCCTGCCCGAACAGGCGATCCATCATTGCGCCCATCTGACGCTGACCTACCACCGCGCCAAAGCTTGACCTTCGCGCCATTTCGCCCCATCTAGCGAACATGACAAAAATTGCTCTTATCACCGGTGCATCACGTGGCCTTGGGGCCGCTTTGGCGCTCGAACTTTGTGACACACATCACATCATCGCTGTGGCCAAAACCACGGGCGCGCTTGAGGAACTGGATGATCGCATTCAGGCCCGCGGCGGGCAGGCAACGCTTGCGCCGATGGACATCACAGTCGAGGCCGCGATGGCCACATTGTGTCGCGGAATTTATGATCGCTGGGGCCATTTGGACATGTGGTTGCACACGGCTGTGCACGCAGCCCCGCTGACCCCTGCCAGCCATATCGATGCCAAGGATTTCACGAAATCAGTCGACGGCAACATAACCGCAACCGCGCGTTTGATCACCTATGTCGCCCCCCTGCTTGGGCAATCCGGTCAGGCCGTATTTTTTGATGATCCGCGCGCTGGAACACAGTTTTTCGGCAGCTACGGCGCGACCAAAGCCGCGCAAATCGCACTGGCCCGCAGCTGGCAGTCCGAAACCGAAACCACAGGGCCAAAGGTGCATATCTTGACGCCAGACCCGATGCCGACGGCGACACGCGCACGCTTTTTCCCGGGCGAAAACAAAGACGGGCTTGCGGCCCCTACAGACCAAGCCACGGCGCTTTTGGCACAAATTCCCGACCAAACCTGAGTCTTACGCGCAACGCCAACTGGTCATCTGGTCAAAAAAACCGCTGCCAACGGCACGCGCACTTGCCGCTCACGCCCCCCTTGCTTACAAAACACCAAAGGGGCCAATCATGCGCATTCTCATTACCAACGACGACGGCATCACCGCACCGGGCCTCAAGATCATGCAGGCGATTGCCGAACAGATCGCTGGCCCCTCGGGCGAAGTCTGGACCGTCGCGCCCGCATTCGAGCAATCCGGCGTTGGCCACTGCATCAGCTACACGCATCCAATGATGATTTCCGAACTTGGGCCCCGCCGCTTTGCCACCGAAGGGTCGCCTGCGGATTGCGTTTTGGCCGGCCTGCACGAAGTCATGGTCGATACCCGCCCTGATCTGGTTTTGTCTGGCGTGAACCGTGGCAATAATTCGGCGGAAAACACACTGTATTCCGGCACAATTGGCGCCGCGATGGAAGCCGCATTACAAGGGCTGCCAGCGATCGCATTGTCGCAATATTTTGGCCCCGCCAACAACGCAATCGACAACCCGTTTGAGGCCGCAGCCCAACATGGTGCCGACGTGGTGCGCCGTATTCTGGATGCCAACCCAACCGAATCCGCCGATTACAGCCTGTTTTACAACGTCAATTTCCCGCCAGTTCCTGGCGCAGACGTCAAAGGCATCAAATTGGCCCATCAAGGGCGTCGCGAAAACACCGGCTTTTCAACCGAACCACATTTGGCCCCCTCGGGGCGTAAATTCCTGTGGATCAAAGGCGGCGATCAACGGGCAAAATGTAGTGCGGGATCAGACGCTGATGTGAACCTGGATGGTTATATTTCGGTGACGCCAATGCGCGCGGATTTGACGGCGCATGACGCGATGGCAGGCCTTGGGTCTATCAACACATGAGCGACGCGCACGAAACCGAAGCGGAACGCAAAATGCAGTTTCTGTACGCCTTGCGATCCAAAGGCGTGACAGACAAACGCGTGCTAGAAGCCATGGAAGCGATTGATCGCGGCCCGTTTGTGCGCGGATTATTTGCCGATCGCGCCTACGAAGACATGCCGCTGCCGATCGCCTGTGGGCAAACCATTAGCCAGCCGTCCGTCGTTGGATTGATGAGCCAGGCATTGAATATTTCAAGTCGTGACAAGGTGTTAGAGGTCGGAACTGGATCAGGGTATCAGGCCGCAATCCTGTCAAAACTGGCGCGGCGCGTGTACACGATTGACCGTCATCGCCGTTTGGTGCGCGAGGCGCGCGATATCTTTGACCACCTTGATCTGACCAACATCACCGCGATCACCGGTGATGGGTCTTTTGGCCTGCCCGATCAGGCCCCGTTTGACCGGATCATCGTCACAGCCGCAGCCGAAGACCCCCCCGGCCCACTTTTGGCGCAGTTGAAAATGGGCGGCATCATGGTTGTGCCTGTTGGGCAATCCGACGCGGTCCAAAGCCTGATCAAGGTCCACAAAACCGAAACCGGCCTCGAATATTCTGAACTGCGCGACGTGCGCTTTGTCCCGCTTCTTGAAGGTTTGGGAAAAGACACCTGACACCGCATTTTCGCGGTTCTATCCATTCAAAATCCGTAAAAAGGTTGACCTAATCTTTCCGTAAGGTAAACCGAGCCTCAATAAGACGCGTTAGACGTCGTTACAGACCAACGAGTGCTGCATGTTGCGCAGTGGGGAGACAAAATGAACAAACAAAACGTGGCTGTTATCGGCCTCGGTTCTATGGGCCTTGGCATCGCATGTTCGGCCCTTCGCGGCGGACATCGTGTTTGGGGCGCAGAACCAAACCCCGTCCAAATGGCAAAATTTCGATCAGATGGCGGCGAGCTCGAAGCACCGATAAAGGTCGCTGACGTGCTTGATGCTGTGGTGGTGGTGGTGGTGAACGCGGCGCAAACCAAAGACGTTTTGTTCGGGGACACCGGCATTGTCCCAAAAATGCGCAAAGGCGCGGTTGTGGTGTCTTGTGCCACTGTGCCCCCTGAATTTGCGCGAAAAATGGCGGCACTTTGCACCGAACATGGCGTGCATTATTTGGACGCACCTATTTCTGGCGGTGTACAAAAATCGATGAACGGTCGGTTGACGATTATGGCGTCGGGATCTGCGGATGCCTTTGATGCCGCGCGCCCTGTGTTGTGTGCGATTTCGGAAACGCTGTTTGAACTTGGCGATCAAGTTGGGGCCGGATCTGCGATGAAATCCGTCAATCAAATGCTGGCCGGTGTGCACATCGCGGTCATGGCCGAAGCGGTGACATTTGGCATGACCCAAGGCGTCACGCCGGATAAATTCATCGAAGTCATTTCGAAATGCGCAGGCACATCGTGGATGCTGGAAAACCGCGCGCCACACATCGCCGCGGGTGATTACACGCCCCATTCATCCGTCAATATTTGGCCAAAAGACCTAGGTATCGTGATGGATATCGCAGGGTCAGCAGGCTTTGACGCGCCGATCACCATGGCGGCCCTGAACCAGTTTAACACGGCCGTCGACATGGGTCTCGGGCGCGAAGACGACGCCGCAGTGGCCAAGGTGTATGCCTATCAAACCGGCCTGACGTTGCCAGGGACAGAATGATGCAATTTTCAGCTAACCTTGGGTTTTTATGGGCAGAATTGGCTTTGCCTGATGCGATCCGTGCAGCCAAATCAGCAGGGTTTCACGCGGTAGAATGCCATTGGCCTTACGATACGCCACCCGCAGATGTGGCTGCCGCCTTGCATGAAACCGGCCTGCAAATGCTGGGTCTGAACACCGCGCGCGGCGATGTGACAGCAGGCGACAACGGGCTAAGCGCGATCCCCGGTCGCGAGGCTGAGGCACGCGCCGCCATTGATCAATCTATCGCCTATGCACGTGCCATCAACACCCCAAACATCCACGTCATGGCAGGGTTTGCAACAGGCCCAGATGCCCACACGACGTTTGTGGAAAACCTGACATATGCCTGTACCCAAGCCGCGCTTTTGGGGATCACGATCCTGATCGAACCGCTGAACCGCTTTGACGCGCCGGGCTATTTTCTGACCACCACAGATCAAGCCATACAGGTGATTGCCGACGTCGATTTGCCCAATCTGAAACTGATGTTTGACTGTTATCATGTGCAATTGATGGAGGGGAATTTGAGCCATAAAATCAAAACCTTGCTGCCATCTATCGGGCATATCCAGTTTGCAGCCGTGCCCGGACGCGGCGCGCCTGATGCTGGCGAAATCAACTATTCCTACCTGTTCAAGGCCATCGCCGACATGGGGTATACCGCGCCGCTTGGGGCCGAATACAAGCCAATGGGCGCGACCGAGCCGACGTTGGGCTGGATGCAGAACAAAACCTAGTAAAACCATGCCAATATGGGTATTATGCGAAAAAGCCTCGGGAAAAACATGGGGCCACATGAGGACATAGCAGATGATCACACCCTTGCGCACACCGCGCGGCGCCTATCGCCGTTTGATTTTGGCAACCGTTGCACTTGGGGCCTTGGCCGCGTGTGAGGGCAAGCCATTGGACTTTGATTTGCGCGGATTGGGCGGTGGTTTTACAACGGCTGATGCGGCAACCAAAGCAACGGGAAACCGCCCTGCCGCAGATGACCGTGGCGTGATTTCATATCCGAATTATCAAGTGGCCGTGGCCAAACGGGGCGACACGCTAAACGATGTGGCCGCGCGCCTTGGGCTTAGCCCCGCTGAGCTTGCAAAATTTAACGGCGTTGCCCCCGACGTGCCCCTGCGCAAAGACGAGATCATCGCCCTGCCCCGCCGTGTCGCCGAACCGTCACCGGCAACCGGCGCGT
The DNA here is from genome assembly GCA_047626725.1 of Ascidiaceihabitans sp. Lineage (GTDB taxonomy): Bacteria > Pseudomonadota > Alphaproteobacteria > Rhodobacterales > Rhodobacteraceae > Ascidiaceihabitans. Next base: position 16,702 of record JBLHSG010000032.1, read on the forward strand.
CTGGCACTGGCCCGATCCAACCTGTTGCGGTCGACGTGACAACCTTGGCCGGCAATGCCATCAACAACGCGCCTGATACGTCTGTGCAAACCGCAGGCCTGCCGCCTGTCGCAGTGACGCCGTCGCAATCCGGCGCTGAACCGATCCGTCACAAAGTCGAGCGTGGCGAAACCGCCTATACGGTTGCCCGTTTGTATCAAGTCACCCCAAAGGCGTTGGCCGAATGGAATGGCCTTGGCGCAGATTTTGCGATCCGTGAAGGACAATTTTTGCTGATACCGGTAGAACGCCAGGCACCGCCGCGACGCAATGCGTCTGCCAACGCAACGCCTGCCCCCGGTGTCGGATCGCCAACACCAACACCGCCAAGTTCGGTGAAACCTTTGCCTGACGCTGAAACGCAAGTTGCCGCGAAACCTGCGCCAAAGGTCAACGTCGGCAAATCAACCGCCGTGGCATCAACTGCAAAAATGGCGTTCCCGATCACGGGCGACATTATCCGCGAATATTCCAAGGGCAAAAACGAAGGCATCAATATCAAAGGCACCGCTGGAACGTCAGTCAAATCTGCGGATGCGGGCACGGTTGCGGCCATCACGCAAAGCGCGGATGGCGTCCCGATTATCGTTGTGCGCCACCCTGATAATCTGATGACTGTTTATGCCAACGTGACGGATGTGCAGGTCCAAAAAGGTGACTCAGTGCGCCGTGGTCAGGGACTTGCCAAACTGCGAACAGGCAATGACGCCTACGTGCATTTCGAAGTGCGCAACGGGTTTGATAGCGTCGATCCGCTGCCGTACCTGCGCTAAGCAAAACGTGATGTTGGCCGTCACAAACGGTGTTTTAGCCGCTTAGCTTAACACCGTGTCGGCCCGCCAGATCGCTGAAAAACTGCCATGCGACGCGCCCTGATCGACCACCGCGTGTGGCCTGCCATTCAATGGCTTGTGCGCGCAAATCATCGGCAGAAATACTGACATTGTAGGCGGTGCAGTAGCCTTGGATCATCGCCAAATACTGGTCTTGATCGCAGGCATAAAACCCCAACCACAGCCCGAACCGGTCAGAAAGCGAGACCTTTTCTTCGACTGCTTCACCGGGATTTATTGCCGATCCGCGTTCATTTTCGATCATGTCACGCGGCATCAGATGACGGCGGTTTGACGTGGCGTACAAGATCACATTGTCAGGTCGCCCTTCGATCCCACCGTCCAGAACCGCCTTGAGCGATTTGTAGTGGCTGTCGTCGTGACCAAAGCTAAGGTCGTCACAATACAGGATAAATTGCGCATCAACACCGCGCAGCATGTTCAGCAGACGGCCAACAGATGGCAGGTCTTCGCGTTGGAGTTCAACCAGTTTCAGGTCGGTATAACGGTCTTGGACATCCGCGTGGATCGCCTTGACCAAGCTGGATTTCCCCATGCCGCGCGCGCCCCATAGCAGCGCGTTGTTGGCCGGCAAACCGCTGGCAAACTGCGTGGTGTTCGCCAACAGCGTGTCACGCGCGCCATCAACCCCAACCAGCAAATCCAGCGGGATCCGCGAGACGTTTTGCACAGGGTCCAACCGATCCGGTCCGGTGTGCCAAACAAAGGCAGCGGCGGAGGTGAAATCAGGTTCGGGCAACGGTGCAGGCGCCAATCGTTCTAGCGCCTGCGCGATGCGATCCATGGGATCGTCACTCATTTGATGTCGTCCTCGATATCGTCCTCGATGTCGCCATCATCATCTTCGATATCTTCGTCAAACATGTCTTCGTCGTCGTCATCATAGAAACCGTCTTCGCGCATCTTTGCTTCGCGGTCACGATCAACGCGGGCCACCAGCAAAATCGACACTTCGTACAGGCCATAAACGGCGATAAACAGGATCACTTGGGTGATTACATCTGGCGGTGTCACGATCGCGGCAAGCGCCAAAATACCAACGACCGCGTACTTTCGCACACGGCGCAAACCACCCGCATCGATAAGGCCAGATTTGCCCATCAACGTCAGCAGCACAGGCAGTTGGAAACACATGCCGAACGCGACGATCAGCTTAAGCGTGATGTCCAGCGTCTCGTTTACTTTTCCGTTAAAAACGATGTCGATACCGGTCTTGGTGGTTTCAACTTCATCGCTGACCTGCCCTGCATCCGTGACCAGCGACAGCACCGATTGGATATCAGCAAAGCCCAGGAAAAACCGCATCGCCAGCGGCGTCACGACCAAATGCGCAAACAACGCACCGACGATAAACAGCAACGGCGAGGCGACCACAAACGGCAAAAACGCTGACTTTTCATTGCGATACAGACCCGGTGCGACAAAGCGCCAAAGCTGCGTGCCGATGATCGGGAAACCCAGCGCCAAACCACCAACCATCGCAATCTTGAGCAAGGTGAAAAAGTATTCCTGAGGGGCCGTGTACTGCATGACAGGGTTTGCATTGCCCAATTCACGCATGGTTTTTTCGATCGGCAACAGCAGGAAATCCAATAGGTAGCCGGCAAAGATGAAACAGAAAATCATCGCCACAACAAAGGCCGCGACCGACCTGATCAGGCGCGATCGCAGTTCTGTCAGATGTTCGATCAAAGGGGCGCTGGATTCGTCCATGCCGGTTTCCATGTCATCGGTTTGGCTCATGTTTTGCTCTTCGCAGTTTTAGGCTTTGCTGCTTTTGGTTTTGCAGCTTTTGCAGATGCTGCCTTGGGCTTTGCGGCCTTTGGCGTTGGCGCAACTGCTAATGCAGCCTCGGCTTCATCGGCTTTTGCCAGTGCTTCGGTTGCTTCGCGCGCCTTGCGTTCAGCAGCAGCGCGCGCTGTCGAGGCTTGGATTTTCTTAGTCTGTTCCGCCCGTTTTGCGGCCAATTTTCCTGTCTCGCTGTCAGGGTCGATATCCAACCCTTCCGTGGCATCGCGCACGCTTTCCTTAACGGAATTCATCGCCGAACCGACAGGATTTGTCGCAGCCTTTATGGTGCTTTGAATGTCTTTCACGCCGCTTTGATCCACCGCTTGGTTCATTGCAGTCTGAAATTCACGCGCCATACCACGGGCCTTGCCGACAAACTGGCCGACTTGGCGAAACAGCATCGGCAGGTCCTTTGGACCCACCACAATCAAGGCGACGATGCCGATGATCAGCATCTCGACCCCGCCCATACCAAACATGGCTTAACCTTTGTCTTTTGAAGCGTCTTTGGCGTCGCTCGCAACCGTGTCAGGCGTCACGTCTTTGGCCGCGGTTGCAGCGTCTGTCGCGTCGTCTTCGAGTTCTTTGTTGCCATCGCTCAGGCCTTTTTTGAACGACGTAATGCCTTTGCCGACTTCGCCCATCATGGACGAAATTTTACCGCGCCCGAACAGAACAAGCGCAACAACTGCAACGATTAGAATTTGCGTAATACTAGGGGTCATATCCCGTCTCCACTTTTTTAGATTTCGCACGAGGTTTCGCACCTGTGCCCAAATGTCGAGAACAGTTCTAGGCAGACGCTGACCCTTAGGAAAGTATGAAAACGGCCCTTTGCCGGATTATCGCATCGCCAAGGCGTGAATTTGCGATTGCGTTTTGATCAAGTGACATATTATTGTCAGTAGTGCATTATTCAATAGGTTTCATCAATGGCGCGCTCTGACCGTATCCGTAAAATCATGCAAATCCTGAACGATGGGCGGCTACACACAGCGCTGGATTTGGCCGAAATGTTGGGCGTGACGACGCGCACGATTTACCGCGATATGGATACGTTGATGGCCGATGGTCTGCCCGTCAAAGGCGCGCGGGGCATTGGATATCAGGCGCAACCGGTCACAACATTGCCGCCTTTGCACCTGTCTGATGACGAAATCGAGGTCCTAAACCTTGGCCTTGCGATCCTGTCCGAAGCGGCGGATCCAGACCTGCGGCGCGCGGCAAACAGTCTGGTCGCCAAGTTCGAAACCGCCCTGCCCCAACACTCCACACCCGATGCGCAAACATGGGCACAAGCCACTTCGCCGTTTGGGGATAGTGCGCGCGCGCTATCGCACATGCCGACGTTGCGCGCGGCAATTCGGGCCAAACAAAAGCTGCGCATTACCTATCATTCCAAAGACGATCGGGTCACGTCACGCGTCATCCGCCCCTTAAAACTGGAACACTGGGCGCGCGTTTGGGTGCTGACAGCGTGGTGCGAAGTGCGCGCAGATTTCAGAGAATTCCGCGTCGACCTGATCCAATCAGCCCAAGCGCAACCGCAAATGTTTGTGGACGAAGCCGGCAGAACACTTGACGATATTCCTAGCCCGCGTCTTTGAGGACCCAGCCGGTTTGTGGCGGTAAAAATGCCTCGACCGAAGCCTGCGCGATCACGATCGTATCGCCGCCTGTGGGGGACACAACATTAAGCCCACCAAAAACAACAGACACCTCGGCGCGCCCGCGCGGCAGCTTGGCCACCAGTACATCAACGTCAACTTTATCGGGGTCTTGGACCGCAACGGTCACTTGAACGCGCATCGCCTCGTGGCTTAATTCAAGCGCGCCAAACAGTGGCAAAGACGAATGGCGAAACGCGTCTTCGATCGCGCGCGCACCGGCCTTTGTATAGTCCATGCCGTGCAGGTCATTGCCCATGCCCATTTCGATGATAATGCGCTGTTCTGTAGATTTTTTCATTCCGAACGCTCCATATCAAAGGCAACAGACAGCGCCACATTGGCCATAGTTGTCGGATTTCCAGTGCCTTCGGGGCGGGCAATATCCAGCCCCCCGCGCTGCACGTTAAACGTGGTGGACCCATAGGGAAACACGGCGGCCAATGCGGCCACATCCACCTGATCCGGTTTCTGAACGCCCACATCAACGGTGATGCGCATCGCTTCTTTTTCAAAGCCAAACAGTTCAGCCAGATTGATCGAATTGTGCCAAAGCGCGTCTTGGACAGCGCGTTTGGCTGCTTGGGTGTAATCACCACGGCGCAACGACGTGCCCATGCCAAATTCAGTCAACAATCTCACGAGATTACTCCTTGTTTGCGAACACAAAACATCTGTCACGCCGCACTGTCAGCCACATTACGGTTCCGGATTGGGGCAAGAAAACATTGGGCACAGTGGCTTTTAGCACTGATCCGTCGTGGTCCAGTTTGTATTCAATCAGGCTTTCGTTGCCCATGAAACGTGCGCGTTCCACCACGGCGCGCGCTGGCGTTCCATCAACAGATGTTGGCACTGGCCCTTTGCCTGCTCGGTCAAAATCGATGCGCACATGTTGCGGGCGAAAGACAATCGAAACTTCGGTTCCGTCGGGAACACCGGGGGCCAAAAACCGGCCAAAGGCGGTCATTGCCAATGCGCCCTCGACCTTGGTCTTAAGCATATTTGCGTCACTGAAAAACGCCACAGAATCCTGATCGATTGGCCGCGTGTAAACGTTGTAAGGCGCGCCTTGTTGCACGATTTTTCCATCACGCATCAGCGCAATTTCATCGGCCATACGCATGGCCTCGTCCGGTTCATGGGTGACCAGCAAAACAGCGGTGTCTTCTTCTTTTAGCAGGCTAAGTGTTTCGTCGCGAATGCCATCACGCAGGCGGTTATCAAGGCCGGAAAACGGCTCATCCATCAACATAATGCGCGGACGCGGAGCAAGCGCGCGGGCCAACGCGACACGCTGCTGTTCGCCGCCCGACAACTGGTGCGGATAGCCGTCGATGAAATCAAGCAGGTCAACACGAGCCAGCAATTCTTCGACCCGGGCGCGTTTTTCGGCCCTGGAGCCGCGCAAACCGTAAGCCACGTTGTCAGCCACGCTAAGGTGCGGAAACAGCGCAAAATCTTGAAACATCAGTCCGATTTCGCGCCGCTCTGGCGGGACCCGAAACACGGTGTCGCAGATCAGTTTACCATCAACGTAGATTTCGCCGCTATCTTGCATTTCGACACCGGCAATCATGCGCAGCGTCGTGGATTTTCCGCACCCAGATGGGCCCAGCAAACAGGTCACCTGCCCCGGCATGATCGACAACGACACACCATCAACCACAGCGCGACCATCAAAGGTACGCTTGAGGTTGCGGATTTCTAATCGTGGAATTTCGGGTTGCAAAAGCGCGGCTCTGTTTCTGATTAATTAAGTCAGATAAGCGCTATCAGCCCTTGCGCGCCCCTGCAAGAACGCAGGCAAAGCCAACCAGCAGAACGCAGACACAAATAACCAACAATTGCTCGTACTTATGCCCCTCAGGAAGGATCGCGGCGATGCTGGCCCAGCCGCGTCCAAAGTACATAAAAGCCCCCAAGATCGCAGCGCTGTAGGCCACAATATAAGACCAAAGCTCGATTTTACGCCCGCCTAACAGGCCCACCAACAACACCGGCGTTAGGAACATCGACGCCGTGCCAGACACCGCGACAGCGTCAAACAGCGTCTTATTGCCCCACAACGTTAACGCAGCACCAGCGGCCATAAACGCCACCATAACAATGCGCCCGCCGTTCAATGTGCGCGGGGCAAGGCGCAATTCTTCGACCACCAAACGCGCCGCAGATGCGAGGGCGGAATCAAGCGTGCTGAGGGCCGAGACAACCAACGACACCATCAACAAAACGAACACCCAAGGTGGGAACATGCCTGCCCACGTGCCGATCAGTTCGCCTTCGTACTCGGCACCGATCAGGCTGGCTTGGATGCCGAAAAACCCGAACGCAATAATGCAAAGGGTCGAAATCCAGAACGCATGCAGGAATGATTTTTGCGTGGTTGCAGGATCAGCAATAAAACCGCGATCCATCATCACAGGGTCATGGGCCGGATAGGAAAACACCTGCAACGCGGCCACCGCCAGCAACACCCAACCGTTGTAGGATCCGGCAGCACCGGGGGCCGTCAGCACAGCGCCAAAATCAAAATCAGCGCTAAAAATCAGCGCCAAGAACGCAGCGCCAAAGGCCGCCAAAAACAACAACATTTGCAAAACATCCGTGCGCAACGCGGCACTTAGCCCACCCCAAGCAGAATAGGCCAAACCAACAACCGCCAAGACCACGATCGCCCAGGTGCCAGAGCCGCCCAGAACCGCCGCAGCGATCAGACCGATGACCAGCAAATTCGCGAACACTTCGGACAGCAGACGCAGCGCGACAACCACGTTGTAACAGCCCGTGCCGATGGTGCCGAAACGCCCACTCAGCCAGTCCTGGAGCGATGTCGCGTTTTCACCGCGCAGGCGGGACACAATCAACGCGCCGCTCAGGAACGAGCCATAGTAAGCCGCATACGCCAGCGTGCCCGCGATCCCGTAATAGTAGCCCAAAATCGCGGCGTTCATCAGGGAACGCGCAAAAATCCATGTGGTGACTTGGCTTAGCACCAGCACCCACAATCCCGGTGCCTTGCCCGCGATCGACATGCCGCCAAAGAACCCATCAATACTGGCGCGGCGCGGTGCCACGGCAATGGACCCCACGATGATAAGGGCAACAATAGAAATCAAAGCAGTGGCTTGCATGGGGGTGTCCTTGGCAAAATCTGTCAGCGCGTCCTAACAGGGCCATCGCAATCGTGCCAGAAGCCAAACGTTAATGTGAAGATCGTCGTTAGACCGTCACATCAAAGGGCAGTTCAATATGATCCACACCATTGACCTGAACGATCAAAGCGTGGGTGCCTGCATGCCATCGAAAGGTGCTGGCCTCTGCCTTAAGACGGTGTTTTTTCGCGAGCACCAATGGCGCGTCAAGACGCACCTTACCCTGCTTTAGCTTGAACACTTTTTCCGCTGGTTTGCCGGATGGGCGGGCAAAACGGATGCGGTAATCAACCAGCACATCGCAATCCTGATCCGCAGCGATCTGCACATCAAATGCCAAAATAGACCCGATCGCCACGTCTGGGGTGGTGATTTGCGCGCTGACCCGCACCGGTGCATCCGCCGCGTAGCCTAACATTTTTAACGCGCCTGCGTGGCCGTCTTTGACCGATGTGCGCAACGCGTGACGCTGCATCCACGCCATTTCTTTGTCTGCCTGCTTGGCGCGCTTGCCCCAAGTGTCGAGCTGTTGAACAACCAAATCAGGGGCAAATTTAGCGATATCATTCAAATGGTTGGCCACTGAACGCGTCACGTAACGTGTTTGATCTGCAAACAGATGATCCAGCAACGGCAGAGTTTGATCTTGGGTTAATGTCACGGCCTTGGCCCATGGCAATTTTGGCCGCGTGCCTTCGCTGACCAAACGGCGCACGTGATAGTTTTTATCGCCCGCCCAGATGCGTAAGCGGGCCAAAGTTTTATCAGGCCAACGGTTCAAAAACGGGCGAATGTAAAATTCCATCGAAAACCGCTGCGTGGCGGAATGAAGCAAATCCAACGCCCGTTCAACGTGATCGTCCAGCCCGTGACGCACGGCTAAAATGCCCGGCACACCGTGGATAAAATGACCAAAATCGTCGTCGGCCAAAGCAGGGTCAAGGCGCGCCGGCATTGCGGCCTCAAGTTGGTCCGCCATGACCGGAAAATCAGGTGACAATTGCGCCTCAACGCAGGTTGCCAACCAATCAAGCCGATCCATCAATTCGCGAGATGGGAAACCTGCCAATGCCTCGGATTGAAACCGCGCGGCATCAAACGACGGGACACCAGCGGCAAATTCTGCCGCCAGCTGCCCCACCGTTTCTGGATTAAACAGATGATCTTTTAACAGGAACTTATCAGCCATATCAGGGGCCTACAGCGTGGCGTTCGTAGCACCACCATCCAAAAGGATGTTCTGGCCAATGATAAATCCAGCATGCGTGCTGCACAAAAACGCACAGGTCGAACCGAAATCTTCGCGTGTGCCATAACGGCCTGCAGGGATGGTGGCGCAGCGTTCGGCCTTCGCCTCGTCCATCGAAATACCCTTGGCTTTGGTCACGCCAGTATCCAGCGAAATCGCGCGATCTGTGGCGTGAATTCCGGGCAACAAATTATTGATCGTGACCCCTTTGCCTGCAACCTGACGCGAGGTGCCAGCGACGTAGCCCGTAAGCCCCGCGCGTGCAGAATTGGACAGGCCAAGAACGGCAATCGGCGCTTTGACAGATTGCGATGTGATGTTGACCACACGGCCCCAGCCACGATCCATCATGCCGGGCAACAGGGCTTTCATCATCGCGATCGGGGCCAACATGTTGGCGTCTAACGCGGCAATAAAATCATCACGCGTCCAGTCGGACCACATGCCCGGAGGCGGCCCACCTGCATTGTTTACCAAAATATCGACACCTTCTGCGGCAGCCAAAACAGCGGCCTGCCCTTGGGCTGTTGCGATATCTGCGGCGACTGTCACCACGTCGACACCGTATGCGTCGCGAATGGCTTGGGCCGATGCCTCAAGCGCGTCTGATCCGCGTGCGTTCATAACGAGGTTCACACCCGCGGCGGCCAATGCCTCGGCGCAGCCCAGACCCAAGCCCTTTGATGATGCGCAAACCAGTGCGCGTTTGCCTTTGATTCCCAAGTCCATATCGATCGCTCCTGAATAGATGTTGGGGAATCCTTAGCACTTTGGGTCGTACAAGGACCAGCCTTTGTCGGGGATTTGGCGACCACGGTTTCGTGCGCATGCAGGCACCTTGAAATTGGCCATCGGTTGACGCTACATCGCCACAGTTCTAGTTTAAGTTAAATGTACTACAAACAATCCGGTAAACGCAGGTTCCAGTGTTTCAATGACCACAGATTCACGACTCAATCCAAGTGATACCCAAACGCCCGCACAAAGCCTGCCGGTGATCCGAAGCCGTGATTTCACGGTGATCGACGGTGCAAATCTGGACGATGAATTGTCGTTCGCAGCAGAACTGTTGTTGGATGACGTCTATGAATATCGCTACGGCAGCGAACCCGCGCGCCTGTCGTTGCACGCGGATGGGGCCGCGATGTTCATCGTGTCCGAAGACACCGAAATCGGCGCAGCAGGCGCGACAATCCATCTGGATTGCGCGCTGACGCTTATGTCACCGGACGGGCAAACATCGGACGCATTGGTGCTGGTCGAAGTCGATGCGAGCGGCGATGTGAACGACATCTATCTGCTACCATTGGCCCCGCTAAGCCACCGCACCGCCTATTCGATTATCGGGATCAATATTGACAATCCGGCGCAGAAATTTGCCCAAGTTGCCTGTGTCAGCTTTTCGCGCGGCACGCATATTACGCTCGCCTCTGGTGCGCAGCGCCCTATCGAAGACATCAAAATCGGCGATCGGGTTCTGACCCGTGATGATGGCCCCCAAGAAGTCCGCTGGATCGGGCAAAGCACTGTGCGTGCGGTGGGTGAATTTGCCCCGATTTGCATCGGGGCAGGCACGCTGAACAACGAACATGATCTGATCCTAAGCCCCGATCACCGCCTGTTTATTTATCAACGCAGCGATGCGCTGGGGGCTGGTCGATCTGAACTGATGGTCAAGGCCCGTCATCTGGTGAACGGTGATAGCGTCACGGTGCGCGACGGTGGGTTTGTGGACTATTTCCAGCTGCTGTTTGACGGACATCAAATGATCTATGCTGAAGGAATTGCGGCGGAATCAATGCTCATCGACAGTCGCACAAAACCCGTGCTGCCTACCGATTTGTCGGAAAGCCTGGGCGACGTGATCCCTGGTCATTCCAACCTGCCCCATTCCGGTTTGGACGTACAAGAAGGGCTGTTGAACAGACCTGACGCGGCGGAGTTGCTAAAGAAAGCCTCGTCTCGCTAGATCGTGGTGCGCGACACGCACACCTTACCTAACAGACAGTAAGGTGAGTCTCGACGCACCCGCACCTTGCGCCACACCACCCCCCAATCTATAGCGGGTCTTATGTTAGACACCGCCTCAAATCGCCCCGCCTTGCCGCCCGAAATTGCGCGTCGTCGCACGTTTGCGATTATTTCGCACCCGGATGCGGGCAAGACGACCCTGACGGAAAAATTCCTGTTGTTCGGGGGCGCGATCCAGATGGCGGGTCAAGTGCGGGCAAAAGGCGAAGCGCGCCGCACCAGATCCGATTTCATGGCGATGGAAAAGGACCGTGGGATTTCTGTATCGGCTTCTGCAATGTCGTTTGATTACAAAGACTTCCGCTTTAACCTTGTGGACACACCGGGTCACTCTGATTTTTCCGAAGACACCTACCGCACACTGACGGCCGTGGACGCAGCCGTGATGGTGATCGACGGGGCAAAAGGTGTTGAATCCCAAACGCAAAAGCTGTTCGAAGTCTGCCGCATGCGCGATCTGCCGATCCTGACGTTTTGTAACAAGATGGACCGCGAAAGCCGTGATGTATTTGAGATCATTGACGAAATCCAAGAAAACCTTGCGATTGACGTGACCCCTGCCAGTTGGCCGATTGGCGTCGGGCGTGATTTCATTGGCTGCTATGATATTCTGGGCGACCGTTTGGAATTGATGGACCGTGCTGATCGCAACAAGGTCTCGGAATCTATCGAAATCAACGGCTTGGACGATCCAAAGCTGGCCGAACACGTGCCCGCAGCCCAACTGGCGCAACTGCGTGAAGAACTGGAAATGGCCCGCGCCCTGCTGCCCCCGATGGACAAGGCCGCGATGGCCGAAGGGTCATTGACGCCTATCTGGTTTGGCTCTGCGATCAATTCGTTTGGGGTTAAGGAATTGATGGAAGGCATCGCCAATTATGGGCCCGAACCGCAGATTCAAACAGCGCAACCACGCAACATCGCGCCCGAAGAAACCAAGGTTTCTGGCTTTGTTTTCAAGGTTCAAGCCAACATGGACCCAAAACATCGTGACCGTGTTGCGTTTGTACGTCTCGCGTCCGGCCATTTTCATCGCGGCATGAAATTGACCCACGTGCGGACCAAGAAAATCATGGCAATTTCGAACCCAGTGCTGTTTTTAGCCTCGGATCGGGAACTGGCCGAAGAGGCATGGGCCGGCGACATCATCGGCATCCCAAACCACGGACAATTGCGCATCGGCGACACGCTAACCGAAGGCGAAACCATTCGTGTTTCTGGCATTCCATCCTTCGCGCCGGAATTGTTGCAAGGCGTGCGCGCGGGTGATCCGCTTAAGGCCAAACACCTCGAAAAAGCCCTGATGCAATTTGCCGAAGAAGGTGCAGCAAAAGTGTTTAAACCCGCGATCGGCTCCGGCTTCGTGGTCGGTGTTGTCGGGCAATTACAATTCGAAGTATTGGCCAGCCGGATTGAGCTGGAATACGGCCTGCCAGTGCGATTTGAACAATCACAATTCACCTCTGCGCGTTGGGTGAACGGCGAACGGCAAGCCGTTGATAAATTTGCAGAAAGCAACAAACAGCACATCGCACATGACCATGATGGTGCCGTCGTTTATCTGACCAGATTGCAGTGGGATATTGACCGCGTAGAACGTGATTACACCGACATTCGCCTGACTGCGACAAAGGAAATGATGGTTTAACGGCATGGGCAGTGCGACGTCAAATCCGGCCATCCGCAAGACGATTTTGACGCCGACACGGCCTGCACAAACCGATCCGAACGCCTTGCTTTGGGGTGTTGTCAGCACCATCAAAGCCCCCGCTTTGGACATCGCGCGATTTATTGCATGGCACCTTGATATGGGGGCCGCAGATATCGTGATTCACCTTGATCTGCCTGATCCGGACCTTGCTGATCACTTGGCCAATCCCAAAGTTAGATTTGTGCAGTGTGATGATGCCTATTGGGCACAAGCCCCTGAAAAGGCGCGTGAATCACATCAGCTTCGCCAAGCGTACAATGCAACGCGCGCCTACAATCGCAGCAATATGGACTGGTTGTGCCACATTGATGTCGATGAATTTTTACTGACCGAGGCACCATTGGCGACCCATTTGGCCACTACCCCGGATGACGCCGCCTACGCCCGGATCACCCCGGTCGAGATGATGGCGAGCGAAGATCCCTGGACCACGCAGGCGCATTTCAAACGTGCCCGAAAACACGCCAAACGCAAAAAACACGAGCTGCGTAAAATCTATCCGACCTTTGGTGGTTTTGTTCCAGAAGGGTTTATCAGCTACTCTGGCGGTAAGAATATCGCGCGTGTGGGCCTGCCAAATGTGCGGTTTGGAATTCATGCGATGCTGCACAAAGGTGCAAAAATCATCAACGGTCATCCCCTGCCTGACGTCGTTATCGGACATGCCCATGCCCCAAATTGGGAGGCGTTTAAGTCCCATTTTCAGTTTCGCTTGAACAAGGGATCGTACCGTAAGAAAGACAATGGAAACATCGTCTTGAACGACATTCTTACCGTCATTATTGACGAAGAAGGCGACGCTGGCTTGCGCAGGTTCTTTGATGAAATGTGCGTGGCCAGCCCCGAGCGGCTTGACCTATTGGCCGCACATGACATGCTGCTGACATGGCGTTTGGATTTGGATGAAAAAGTCACGCGCCACTTTGGATCAGTAGGGATTTAAACATGACAAAATGGGGGCTGGCGACAACAATTCTGGCACCCACGCAGGACATTTTGCGGTTTGCGGCCTACAATATCGATGCTGGCGCACATCGGTTGTATCTGTACCTTGATGACCCCGACAGCGACGCATTTGCGCCGCTAAAGGCCCATTCGAAAATTCGCGTTCAGGCCTGTGACACCGCACATTGGCAAAAACTAGGCGGCAATCGCCCACAAAAACATCAAGTCCGCCAAAGCCGCAACGCCACACACGCCTATGGGCGCAAAGTCGACGTTGACTGGCTGATACACATGGACGTTGACGAGTTTCTGGTGCCTGAAACCGATGTGTCGGCGGCACTGGCGGCACTGCCCTCAGAAACGCAATGCGCGCGTGTGCGCCCACTAGAACAACTGGCCGGACCGGGAAACACCTACAAGTCGTTCATTCCGAACAGTCCTGATCGCAACCAGATTGTCCGCGACATTTATCCTGAATTTGGTGCCTACATCAAAGGTGGATTCCTAAGCCATGTTGCAGGAAAATTGTTTGTACGCACAGGTTTAGAAAACATCAGTCTACGCATCCACAACGCGTTTCAAGGTGACGTTATGAACCCGAACGAGGTCGAAATGACCGATTTGGATTTGGCCCACGCGCATGCAAAATCTTGGGAAGACTGGATTGCCGCCTATCATTATCGCCTTGAAAAAGGGTCATACCGATCCGAATTGGCCCCCGCGCAATCCGCCAAAAAGGGCGGCGTCACCCTGCACGACATGTTCCAAGCCCTAGAATCGTCCGAAGGCGAGGCAGGCCTGCGCCGCTTTTACACCGAAGTTGCCACAGACACCGATGCCTTGCGCGCCCGCCTGCAAGCTCGCGATATGTACCGCGAAATCGACCTGAATTTAGATGCAAAATTGGCGCGTCATTTCCCTGATTTCGCTTGATAGTTTGACCCCAACTGCGCTTCTTGATATGGGCGCTCAAGTGCTGCGATCAACAGATCGCCCCTAGGGCCATTCGGGCCGGCGCAAATCGCTGCCGCGGGCCAAGTGAATGTCCGCAACAATTCGGACATACATGACAAAATTTTCTGATCTCAACCTGAATTCCAAGGTTCTCAAAGCCATCCAAGAAGCTGGTTATGAAACACCCACGCCCATCCAAGCGGGCGCAATTCCACCGGCCCTTGAAGGGCGCGACGTTCTGGGGATTGCCCAAACCGGCACTGGAAAAACGGCCAGCTTTACGCTGCCAATGATCACGATGCTAGCGCGCGGACGTGCCCGTGCGCGGATGCCACGGTCTTTGGTCTTGTGCCCTACGCGCGAATTGGCTGCGCAAGTTGCTGAAAACTTTGACACTTATACAAAACACCTTAAGCTGACCAAAGCGTTGCTGATTGGTGGCGTGTCGTTCAAAGAGCAAGACAAACTGATCGACAAAGGCGTCGACGTTTTGATCGCCACACCTGGTCGACTGCTTGATCACCACGAACGCGGCAAACTGATCCTGACTGACGTGAAAATCATGGTTGTGGACGAAGCCGATCGCATGCTCGATATGGGTTTCATTCCGGACATCGAACGCATCTTTGGCCTGACGCCGTTTACCCGCCAAACGCTGTTTTTCTCGGCCACAATGGCCCCCGAAATCGAACGGATCACCAACACTTTCTTGTCCAACCCCGCGCGCATCGAAGTTGCGCGTCAGGCGTCAGCGTCAGAAACAATTGAACAGGCTGTGGTCATGTTCAAGGGATCGCGCAAAGACCGTGAAGGCACGGAAAAGCGCAAAGTTTTGCGGATGTTGATCGATAACGAAGCTGAAAAATGCACAAACGCCATCATCTTTTGTAACCGCAAAACCGATGTTGATACCGTTGCTAAGTCATTGAAAAAATACGGGTACGACGCGGCGCCGATCCACGGGGATCTGGACCAGTCACAACGTACAAAGACATTGGATCAGTTTCGTTCAGGCGAACTGCGCTTTTTGTGCGCCTCTGATGTTGCGGCGCGCGGTTTGGATGTTCCGTCTGTAAGCCACGTGTTTAACTTTGACGTGCCTAGCCACGCAGAAGACTACATTCACCGGATCGGCCGCACAGGCCGCGCGGGTCGTGAAGGCAAAGCAATCATGATTTGCACGACACGTGACGAAAAGAATTTCGAAGACGTGGAACGCTTGCTGCAAAAAGCCATCCCGCGCATCGAAAACCCACTGCCGACCAGTGCACCTGCGCCTGCGGAAAAACCGAAATCAAAAGCCAAGCCTGTAGACGCAAAACCAGCTGCCGAATCGACGCCTGAAAAGGCACCGCGCAACAGCAGACGCCGGTCAGAAAAATCCGCCGACACGCAGGCAAAAGCAACCGCGCCAGAACCAGTTCAGGCCGCTGCAGAACCAGCAAAAACACCTGAAACCAAATCTGAAACACGCGCGCCGCAGTCGAACAACCGGTCAACATCTGCGTCAAAATCGTCTGATCGCAACAATGATCGTGGCGGGAACAAAGTCACTGGATTGGGCAACCATACGCCCACTTTCATCGAACTTAGCTTTGCGGATCGCTACAAAGGCTGATCGTCGACCAGGACCGATGAACCAATAGAAAAAGGGGCCCAGTAATCTGAGCCCCTTTTTTATGTCTCGAAATTTCCTACAAGAAAACGCGGGGGCAAAGCCCCCTGTTCCCATCAGACTAGTGCAGACGTGACACCACAACGGTGACTTCTGGCTTTTTGCCAATTTCACCCTGTGCCGTGTTGCGCACAATTTTGCGCAGCGCATTGCCCAGATCATCATCGTTGCTAAGCGTTTTAGGATCGGCGCGACCAAGGAACTGGCCCAAATCGTGTTCGATCACTTCGACCAACGCTGTGTTCGAGCTGCCCGTATCCGGCAAGCCCATCAGTTCACACCACGGATCGCCCAACGGCTCGTCGCCATCATCCAAGATCAGGGTCACAACCACATGGCCGTTCAACGCCATGCGAATACGATCGCGCACAACACCGTCCAACGCGCCGATTTGCACAGAACCGTCCAGATAGGTACGTCCGGTTTCGACGTATTCAACAACTTTTGGTTTGTTGCCAGACAGGTCAATCATCATACCGTTCACAGCCAGAACACTTTTGATGCCCTTGGCTTCGCCCAGCTTTGCATGTTCGCGCAAATGACGGTGTTCGCCGTGCATCGGGATCAAAATCTGGGGTTTCACCAAATTGTGCATCTCTTCGATGTCGGGACGGTTGGCGTGGCCAGACACGTGGTACAGGCCGGATGAATCATCAACAACATCCACACCCATTTCAGAGTACGCGTTGATAATGCGGATTACACCGCGTTCGTTGCCGGGGATGGTTTTGGATGAAAACAGGAACATATCGCCCTCTTTCATCGTCAAACCCATGTATTTCCCACGGGCCAATTGCGCGGATGCAGCGCGGCGTTCGCCTTGCGATCCGGTGACCAACAGCATCAAGTTTTCGCGCGGCAGGCTTTTGGCATCTTCCGGGCTAACAACCGTAGGGAAGTCTTTTAACACGCCGGTTTCAATCGATGCTTCGACCATACGCCGCATCGCGCGCCCCAGCAAAACGATAGACCGCCCTGCCCGTTCGCCGGCTTCGGCCAATGTTTTCACGCGGGCCACGTTGGATGCGAATGTTGTCGCGACAACCATGCCTTTGGCGCTGGACACCAATTTTTCGATCTCTGGTCCGACGGTAATTTCTGACTTGCCGGCTTTGGGCGAAAACACGTTTGTGCTGTCACAGACCAAGGCTTTGACACCACCAGCAGACACTTCGGCCCACAAATCAGGATCGAACGCTTCGCCAACCAATGGCGTTTTGTCCAATTTGAAATCGCCCGTGTGGATCACGCGACCATGCGGTGTGTCGATGATCATCGCGCTGCTTTCGGGGATCGAATGCGACATCGGCAAAAAGCCAACTTTGAACGGGCCAAAGTCACGCTGTTCAGGCCATGCGCCAACAACCGTCACCGCATCATCGGGATGTCCATGTTCGGACATTTTGCGACGCGCGATGTTCGCCGTAAAGGCACGCGCATAAATCGGCGCGCCAAGACGTGAATACGTGTGGGCAATCGCGCCGACGTGGTCTTCGTGCGCGTGAGTTACAAAAACGGCTTCGATGCGGTCTTTGCGCGCCTCGAGCCATTCAATATCTGGCAGGATCAAATCCACACCAGGAGAACCGTCCATATCGGGGAAAGTCACGCCCAGATCGACCACAATCAGTCGTTCGTGTTCAGGTTTTCCGTAGCCATAGACGTAGGCATTCATGCCAATTTCGCCCGCCCCACCGAGGGGAAGGTAGATTAATCGTTCACTGCTCATGAGATCAGTTATTTTCCTTGTTGTATCGATGGATCACGGTCAGCCCGTGCATCGTCAAATCATCTTGAAAGTCATCAAATAGCGCTTCGGTTTGCTGGAACAATGGTGCCAGCCCCCCGGTCGAGATCACTTTCATCTCTCGGCCACGCTCTGCCTTGATACGGGCGCATATCTCTTTAACCAGCCCAACGTAACCCCAAAACACCCCAGATTGCATGCATGCAACGGTGTTCGTGCCCACAACTGCTTGAGGTTTTGAAATATCGACGTGTGGTAATGCCGCCGCCGCCTGATGCAATGCGGCCAGACTAAGGTTAACGCCCGGCGCAATCACCCCGCCAACATAGGCCCCATCCGTGTCGACCACATCAAAGGTCGTGGCCGTGCCAAAATCGACCATGATCAAATCGCCGCCGTACAGATCAAATCCTGCAACAGTGTTCACCAAACGGTCGGGACCCACGGCTGTGCCCGCATCAACACGCACATCCACAGGCAACAAACAATCTGCTTTGCCGACCACAATGGGGCGCGTATTGAAATACCGATCTGCGAGCACACGCAGGTTAAACACCACACGCGGCACTGTCGAAGACACAATCACATCAGTGATTTGCACGTCAATTTCGTGGAATTGCATCAGCGTTCTAAGCCAGACGTAATACTGGTCCGCAGTGCGCTGCCAGTCAGTCGCCGTGCGCCACGTGCCGATAAACTGTTTCCCATCCCAGATGGAAAACACTGTGTTTGTGTTACCGCAGTCAATCGCCAGAAGCATCAGATTGCTCCCCTACTTTAGAAATACACGTCCGCTGCCGGAATGGTGCGGATGCCTTGGGATGTCTCTAGAACAAGTTGGCCTGTCTCGTCCACCTCGCGAAAGGTGCCAACCCATTCTTCGCGGGCTGTGCGCGCGGTGATGACGTCACCCAATCGCGCGGCATTTGCCATCCAAGCGGTTCGGATCGGGGCAAAACCGTAGGTCACGAACTGGGTTTCGTAGCGCGCATAAGACGACGCAAGTGCGTCCAAAAATGCCTCGGGTGTGACGGAAACGTTCAACGCACTGCGCAAGGCAACTGGTGGAACCGCCCCTGTTTCGACGTCAGATGCTGCCGGGGCTGCGGCCAGATTTACGCCAATGCCAATCGACAGATGGCTAAGGGCGGATCCGGCGCTGGCGCTTTCCAACAGGATGCCCGCCACCTTGCCGCCGCGCAGCAAAACATCATTTGGCCATTTTAGGGCAAAGGCGTTCTCGTGGCCACTAACCGCAACAAACGCATCACGTAAAGCAAGTGACGCCACAAAGGATCGTAACGCCGCGGTTGCCGGTGGTTCTGTCACAGGTAGTATCAACGTCGCGGCAAAATTTCCCCCAGGCATTGACCACGCGCGCCCGCGCCGGCCTCGCGCTGCTGTTTGCTCAAGCGCCAAAATCCACTCTGGTCCGGATAGGGTTGGTGCAATTCGCGCTGCTTCACTCAGAGTGGAATCGACGGATTTGAGAACCCGTTTTCCGTAGCCTTCAGGCCACCCGATCACAATATCGTCTCGTGTCGGGTGGGCTGCTTAGTTAACAAGCGCTGCAGCCGCGGCCATTGCAGGACCTTCGATACCGAACAGATTTACAATTCCGACAACCATGATCACTGCGGACGCCATCAAAAACCCCCACAAGATTGGCGAGCGGCCTTTGTCCAATGGCTCTGCTTGGGCTTCGCCAAAGTACATAAAGAATACAATGCGAAGGTAGTAATACGCGCCGATTGCTGATGCGACCGCACTTGCCACAACCAGCCAAACCAGTCCGGCATCAATGCCCGCTTGCCACACGCCCAGCTTGGCGAAAAAGCCCAACATCGGTGGTACACCGGCCAGTGAAAACAGCAGAACCATCAGCGCAATGGCCTTGCCCGGGTGGACCTTGGAATACATGTTCAGCGATGCAATGTCTGTCACCGGTTGGCCGTCCCGTTCCATCATAAGGATGAATGCGAACGTACCGATGTTCATCGTCACATAGACCGCCATGTAAATTAGCATCGCCTGAACGCCCAGTTGGGTGCCAGCAGCAAGGCCGATCAAGGCATAACCCATGTGGGCGATCGACGAATACGCCATCAGACGTTTGATGTTTGTCTGACCAATGGCCGCAATTGCGCCAAGGAACATGGACAGAACTGACAACAGCGCCACAACTTGCTGCCAATCGGCGACAGCTGCGCCAAATGCGTCATGCATAACGCGGGCAAACAGGCCCATCGCGGCGACCTTGGGCGCCGTCGCAAAAAAGGCTGTGACCGGAGTTGGCGCGCCTTCATAGACGTCTGGTGTCCACATGTGGAACGGCACAGCAGACACTTTGAAGGCCATGCCCGAGATAAGGAAAATCAGACCAAACAACAGGCCAAGGGAGACTTCACCGTGGACAGCCGTTTGGATAATGCCGGAAAACAACGTGGTGCCCGCGTAGCCATAGACAAGCGACGCACCATACAACAGCAGGCCGGATGACAGCGCGCCAAGCACGAAATACTTCAAGCCGGCTTCGGTAGATTTTGCACTGTCGCGACGCAAAGATGCAATGACGTAAAGCGCCAGAGACTGCAATTCCAGCCCCATATAAAGCGACATCAAGTCACCCGCGCTGACCATCATCATCATGCCAACAACGCTGAGCGCAACAAGAACCGGATACTCAAAGCGCAACAAACCGCGCTGCGTCATGTACCCCTCGGACATCACCAAAACGGCCGCCGCGGACACGAGAATTACAACCTTTGCAAAGCGAGAAAAGGCATCGTCGATGAACATACCGCCAAAGGCGTCATTGCTGCCACCGCCCATGGTGCCGATCCAAACCGCCAGCACCAGCATGACCGCGCTGGTCAACCAGACAAGTGCCGTCGCGGAATTATCCTTGCCCGTGTAAACCGCGCCAAGCAGCGCGAAAATCGCAAACAAAGACAACAGAATTTCCGGCAGAATTGTGCTCAGATCAGCGGACATAGGCCCCGCTCCTTTTTATTGAGAGGCCACTTGCGATGCGGCATCCGCCGCGGCAAGTGCCGTATCATAGTTGTTCACAAGGGCAGCCACAGATGGGCCAATGATGTCGAGAACCAAAGCGGGATAAACTCCCAACAGCAGTGTCATGACGACCAACGGTGCAAAGATCCAGCGCTCACGCGTAGTCATGTCAGTGATCGATTTCAGGCTTTCTTTGATCAAATCGCCCATAACGACACGGCGATACAACCACAGCGCATAGGCTGCGGACAAAATCACGCCAGTTGTCGCGACGGCTGCAACCCAAGTATTCACCTGAAAGACGGCCACAAGCGTCAAGAATTCGCCAACAAACCCGGAGGTTCCCGGCAGACCGACGTTGGCCATAGTAAAGAACATAAAGATCATCGCGTAGGCAGGCATCCGATTTACCAGACCGCCATAAGCGTCGATTTCACGAGTATGCATACGGTCATAAATCACGCCGACACACAGGAACAACGCACCCGAGATAAAGCCGTGGCTGATCATCTGGAAAATCGCGCCATCTAGGCCCTGCTGGTTCGCCGTGAAAATACCCATCGTCACGAAACCCATGTGTGCCACTGACGAATAAGCGATCAGTTTTTTCATGTCTTCCTGAACCAGCGCGACCAATGATGTGTAAACAATCGCGATCGCTGACATCCACAAAACGAATGTCGCCATTACATCTGACCCAACCGGGAACATTGGCAGCGAGAACCGCAAGAAACCGTAGCCGCCCATTTTCAACAGGATCGCAGCCAATACGACAGAACCCGCAGTCGGGGCCTGAACGTGTGCATCGGGCAGCCACGTGTGCACCGGCCACATTGGCATTTTTACGGCAAAACTGGCGAAGAACGCTAAGAACATCAGCGTTTGCAATCCACCAACAACCTGAATGCCAAGGATGTTGATCGTGCCGTAGCTGAACTCGTGTTTCAGCAGCATCGCGATATCAGTGGTGCCCGCGTCGGAATACATCCCGACCATCGCCACCAACATCAGAACCGATCCAAGGAAAGTATAAAGGAAGAACTTAAAGCTGGCGTAAATGCGGTTTGCACCGCCCCAAATTCCGATAATCAAGAACATCGGGATTAAGCCAGCCTCGAAGAACAAGTAGAACAGCACCAGATCAAGCGCCATAAACACGCCCAACATCAGCGTTTCCAGAAGCAGGAACGCGATCATATATTCTTTGACCCGCGTTTCCACGTTCCAAGACGCCGCAATAACCAAAGGCATCATAAACGTAGTCAACATCACAAACAAAATGCTGATGCCATCAACACCCATTTTGTATTGCAGGCCCATGATCCAGGAACCTTGTTCGACCATCTGGAAACCAGCATCGTCAGCGTTGAAACCCGACAGGACGAATAGTGATGCGACAAACGTGGCAACTGTCGCAACTGCGGCAATCCATTTTGCATTTTTGCGCGCGGCCTCGTCATCACCACGTAGGAACAGCGCCATAATCAGGGCAGCAGCCGCAGGAATAAACGTGACGATTGATAGGATATTGTCCATCAGTTTGCTCCTCCGCTCATCGTCATCCACGTGACAAGGACCGCGATCCCGATCACCATGGCGAAGGCATAGGTAAAGATGTAGCCGGACTGCGCGCGCCCTGCCAATTTGGTAAAGAACGGGATGACACCCATCGCGATGCCGTTCAACGTGCCGTCAATGACACTGCCGTCGCCTTTTTTCCACAAGAAGCGACCAAGCGCTTTTGCTGGCTGGATAAAGACAAAGTTGTACAGTTCATCGAAGTACCATTTGTTCTTGAGGAACAAGTACAGCGGGCGCTGGTTTTCTGCCAAACGAGCAGGCAACGTCGGGTTCCAAATGTAGAACCAAAGCGCCATCAGCAAACCAAAGGCCATCGCGACAAACGGCGATACCTTGACCCATTTTGGAACAGCGTGCGCGTCCTCAAGAATGTGGTTATCAGGGGCAATGTAAATCGCGCCCTCTCCCGGTTTCCCAGCAAATGTATAGTGGTGTTCTGCTTCGCCTGGTTTGGCGGCTGAACCGTGACCGTCTTCGGCCCCTTCAACAGTTTCTGCACCGTGTGCGCCTGCTTCAGCGACTGGAATTCCGTAGAATTTACCAACCTCGTCCGCGTGCCCAAAGAACGGCTTGAACCAGATCATACCGGCAAAGATCGCGCCCATCGCGAGCACACCCAAAGGCACAAGCATAACCATCGGGCTTTCATGCGCGTGTTCGTGCGTATGTTTGTCGCCGCGCGCTTCGCCATAGAAAGTTAGGAAAATCAGACGCCAAGAATAGAACGACGTCATCGCCGCTGCAATCACCAGCAACCAGAAGCCGTACATCGACTGACCTGCATAGGCGCTTTCGATGATCGCATCTTTGGACAAGAAACCGGCAAAACCGATATGCGTCAGTGGAATACCGACACCGGTGATGGCCAGCGTACCAATCATCATCGCGGCAAACGTAAACGGGATTTTTTTACGCAAACCGCCGTAGTTCGTCATGTCTTGTTCGTGGTGCATGGCGTGAATGACCGAACCGGCCCCCAAGAACAACATCGCCTTAAAGAATGCGTGCGTGAACAAGTGGAACATCGCGGCGGAGTACATGCCAACGCCCGCGGCCACAAACATGTAGCCCAGTTGCGAACAGGTAGAATACGCAATGACGCGTTTGATATCGGTTTGAACCAAGCCCACAGTCGCGGCAAAAAACGCGGTCGTCGCGCCAACGACAACGATGAAACCTGTCGCATATGGCGCAAATTCCATGATCGGTGACATGCGGCAAACCAGGAAAACACCGGCCGTTACCATCGTCGCGGCGTGGATCAAAGCAGACACAGGCGTCGGCCCTTCCATCGCGTCGGGCAACCACGTGTGCAAAAACAACTGCGCAGATTTGCCCATCGCGCCAACAAACAACAGCAATGCAATGACTTCGATCGCGTTCCATTCGCCCCACAGGAAGCTGATGGTTTCCGTCGCATGATCCGGCACATCCGCAAAGATCACGCTAAACTGGACTGAATCAAAGATCATGTAGATCGCAAAAATACCAAGAGCAAAACCGAAATCACCGACACGGTTCACAACAAACGCTTTGATTGCAGCTGCGTTCGCGGATGGCTTGCGATAGTAAAAACCGATCAAAAGATATGACGCAACGCCAACCCCTTCCCATCCGAAAAACATCTGGATCAGGTTGTCGGACGTCACCAACATCAACATCGCAAACGTAAAGAATGACAGATACGCAAAGAAGCGCGGCTTATAGCTTTCGCCATCTTTCCATTGCGGGTCATTGGCCATGTAACCAAAGGAATACAGGTGCACGAGGCTGGACACTGTTGTGATGACAATCAGCATAATCGCGGTCAAACGGTCCATCCGGATCGCCCAATCAGCGCTGAGTGTACCGCTTTCGATCCAACGCAAAATCTGGATGTTCTCGGTCACGCCATCAAAGCTGAGGAAGGCAACCCAAGACAGGATCGCCGACAGAAACAGGAAGCCAGTGGACACCCACATCGCAGCCGTTTCGCCGATCAATCGCCAGCCAAAACCGCAGAGCAGCGCGCCAACCAATGGGGCAAAGAGTATTGTTAGTTCCATGGCTCTTAGCCCTTCATTACGTTGACGTCTTCAACCGCGATCGTACCACGGTTGCGGAAGAAACAGACCAAGATCGCCAGGCCAATCGCAGCCTCAGCGGCAGCAACTGTCAGGACAAACAAGGTAAACACCTGACCGACGAGGTCGCCGAGAAAGCTGGAGAACGCAACCAGGTTGATGTTCACCGCGAGCAGCATCAATTCGATGCTCATCAGCAGGATGATCACGTTTTTGCGGTTCAGAAAGAGCCCAAAAATGCCGATGACAAACAGCGTCGCCGCTACTGTCAGGTAATGTTCTAGTCCGATCATGTCTTATCCTTGGTCATTTTTCGTCTCGTATTCAAACAGCGGCAGACTGACTGCCGTGTCTCCAGTATTCGCTTACAACCCCTGCCCCGATTTCACGTCTTTCAGTTCCATCGCTTTGGCAGGATCGCGCATCATTTGTGCAACCACGTCTTGGCGTTTTACGTCCGTGCGGTGGCGTAGTGTCAGAACAATCGCGCCGATCATCGCAGTCAGCAGGATCAAGCCGGACAGTTGGAACAGAAGGAAATATTGGTCGTAAAGGATCAGCCCCAAGGCTTCGGTGTTGTGACGATCCGTTGGCATGACGTTCGTGCGCAACCCTTCGGCAGCGGCATTGCTTTCCCAAGCACCAAACGCCATCACGAATTGCATCAGAATAATAAGGCCAATCAGCAGCGCCAGCGGCATGTATTTCGCCATCTCGGCCTTAAGTTCGGCAAAATCGACGTCCAACATCATGACAACAAACAGGAACAACACAGCGACCGCGCCAACGTAGACAATGATCAACAGCATCGCGACAAATTCAGCACCCAGCAGCACAAACAGGCCCGCGGCACTGAGGAATGACAGGATCAACCACAAAACCGAGTGTACCGGATTGCGGCTCACCACAGTAAAGAAACCGCCCGCGATTACGGAAATCGCAAAGAGATAAAAGGCAAACACGCTCATGTTTCGTCATCCTTATTGTCAGCCGCTTTTTTATCAGTCATGGCCTGTTTCGCCAGATCTGTCGCGCGGGTCACGGCAGGAAGACCGGCGAACATCGCCATCATCCCGATCGTCTCGGTTATATGTTGTTCGCTGGCGCCGGCCTCTTTGGCGTGACGCACGGTTTGGCGCAACGCCACTTCGTTTTGCGCGCCTTGCATGGTCAGACCTGCCAGCGTCAGCAGTAATTTCGTGCGGGCATCAAGTGCGCCCTCGTCCAGCTTGTTGCCGAACATCGTTTCCATCATGTCCTTGGGCATCGTGCCCATCATCGCCTCAAGAGCGGCAGGCGAAAACGCATCCAAACCCGGCATGCCCTTGGACATATCGCGCATTTGATCATGCATCTTGGCCATCATATCGGCAAAAGGATTGACGGGAGTATTCATCGGTACGGAGCGTCCAATTCGAGGTTGCGCGCGATCTCTGCTTCCCAGCGATCCCCGTTCGAAAGCAGCTTGTCTTTGTCGTAATACAGCTCTTCGCGGGTTTCAGTCGAGAATTCGAAATTCGGGCCTTCGACGATCGCATCCACGGGGCAAGCTTCTTGGCAAAAACCGCAGTAAATGCATTTGGTCATGTCGATGTCATACCGTGTCGTGCGCCGGCTGCCATCCTCGCGGGGTTCCGCATCGATGGTGATGGCTTGGGCCGGACACACCGCTTCGCACAATTTGCAAGCGATACAGCGTTCTTCGCCATTTGCATACCGACGCAGCGCGTGTTCACCGCGAAAACGTGGGGACAAAGGCCCTTTTTCATGCGGATAGTTGATCGTCACCTTAGGGCGGAAAAAGTGTTTCATCCCCAATTTGAAACCCAACCAATAGTCTTGCAG
The DNA here is from genome assembly GCA_047626725.1 of Ascidiaceihabitans sp. Taxonomy (GTDB): domain Bacteria; phylum Pseudomonadota; class Alphaproteobacteria; order Rhodobacterales; family Rhodobacteraceae; genus Ascidiaceihabitans. The sequence continues at coordinate 43,024 of JBLHSG010000032.1, forward strand.
CAGGAAATACTTGGCGGCGCGCGTATAATCGATCTGTGTCATGATTAACCCCCTACGGCCCAGCGGGCATAGATGCCCCAGAACCAGTCAAATTTGGCAGCAAATGCAACGAACACGACCCACGCGAGGCTGAATGGCAGGAACACTTTCCAGCCCAAACGCATCAGTTGGTCGTAGCGGTAGCGCGGCGTAATCGCCTTTACCATCGAGAAGAAGAAGAACACGAGGCCGATCTTGGCAATCATCCAGAAAATACCGTCAGGTAGGCCTGGAATTGGTGACAACCAACCGCCCAAGAACATCAAGGAAATCAGTGCGCACATCAAAACGACGGCGACCAATTCACCGATCATGAACAACAGAAACGGTGTTGATGAATATTCGACCTGATAGCCCGCAACCAGTTCTGATTCCGCTTCGGGCAGATCGAATGGTGGGCGGTTTGTTTCAGCCAAGGCGCTGATAAAGAACAAGATTAGCATCGGGAAGTGCGGCAACCAGTACCAGCCAAGCATTCCGTATCCGGTGTCTTGTGCACTTACGATTTCGCCAAAGTTCAACGAACCAGACGAAATGACGACGCCGATAATGATCAAGCCAATCGAAACTTCATACGAGATCATCTGAGCGGCAGAGCGCAACGACCCAAGGAACGGGTACTTCGAGTTTGACGCCCAGCCCCCCATGATCACGCCGTATACCTCAAGCGAAGAGATGGCGAAAACATACAAGATCGCGACGTTGATTTCGGACAGAACCCAGCCGTCGTTAAACGGGATCACCGCCCACGCGACCAGCGACATCACCAAGGTGACCATCGGGGCCATAAAGAAGACCGCCTTGTCCGCACCCGCAGGTACGACAATTTCTTTGACGATGTATTTGCCAAAGTCCGCAAAACTTTGCAGCAAGCCAAACACGCCAACCACGTTGGGGCCACGGCGCATCATGACCGCCGCCCAGATTTTGCGATCCGCGTACATCAGGAATGCCAGCGCCACCAAAAGCGGCACGACAACCAGTAAAATTTGACCAACAATGACAAGTAACATGCCGAGCGTGGTATTGAAAAAGAAGTCAGCCATATGTCCTCACACCGTCGGTATCCCTTTTTCCACGCATGACGCAGTCTCGACTTCGGCATCGATCGTGCGCAACCCGCGCGGCAAGGCTGGCGAGATGGTGTAAACAGCATCTGCTGACCACACGCCACCCTCTTCATTCACATTTGTGCGTACATGACGCGCAAAACCCCACCCTCTGATCAACGTATATTGCGCAGCGGCACATTGTGCATAGCGCGACACGTCTTCGCTCGAGAGAGCATTAGTCATAGAAACGTTAAATTGTACCAAATCATTGTCCAACAAAGCAGTTTCGACCCCTAAATATTCGGGAATAAACTGTTCTGCCGTTGGCACTGGCGGCGTACACGCGACCAGAGGCACAATCAATATGGCGCAAAGACGTTTCATTCGGCAGCAATGGCCTGTTCCTTACGAAGCTTGGCATTGGCGCTAAGTTCAGACATCAACTGGCTGGCCCGCGCGATCGGGTTGGTCAGGTAGAAATCATTGATCGCAGTACGGAAGTCCGCTTTGCCCAGTTTTCCGGCCTTTTCAGCATGCCATGCATTTTCAGCCACGACATCTACGTCACCAAGATGCGGAACAGCCGCAACAACGGCTTGACGCAACTGCGCGATGTTATCGAACGGCAGCGTCGCATTCATTTCACCGCTGAGCGCACGTAAAACAGCCCAGTTTTCCTTGGCTTCACCGGGGGCAAAGCTGGCGCGTTGCGCAATTTGCGGGCGCCCTTCGGTGTTTACAAACAGACCTGGTTCTTCGGTATAGGCGGCACCCGGCAGAATGACATCAGCGCGATGTGCGCCGCGATCACCGTGGCTGCCCTGATAAATCACGAACGGACCAGCATCGATATCGACTTCATCCGCACCGAGGTTATAGATCACTTCGGCTTGGCTCACCGCGTCCATGCCACCGTCGTTTGTGGCACCAATATCCATCGCACCGACACGACCGGCCGCCGTGTGCAAGATCATCAGTTTTGATCCCGCCGCTTGCGCCATTTGCATCGCAGTGCCCAAAACAGCCGCGCCGTCCGCCTCGTTCAAGGCACCGGAACCGATGATCATCAGGCCAGCTTCGTCTTTTTTGTCCGAATGATCCATCGCGGCCAGTTTCGCCAATGCATCACGGCCTGTGCCCAAATTGATGACGTCAAATGTCAGATCAACCTGTTCACCGATCATCGCGATGTTCGCGCCGCGTGACCATGCCTTGCGCAGACGCGCGTTCAAAACCGGTGCTTCAACCCGTGGATTGGTGCCGATCAAGATAATCTTGTCCGCCGTATCGATATCTTCGATGCAGCCATTGCCAACGTAACCAGACCGGTTGCCAGCAGGAAGTTTTGCGCCATCAGTCCGGCATTCAACAACACCGCCCTGCCCCTCGATCAAGGTTTTCAGCGCAAATGCTGCCTCGACGGACACCAGATCGCCAACAAGGCCCGCAACCTTTTTGCCAGTCATCGCAGTTGCAACGGCGCTCAGCGCTTCGGGCCAGCTGGCTTTGCGCAACTTGCCGTTTTCACGAATGTAAGGTGTGTCCAAGCGTTGACGACGCAGGCCATCCCACACGAAACGGGTTTTGTCGGAAATCCATTCCTCGTTTACGCCATCGTGGTTCAACGGCATAAATCGCATGACTTCGCGCCCTTTGGTGTCCACACGAATGTTGGATCCCAATGCGTCCATCACATCGACAGATTCGGTTTTTGTCAGTTCCCAAGGACGGGCCGTGAACGCGTAGGGTTTCGACACCAATGCGCCGACCGGGCACAAATCGATGATGTTGCCTTGCAGGTTCGAATCCAGTGTTTCGCCCAAGTAAGACGTGATTTCAGCATCTTCACCACGGCCGGTTTGACCCATCTGGTGAATGCCGGCGACTTCGGTCGTGAAGCGCACGCAGCGCGTGCACGAAATGCAGCGCGTCATGTGGGTTTCGACCAACGGGCCTAGATCCAGATCTTCGGTTGCGCGTTTTGGTTCGCGAAAGCGCGAGAAATCAACGCCATACGCCATCGCCTGATCTTGCAAATCACATTCGCCGCCTTGGTCGCAAATAGGGCAATCCAGCGGGTGGTTGATCAACAAGAATTCCATCACGCCTTCGCGCGCTTTTTTGACCATTGGCGAATTGGTTTTGACGACCGGTGGTTGACCTTCGGGACCGGGGCGCAAATCACGCACCTGCATGGCGCAAGACGCGGCAGGTTTGGGCGGACCACCAACAACTTCGACCAGACACATGCGACAGTTGCCGGCAATGGACAGGCGTTCGTGATAACAGAACCGCGGAATTTCCACGCCTGCTTGTTCACAGGCTTGGATCAGGGTCATTGCCCCGTCCACTTCGATGTCGTTTCCGTCGATGTTGATCTTGCGAAGGTCGCTCATGCGTCAATTCACCCTGAGTAACGCGCCAATCTGGCTCGATTTTTCGATTTCTGCGCGCCCAAGCGCACAATAGGTTTCGGGCTGTCCGGTGATAACACCGTTGGCCGCGAGGTATGCGTAGCCTTCCGATTTCAAACGTTCTTTTTCTACGTCTGACTTACGGTATGCGTCGATTTCTGCGTCCGTGTACCCCATCTTGATCGCCTTATCGCGCAATCCGTTCACAAAGCGCAATGCCTTGAAGAGACGAGGAGAGATATTCGAACAATGGTTGCGGATTTCATTCGCCAAAGCGACGGCCAAAAGCGATCCATCGATGGATTTCACATCGCGCAAATGCGGCTTTGCCTGAGCAGAACCGGCCATCATGGCCATAATTACTGCTGTGATCATCATATTTCGCATTTCAGTTTCCTTATCTGACTAGAACGCGATGCATCGTGCACCCGCGCTTTGGCAGACATGGGAATTGTGGCCATTGTTATGCAATAACAAGCGGCCCCAAACGCACATATCAGGCAATATGTGGCGTACATGATCACGGTTTGCAGGCCCCGCGCAGTTGCAGTTTGTCGTTTTCAACGCGCAGTGCAGTGCCATCGGCGTCAGGTCCGGCGACCCAAGTGATCGATGATGTGCCGTATTGTGCGATGCAATATTTTATCGCCTCGTATCGCCCTGCCTCGCGTGCTCCATCAATAGATGCAGAGGCCGGTGATACTTCGATCGCAAACTGGTCGCGCTGCTTGTCAACTTTGGACAATTTCGCTTTGAAGAATTTACCATCAAACGCGATGCGGTCTTTTGACGGTGCACATGCGGACAAAAGCGTTGCGCCTAAAACAACAGCGAGGCTGATCTGGATAATTTTCATGGCTGCACCTCAATCAAAAAACTACCCATTACTGTTCCTTCCGCGATTTCCGCCTTGCCTGCTGCACAGACAAGGGCTGGTGTCGGCGTGTCCAACCCGTGTTTCGTAACAAATATCTGCTGGCGCGCGGCCAACGCATCGGTTGATGCGCTCATGCCCGTTTGCTCGGCAGTCATGGTGAATCCATCCGCTTCAAGACGGTTGATAACCACACCTGAGGCATCTGCCATCACGGCCAAATCAACGCTGAGTGTCGGGCATGACAGCGCCAATTGCTGTGCCGTTGTGGTGTTGATCAACGCCTCTAGATAATACTCAGGGGCCGGCCGATCGGCTGCAAAAACAGCGTTTGCGCCAATCAGGAACAAAGCGATGCACGCCAATGTTATGTCGAACATTTTCAGCACAGCGACTCTAGACCCGTTTCAACAGTTTGCCGACAGCAGTTTGCTTGTCGATTTCAGATTTACCAATTGGGCAAACTGACTTTGGCTGCCCAATTATTGCGCCGCGTTGTTCAAGATACTGAAGTGCGGAACTACCAGCGTCCTGCCGTTTGTCTTGCAAAGATGCTTTTTGCAGCTCTTCGACACTGTACCCATGTGCAACCAGCCCGTCCCAAGAAGCATTTGTTACGTTGTCTAAACTTGAATAATTTCTCGCAATGCCCTGTCCGCCACAATTCACGGCTATCAATTCAGCGACGATCACAGCCTTCTTGAAACCTTCCCGAGCTTGCATGGCACTCGCGCCATTAGGCACGGAAAAAACAGGATCACTTTGCTGCTCTAAACAGCCAGCGAGCAACCCCATTGCAACCAAAAAAGCCGAGGCTCGTTTCATATGAAACCTTTTGGTTTTCACTCAGCGGCCACGGCACTAACGCGCCCCGTGCGTTTGTGTTTGATGCGGTCTTCGATTTCATTGCGGAAATGGCGGATCAACCCTTGGATCGGCCATGCGGCCGCATCGCCGAGCGCACAAATTGTGTGGCCTTCGACCTGTTTGGTCACGTCCAGCAACATGTCGATTTCTTCGGGCTCTGCCTCGCCTGTGACCAAACGATCCATCACGCGCATCATCCACCCAGTGCCTTCGCGACACGGTGTACACTGACCACAAGATTCGTGTTTGTAGAACTTGGACAAGCGCCAGATTGCTTTGATCACATCTGTTGAATTGTCCATCACGATGACCGCGGCCGTCCCCAGACCAGAGCGCTGTTCGCGCAAATAGTCAAAGTCCATGATCGCGTCTTTCATCTCGGCTCCGGGGATCATCGGAACAGACGACCCACCCGGAATAACCGCTTTTAGGTT